>NZ_JAVREQ010000001.1:0-909481 GCF_031845485.1 Streptomyces hazeniae
GGTGCGCAGTTAGGAGGCGCCGATGAGGTCGAGGACGTGACCGGAACTCCATTCGGCCTCCGGGGAGGCCAGCCACCGCACGGCCGCCGCGATCTCCTCCGGCGCGGCCACCCGGCCGTACGGGCTCTGCGCACGGATGGCGTCGCCCTCTTCGCCGGTGAGCCGGTGGGCGACGCGTTCGGTGGCGAAGAACCCGGGGGCCACGGAGGCCACTGAGATGCCGTGCGGAGCGAGCGCGACGGCCAGCGACTGGCCGAGTGCGTGGACGGCCGCCTTGGTGGCCGCGTAGGCGGGGTGGTCGGGTTCGCCGCGGAAGGCGCCGCGCGAACCGATGTTGACGATGCGGCCTCCCCGCCCGGCCGCGATCATGTGCTGCGCCGCCTGGTGGGAGACGTGGGCGGTGCCGAGCAGGTTCACGTCGGTGTGGCGGCGCCAGGCGTCCGTCCACTCCTCGAACGGCGTCCCGGCGGGCGGGTGCGGGGTGTTGACCGCCGCGTTGTTCACCAGGACGTCCACGCCGCCCAGCGCAGCGGCGGCCTCGGTGACGAGTCGCCGCGCGCCCTCGGGGCCGGACAGGTCGGCGGCGAGCAGCACGTGCCCGTCGCCGGGCAGCGCGCGCAACGTCTCCTCGGCGTCGGCACGCCGCGTCCCGTAGTGCACGGCGACCCGGTCGCCGTTCTCCGCGAAGGTGCGGGCGAGGGCGCGGCCCAGGCCGCGGGCGGCGCCGGTGACCAGCACGCGCCGGCCGGTGGCGGGAAACGGCTCGGGCGGGACGGGCACGTGCGGCTCCTCGGGTTCGGGACGTCGTCAGGACTTCCGGACGGTACGGCCGCCTGCGCCGGTCCCGGTCTCCGTCGCGGCCGCTTCGTCCGCTGCGGCTTCGGTGGCGGCGTCGGCCGGTGCACCGGGGGTGGCGGCTGCGGCTGCCGGGCCGGGGCCGCGGTCGGCACGGGGCAGGGTGGTGATCATCAGTACCGCGCTTCCCAGCAGTATCCAGGCGCCGGTCCCGAACGCGAGCGCGTACCCGGCCGCCTCGCTCGCCGCGTCGGAGCCGTCGATGCGGGTGGCCGCGACCGTGGACAGCGCCGCCAGGCCCAGCGCGCCACCCATCGTCCGCGAGGTGTTGACGAGTCCGGACACCAGACCCGCGTCGCGCGGCTCCGCACCCGCCGTGGCGACGGCGGCCAGCGGGGTGGCGGACAGACCGGCGCCGAGGGCCATGAGCACCCCGGGGCCGAGCACGGTCGTGAGGTAGTCGCCGTCGGCGTGCATGCCGGTCTGCCAGAGGTAGCCGGACGCGGCGGTGAGCGTCCCGGCCACGGCGAGCGTGCGGGCCTCGATCCGCTGCATCAGCACGGGGGCGAGCTTGGAACCGAGGACGATGCTGAGCGACTGCGGGATGAATCCCAGGCCGGCCTGGAGCGGCGTGTAGTCGAGCGCGTTCTGCATGTACAGCGACATGAAGTACCACATGCAGAACATCGCCGCGCCGTTGACGAACATCGCCAGGTTGGCGGCCGAGACCGAACGCAGCCGGAAGAGCTTCAGCGGCACCAGCGGCGCGCGGGCGCGGGCCTCGACGGCGACGAAGACGCCGAGCACCGCCACGCCGCCGAACAGCGGCCCCAGCGCCCGGCCGGACGACCAACCGGTCGTCTCCGTCTGCACGATGCCGTACGCGACGGCTCCCAGGCCGGCGGTGACCAGCAGGGCGCCCGGGAGGTCGAGACGTCGCCGGCCGCCCAGCCGGCTCTCGGTCACCCAGAGGGCGGCCGCGACGAGCACCAGCGCACCGACCGGCACGTTGATCAGCAGCACCCAGCGCCAGGACAGTGCGTCCGTGAGCACCCCGCCCACCAGGCCGCCCGCCGCGCCGCCGCCCGCGCCGACGGCCGTCCAGGTCCCGATCGCCCGGGTGCGGGCGGGGCCCTCCGGGAAGGAGGTGGTGAGGATGGTGAGCGTCGACGGGGCGAGCACGGCCGCGCCGACGCCCTGGGCCGCGCGGGCGGCGACGAGCTGCCAGCCGTCCTGGGCGAGGCCCCCGGCGAGGCTGGCGGCGACGAAGACCCCGAGGCCGAGGAGGAACATCCTCTTCCGCCCGAAGAGGTCGCCGGCCCGGCCGCCGAGGAGCATGAACCCGGCGAAGGTGAGCGTGTAGGCGTTGAGCACCCACTGCAGGCCGGTCGCGCTCATGCCCAGGTCGCTGCGCATCGATGGCAGCGCGACGTTTACCACGGACACGTCCAGCACGACCAGGAACTGGCCTGCACACGCCGCGAGTACGACGGCCCACACGTGCGGTGGACGCTGCTCGCGGCGGTTCCGGCCTGCGGCGGAGGTGGTGGAACGGGTCGGGACCATGCGTGCCATCGTCGCACTGCGGTCCGGGATCCGGCATCGGGACATCCGCCCGGCCGCCCCCGGACCGCGGTCCTGGGACCTCCCCGGGGGCGGGCGGGCGACCCGGTTCAGACCTTGCGCCAGCGGGCCATCGCGAAGGAGAAGAGGCCGAAGAGCACCAGGCCGGCGGCGACGGCGGCGAGCAGCCACGGTCCGGCCGGGGTCTCGGCGAAGGTGCGCAGCGTGTCGTCGACGCCCTTCGCCTTGTCCGGGTCGAAGCTGAACGCCGCCTTGACGAGGAAGCCGCCCGCGACGGCGAAGACGGCGCCCCGGCAGACGCCTCCGACGACACCGAGCACGTCGACCACCTTGCGGGTGCGGCGCGACATGCCGGACACCCTCAGGTGCTCGCGGTACTTGCGCTGCACCGCGCGCAGGCCGATCCAGAGTCCGGCGCCGACCAGCCCCGCGCCGACGAGGCCCACGAGCCAGGGGCCGGCGGGCATCTCCATCACGCGGGCGGTGACGTCCTGGGACTGCTTGTCGCTGGACTGGCTGCCGCTGCGGTCCCCCGCCGCGTAGGCGAGGACGGAGGCGGATATCACCGCGTACAGGACGAAACGGGCGGCGGACTGGAGTCGCTTGGACGTCTTCATGCCATCCTTGCCGGTGGCCCCGACGACGGCCTCGGAGAGCCGCCACAGCGCCATGCCGGCCAGCCCGATGCCCAGTGCCCAGATCACCGCGGAGCCGAACGGCCGCTGCGCGATGGCCTGCAGGGCACCGCCCCGGTCGGCCTGCTCCCCGGAGTCGCCGAAGGCGATCTGCAGGGCGAGCACGCCGACGAGGAGGTAGATCAGGCCCCGTGCGGCGAAGCCCCAGCGGGCGGCACCCTTCATCGCGGTGCTGTTCTTGGCCTGCCGCGCGGAACGTCTGCTGCGTCGCGCGGTCGAAGATGCGTTCATCTCATCCCTCCCGAGCGCCGTCTGCCCCGACCGCAGGCGGAGAAACGACCGTTCGGCACCGGCCCGCTCGCGCGCGGCGATCGCCGGGAGGCTCAGTCCCAGCCGCGCGTGGAGACCTCCACACCGCCGGAGAGGTAACGGGTGACCGCCGTCCGCATGCTCGGGACGGCCTCCGCCGGCTGCGGCAGCGCGCCGGCCGGCCACCAGCGCAGCGCGGCGTGCTTGTGCGGCTCGCGGTTCTCCGGTGCGCCCGTCCAGCGTTCGGCGGCGAAGACGACGGTGAGGAAGCCGTTCGGGGACTCGACGCCGCTCCTGCCGTGCACGATGTGGGCGACCCGCAGGTCCTCCGGCGCGACGACGAGCCCGGTCTCCTCGCGGAGTTCGCGGACGGCGGTGGCGGTGACGGCCTCGCCCGGGTCGGCCTTGCCGACCGGCAGGTCCCACAGGCCGCGCGCGAACTTGGCCCGCGGACCGCGCTGCAGCAGGAGCACACGGTCGCGCGCCCTGTCGTGCACGATCACCGCCCCGACCAGCAGGGTCATGGAGTCGACGGCGGGCGGCAGCGGGGCGGGGGGTGTCTGCGTCACGTCGGGCAGTGTCTCGCGGGCACGGGCCGGAGCGCACCGGGTTTCGGCCGCACCCCGTCCGCGCACCCGCCCCGCGTGCCGGGCGCGCGTTCCGTACGGCAGCATGAGGCCCATGCACACCGCAGCCGCGCGGAACACCGCGCCCCGGCCCGGCCCGGAGGTCATGGCCGCCTTCGAAGCGGCCAAGGGCTTCATGCCCGCCGACGAGGGCCTCGCCCTGTACGGCGCCGCCTCCGAAGCGGCGCGGACGGGGCTGCCGTTGCTGGAGGTGGGCACCTACTGCGGGCGGTCCACCCTGCTGCTCGCGGACGCCGCGCGCGCGGCGGGGGTCACCGTGCTGACCGTCGACCACCACCGGGGCAGCGAGGAGCAGCAGCCCGGCTGGGAGTACCACGACGCGTCGCTGGTCGACCCGGAGGTGGGGCGGATGGACACGCTGCCGACGTTCCGGCGCACGCTGCACGCCGCCGGGCTGGAGGACCACGTCGTCGCGCTGGTCGGCCGTTCGCCGCAGGTCGCCGCGGTGTGGGGCGGCAGACTGGGCCTGGTCTTCGTGGACGGGGGTCACACCGACGCGCACGCCACCGCCGACTACGAGGGCTGGGCCCCACACCTGGCCGAGCACGGACTGCTGGTGATCCACGACGTGTTCCCCGATCCCGCGGACGGCGGGCAGGCGCCGTACCGGATCTACCGGCGGGCCCGGGAATCGGGTGCGTTCGCGGAGGTCGCGGCGACCGGCTCGCTGCGCGTGCTGCGCCGGACGGGCCCGGGCCTGTGACCGCTCCGCCGCCCCGCCGCCGTACGCCGCTCCTGGTGCTGGCACTGCTGGTGCCGTTGTGCCTGGTGGGCGGGCTGGTGTGGCTCGCCCGGGACGCCGGGAACGGGGCAGGCGACCCGTCGGAGCCCGGTCCCGGACGGACCGGCGCCTCGCCCGGCCCCGGCGCGCGGAGCCCGAGCCCGGGTGCCACGGCGCGGAAGCCGCTCGCGGGGCGGACCGTCGTGATCGACCCCGGACACAACCCTGCCAACCACCGGCACCCGGAAAAGATGGCGCAGCAGGTGGACATCGGCACCGGGAAGAAGGACTGCGACACCACCGGCACCGCGACGAACAAGGGGTATGCCGAGGCGGCGTTCACCCTGGACGTGTCCCGGCGGGCCCGCACCGCACTCGAACGTCTCGGGGCGACCGTGCGGCTGACGCAGGACGGCGACCGCCCGTGGGGGCCGTGCATCGACGAACGCGCCGCGCTCGGTAACGAGGCGCACGCCGACGCGGTGGTGTCCGTCCACGCCGACGGCGCCGGCGAGGGGAACCGGGGCTTCCACGTCATCGCCCCGAAGCCGGTGAACGAGGGGAAGGCCGACACCAGGGGCGTGGCGAAACCGTCCGAACGCCTCGGACGCGCACTGGTGGCGGCCTTCGGCGAGGCGACCGGCACCCGGGTGTCGACGTACGCGGGCGGCGGGGACGGCCTGGTCGAGCGCGACGACCTCGGCGGACTCAACCTCAGCAGCGTGCCGAAGGTCTTCCTCGAGTGCGGCAACATGCGCGACCCGCGGGACGCGGCGCTGCTGACCGATCCGGCCTGGCGCGCACGCGCCGCGCGGGGAGTCGCGCAGGGCGTCGCGGCGTTCCTGGCCGGGGAGCGGCCGTGACCCGGTGAGGAACGCCGGGGCCCGTGGAACGACGCGTCGTCACCCCCCGGGGGGCGGCCGCGCGCAACGGATCGCGGTGCCGCCCGTACGATGGGGGCTCACCCCCGGCACAGGCGTCACATGCCACCGAAGACCACACAGACCGACTAAGGACCCCACGTTGAACATCCGCTCGCTCACCCGAGGCGACGGCGCGGTGATCGGAGCAGCACTGCTGCTGTTCATCGCCTCCTTCCTCGACTTCTACACAGCCGACTGCGAAGGCGAATTCTGTGACGGCGTCGAGATGCCGAGCGCCTGGGACACGGACGCCCTCCTGGTAGTCCTGCCTGCGGTCTTCCTGCTCGGCGTGCTGGCCGCGGTCGTCATCGTCGTCGGCCGGTTCGTGCCACAGGTCAAGTTCGGCGGCCTGACCCTGTCCCAGTGGGGGGTGCCGCTCGCGGTGGCCTCGCTGTGGTCGGCACTGTGGTCGCTGCTCGTCGGCCCCGACCAGGCGCAGCTCGGCATCGGGGCCATCCTCGGTCTGCTCGCCACGCTGGTGCTCGCCGCCGCGGCGGTGCTGACCGAGCAGGTTCCCGCGCTCAAGGCGTCGCTGATCCCCGCCGCCGGACCGAAGCCGGCCGGACCGTACGGCCAGCAGCCGCCGGGTGGTTACGGCTACCCGGGCCAGCAGGCGCCGTACGGTCAGCAGCCGCAGCCCGGCGGCTACGGCTACCCCGGCCAGCAGGGCCAGCCCCAGCCGGGCGCCCCGCAGCAGCACGGTGTCCCGCAGCCGGGTCAGCCCGGCCAGCCCCAGCCGGCCCCCGGCCAGGGCCAGTCGCTCGGCGGCCAGCCGCAGCAGCCGCAGGCCGCGCAGCAGACGGCTCAGCCGCAGCCGGCCGGCCAGGCTCCCGCCGCCGACTTCCAGCCGTTCTGGTTCGCCGTGCCCGTGAACCGGCCGCTGTTCCCGGAGGACGGTTCGCCGAACCCGGTCGCCGAACTGGCGCCGGGCACCTGGTACCTGGCGGTCGAGCAGCGCGGCCAGGCGCTCGTCGCGCAGACGCAGGACGGCCGCCGCGGTGTCCTCCAGGACACCTCCGGCATCCAGCGCGGCTGACTCCGGGAGCCGCACCGGCATCTCGACTCCCGGTCCGGTCAACACTGTTGACCTGCCGAAACGGCCCCTCACCCGTCCGGGTGAGGGGCCGTCGTCGTCGGCATGCGCACAACAGTGCGTTTGGCGGCGCCGATTCCGGTTATCCGCTCGTTATGTCAACCGTGACGAGACGTTCCGGAGCCAGCACGGCAGGGGTCGCCCTGCAGATCATCGCCGACATCCTCGCCGGGATCATCGCCCTCTGGATCGCGCTGTATCTGCTCGAGGCCAACCCGTCGAACGAACTGGTCGACGTCCTGCACGACGCCGCACGCTGGCTCGCCGGCTGGTCCTACGACCTCTTCCCGATCGAGACCGACTGGCTGAACGTGCTGGTCAACTACGGCATCGCCGCAGCCGCCTACCTGCTGATCGGTCACGGGCTCGCCGCCCGCCTCCGCCGGGCCTGAGCCCTCTCGCACCCACCCCCCACGGGCAGCACCCCCCACACCGACCGCCGGGCCGCGCCTCCTACCCCCCACCGCGACCCGGCGGTCGCCTTCGTGTCTCCTCCACCGGGTGCCGGGGCACGCCCGGTCGGGCCCCGCGTCCTCGCGGACGGAGGCTGCCTCTCCCCCGATTCCGCTTCCGCCCCGCGGCGTTCAGCCGTGCGGTGCGAAAACGGTCCGCTGGGCGCGGGCCAGGGAGGGCCCGAAGAGGCGTGCCAGGGGCCGGGCCGGGATGCCGGCGCGTTCGTGCGGCTCGGCGACGGCGGCCAGCCACGCAGGCATGAACCGCAGCGTCCAGCCGGGGGCGGTACGGCGCATGTGGGTCGCGAAGCCCTTCCATGCGGCGGCGTCCAGCACGGGCGCGAGACGCCCGGTCAGCTCCCGCTCCTCGTCGGCGGCGTGCGCGGCGAGCCGTTCGTGCACCTCACGGGTCCGGGCGGCCAGGTCGACGGCGGTCGCCGGGTCGGCGTCGAGACGGTGGACGGCCTCGTGCCAGACGTGCAGCGCCTTCGCCAGTTCCTCGTGCTCGGCGTCGAGCAGGGCGAGCGCCTCGGGGTCGCCGCCCCGCTCGCGCAGCAGCGGCCACAGGTGGGCGTCCTCGCCCCCGTGGTGGTGCTCGATGATGTGGAACACCCGCTCGACGTATCGCCGCAGCGCGGCGGTGCGGGAGGCGTCCGGCGTCTGCGCCAGCTCGTCGGCGACGGTGGCGATGCGGTCCAGGTCGTGGACCATCGCGCGGTGGGCCAGCACCATCGTCAGGTGTGCGGGCGGCAGGGCGGTGGGCGGCTGCGACGGCTGCGACGGCATGGGCACTCCTCGTTCGCCGGGTCTGCGCGGAAGCGGGCCGCGCCTCGACGGCAACATCGTGCCCCGCAGACCTCAGGTGTTTTCCCGGAGATCCGTGGTCGAGGGGCGTCAGCCGACGAACATGCCGGCGATGGCGGCGCTCATCAGGTTGGCGAGGGTGCCGGCGAGAACGGCACGGATGCCGAGCTGGGCGATCTCGCCGCGGCGTTGCGGGATGAGGCTGCCCAGTCCGCCCAGCAGGATCGCCAGGGACGAGAAGTTGGCGAAGCCGGTGAGCGCGAAGGTGGTGATCATCGCCGTCTTCGGGCTGAACTCGTCGCTTTCCGGGGCGAAGTCGGTGAAGGCGACGAACTCGTTCAGGACGATCTTCTGCCCGACGAAGCTGCCCGAGTCGACGGCTTCGCTCCACGGCACGCCGATCACGGTCATGATCGGGGCGAAGACGTAGCCGATCAGCTGCTCGAAGGAGAGGTCCGGGGCACCGAACCAGCCGCCGACGACGCCCAGGAGGAGGTTGAGCAGCGCGATCAGCGAAATGAACGCCAGCAGCATCGCGGCGATGTTGAGGGCGAGCCGGAGGCCGTCGGCGGCTCCTCGCGCGGCGGCGTCGATGACGTTGCGGGGGCGGTCGTCGGGCTCTCCTCCGGGTGCCTCCGTCACGGTCGCCGCGGCCCCGGAACCGGACCGAGGCCCATGCGCGGCGCCGTCACCACCCCCGTCATCGGCGCCGTCGCGCTTCTCGCCGCCGCGCTTCTCCCGGTCGTGGGCCTGGCGGTCGTGCGCCCCGCGGTGACCTGCCTCGCGGGCGCCGGAGGGTCCCTCCGCGTGCTGGTCCTCCGTGCCCTCGGTCTGCGAGCGGGCGCCGGTGACCAGCGCCGGCTCCTCCGTCTCCGGGATGATGATCTTCGCCATCAGCAGGCCGCCCGGAGCCGCCATGAAGCTGGCCGCGATGAGGTAGTCCAGCCGCGCGCCGAGCAGGGAGTAGCCGACGAGCACGGTACCGGCCACCGTGGCCAGCCCGCCGACCATGATGGCGAACAGCTCGGAGCGCGTGGTCCGGGCCAGGTAGGGGCGGATGAACAGCGGCGCCTCCGTCTGGCCGACGAACACGTTGGCCGCGGCGTTCAGCGACTCGGTGTGGCTGGTGCCGAGGAGGAGCCGCAGCGCGCCGCCGATGACGTGCACGATCTTCTGCATGATCCCGAGGTGGAACAGCACCGCCACCAGGGAGGCCACGAAGATGACGACCGGCAGAACCTGGAAGGCGAAGATCGTGCCCTCGCCCTCGACCAGCCGCCCGAAGAGGAAGGCGATGCCGTCCTCGGACGCCCCGATGACGGCGTTGACGCCGTCGGACGCCCATTCCAGCGCCCGCTCGCCGGCCTCCCAGTAGAGGACGAGCACGCCGATGCCGAACTGGAGGGCCAGGGCGCCTCCGACCGTACGCGGCCTGATCGCCCGCCGGTCGGTGGACAGGGCGAGCGCGAGGAGCAGCAGTGCCGCCATTCCTCCGAGTCCCCAGAGAACGTCCACGAGTCCGACTCCTTCCGGTAGGCGTCCACGGCCGTCGGTCGTCCCACCGACGATGCCGTACGCGCTCCCCCGTTCCGCGGACCCACGGGGGCGAGTCGCGCGCCCGGCACGCGGAGGCCCCCGCCCGGCACGGCCGGCGAGGCGGCCGTGCCGCGAGCCGTACGCCGCCGCGCTCAGCAGCAGTTCGGGGGAAGGCCCGTGGGGAGGTCGTCGGCTCCGAAGACGGCAGTGGTGGCGGGGTCGCCGCCGAGGGCGGCGACGGCGAGGAGGACGGAACCGGCCGTCCAGGCGGTCTGCTCCCGGGGCCAGACCGCGTCGTCCTCGAAGACGTAGCCCGTCCAGTACATGCCGTTGTCGGCGCGCAGGTGCTGCATCCAGCGCAGCACGTCCAGCGCGCGGTCGGACTCGCCGACGGCCCACAGGGCGAGGGCCAGTTCGGCGCTCTCCCCGCCGGTGACCCAGGGATTGGGGACCACGCAGCGCACGCCCAGGCCGGGGACGACGAAGCGGTCCCAGCCGTCCTCGATGCGCTGCTTCGCGGCCGTGCCGCGCACGGCTCCCCCGAGGACGGGGTAGTACCAGTCCATGGAGTAGCGGTCCTTGTCGAGGAACCGCTCCGGGTGGTGGCGGACGGCGTGGCCGAGCCAGCCGGCGGCGAGTTCCCAGTCGGGCTGCGGCTCCTCACGGTGGTCGGCCAGCGCGAGCGCGCAGCGCAGAGCGTGGTGCACGGACGAGCAGCCGGTGAGCAGCGCGTCGGCGACGGGGCTGCCGTCGGGCTCGCGTTTCCAGCCGATCTGGCCACCGGGCTGCTGGAGCGCGAGGACGAACTCGACGGCCCGGGCGACGACCGGCCACATGCGGTCGGCGAAGGCGTCGTCGCCGGTGGCCAGGTAGTGGTGCCACACGCCGACCGCGACGTAGGCGCAGAAGTTCGTCTCCCTGGCCCGGTCGGTGGGGCGTGCGGCGTCGCCGTCGTGGTAGGCGGCGTACCAGGAGCCGTCCGGGAGCTGGTGGTCGGCGAGCCAGCGGTACGCGGCCTCGGCGCGGGTGTGCTCGCCCGCGGCGTCGAGCGCCATCGCGGCCTCGACATGGTCCCAGGGGTCGAGGTGGTGGCCGCGGAACCAGGGAACGGCGCCGTCGTCGCGCTGCACGGCCGCGATGCCGCGGACGGTCGCGGCGGCCTGGTCGGCGGTCAGGACACCGGGGAGGACGAGCCGTTCGGTGCGTCCGGGGCTCGTCACGCGCCGGCCTCCTCGCCACCGGCGGCGGCGACCGGCAGATGGGGCTTGGTGGCGTAGGCGACGAAGCTCTTGCCGATGAGGGGGTCCAGGGCGCGCTCGGCGAGGCGGGTGGCCAGCGGGCGCTTCATGATGTCCCAGACCAGCAGCTTGTGGTAGGCGCGGACCGGAAGCGGAGCGTCGTCGCCGTCGCGGTGCACTCCGAAGGCGCACTTGAGCCACCAGTACGGCGCGTGCAGGCCGTGCGCGTGATGGGTGCCGTACGGGCGGAGTCCGGCCTCCCGGATGCGCGCGAGGAGTTCGGTGGCGCGGTAGATGCGGATGTGGCCGCCCTCGACCTCGTGGTAGGCGTCGCTGAGGGCCCAGCACACCTTCTCCGGACCGTAGCGGGGCACGGTCACGGCGATGCGTCCGCCGGGGCGCAGCACCCGCACCATCTCGGCGAGCACGCCCTTGTCGTCGTGAATGTGCTCCATGACCTCGGAGATGATCACGACGTCGAAACTGTCGTCGGGGAACGGCAGGGCGAGGGCGTCGCCCTCCATCGCGGTCGCGGTCGCACCGGCCGGTGCCTCGCCCGCCTCCGCCATGGCGGCGAACCACGTGGCGACCTCGCGGATCTCCTCGGCGTTCCGGTCCAGCGCCACCACGCGTGCCCCGCGGCGGTAGCACTCGAAGGCGTGCCGTCCGGCGCCGCATCCGAGGTCGAGCACACGGTCCCCGGGGGCGAGCGGGAAGCGGGAGAAGTCGACGGTCAGCACGGTGGTCTGCCTCTTCTTTCGGCGGTGCGGGCGCCGCCCTCGCGGCGGTGGCGGGGCGGTACGGCGGTGGGGTGGCACGGGTGCGGCCGGAACGGTTCGGCGGGAGGGATCGGGAGGGGCGCGCGCGGCGGTACGGGCCGGGCCGCCTCGGTCAGCGGCCCCCGTCCCCGGTCACGGGCGACCCGGCGCCGGCGCTCGCGGCGACCGGCGCTGCGGCAGGCGCGGTGGGCGTGGCCCGCCCGCCCGTGTGCGCGGGAACTCCGCGGGCGAGCGCGGCACGGTAGTGCGCGACGGTGCCGCGCGCGGCCTGCTCCCAGGTGAAGCGTTCCAGCACGCGGGCCCGTCCGGCGGCCCCGATCCGGGTGCGGAGACCGGGGTCGCGCAGCAGGCGACCGAGCGCGCCGGCGAGGGCGCCGGAGTCGCCGGGCGGCACCGCCAGGCAGGTGTCGCCGTCCGGACCGGCGACCTCCGGCAGCGCGCCGCCGGTGGTGGCGACGAGCGGCGTACCGGTCGCCATGGCCTCGGCGGCGGGGAGCGAGAAGCCCTCGTACAGCGACGGGACGCAGGCGACCTGGGCGCCGCGTACCAGGTCGGCGAGCTCGGCGTCGCTGATGCCCTTGACGAACCGGACGGCGTCCTGGAGCCCGTGCTCCGCCAGGGCCCGGGTGACGGGGCCCTTCTCGGGACGGCGGCCGACGACGACCAGGTGCGCGTCCGGATGCGCGGCGCGCACCTCGGCGAGCGCCTCGACCAGGTGGACCAGGCCCTTCAACGGCACGTCGGCACTGGAGGTGGTGACGATGCGGCCGGGCACTTCGGGCACCGCGGGGTCGGGGGCGAAGAGACGGGTGTCGGCGCCGATGTGCACGACGTGGACGCGGTCGTCGCGCACGCCCAGGTGGTCGGTGATCTCGCGGCGCGAGGAGCCGGAGACGGTCAGCACGGACGGCAGCCGGCGGGCCACCCGGCCCTGCATCCGCGTGAACCCGTACCAGCGCCGTACGGACGCCCGGCGGCGCCGCGTGACGGCGGCGTCCAGCTCGAGGCGCCGGTCGACGGTGATGGGGTGGTGGACCGTGGTGACCAGGGGCAGGCCGATCCGTTCCAGGCCCAGCAGGCCGTAGCCGAGCGTCTGGTTGTCGTGCACGACGTCGAACGCGCCGTGACGCGCGGCGAGATGGCGGCGGGCGCGGAGGGAGAAGGTGAGCGGCTCGGGAAAGCCGCCGGTCCACATGGTGGCGACCTCCAGCAGGTCGATCCAGTCGCGGAACTCCTCGCGGCGCGGCGTGCGGAACGGGTCGGGCTGCCGGTACAGGTCCAGGCTGGGCAGCTCGGTGAGGGTGACGCCCTCGTCGAGTACCGGGTACGGCTGCGCGCCGATCACTTCGACCTGGTGTCCGAGCCGGACGAGCTCCCGCGAGAGGTGGCGCACGTACACGCCCTGGCCCCCGCAGAACGGGTTCCCCTTGTAGGACAGCAGCGCGATCCTGAGCGGCCGTCCGCCGTCCTCGGCAAGCGGCCCTCCGGTGGGTCCGTCAGCGCGAACAGCGGTGTCATGCACGGCCTCTGCGGTCATTCACGACCCCCTTCGTCACTGCGCTCTCGCCGGAGCGTAACCGCTCGCGCTAGGGTGGAACAAGTTTCAGGTTTGCTCCGCCCGCCTCCGCCCGCGGCGCTCGCCGCCGGGCACGCTCCCAGAATCTACCGGCCGGTCACTTTTCCGGGGCGGCCACAGCGGGTGATACGCACCACGAGGTCACGAGAGTCGCGAGAGCACGAGAGCCACCAGGGGGACGGCATGACGGCACGGGCGAAGCCGCCCGCGGCAGCGCGCACCGCGCGGCAGGAGGAGCGGCGGCGGCGCATCCTGGAGGCCACCGAACGGCTGGCCCGCCGGGGCGGGTTCGACGCGGTGCAGATGCGCGAGGTGGCGGAACTGTCGGAGGTCGCGCTCGGCACGCTGTACCGCTACTTCCCCTCCAAGGTCCACCTGCTCGTCGCGACCATGCACGCGCAGCTGGAGCAGCTGCACACCGCCCTGCACCGGCACCCGCCCGCCGCCCAGGACCCGCCGGCACGGGTCGCGGAGACCCTGATGCGCGCCTTCCGGCAGCTGCAACGGGAGCCGCTGCTCGCCGACGCGATGGTGCGCGCCCTCAACTTCGGCGACCGCTCGGTGTGCGGCGAGGTCGACGCCGTGTCGGAGCTGACCACGGCGATCGTCCTGGACGCGATGGGTGCGACCGGCGAACCGTCGCCACGCCGGCTCTCGGCAGTCCGCGTCGTGGGCCACACCTGGCACTCGGCGCTGGTCTCCTGGCTCTCCGGGCGCGCCTCGATCGCCCAGGTCACGGAGGACGTCGAGACCGTGTGCACGCTGCTCGCCGCGGACGGCACCGACAGCGCCGGGGGCGCCTCCGGGGCACCCGGCTAGAGTGGACGCGGAAGTGAACGCCTTCGATCGGGGGAAGCCGGTGCGATTCCGGCGCTGACCCGCAACCGTGAAGGTGCCCGTGTGCACGTGGGCACGTCCCCGGAGGGGGCGGAGGACGTGACGCCGGGCCCCTGAGCCGGAGCGCCCGGTCGCAGGCGAGGCTCCCGGAGCCGCACGGCGCGGCGCCGGCACCCCAGGGTGTCCGGCGCGGCGGGCGGCCCCGGCACCGTCGAGGTATGCGGAGCTGAGCCCGGTGTGCCGTCACGCGTCGCGAGACGCGCGGACAGGTGCGGGGCGCGCGGCTGCGTGCACCACCCACCGTGTGAAGGCTCACCGAAAGGCACCGTCATGTTCCTGCGCCGCAGCGCAGCGGCCCTCGCCGCCACCACCGTGCTCTGTGCGGTCGCAGCCCCCCTGGCGGCCGCGTCCCCCGTCACCGCGCCGGGCGGCGCCCCGGCGGCCGCCGGCAAGGGTGACGCCGGCCTGTACGGCGAGGCCGACCCGACGTACGACGGTGTGTGGCGGCAGTCCCTCGCCCTGCTCGCCCAGGACACCGCCGGGGTCACGCCGGCGAAGAAGTCCGTGGGCTGGCTCGCCGCGCAGCAGTGCGACGACGGCTCGTTCGCCTCCTACCGGGCCGACCCCGGCGCGCCGTGCGGGAAGAAGACCGTCGCCGACACGAACGCCACGGCGGCGGCCGTGCAGGCGCTGTCGGTGCTCGGCGGTCACGGCGACGCCGTGGGCAAGGCCGTGGACTGGCTGAAGTCGGTGCAGAACGACGACGGCGGCTGGGGCTACAACCCCGGTTCCCCGTCCGACGCCAACTCGGTGTCCGTGGTGATCGGCGCGCTGGAACAGACCGGGCAGGACCCGGAGCGGACGACCGCCGGGAAGAAGGACGCCACCCCCTACGACGCCCTGCTCGGCCTCCGGCTCGGCTGCGACGCGAAGGCGGGCGAGCGCGGGGCGTTCGCCTACCAGCCCGACAAGAAGGGCGCGCTCGCGCCCAACACCGACGCGACGGCGGCCGCCACGTTGGCCGGCGAGGGCGACGGATTCGTCGTCGAGCCGCTGGAGAAGGACGAGAACGAGGCCGTCGAGGCGCTCGCCTGCGGTGGGGGCGGCGGCGACCGGAAGGATCCGGAGGACGCCGCGGAGGCGGGCGCCGCGTACCTCACGGGCGTGCTGAAGAAAAACGACTGGCACCTGATGTCGGCCCTGCCCGGCTCGGAGGACCAGCCGGACTACGGCAACACGGCCGACGCGGTGCTCGCGCTGGCCGCCGGCGGCCACGGCGACGCCGCGCGTTCCACGGTCGGCTGGCTGGAGAAGCACCACGGCGACTGGGACAAGCACGCCTCGTCGCCCGCCGCACTCGGCCAACTGGTCCTCGCCGCGCACGCCACCGGCACCGACCCGCGCGACTTCGGCGGCACCGACCTGGTGAAGCGGCTCAACGCGACCGGCCCGGAGCCGGCGGCGGTGGAGGAGCCGAAGTCCCGGGCCGAGGAGGAGAAGGAGGACGAGGGCGACACCGTCACGCTCGTCTCCACGGTGGCCGCCTTCCTGGTGGCCGGCATCGGCATCGGCATCCTGCTGAGCGGACGCGGGAAGCGGAAGCAGTGAGGGGTCTGCTGCCCCGCCGGGCCGGCGGGGGAAGCGGCCCACGGCGGCGCGCTCCGCTGCGGGCGCTGGTCGCGGGGGTGCTCGGGGCCGGGATGCTGGTGTCGGCGGCCGTACCGGCGCAGGCCGCGGGGTACCGGTACTGGTCGTTCTGGGAACGCACGGACGGTGCCTGGGCGTACGCGCGCCAGGGCCCGGCCGCGCTCCGGCCGTCCGACGGCGACGTGCTCGGCTTCCGCTTCTCCGTCAGCGAGAACTCCGGGGACGCGGCGAAGCCGCGCGGCCCCGCCGGCTTCCAGGAGATCTGCGGCGGCACGGCGGCCGAGGACGGCACCAAGCGGATCGCCCTCTCCGTCGACTTCGGCACCGCCGAGGACGCCCCGGGCGGCGAACGGCCGCCGGAGGGCCGGACGGCCTGCGCGCGGGTCACGGAGGACGCCACGGCCGCCGACGCGCTCGCCGCCACGATGAAGCCGCTGCGCTACGGCTCGTCCGCGCTGCTGTGCGCCATCGACGGCTACCCCGGGCGCGGCTGCGGCGAGGAGGTGTCCGCGGACGGTTCCCCGGAGTCGCAGCCGGAGCCGGACTCCGGCCCGGCGGACGCCGACGCGCCTGACGGCGGTGACGGCGGGACGGCCGTCGGCGTGGGTGTCGGCGTGGGCGTGGTCGTCGCTCTGGCGGCGGGGGCGTTCTGGCAGACCCGGCGCCGCCGCGACTGAGGACGTGCCTCCCGTGCCCTCCTCCACCGACCGGCCTCCCGGCCCGCGCCCGACCCCGCGTCGCGGCGCGGCCTGGGGCACGGCGCTGCGCGCGCCGCGGGCGTCGCGAAGCAACGCCCTGCACGCCGGGGCGTGGTGGCTGTGGGCGCTGGGACTGGCCGTCGCCGCGTCGCGGACGACGAACCCGCTGCTCCTGCTGCTGCTGGTCGCCGTGGCCGGCTACGTCGTGGCCGCCCGGCGCACCGACTCGCCGTGGGCCCGCTCGTACGGAGCCTTCCTCAAGCTGGGGCTCCTGGTTCTGGCGATCCGGCTGCTGTTCGCGTTCGTGCTCGGTTCGGCCGTGGGCGGCACCCACGTTCTGGTCACCCTGCCAGAGGTGCCGCTGCCCGACTGGGCGCAGGGCGTGCGCATCGGCGGGAGGGTGACGGCGGAGGGCATGCTCTTCGCGCTGTACGAGGGCCTCAAGCTGGCCACCCTGCTGGTGTGCCTGGGGGCGGCCAACGCGCTGGCGAACCCGGCGCGGCTGCTGAAGTCCCTGCCGGGCGCGCTGTACGAGGTGGGCGTCGCCGTCGTGGTGGCGATGACGTTCGCGCCGAACCTGGTGGCGGACGTGCTGCGGATGCGCGCCGCGCGACGGCTGCGCGGCCGGGACGACCGGGGCGCGCGGGCGCTGATCCAGGTCGGACTGCCCGTGCTGGAGGGCGCGTTGGAGCGTTCGGTGGCGCTGGCCGCCACCATGGACGCCCGCGGCTACGGCCGCACGGCGCAGGTGCCGCCCGGGGTACGACGCCTCACCGCCGCCCTGACCCTCGGCGGCCTGCTCGGCGTCTGCGCGGGCAGCTACGCGCTGCTGTCCGCGACCGGTGCGGTGTACGGCACTCCGCTGCTGGCCGGAGGGCTGCTGATCGCGGTCGTCGGCCTGCGGCTGGGCGGGCGGCGCAGTCTGCGCAGCCGGTACCGGCCCGACGTGTGGGGGCTGCGCGCGTGGCTGGTGGCGGGCTCCGGCGGGGCGGTGGCAGCACTCACCGTCTGGGCCGGCGCCGAACTGCCCGCGGCGATGCACCCGCCGGTGGTGCCGCCGACCGTACCGCCGCTGCCGCTGTGGCCCGCAGCGTCCGTCCTGCTCGGCCTGCTCCCGGCGTTCGTCGCGCCGCTGCCCGCCGGGAGGAACGGCCCGGGCACCGGTGTGCGCGGCGCCGGGGAGGAGACCGCACCGGAGACCGGGGCGGCGGAGACCACCGGTTCGACCGCCGGCCGGCTGCGCCCGTCACGCCCACACCCCGGCACCCGCGCGGCCGCGGCGCGACGCGCGGCCCGCGAGCCGGCCCCGTACCCCGAGGAGCCTTCCCAGTGATCCGCTTCGAGCAGGTCGGCGTCACCTACCAGGACGCGTCGCGGCCCGCGCTGCAGGGTGTGGACCTCACCGTCCCCGAGGGAGAACTGTGCCTGCTGGTCGGCCCGTCGGGTGTCGGCAAGTCGACTCTGCTGGGCACCGTGTCCGGTCTCGTCCCGCACTTCACCGGCGGCACGCTGCACGGCCGCGTCACGGTCGACGGACGTGACACCCGCACGCGCAAGCCGCGTGAACTGGCCGACGTGGTCGGCACGGTGGGCCAGGATCCCCTGGCCCACTTCGTCACCGACACCGTCGAGGACGAACTCGCCTACGGCATGGAGTCGCTGGGCCTGGCACCGGAGGTGATGCGGCGGCGCGTCGAGGAGACCCTGGACCTGCTGGGCATCGCGGCGCTGCGCGACCGGCCGCTGACCTCGCTGTCCGGGGGGCAGCAGCAGCGGGTGGCGATCGGCTCCGTCCTCACCCCGCACCCCCGGGTACTGGTGCTCGACGAGCCGACCTCCGCGCTCGATCCGGGCGCGGCGGAGGAGGTGCTGGCCGTGCTGCAGCGCCTGGTGCACGACCTGGGAACGACGGTGCTGCTGGCCGAACACCGCCTGGAGCGGGTGGTGCAGTACGCCGACCAGGTCCTGCTGCTGCCCGAACGCGGGGCGGCGCCCCTGCTCGGCACCCCGGCGGCGCTGATGGCCGACTCGCCCGTACGCCCTCCGGTGGTGGACCTGGGCCGGCTGGCGGGCTGGTCCCCGCTTCCCCTCTCCGTCCGCGACGCGCGCCGCCGCGCCGCCCCGCTCCGGGAACGGCTGGCGGCGTACGCCCCCACGCCGGACTCCCGCACGCCGGACGAGGCCGTGTCCCCGGAGCCGGGCGAGGGCCCGGCACCCGCAGGGGCGGGCGGCGCGGAGTCGCCGACGCCCACGGCCGTCCCGCCCCGGGGCCCGGCACGGTTCCTGTCCTTCCGGCGCCGGCGTGACGCCGCTTCCGGGCCCTCACCGGCACGCGACGGCGCACGCCCCGGAGACGGAAGAGCCGCCGAGGCCCTCGGGATCACCGTGCGACGCGGGCGGGCCGAGGTGCTGCGCCGGCTCGACCTCACCGTGCGCGCCGGGGAGACCGTGGCGCTGATGGGCCGCAACGGAGCCGGCAAGTCCACCCTGCTGCGCACGCTGGTCGGCATGCACGAACCGGCCGCCGGCGCGCTGCACGTCGGCGGTGCCGTCCCGCACCGCACGCGCCCCTCGGCACTGCTGCACCACGTCGGACTGGTCCCGCAGGACCCCCGTGACCTGCTCTACGCGGACACCGTCGGCGCGGAGTGCACCACCGCCGACCGGGACGCCCGCGCGGCCGACGGCACCTGCCGGAGCCTGGTCGAACGGCTGCTGCCCGGCGTCCCCGGGGACACCCACCCCCGCGACCTGTCGGAGGGGCAACGGCTCGCCCTCGCGCTCGCGGTGGTCCTCACCGCGGCGCCCCCGCTGGTGCTGCTCGACGAGCCCACCCGCGGCCTGGACTACGCGGCCAAGGCCCGGCTGGTGGGGGTGCTGCGCGAGTTGGCCGGCGCGGGCCACGCCGTCGTACTGGCCACCCACGACGTCGAACTGGCCGCCGAAATCGCCCACCGCGTGGTCATCCTGGCCGACGGTGACCTGGTCGCGGACGGCCCGGCCGCCGACGTGGTCACCGCCTCCCCCGCGTTCGCCCCGCAGCTGGCCAAAGTGCTGGCGCCGCAGCGGTGGCTGACGCTGCGGCAGGTCCGTGACGCGCTCGCCCGGTCCGGCGGAGGTGTCGTATGACCCGCGCCGGTGCACGGGGACGTCAGGACGTACCGGCGCGGAAGGGCGGGCGGGCCCCGAAGGACGCACCTGCCCGGAAGGACGCACAGGTCCGGCCCGTGCGGCTGGGGCCGCGCGCGGTGGCCGCGCTGGTGCTCGTCTCCGCGATCGGCCTGGCCGCGATCGGATGGCCGCTGCTCGCCGACGCGCGGTCGGACCTGGTCGGCGCCGCCTCCGACGCGCCCTGGCTGTTCGCCGCGCTGCTGCCGCTGCTGCTCGCCGTGGCCGTGGCGACCGTCGCCGACTCCGGACTCGACGCGAAGGCCGTCGCCATGCTGGGCGTCCTGGCGGCCGTGGGCGCCGCGCTGCGGCCCCTGGGGGCGGGCACGGCGGGACTGGAGCCGATGTTCTTCCTGATGGTGCTCTCCGGCCGGGTCCTCGGAGCCGGGTTCGGGTTCGTGCTGGGCGCCGTGTCGATGTTCGCGTCCGCGCTGCTGACCGGCGGCGTGGGGCCGTGGATGCCGTACCAGATGCTCTGCATGGGCTGGGTGGCGATGGGCGCCGGCCTGCTTCCGGGGCCGGACACCCTGCGCGGACGGCGGGAGCTGTGGCTGCTGGCGGGGTACGGCGCGGTGAGCGCGGTCCTCTACGGCACGCTGATGAACCTCCAGGGCTGGGCGATCTACAACACCGGCCTGCCCCCCGGCCTTGCCTTCGAGCCGGGGGCGCCGGTACAGGAGAACCTGGCTCACTTCACGGCGTTCGTGCTGGCCACCTCGCTCGGCTGGGACCTGCCCCGCGCGCTGCTGTCCGCCGTACTGACCCTCGTGCTGGGCGCGCCGCTGCTCAAGGCGCTGCGCCGCGCCACCCGCCGCGCCGCCTTCGACGCCCCGGCCGCGTTCGAGGCACCCGCGACCCCCCGCGGCTGAAATCCGGCGGCGCGGACGTGCGCCCCGGGTGGATACTGCCGCGATGCCCACCGACGACCCGCGCTCCGCCTCCGGGTGCTCCGACGCCGGGTTCACCGACGCCGACGCCGCCGCTCTCTACGACGTGCTGTGCCCGTGGGACGCCCGGCGGTGGCCGGGCGACGCCTTCTACGAACCGCTCGTCCTGGCCGCCGACGCGGTCCTGGACGTGGGCTGCGGCACGGGCGCCATGCTGCACGCCGCCCGCCGGCACGGCCACACCGGCCGCCTCACCGGCCTCGACCCGGACCGCGCGTCACTCGAGCGGGCCCGGCGCCGCACAGACGTGGAGTGGGTGCGCGGCACCGCCGCCGAGGCCGCGTGGGACGCCGAGTTCGCGCTGGCCGTCATGACCGGCCACGCGTTCCAGTGCCTGGTCTCCGACGACGAGCTGCGCGCCTCGCTCGCGGCGGTGCGCGCCGCCCTGCGGCCGGGCGGGCGCCTCGTCTTCGAGACCCGCCACCCGCAGGCCCGGGCGTGGGAGCGATGGAGCCCGGAGCACGCGACGGAGGTGGTGGACGTCTCCGGCCGCCGGCTGCGGGTGTGGCACGAGACGCTCTCGGTCCGCGACGGAGTCGTCACCTTCACCGAGACGACGGCCACGCCCGGCGGGCGGGTGCTGCGCCGTGCGACCACCGCGCTGCGCTTCCTCGAACCGGCCGCGCTCGACGCCCTCCTGCGCGCGGCCGGATTCACCGTCGAGGCGGTGTACGGCGGCTGGGACCGCGGCCCGGTCACCGCGGAGAGCCGCGAGATCGTCGCCGTCGCCCGCCGCCCGTGACCGAGGCGGGCGCCCGCCGCCCGTGACCGCCGACGCGGTCCGGGACGCCCCGTTCGGCGGAGGCGGGGCGTGGGCTCGCCGCCGGGCGGCCGGAGCGGTGTGAGGATGGGCCGATGGACGACGGCACGCGGAGAGCCGGGAGCCGGCCCGGCGGCGCCGATCCAGCGGCGGAGGTGCCGCGGGAGCGGCTGATCACCCTGACCGACGGGGTGGTGGCCATCGCCCTCACCCTGCTCGTCCTCGACATCCAGGTGCCCAAGGGGCTGAGCGGGCGCGAACTGGACGCCGCGCTGGACGACGTGTGGTCGCAGATCGCGACGTTCCTGCTGAGCGCGGTGGTGATCGCCGTGTTCTGGCGGGCGCACCACGTCTCGATGCGCCGCGCGGTACGGATCGACTCAGCTCTGTTCTGGCTGAACATCGCGTTCCTGGTGCTGGTCTCGCTGATCCCCTTCCCCACCTCGGTCCTGGAGGACTACTCGGACCGGACCGTCGGGCCCGGCCTGTACGGGACGGTCGTCGGGCTCGCGGCGCTGCTGCTGTACGCGATGGAGGCGCACATCCACCGTTCCACCGGTGTCGCGAGCCTGCGCAGCGTCCCGCTGCCCGCTCAGGCGGTGGTCTTCCTCGTCTCCGTGGGCATCGCGGTCGTCTCTCCCCTCGCCGCCCTGTGGAGTTGGGCCGCGACCGTGCCGCTGGCCTGGGCCGCCGACCGGTACGCGAGCCGCGCCGACCGTGCGGGGACCGGGCAGCCGTAGCCCTTCCGCCCCAGGCGCCGGAGCGGTCGGGGACGCGGTCGGGGGCGTGGTGCCCGGGGCGTCGAGAAGGCGTCCGGCGGGCAGGCCGCGGAGCCGGAAGAGCACGCGCTGCAGCC
Organism: Streptomyces hazeniae; assembly: GCF_031845485.1. NCBI lineage: Bacteria > Bacillati > Actinomycetota > Actinomycetes > Kitasatosporales > Streptomycetaceae > Streptomyces > Streptomyces hazeniae. The sequence goes on from NZ_JAVREQ010000001.1 coordinate 22,006, forward strand.
CGTACCCGGCGGCGACGACGACCGCTCCGCCGAAGGCGTCCAGCAGGTAGTGGTTGGCGGTGGCCATGACCACGTAGGTGGTGAGCAGCGGGTAGGCGACGCCGAGCGCCCGCAGCAGCCGGTTGCGGGTCATGGACACGAGGACCACGCCGCACCACAGCGACCAGCCGACGTGCAGCGAGGGCATGGCCGCGTACTGGTTGGACAGCGCCGTGAGCGCGCCGAAGTCGGGGTCGGAGAGGTCCTGCGGGCCGTGCGCGGTGTCCACGTAGCCGAGCCCGGGCATGAGCCGCGGCGGGGCGAGCGGGTAGAGCCAGAAGCCGACCAGGCCGAGGAGCGTGGCGAAGCTGAGGGCCGTGCGGTGTCTTCGGTACTCCCCCGGCCGGCGCAGGTAGAGGATCACCAGCAGGGTGACGGGCACCGCGTAGTGCAGCGACTGGTAGTAGACGTTGCAGAGGGTCTCGAGCCACGGATGGGCGACGGCGAAGCGGTTGAGGGCGTGCTCCCAGTCGAGGAGGAGCACTCTTTCGACGTCGAGGATCTGCAGCCCGTGGCCCTCGGCCGTGCCGCGGGTGTCGGGGGCGTGGCCGCGGATGACGGAGTAGACCCAGTACCCGACGCGGATGAGCAGCAGCTCCAGCAGGAGGCTCGGGCGGCTCAACGGCCCGGTGCGCACCGGGTCGTTCCAGTAGGGCGAGTCACGGGCGAGGAAGGGGACCGCGCAGGCCGTCAGCAGGGCGGCGATCAGCGGCGCGTGGTCCCCGACCGCCGTCAGCGGCGGGACGTTCGGCAGCAGGGCGCTGCCGTCCAGCGTCATCACCGCGACGACCAGCACGGGCCACATCACCCGGTCGCCGCTGCGCCGGCCGATCCGGCCGGCCACGGCGAGCAGGATCCAGAGCTGTTCGTGCTGCCAGGCCGCGGGCGACACGGCGACCGTCGCGCAGCCGGTGACCGCGGCGGCGAGCAGCGGCTGACCGTCCCGGACGTAGAGCGCGGCGCGGCGCACGGCCAGCCAGGCGACACCGGCGGCGAGCCCGGCGAACAGCACGATCTCCAGCGGCCCGTGCAGGCCGAGCCGCAGCAGCGCGCCGTGCAGGGACTGGTTGCCGAGCGCGTCGGAGGGGTCGGCGAGGCCCGTCCCGCCGACGTGGTGCAGCCAGTAGGTGCGGGAGTCCGCGGGCATCAGGCTCCAGGCGAGCACCGTGCAGGCGGCGAACGTGCCCGCGGTGGCCCCGGCCGCAGCGCGCCGGCCGGTCATCCACAGCAGGGGCACGAAGAGCAGCACGGCGGGCTGGAGTGCGGCGGCCAGGCCGATGAGGACGCCGGCGGCTCGCCGGTCGGCGGCCGTGCGCTCGCCCGCGCCCAGGGTGAGCCAGCCGAGCAGCACCAGCAGGACGGGCAGGGCGCCGCTCTGGCCGAGCCCGAACGTGGAACGCACGGGCGTGGAGACCAGGAGCACACTGAACGCCGCGGGCACCACGAGCAGTTCGGTGCGCCGGCCGAAGCGGTCCGGCAGTCCCCGTACGGCCATCACGGCCACGGCGGCGACCAGAAGCATCGGGACGGCCGTCCACACCGCCCCCATGCCTCCGTCGGCGGCGCGCCGCAGCGGTGTCAGGACCAGGCCGGCGAACGGCGTGCCGGTGAACGCGTCGTCGGCGTAGGACGATCCGCCGGCCCCGGGGCCGGCGTCCGGAGCCGTCCGGAGGAAGAGACCGGAATCCCAGGTTCCGGATCGCGTGCTCAGGGCACCCGCGAGCTCGCGCACGGCGAGCGCCGCCGCGAGCAGCCACAGCGCGACCAGCGCCGCCCCCCGTCGTGGGCCGAGCCGTCCGAAGGCCGTGACCGGCCGGAATCCGCTCGCCGTTCCGCTGCCGGCTCGCTCTCCTGACGTATCCGTCACGCCCCGCCGTCTCCCCTCGTCCCGATGTCGTCGCCCATCCTGTGCCCTCCGGCAGGACGCAGGCCACCCCGCGGTCACCTGACGGTGGTCCGAACGGCCGTGCCGGCGGGGCTGTGCCCGGCGGCGCGAGGCCCGGCGTGGCCGGTCAGCCGGGGCGGCCGGGGTGCCGGGCGCGAGCGACCGCGGCGACTGCGGCAGGATGGAAGGCATGAGCGTCGTGAAGATCAACGTCCTGACGGTGCCCGCGGAGCAGCGCGAGGCGCTGGAGCAGCGGTTCGGCGCCCGGGCCGGGCTCGTGGAGGCCGCGGACGGCTTCGAGTGGTTCGAACTGCTGCGGCCGGTGGAGGGGACCGACCAGTACCTCGTCTACACCCGTTGGAGGGACGAGGACGCCTTCCGGGCCTGGATGGAGGGCCCGATGAAGGCCGCGCACCAGGGCGGCGGCAGCGGTGAGCGGGCACGCCCGGCCGCCACCGGCTCCGAGGTGTGGTCCTTCGAGGTCGCCCAGCAGGCCGCCCCGAAGACGGACTGAGGCTCCGGGGGCCCGGACCGGGCCGGGACCGGGCCGGGGAGGACGGCGTCCCCGCGACGGGGCGGCCCGGAGCGGCGACCATGTGGGGAAGCCGTGCGTGCCGCAGACGGGAGTGAGGTGACGCCGTGGCCTCCCCGACCGGGCCGTCCGACGCCGAAGCCGCCGGGCCCGGTGACGCCTCCCACCCCGGGCGGTCGTTCTGGCCGGCCCTGGGGGCGCTGCTGCTCGGCATGCTGCTGGCGGCACTGGACCAGACGATCGTCGCGACGGCTCTGCCGACGATCGTCAGCGAGCTGGGCGGCCTGGACCACCTGTCCTGGGTGGTCACCGCGTACCTGCTGGCCGCCACCGCAGCGACGCCGCTCTGGGGCAAGCTGGGCGACCAGTACGGGCGGAAGAAGCTCTTCCAGACCGCGATCGTGCTCTTCCTCGCGGGTTCCGCGCTGTGCGGGGTGGCGCAGGACATGGGCCAGCTGATCGGCTTCCGCGCCCTCCAGGGGCTCGGCGGCGGCGGCCTGATGACGCTGTCCATGGCGATCGTCGGCGACCTCGTCCCGCCGCGCGAACGCGGCCGCTACCAGGGCCTGTTCGGCGCGGTCTTCGGCACCACCAGCGTGCTGGGGCCGCTGCTGGGCGGCTTCTTCACCCAGCACCTGGACTGGCGCTGGGTCTTCTACATCAACCTGCCGTTCGGCGCGCTGGCGCTGGTCGTCGCGGCGACCGCGCTGCACCTGCCGTCCCGCCCGCACCGGCACCGCATCGACTACCTCGGCACCCTCCTGGTCGCCTCGGTCGCCACCTGCCTGGTGCTGACGGCCTCGCTGGGCGGCACCACCTGGCCGTGGCTGTCCTGGCAGACCGCCGCGCTGGTGCTGACGGCGGCGCTGCTGCTGGTGGTGTTCGTCCGCGTGGAGCGGCGGGCCGTCGAGCCGGTCGTCCCGCTGACGCTGTTCCGGGTGCGGACGTTCACGCTGTGCTCGGCGATCGGCTTCGTCGTCGGCTTCGCGATGTTCGGCGCGCTGACCTACCTGCCGACGTTCCTCCAGGTCGTGCAGGGCGTGTCCCCCACGATGTCGGGGGTGCACATGCTGCCGATGGTCGCGGGGATGCTGCTCTCCTCGACCCTGTCCGGGCAGCTCGTCAGCCGCACCGGCCGGTGGAAGGTCTTCCCCGTGCTCGGCACCGCGGTGACCGGCGTGGGCCTGCTCCTGCTGCACCGCCTGGACCCGGCCGTCTCCACCTGGGAGGCGAGCGTCTACTTCACCGTCTTCGGCCTCGGGCTCGGCCTGGTCATGCAGGTGCTGGTGCTGGCCGTGCAGAACGCCGTCGGCTACGAGGACCTGGGCGTCGCCACGTCCGGCGCCAGCTTCTTCCGCTCGGTGGGCGCGGCGTTCGGCGTCGCCGTGTTCGGCACGCTCTTCGCCGGGCGGCTCGGGGACGAACTGTCCGCCGCGCTGCGCGGCCGGGCGCTGCCGCCGGGCGTCTCGGTGGCCGGTCTCCAGGAGGACCCCCGCGGTGTCGCCGCACTGCCCCCGCAGGCCCGGAGCGCGGTGCTGGAGGCGTACTCCACCGCCATCACCGACGTCTTCCTCTTCGCCGCGCCCGTGGTCCTGGTGGCGTTCGTGCTCTCGCTGCTGCTCCGGGAGGACCCGCTGCGCGGCAGCGTCCGCACCCCCGAGGCCAGCGAGACGCTGGTCAACCATCCGGTGGAACGGTCCTCCGCCGACGAGGTGCGCCGTGCGCTGTCCGTCCTGGGCACCCGCGAGGGGCGCCGCGACCTGTACGCGCGGATCGCCGACCGTTCGGGGGTGGAACTGCGCCCCGCCGCGTGCTGGATGGTGCTGCGGATCAGGCGCTACGGCTCGGTGGAACCGGCACTCCTGGCCCACCGCGTCGGGTTGCCGCGGGCCGTGGTCGCGGAGGCCGCACGGGAGCTGGAGGAGCGGGGGCTGGCGCTGCGGGAGGGTGTCCCGCTGGTCCTCACCGCGGCCGGGTACGACGTGGCCGAACGGCTCGCCGCCGCGCGCGAGGCCTCGCTCGCCGAGCTGCTCGGCGACTGGTGGACGGCGGACCGCCCGCACGAACTGAGCGAGCTGGTGCATGAACTCGGCCAGGAGCTGTGCGGCGCGGACGAGGAGATTCCGCGGAGACCGGAAGGCCGGTCCTGAGGCGTGCGGCGACGCCGGCGGCGCGCAGGCGGGCCCGGAGCGGGCGGGTCAGGCGGGAAGGTGCAGGGTGAAGACGCCGTCCCCGGTGGCGGCGACCCGCAGACCGGTGAGGTCCGGCACGACCAGGTCGGGGCCGTGTTCGGCGGCGCGCGGACCGACGCCGACGACGCGCATCCCGGCGGCCTTCGCCGCGGCGATCCCGGCGCCGGAGTCCTCGAAGGCGAGGCAGTCCTCCGGGGCGTGACCGAGTTCGGCGGCGCCCTTGAGGAAGCCTTCGGGGTCGGGCTTGCTGGCGCTCACCGACTCGGCGGTGACGCGGGTCTCCGGCAGCGGCAGCGCGGCCGTCCGCATCCGGGCGGTGGACAGCGGCGCGTCGGCGGACGTGACCAGCGCGTGCGGCACGGCGGCGGCACGGAGGGCGGCGAGGAAGTCCCCGGCGCCGCCGACCGGAACGACGCCGTCCATGTCGGCGGTCTCGGCGGCGAGCAGCTCGCGGTTCTCCGCGTGGTTGCGCTCCATCGGGCGGTCCGGCAGCAGTGCGGCCATGGTGGTGTAGCCCTGACGGCCGTGCACGACGGACAGCACGTGCGCCTCGTCCAGGCCGTGGTCGCGGGCCCAGCCGCGCCAGACGCGCTCCACGACCGCGTCCGAGTCGACGAGTGTCCCGTCCATGTCGAGCAGCAGCGCGCGGAACGTCGGCGTGGGGAGGGGCATACGGCGGTACTCCCGTCGGCGGGTGGCGAACGGTGCGGCGTGTACGGCGTACGCACGGGTGCGCCTGCGCCGTACGGCGAAAAAGATGGTCCCGCCCCTCCGGGTCAGGGACACGGGGCGGAACCACTTTGTTCCTACACGATACAAACAACGCCCCCGTCACGCCAGTCCGGTCTCCGGCAAACCTCTGCCCGACGAAGACAGCACGGGGAGAGCCGTCGGCCGGGAGCGCCGCACCGGCGCGCCGTCAGGCGGAGACGGCCTCGTAGAGGCTGTACGCGCCGAGGGCGGCCATCACCACCGCAGCCACCTTGGTGATCAGCCCGAGCGGCACGTACTTCATCAGCGTGCGGCCCCCGACGATGCCGAGCGCCGCCACCGCCCACAGGGCCAGCAGCGCGCCGACACCGACCGACAGCCAGTCGTCGTAGCGGGCGGCGAGGTTGGCCGTCATGATCTGCGTCAGGTCGCCGAACTCGGCGACGAGGATCAGTGAGAAGCCGCTGCCCGCCACCTTCCAGAAGGTCTGGTCGGCGGGCGTCCTGGCCTGTTCCTCGTCCCCGCCCTCGTCCTTCTTCAGCAGCAGGAACGCCGCCCCCGCGAGGAAGAGCAGGCCGACGAAGGCGTCCACCAGGCGGGTGGGCAGCAGGGTGAGGACGCTCCCGGCCGCGAGGGCCAGCGCGACGTGCACCGTGAAGGCGGCGGCGACGCCGGCGAAGACGTACGACGCGCGGTAGCGGGTGCCGAGCACCAGCCCGGCCAGAGCGGTCTTGTCGGGCAGTTCGGCCAGGAAGACGACGCCGAAGGTCACGGCGGCGGTGGTGAGACTGAACACGGGAGCGGGTTCCTCGATCGGTCGGGCTGCCGGAGCCGTCGGTGACCGCGAGACGCGCACACTTCGGCCCGGCAGCGTGCGGTCATGCGGTCGTGCAGACATGGCTCACGCTGCGGCCGAAGGTCTCGCTGGCGCGTACGGGCCCCGCCGGTGACGGCGGGCCGTGCGCGCTCCGGGCGCCGGGGCGGTGGGACGCGGAACACGTCCGCGAGCCGCCCAGTGTGTCGACGGTCCGGCGAAGAGCTACTCCCCTTCGATCGCATGCCAGGGTACGCGATACATCCGGCCGCGCGCGATCAGCTCCAGGACGGCGGCCACCGCCACCGTCTGCGCCAGCATCAGCGCGACGAGGACGAAGAGCTGCACCGCCCCCGCCATCAGCGGGGAGGCACCGCCCAGCAGCATGCCGACGAAGGCGCCGGGGAGTGTGACGAGCCCCACCGTCCGGGTCTGGTCGAGGCCGGGGACCAGGGCCCCGACCGCCGCCGGGCGGGCGATCTCCAGCCGCGCCTCACGGGCCGGCAGGCCCAGGGACAGGGCGGCCTCCACCTCCCCGCGGCGTGTCCGCAGCTCGTCCAGGGCATGCCGGCCCGCCAGCGCGGTGGCGGTCATCGTCCCGCCGATGAGGATGCCCGCGACGGGCACCAGCGTGATGCCCCGCAGCGGCACGAGCCCGGTGAGGAGTACCACGACCAGCACCGGCCCGACGCCCGCACCGACCGGCGCCGCCGCCCACCACCAGGTGCGGTTGCCGGTGATCCGGCGGCCCGCGGTGCGCACCGCGACGGCGTACATCAGGAACACGAAGGCCAGCAGGGTCGGCACCGCGCCGATCACCCACCCGATGAGCAGCGACACCGCCCCCAGCTGCACGGTCGCCCGCACTCCGGCCAGCGCGACGGCCCGCGCGTGGCGGCGTCCGTCGGCGTGTACGAGGTGCGCGGCGGCGCCGACGCCCATCGCGGCGAGCAGCAGTACCGCCAGGACGACGCCGAGCGTGGTGTTCACGGGCAGCAGGGCGTCGGCGGCGAGCACGCGCGTAGCCTACGGCGCCGGGACCGCCCGCGCGCTCGGGGAACTACCGGGCGGCCCGGTCGTTCCGTACGGTGTCGAGCGTCTGAAGGGAGGCCGGGATGCCCGAGCTGCGCCTGGGTCCACTGCTGCGGTACGTGGACGAGGACACCGCCACCGTGTGGGTGGAGACCGACCGCGCCTGCGAGGTGGAGGTGCGCTGCGTCCCCGGCCCGGAGGCCGCGGGAGGCCGGAGCCGCACGGTGGACGGGGGCACCCCCGCGGGCGGCGGCGCCCGCACCTGGCAGGTGTCCGGGCACCACTACGCGCTGGTGACCGTCGTCGGCCTGGAGCCCGGCACGCGGACGCCCTACCAGGTGCTGCTGGACGGCGAACAGGTGTGGCCGCTCCCCGATCCCGCGATGCCGCCCAGCCTCATCCGTACGCGCGCCCCGGACGGTGCGGATCCGCTGCGGGTGGCGTTCGGCTCGTGCCGCTGGGCGGCGCGCCCCGCGGACAGTTCCCACCACTCGGTCGGCCCGGACGCGCTGGAGGCGCTGGCCCGGCAGATACGCGCGGACGGCGAGACGCCGGACGTGCTGCTGCTCCTGGGCGACCAGGTGTACGCCGACGAGACGTCGGCGGGGATGCGGGCGCGGCTGGCGGAGCACCGCGACCTGGACGAGCCGCCCTGGGGACAGGTGGCGGACTACGGGGAGTACACCGAGCTGTACTACGAATCGTGGCTCACGCCGGAGGTGCGCTGGCTGTTGTCGACCGTGCCCACCTGCATGATCTTCGACGACCACGACGTCATCGACGACTGGAACACCAGCGCCGCCTGGCGGCGCGACATCGCGGAGCACCCCTGGTGGCGGGAGCGCATCCTCGGCGGCCTCACCTCGTACTGGGTCTACCAGCATCTGGGCAACCTCAGCCCGGGCGAGCTGGCGGAGGATCCGTTGTTCGCCGCCGTCCGCGGGGCGGAGGACGGTGCGGAGGTGCTGCGCAAGTTCGCGGCCGAGGCCGACGCGGACCCGGCGTCGTTCCGCTGGAGCTACCGCAGGGACTTCGGACGCGTACGGCTGCTGATGGCCGACAGCCGGGCCGCCCGCGTGCTGGACGAGCAGCACCGGGCGATGCTCGACGAGAGCGAGTGGGCGTGGCTGCGCGCGCAGGCCCTGGAGCCGGACTGCGATCATCTGCTGATCGGTTCGTCCTTGCCGTGGCTGCTGCCGCCCGCCATTCACGACACCGAGGCGTGGAACGCGGCGCTGTGCGCCGGGGCGCGCGGCGAGGCGTGGGCCCGCCGCGGGGAGAAGCTGCGCCGGGCCGGCGACCTCGAGCACTGGGCCGCGTTCCCGGAGTCGTTCCTGCAACTGGCCGAGCTCGTGGCGGAGGTGGGCGGGGGCCCCGGCGCCCCGGCGACCGTGTGCGTGCTGTCCGGCGACGTGCACCACGCCTACCTGGCCGAACCGCACTTCGCCCAGCCCCACTTCGCCCGGCCACCGGACTCCCGCGTGGTGCAGCTCACCTGCTCACCGGTGCACAACAGCATCCCGAAGTACATGCACTGGGGCTTCCGCTTCGGCTGGAGCCGCGCGGGCCGCCGGCTGGGCAGGCTGATCGCCCGTCACGCCCGGCTGCCGAAGCCCGCGCTGAGCTGGGACCGTACCGGCGGCCCCTGGTTCGGCAACCATCTGATGACGCTCGTCCTGCACGGCCGCTCGGCCCGCCTGGCCCTGGACCGCGCGGATGCGACGGCTCCCGCCCCGGGTGCCGGGCCGCAGCCCGGGTCGCTCCTGTCCCGGGTGCTGGAGCGCGAACTGTCCCCGCCCGGAGACGGCTGACGCGCCGACACGGGCGCACCCCGTGCGCCCCACCCGTCCCCGCGGCCCCGTGCGCGCGTAGGCTGTCCCCCAGGTAAGCGGGGAGCCGACGGCAGTCGAACGGGGGCAGGACTGTGCAGGAGAACGTGGATGCCCTGCTGGGTACGCCGTGGGTCTACGCGCTGATCACGCTGTCCGTCCTCCTGGACATCTGGCTCCCCGTCCTGCCCAGCGGCGTGCTGGTCATCGCCGCGGCCACGGCGGTGGCGGGCACCACGGCGGCGGAGGCGGCGGAGGTCGCCGGCACCGCGGGAGCGGCCGGAGCCGCACGCGCGGCGGAGGCGGCGACGCACCTCCCGGAGATGCTGGCGCTCGTACTGTGCGCGGCGACCGCGTCCGTACTGGGCGACCTGCTGGTGTACCGCCTTGCCTGGCGCGGCGGCTCGTGGTTCGAACGGGCCGTGGCGCGGTCGCGCCGCCTGACGGTCGCCCAGGAACGGCTCGGCCAGGCGCTCGTGCGCGGCGGCGGAGCGCTGGTGGTACTCGCCCGGTTCGCCCCGGCCGGGCGGTCCGTGGTCAGCCTGACGGCGGGCGCGGCACACCGGCGGGCGAAGGAGTTCGTGCCGTGGTCGGCCCTGGCGGGGCTGGCCTGGGCGGCGTACAGCGTGGGCCTCGGCTGGTTCGGCAGCCAGTGGATGGGGGCGACCTGGATGGGCGCGGCGGTCTCGGTGCTCGCCCTCTTCGCGGCCGGGTCGCTGGCGGCGTACGTGATACGGCGTTCGCCGGCCGCCGCCCCGACGGCCGGCACGACCGTACCGGCCCCTGCGGGACCAGCGGCCGTCGAGTCCCGTCCCGCGCACACCCACCCCGGCGCGCCCACGGGTGCGGCCGGGCCTGCCGGCGCGCCGGCGCGCCGCGGCTGACGGCGGGTCACCGACGCGGCGCTGCGGGGCCGCGGTAGCCGGCGAGGATACCGGTGTACGCCCAGTCGCGCTGACCGACGCCCGAGCAGGTGTCGTCGGAGGGGTACCGGTCGTCCGGGCACTTGCGGTCGCGGTTGACGGACCAGAACGACAGCCGTCCCAGCCCGGTGCGCTCCGCGTACTCCACGAGCGTGCGGAAGTCCCGGACCGTCACCACCTCGCCGTGACCGGTGATTCCGGCCATGGTCGACACGCCCGCGTGCCGGTACGCCTCGGCCCGGCCGTACCCGTAGGCCCGCTGGAGGCGGGCGCTCAGCCCTTCGGCGGCCCGCACCGTGAGGTCGCCCATGTCGCGGCCCCAGCCGGCCTCGCCGAAGGCGAACGGCATGATCGTCCACACGTCCGGTTCCAGTCCCTCCTCTGCCGCCCGGCCGATCAGCCGCGCGTCCGGGCCCTTCGGACCCGACGGGAGGGTGACGTAGAGCGTCAGGCCGGGGTTGGCGGTCACGACGCGGCGCAGCGCAGCGACGGTGCGGGCGCGGACCTGCGGGTCGCGGTAGGCCCCCGTCTCGATGTCCACGTCGATCGCGGAGAGGCCGTACGCGTCGATGACCTCCTGGTAGGCCCCGGCGAGAGCGCGGGCCGAGGGGCAGGACCGCTCCAGCTTGTGGCCCAGCCCGCCGCCGAAGGAGGCGACGACGTCGCCGCCCGCCGCACGGACGGCCTCGATCGCCCGTTCGTCCCGGCCTCCGGTGAGCGGCCGTACGCCGTCCCAGCGGGGCGTGCAGGTGCCGCTGCTCAGCACGAACGCCAGGGTGAACCACCGCACCCCGGTCGCCTCCATGACCTCCACGGGATCGGGCGGGGCGCCCCAGCCGAGCGACAGGTACGGGGAGACGGGATCGGGCCGACCGGGCGTACGGGCCGGTGCAACGGCGCCCGTCCCGTCGGTCGCGTCGGCGGGCGGCGCCGTCGCGGGGAGGACCGTCGGGAGCAGCAGCAACGCGAGAAGGGCGGACGCACGGAGCAGGGCACGGCGACGCGGCACGCGGATCATGCACGGAATGTAGTCGCGGTCTCACGTGCGACCACCGGCGGCGCGCCGCACGCGTACGCGACGAGTCCGCCGGGACCCGGTGCGCGGGTCAGCGTGGGTGGCGGCCCGGGACGGCGTCGGGGTCGCGCCGGGCGGACGGCGGCCGGACGCCCCTCGCGGGCGAACCGTCCGCCCCGGGGGCGACGTCCACCGGCGGCCACACCGGGCGGTGCTCGTCGGGCACCCTGTCGAGGGCGGCACCCACCGTCGGCACGACCAGGAAGCGGTCGCGCACCTTCGTCTGGTCCAGGAGCTGGAGCAGACGGTTGCCGACCGACGCCAGGATGAGCCGGCCGTCGAGACGGCGGCAGAGCCAGTCGAGCGCGAGCAGGCAGTTGAGACCGCGCGAGTCGCAGAACGTCAGGGCCGTCAGGTCCAGCACCAGGTAGAGATGCCCGCTGTCGACCAGCTCGCCCGCGTCCGCGAGGAACCGCTGCTCCGTGTGCACGTCGAGTTCCCCGGCCGCGCGCAGCAGCGCGCACCCGTCGGTCGCGACGAGCAGCGTCAGATTGAGCCGCCTGCTCTTCTCGGACATCGCACCTCCCTCGGTCTCCCCCTGGCAGGGTACGTGCGCCGGACCCCGGTTCCGCGCAGCACCGGGCGCCAGGGGGCTCCGAAGGAGGTCGGAGGGCGTGTGTCACTCCTCACTGACACGTCCCTCGGCCCCGTCCGAGGCGCGGGCGACCGGACTCCCGGCGCGCGGGCGTGCGGCTTCGGAGCAGGGTCCTGCGTGCCGGCGTGCGCGGCGCGTGCGCGGGCGCGCGCCGGACTTCCCCGCACCGGATCAGTCGTGCGGGATGACGGCCACCGGCACCACGGCGTGGTGCATGACCGCATGCGTGACCGGACCGATGTACGTGCCGACCCGGTGCGTGTGCGGTCGGCGGCCGACCACCAGCAACGCCGCGTCGGCGGCCTCCTCCACCAGCTCGGCCGCCGGAGGTCCGACGAGCGTGCGACAGTCGGCCTGCACCGTCGGGTGACGCTCCTGCCAGGGGCGCAGGTGGGAGCGGAGCCGTTCGGTCTGCTCCTCGATCATGCGGGCGTCCGCCGCGGGCGCCTCCCGCCGGTGCCGGAACCGGTGGGTCGGGGGCGCCTCCAGTCCGTACCGGACGCGCAGCCGCGCGGAACGGCGTGCGGCCGCGTCGAAGGCGAAGTCCAGGATCTCCTGCGGCGCCTTGTCGGGCTTGAGACCGACCACCACGTCGCCCTTGCGGTCCACCGCGTCCTCGCCCTTCGGCGCGCGGACGAGAACCACCGGGCAGCGGGCGTGGGCCACCGCGGGAAGCGCCGCCGAGCCCACGAAGAACCCGCGCAGTCCGCCCAGACCGCGGGTGCCGAGGACCAGCAGGTCGGAGCGCGAGGCGATCTCGTCGAGGACGTTCGCGGGGCGGCCCGCGACGACCTGCGAGGTGAGCCGCAGCCCCGGATGCCGGCTGCCGACGGCGTCGGCGGCCTCCTGCACGACGCGCTCGGCGTGGTCGATCTCCACCTGGTCGTCCTGGAGCTGCGAGAACGGGTACACCCCGGTCTCGTGGACCTGCACGATCTCCAGCGTCGCGCTCCGGCGGACCGCCTCCGCGGCCGCCCAGTCGAGTGCCGCCCGGCTCTCACGCGAGCCGTCCAGTCCCGCCGTCACGGTGTGGGACATCGTGTACCTCCTCCGGAGAGGCTCCGGTGGCGCATGTCGCCGCCTCCCCACCAGGATGGCGCGACACGGCCCGCGGCGCGCGCGACGTACCCACGTACCGACGTACCGACGTACCAGGGAGTCTCCGACCGGGCCGCCGGACGGCACGCCGACGCCGTGTCGGGGGCGCGATTCACCGCCGGGCCGCCTAGGCTGCTGGCGAACCGGAACCGGCGGGACGGGCCCGGGAACGGCGGCGTCAGCGGCCCCGGAGCATCGGACGCCGAGCCGGGACCCGGTCGGCTCGTCGTAGCACGACCCCGACCGAGCGGGAGGACCGCGATGGAGCTCGCCCTGGTCCTGGTGATCATCGCGGTGGGTCTGACCTTCGACTTCACCAACGGCTTCCACGACGCGGCGAACGCCATCGCCACCTCGATCTCCACCCGCGCGCTCACCCCGCGCATCGCGCTCGGGCTGGCGGCGGTGACCAACTTCGCCGGCGCCTTCCTCGGTACCGAGGTGGCCAAGACGGTGGGAAGCGGAATCATCGGCGCGCCCACCGGCGTGGACGGCCTGCTGATCGTCCTCGGCGCGCTCGTCGGTGCCATCGCCTGGAACATCCTCACCTGGTGGCTCGGCCTGCCCACGTCCTCCTCGCACGCCCTGATCGGGGGCCTGGTCGGCTCCGCGCTGGCCGCCGCGGGCACCGTGCACTGGATGGGAGTGGTCGACGACGTCGTGCTGCCGATGGTCCTCTCACCGCTGGTCGGCATGACCCTGGCCTACCTGCTGCACGCGGGCCTCCTCTGGGTCTTCCGCCGTGCCAACCCGCGGAAGGCGACCCGCCGCTTCCGCATGGCGCAGACCGTCTCCGCCGCCGCCATGGGGCTGGGGCACGGCCTCCAGGACGCGCAGAAGACGATGGGCGTGATCGTCCTCGCACTGGTCACCGCCGGGTGGCAGGAGTCCTTCGACGTCCCGCTCTGGGTGATCGCCGCGGTCGCCCTCGCCATGGCGCTCGGCACCTACAGCGGCGGGCGCCGCATCATCACCACACTCGGACGGCGCATCGTCCACCTCGACCCGCCGCGCGGCTTCGCCGCGGAGTCCGTCGCCTCGTCGGTGCTGTACACCACGGCGTTCCTGTTCCACGCGCCGATCTCCACCACGCAGACGATCACCTCCGCGATCATGGGCGCGGGCGCCACACGCGGCCTCGCCGCCGTACGCTGGGGAATGGCCCGGACCATCCTGGTCGCCTGGGTGCTCACCCTCCCCGGCGCGGCGCTCGTCGGCGCGGCATCGTTCTGGATCCTGCATCTGGCGACCGGGATCTGACCTGCGGAGGGCGCCATGCGCTTCCTGCACCACCCGCCGCCCCGCGACGACTTCCCCTCCCGCACGGCCCTCTCCGTGAGCCCCGGCGCGGCGCCCCAGCCGGAACGGTCCGAAACGCCCCGGCCCTCCGCCGCGCCTCCGGTCCCGGACGGTATGCCGGAGCCGCGTCCGTACGGGCATCTCGGCCCCGAGGACGGCGCCTGCCTGATGGAGACGGCGTCCCTGCTGGGCGCCGGGCCCTTCACCGACAGCCCTCGCGGCACCGACCCCGCCCTGGCCGCCCTCGCCCGCTCCGTCAACGACTCCGTCGGCGACCGGGCGCGCGTGGCCCTGCGGCCGCTCGCCGCGGACCTGGCCGACGCCCGCCCCGCCGACCGCGGCTTCGCCCCCCGCCTGATCGCCGACGTGCTGCACGCCGCCCGGGAGGCGGCCCCCGCCGCGCGGGGACTCGCCGCGCGCGAGGCGCGCTGCCGCGCCCGCGCGCGCCGGGTGTCGGCGTCTCCGGGCGGACGGACCGCCGCGGCGCGCGACACCGTCTGGTGGCGCGGCCCGGGCCGGCACCACCTCGAGCACGCGCTGCGCGTACTCCTGCGGGCCCCGGACGCCGAACGGCGTCTGGTCGCGGTCCTGCACGACGCCGTCGGCGCGGCCCGGCGTGCGACCGCCGGCGGCGCCGGGCCGGTCGCCTCCGAGAATCCGCCCCGCCCCTCCTCCCCCTCGGCTACCGTCGGCTGAGACCGCCCTCGTCCGGCCCGCGGACGGGGCCGGCCCCGAAGGGTGGCGATCGCCGATGCCGCAGGACATGCGCCGGCCCGTGTTCTCGCGGCTCTACGTCCGCTCGTCCGGCCCCGCCATGGAGCGGGCCGGCGGGAACAGGCACCGCCGCCGGATGCTGGCCGGTCTGCACGGCGAGGTCCTGGAGGTGGGTGCCGGCAACGGACTGAACCTCCCGCACCACCCTCCCGGCGTCACCCGCCTCGTCGCCCTCGAACCCGAGCCCCGCCTGCGCGCCCACGCCGAAGCGGCGGCCCGGACCGCTCCCGTACCGGTGGAGGTGGTGGACGGCGTCGCCGAACGCATCCCCGCACCGGACGCCTCCTTCGACGCGGCCGTCACGTGCCTGACCCTGTGTTCCGTCGCCGACCAGGGCCGTGCCCTCGACGAGATCCGCCGCGTGCTGCGTCCGGGCGGTGAACTGCGCTTCTGGGAGCACGTACGCGCCGACTCGCCGCGCATGCGGCGCGTCCAGCGCGCTCTGGACGCCACCCTGTGGCCACTGCTCTGCGGCGGCTGCCACACCGGCCGCGACACCCTCGCCGCGATCACCGCGGCCGGCTTCACCCTCGGCACGGTCGACCGCTTCGCCTTCCCCGACGTCTCCGTGCCCTGGCCGTCCACGCAGTGCGTCCTTGGGACTGCCGTTGTCAGTGCGGCCTGAGACGCTTCGGCTCATGGAACCCGCGAAGACCGTCGAAGCCCTCTGGCAGCGTATCCAGGACCGTGACTGGCCCGGCGCCGGCGCCCTGCTCGCCCAGGACGTCGTGGTGGAGTGGCCCGTCAGCGCCGAACGCATCGTCGGCCGGGACAACTTCCTCCGCGTCCAGTCCGAGTACCCGGAGGGCTGGTCGATCCGCGTCCTGCGCATCGTCGCCGACGGCGACCAGGTCGTCTCCGAAGTCGAGGTCCCGCACGAGGAGATGGGCCTGTTCCGCGCCGCCTCCTTCTGGACCGTGCGGGACGGCCTCGTCACCGCGGGCCGCGAGTACTGGACGGAGCCGGGCGCCGACCCCTCCCCGCAGTGGCGCCACCCGTACGTCCAGCGCCTCTGACGACCCCGCACACCCTCTGGTGCCGCGCCGCGCCGCCGCCTACCGTCCTGGTGCATGACGTTCTCGATCGTGGCGCGGTCCGGCGCGGCCTTCGGCATAGCGGTGGCCAGCAAGTTCCTCTCCGTGGGCGCGGTGGTGCCCGCCGCCGACGCGGGGGCGGGCGCGCTCGCCACCCAGGCCACGGCGAACCTCCGGTACCGCCCGCAAGGGCTCACCCTGCTGCGTACCGGAGTCCCGCCTGCCGACGTCGTCGCCGGCCTCGTCGCCACCGACGGCGAGCACGCCCACCGCCAGCTCGGCGTCGTCGGCCCGCAAGGCGACGGCGCGACGTACACCGGCGAGAAGTGCCTCGACTGGGCCGGCGGCACCTCCGGCGACGGCTACGCGATCCAGGGCAACATCCTCACCGGCCCCGAAGTGATCGACGCCATGGAGGCCGCCTGGCTCGAGGCCGCCGACGCCGACCTCGACAGGCGGCTGCTCGCCGCCCTCGCGGCGGGCGACGCCGCGGGCGGCGACCGGCGCGGCCGCCAGAGCGCCGCCCTCCACGTCGTCGCCCCCGGCGCCGGCTACGGCGGCATGAACGACACCGCCTGCGACCTCCGCGTCGACGACCACCCGCACCCCGTCACCGAGCTGCACCGCCTGCTCGACATGCACACCCTGCTCTTCGGCACTCCGGACCCCGACACCCTCCTCGACCTCACCGGCGAACTCGCCGAAGAGGTCCGCCGCCTCGTCGCCGCCCGCGGCCACACCGCCCTGGAGACCTGGGCCGGCGTCGAGAACCTCGAGAACCGCCTCGTTCCCGGCAGGATCGACCCCGTCGTCCTCGCCCACCTCCGCGCCCCCGACGCACAGGGCTCCTGACACCCGCCGCACGGGGCGAGCCCGTCCCGTCCCACCGCCAAGCGGCCCGGGCCTCCCCCCGCGCATCACCCCTGACCCGGCGTCAGCCGGAAGGCCCGCCACCACAGCTGGACCGCCCGCCCGAGAAACACGCCCTTGCACACGCATTCGATGCGCCAGGAGGGGCACTCGGTCGGCAGGCAACACGAACCCGGGGCCCTCAAGCCCCGTGGTTCCCACCCGCTCCCGCACACGGAACGTGCGGGAGACGCGGTACCGGCCCTGTCGACGAGAGACGCGGCCGCACACCGCAAAGGTCCTCAAGAGGGGAACAGCGCATGATCATTCTCGGTCTCATCCTCCTCCTCATCGGCATGTTGGCCGGTATCGGCCTTCTGACGACGGTCGGCGGCGTCCTCATCGTCGTCGGCGCGGTCCTGTGGATCCTCGGCTCCACCGGCCGCGCGGTCGGCGGCCGCAAGCACTTCTTCTAGACGCGCGTGCCGGGGCGCGAGTTCGGACGCACCCGCGGTCCGTCCACCGGCCCACGCCTGGCGCGGCGGAGCGGACATCACAACGAGGCGGCGGGCCCGTCGCCCCCTGGTACACCGGCCTCCCCGGCGTACCGGAACGACGGGCCCGCCTCGCCTCGTCACCCGCGCGACGAGGCATCCTGACCTGTGCCCGTACGACTCGTGTACGAGACGCATGCCACGACCACCGACAACGAGGCGGGTATCGCCACCGGGTGGCTGCCCGGCACGATGTCGGAGACCGGACGCCGACAGGCCGGCGAGCTCGGCGCTCGTCGCCGGAACGACGCCCTGTCCGCGGTGTACACCTCCGACCTGCACCGTGCCGTCGACACCGCGCACCTCGCCTTCTCGGGAACGGGCCTCCCGATCCACCAGGATGCTCGTCAGCGCGAGTGCGACTACGGCCACCTCAACGGCACTCCCGCCGCGCCGAAGTCGATGCGGCAGCAGTCAGGCTGCCGTTTCTCTCGCGGTGGCACGCCAGACGGCACGCACCCGCAGGGCCCCGGAGACGGTCACCCCGGTACCGGCCAGCAGCAGCGCCACACCCGTACCCACCACATCCGGCGCGTGGGCGATCCATCGCGAACCGACCCGGGTGGCGGTCACCTCGACAGGGTCCTCCCGGCCGTCGTGGTCGACGAAGGTGAGCCGGGTACGCAGCGGGGGCGGCTCCGGCCGCCGGGGTGGGCCCCCGGGACGATGGGCGATCAGCGCGTCCTGCCGGGCCTGACGCTGGATTCTTTCGGCCGTCTCGATCTGCGCACGGCTCATCCCGAAGCAGTGCCAGACGGTGCCGCCCTTCTCGACGCGCGTCTCGTGACAGCTGATCCGCGTGAACGTCTCCGTCTCCAGGCCCGGCGCTCCGGTCCCGACGGCGACCACTCCGCCGCCGGCCATCAGCAACAGCGCTCCCACGCCGAGCCGTAGCGCTCCCGCGCCCCTGCCGGACCGTCCCGCCGCGCGCACCTCGTCCATCCCGGCTCCCCCCGTCGTCGGACGCACGGGGCAAGCCTAGAAACGGCGGCGCGCACCGGGCAATGCTCAGCCGGTACCGCACGCGTCACCGTTCCGTCCCGGCAAGGCCCGCCGGGCACACCCCTCAGGCGTGAACGCAGTCCTGTACGACCGTGCGGGCCAGCGACGACCTCGGCTCACGCAGCTCGGCCTCGATGGCCTCGGCCGTGGCGTCGTCGAGTGTGACCGCAGCCGACAGTGCCGCCCCGAGCGTCATCCGCGCGACGCGCGCATCGGACGACGGCAGCCCGGAGTCCTCCTGCCCGGCGCCGTCGCGCCGGCCGTCGGACGGCGCGGCACCGTCACGCAACTCCGCTGTGTGCACTGCTACTTCGGCCCAGAACCGTTCGTCCGCGCGACCCGCCACACCAGGCTCGCGGAAAGTACGCAGGGCGACCGCCCTCCGCTGCACCTCGGCGCTCACGGGCCCGGCCAACTCCCGGGCGCGAAGGGCGGAGACCGCCGCCTCGGTGGAAGCCACCCGGGCCGCCACGGCGTCGGCGCGGAACTCCGCACGTCGCGCGCCCGGCAGCGTGAGCCGCACCAGCAGGCGCGCCGCGCTCCGCCCAACCCACTTGGGCAGCCACAGCATCCCGTCAGCCGCGCGGCTGCCCACGTCGTAGCGTCGCGCCGCCTCGGCCATCTCGTCCGCGTGGCGGGACAGCGGGGACCGCGCGGTGAACAGCGGCTCCACCGAGGAGAGCCGCCCCTCCTCACGCTCGGCGCTCTCCGACAGCGCACCGAGCGCGCTGCTCACCACGAAGCCACGGCGGTCGTCACCCGATACGAAGTGCCCCACCTCGTGGGCGACTGCCGCGACCCGCTCCTGCGGTGCGAGGGTGAGCCAGAGGGGCAGGCCGATCTCCAGCCCTCGCCTGCGCCGGATGCCGTAGGCGAAGGCCCGTACGGCGAAATCCGGGCTCACCTGCACGACGTGCAGCCGCCCCGCACCGGCCGTGTCCGCGATGTCGTCCAGCAGGACGAAGAGGTCCGGCGCATCCGCCCGTCGCAGCGTGGGCAGACCGGGGTCGAGCCGGCTCACCCGCGGACGCAGCAGGGCGGCGAACCCGAGCAGCAGCAGGCCGATCAGCGGCTGCACGACCGTCTCCCAGCCGAGGACGACCAGCGACAGCCCACCCGCGAGCAGGCCCGCCGTGAGCAGATGCGTCACCGCGGCGATGGCGTACGCCCCGGCCCTCCGCCACCCGACCCGATCTCTCGCTCCACCCACCTCGGCCTCGGCGGCGACTCTTCGCACCTTCACGTGACCTCCCCCGTCTCGCTCTCCAAAGCATAGGAAACACGGGCGGATCCGGCGAGAGAGCCGACGAAACGCGAAGACCCCACCGATCTCGGCAGGGTCTCGTACTGGTGGGCACAACAGGGGTACGCCCCCGTACGAATCCCTCGTGCCACCGGGCAGGAGCCCCTGGAAGGTCCTGTACCTTCCACAAGCCCCCACGATGACACCTGTCATCAGCCGCTTTACAACGCCGTTACAGATTGCGGTCATCGCGTCACCGCTGGAACATCGATCACGCAGGCCCGAGCTGCCGATCCCCCGTGGCCTGCGCGGTGCCCCCGTCGTCCGCCGGCGGCGGGCACCGCTTCCGCTCCCGTCCCGTGTGAAGGTTCCGTCGCGGGACGGGGCGGCGTCCCAGCGCGGGGAGATGGGACGCCGACACACCACGCCCCCGCCCGGACTCCCAGCGGGCGGGGGCACCTTCACTCGTCCGGGGCCACCGAGACTCGGCCATGGCTGCGCCGCGCTTCTCACGGCGGCCGGCGCCATGAACACACGTCGTCCAGGACACACAGCGCGAAGCGGTGAGCCCCATGGACCGCCTGCTCAGGTGACCGCGCCGACCGCGACTGACCGTCGCCGTTGAGGTCAGCCCCGGATGTCGACGACCCCCGGCCGTGATCGGTCGGGGGTCTTCTTCGCTGGTGGGCGCAACAGGGATCGAACCTGTGACATCTGCCTTGTAAGACGAGAGGAATCCCTCTGGCGCACTCTGGTCACTCCGGCCGGGGCCGGAAAGTGCAGTTCAGTGCCTTCTATCCTCCGGCGCGCTCCGGTGATTCCGGGCCGTTCCGGGACCTCCGTTCACGCACCGCTCACGCAAACCACCCGGCCACCAGACTCGTGACCAGCACGTACACCCGCGACCGGCCGATGCGTGAACCATCGCACCCGCACCATAACCCGCCCACCGACACCCCGGGCCCTCACACGAGGAGGCCCCGCCGACCGCGCGGGGGATTCGCGGTCGACGGGGCCAGCTTCAAGCGGGCTACGCCCTGCTCTCCCAGTACCTGACCCACGCCTTCGCATGGCGGGCCATGTCCTGCTTCCACGTCTGCGGGTCGTCGCGGGCGATCTCCTCCCACGCCGCGGCGTTCGCTGCGCTGAAGACCGCCACCGCCTCGTGCCAGGCGCTCCTCCAGGAGGAGACTCGGCCGGCCCACCGGTCAGCGTCGTCCGCGCTGTGCCCGGCTTCCATCAACCTGAGCACCCACACCGCCGGATCAATCCACCCGGCGCCTCGCGTCGGCCAAGCCCAGTCGATGAGGTGCGCCCGGTCAGTGATCAGGACGTTGTGAGGGGCAAGGTCGGTGTGCAACAGCGCATCACCGGCGAGGAGGCCGATGTCGGTGCCCCGGACGTATCCGGCCCACCGGTCCTCCGCCCGCTTCACCACCCGGCCGCCAGGGCACGGCGTGGCCTGCAGTTTCGCAAGGGCGTCGAAGACGAGCGGCAGATCCGGTGAGCCGGGCCGGTAGTCCGCGTGCCGCCCCCACACCAGCGCGTACCCGAGGAGGTCCCAGCCCGCTGCCTGGGCCCGCCACAAGATCCGCGCCCCGCCCCCCACGGAGTGAGCCGTCACGACGCGCCCGGCATGCTGCTCAACAGCAGCGCGGGCCGCGGCAGGAAGGTCTTCCCACTGGAGGCGTTCCATGGCCATACGGGGCGGTTCCTGATCCGTTCGTCGGCTGGGCTGCTCGCCCAGCGTAAGCGGCCAGTGCGGCGCCCCTACGGGGCGCGAAGGAGGGTGACCGGCCGCCCGCGCGGGGGTTCACGGGCGGCCGGGGTTCGATCCCCAGGTGATGGTCAGGTGGGTGTCGGGCCGAGTGATGTGGGCACCAGGCGCAGGCTCCTCAGCCGGGGTGCTGGCGGGGAAAGCGGTGATCACGGGCTGCGCCGGCCGCTGGTGACTCCAGCGGTGCAGCAGATCATCCACCTGATGGACGAGCTTGTGGCTATCAGGACCGTGTACGAAGATGCCCAGCTCGTCCGCCTCATCGCTCACAGGGCGCGCCGTGAGGTAGGCGAGGGTTCCGCCGTCATACAAGCTCGCCCCGGACCAGCGCAGGGCCGGGTCGGCAAGCCCCAGCTCGCGGGCGGCCGGGGACACGGACAGCTTGCCGAAGGCGAGGTCGCTGGTGGTGGCGAGCCACAGGTCCACGTGCGCGGCCGGCTCGTCGTGGCGGATCTGGATGCCCGTCCAGTGGTGGTGGGCGCGGTGGTTGAGGGCCCGGGCGAGAGCCGTCTCGTCCGGGAGGTCGTCGGCGTCGACCTTGAGAATCACTTCGTCGGCGAGGCGGACGTGGCGCTCGCCCATTTCGGCCGCGCCGCGCATAGGCACGAATCCGCACACTGCGGAGTTGGTGCTCACCATCCGCGCCTCGTCGGTGCGCTCGAACGCGATGGAGCGGGTCAGGCCGCTGCCGTGCAGCCGGAGCGGGACGACGAGGCGTCCACCGACGGCGAGTTGCTGCCACCAGGCCCCGGGGATGTCCCAGGCACCGGCGGTGACGATAATCCCGTCGAACGGGGCGTCCTCCGGTGCTCCGAGTGCGCCGTCACGGCAGAGCACGGTGACACCCTCGTATCCGGTCTCCGCGAGGTGGTTCTGCGCCCCTTCTGCGAGATCCTGGTCGAGTTCGAGAGTGACGACCTTGCCGGCGGTGCCGACGATCTCGGAGAGCAGGGCGGCGTTGATGCCGGTGGCCGCGCCGATCTCCAGTACGCGCTTTCCCGGCGCCGCCTGGAGCTGTTCCAGCATGATCGCCACGATGTTGGGGCTGGACGCCGAGGAGGTGGCGGTGCCGTCGCCTGCACGCTTGGTCACCACCTGCTTCGGGGCGTACGCCGTCGCGAGGTCCACGCCGGGCAGGAACAGGTGCCGGGGGACGGTGCGGAAGGCGTCGCGGACCGATCCGGTGCGGAAGCTCCCGAGGCTGTCGATCTTGGCAACGAGGGCGTCGCGGAGCTGCTGCGGCTCTGAGGCCGATGCGGAGGCGGGGGTCATGGTCACTGTCCTGACTGTAGTGCGCTGGTCGGGGTCGGGGCGCTCGCTTGGCCGGGCTGTGCGGAGGGCGGGCTGGCGGTGGAAGACGACGCGGCTGGCGGCGGTGGCCAGCACGGCCTGGTGCTCGGCGGGAAGGCCGAGCCGATTGAAGGCAAACAGCATGTGGTCGGTGAGGACGGCGCGCAAACCACGGGAGAGGTGCCCGTGGTGGGCCAGGTCGGCGAGGCTGCGGCCGGCTTGGTCGAAGCAGTCGGGCCAGCCCGGCGAGCGGGTCAGTGGGCTGCCGGTGGTGTCACCGTCGGCGGTGAGGAGTGTCTGCACCGCGGCGATGGTCCCGGCCGACGGCTCCAGTCCGGCGTCGGTGGTGCGATGTTCGGCGACCGCGGCCCACACGTCGCCCTGCTCGTAGAAGTCCTGCCCGGCGGCGTGCAGCATGCGGCAGGCCAGCCGTACACCGATCTCGCGGCGCTGGTCACGCACGCCGTCTGCGAGGTGGGCCAGGATGTGGCGGCTGTCCTCGTGGAACAGCCGGTGAGCGGCGTGCATCGCCTCCGGTCCGCCGAAGCGGCGGGTCTCCGGCTCGTAGACGACGCCGGCGGCGTGATCGCGAAGCCCGGCATGCTCAGTGAGTTGCTGCACGAGCCGGTTAAGGAACGCGGCCTGCTCCTCGTCACTGCCTGGGGACGGCAGGAGGCGAAGACGCCAGCATTCGCGTTTGCGGATGAACCACCAGGCGGCGAGGGCCCCGCCTCGCTCGGCTTCGGTCAGCAGCGGCAAGAGGTGGGTCGCGGCCATGCGCTCGGTGTCGCGCCAGGTGTCGCACCACAGATTGATCTGGCGCCAGGCGTGGGGCGGCTCGTTCGTCATCACGGCTCCCGTCGGGGGTGGGTGGTCACGCGAGAAGGAGGCAGGCAGGCCACGGGCCGGTGGTGCCGGAGGCGATGCTGTGCAGGGTCAGGGCGACGCCGGCGCTGCCCTCGATCAGCCCGGGGAGGTCTCCGGGCGGGGTGTCGTGGGCGTGGGCGAGGAGGCTGTCGATGAGGCCCGGCAGGTGGTGGGCGAGGTCGGGGGTGGCCGCGTCGGCGGCGGCATGCAGGACGGTGGCGACCAGCCCGGCCCAGCCGTGACACAACGCCGGATCGGTGATGCGAGCAAGCTGTCTCGGGTCGGCCACGCAGCGGGCAAGGGCGTCCTCGGCGGCGTGCTGGCGGGCGGTGTTGCCGGTGGCGAGTGCGGCGAGCTGCTGCGCCCGTGCCAGTCCGGGGGTGCCGTAGCACCAGGACGGGCGTGCCGGGCCCGACCGGTGCGGCTGACCGTCGCGGAGTTCGTCGAGGGTGATCCGTTCGGGCCACCAGGGGCCCGCCGTGGTCTGCTGCCGCCACGCGTCGAGCCACCGGCAGATGGCGCCGATGGCGTCGTGGTGGCCGTCGACGGTGACGCCCTCGAGCAGTGCCAGTGCCAGTAACGCCAAGGGGCCGGCGATACCGTGCGCGGCGCCGAAGTCGGCTTGCCCGGCCGCGAAACGGGGGTCGGTCTCCAGGGCCGGGGTGTCGTTCGTCCACCAGCCGGGCGCCCTCGGGCCGGCTGGGTCGTCGGCCCGCACGGGTTCGGTAAGCCGGACGAGATAGCGCAGGACGTCTCGGACGAGGTTGCCGCCGGGGTCGCGGCGCAGCAGGTAGGCGCCCAATCCGGTGAGGCCGCGCACGACGTCGAATTCGTACAGCGGCGGGCGCTGGTGGGCGTCCATGCGCTCGAAGGCTGCGGTAAGTCGAGTACAGGTGAGGTCGGCGACAGCCGTATCAAGACTGCTGCTCGCGCCCCGGTAGCGGCCGGGGGCGGCGGTGTGGAGAGCGAAGCCGACCGCCGGTGCCCCGAACCACAGGCCGGCTCCCGGCCCGGCGCTGAGGTCGTCGAGGGTGGCTCGGGTCAGCCACGCGTGCACCGGCGCGGCGTCGCCGTCACCGTGCTGGGCGCGGATGCCGTGCAGGACGGCGACGCCGGCGGCGCCCTTGGACAGCGATTGGTCGCGCCACCGTGGGCTCTCGGGCCGGTAGTCGTCGCCGTAGTCGACCGAAGGCGGCACGGCCAGAGCGGCAGCGAGTTCACCTGCCACGACTGCGGCGTGGCGCAGTCGGGTGTCGTCAAGCACGGTCACTCATGTCCTCCTTCTGTCGGGCTGCGTGGGATAGGGCGGCGGCACGCGCGAGCTTGTACGTGGCCGCCTCGCTCTGCGGGTCGATACCGCGCGCGCGGGCGTGGTGCAGGTGCAACAGCGAGCCGAGCACTGTCTCCGGGCGAGGGCTGGCGGTATCGGGCGTCAGCAGCGCGGTGTAGTGGGCCGCCGCGTCGGCCCGTGCTTCCCAGGCGGTGACCACCGCCGGTCCGCCGGGAAGACCGTGCAGCACGTCAGGGGCGACGAGGCGGAGTGTCTGGCGGCGCAGCTCCCGGTTCTGCGCGCCCGCGCCTTCGGCGTACTCGGGGTGGTCGAGAAGCCAGCGAACACCGGCCGAGCGGCTGCCCATCACCGCTGCGGCCAGGTCAACCAGACTGGAGGCGGTCAACGCCTGCGGATGGATGTCCCGGGCGCTGGCCAGGCATGCGAGCTGTGCGAGGACGGCGGCGGAGTCGGCGGCGAACAGCGCCTCCGCGGCGGCCATCGCCTGCCCGGTGCCGTAACGGCCGGTCTCCGGGTGGTAGTTGTCGAACGTGACCTGACCGGCCAGGCCCGCGTGCCGGAGGTCCGCCGCCCAGTCCGCCACGTGGCCGGATGCGCGCCAGTCCGCGTCGTGGATGCGGAGCCGCAGATGCGGCGCGGGGTGAAGGTAGCGGGCGAACCACCAGCGCGGCGGGGTGGGCCAGCGTCGCAGCAGCGCGCCCATGTGGGCGGTGAGAATGGTGTCGAACGCTTCCGGCTGCCCGTGCAGCTTCACGTACACCACTGAGCGGTCGGACCTGGTGACGGGCGGAGCCGCGCCGGTCAGGAATGCCGGGGCGGGGTCGGCCGGTGTGGTGGCGGCCAGGGGGATCACGACCTCGTGGGCCCGTCCGCCGCACCAGCCGTAGTCATCGACGGCGGGAGTCTCCGTGAGGATCACCGGTCCGTCGGCCGACTCCAGGTGCGATCGCAGAACCGCGCGTCCCATCGGCTCGTCCAGGTCCAGCCGCAGACGCCGGTCACCGGACCCGGCTGCGAGGCGGCCCAGGATCGACCGGCGCTCGCGGACCTCATCCAGCGCAGCTGACCACTCGCGCTCGGTGGCGTCCGGGCCGGGCAGGGTCGCCGGGTCCACGCGCCACTGGGCGGGGGCGAGGATGCTGCGGCCGTACCGCACGCGGGGCAGGAACGACAGGCAGGAGGCCGCACCCCAGTCGAGTGTGGTGACCGCCGGGTGCACCGAACGCGGGATCTCGAACAGCAACCGGGCCAGCGGCGGCATGGTGTACCTGGCCCCGGCGTGCAGCAGCACCGGCTCCACGACCCGCTGCCGGGAACGTGAGACCACGTACAGCCGTGCGGCGCCGGCCGCCACGGCGAGATCCGCCACCGGAATGTGGCTGCCGTCGGCCGTGCGGTGCTCGGCCAACGGGACGACGTACGGCAGCACCGCGGGCACGCGCAGGATGCTCTCCGTGCGGGAGTGGCAAGACGGGAAGGACAGTTGCGCGCGGATCGCCCCGTCGACGCTGGGCGGCTGTGCCGCGTACATGCGGGTCATCGCCTCGCGGTCCGCCGGGTTCAGGAGGTTGAGGAAGCGGCCGGTATTGGCGCCGGTCCGGCCGAACCCGCACACGCCGAGGGTGAACGCCCCGTCGTCCAGCGCGGCCGGTGACGTGGCGCGGATGTCGACCCACAGGTCCGCCGGCGTCACCGGACGCTGTCCGTCCGGCCCAGCGAGCGCGGCAAGAGCAGTGTCGTCGAGGACGACTTCCTTGTCGCCGTCGAGCGCGGCTTGCTGTGCCAGGGCGAGCAGCATCTCGTCGCGTTGGGTCATCTCCCGGGTGCTGGAGGGAGGTTGAGTGAAGTGGTTGGGCAGCCCGAGACCCCGCCCAGGGTCGGTCAGCTCCTCGACTGGTACGAGGGTTCCGGGCCCGTACCGGGAGAGGAATGCGCGGTGGTAGTCCCGCCAGGACGCCGTGGCCGTCGTGGCGGGGCTGAGCCGGATTAAGGCTTCCGCCGCCGCTGCGGCCTCGGCTGCAACGGCGTGCGGCAGGACCAGCGAGCCCCCGAGTCGTAGGTCCGCTGTCGGCCGGTCCGCGCCGCCCTCGTTGAGCGCAGCGATCAGTGGTTCGGCTTCCGGGAGGTCGTGCGCGCCCGCTGCGTCGAGCTGGTGGCGGAGGTGGGCGAGGACGTCGGTGGTCGTGGACGGCGCCCGCAGAGCGCTGATCAGCACGCCGGACGCGGCGAGTTGCCCCGCCACGCCCCTGAGTGCTTGGCGGGTGGCGCCGGGATGGGCGGCGGCTGCCTGGTCGATGAGGGCGCCGACGAGGATGGGCTTGTGCGCCGCGTGCCGGATCGTCTCGACCACGGGGACCAGGCGCACCGATACCTCTCGCTTGTCCACCTGATTGCCGGGGACAGCGGACTGGTGGGGCTGCCACGGCACGATCAGCCGGCCACCTCGAACCCTGGCGAGGTCATTGACGACGACCGGTAGCCGTTCCAGCAGCGGGGTGCAGGCTTCGAGCCGGGCGGTGATGTCGGCGAGCCATGACGGGTCCGCCCGGGTGTGCAAGGTGTGATCGTCGCTCCAACGGAGCTGCGTGTGCTGGCAGAAGGAGGCCGCGGTGACGCCGGCGAAGGCCCCGAAGGGGGTGGCTCGGCTGCGCATCCGCAGCAGATACCGGGCCAGCGTCAACGCCATCCGGCGGAGGCTCCTCGCGTCGGGCTGCCGCCCTGCGTGCATCGCGTCGATCTGGGTGGCCAGGTGAGGGCTTGCCTGCGCGGTGGCTTCGGCTACGCGCGGAAGGGCCCACGCCGCCGTGAGCCACGTCCGCCACGTTCCGGGTTCGGCGGAGTCGGCGGGCCAGGGCGGCAGGTCCAGCCGGGCGGGATACACGCTCGCCCGAAGCATCGCCGCCCCGGCAGGGCGGTAGTACGGCGTATACGCGCTCACGGTCACACTCGTCGCCCCTTCCGGAAGGCCTCGTTCCTGTGATGCGGCGGGGGGGTGCCTGCGGCCAGGACCGCAGGCACCCCCGGGCGGTCAGGTCAGCAGTCGCCGCCCCGAACGGTGTCGCATCCGTCATCGGTGCTGGACAACAGAGCCGCCGAGACCGGGCCAGAGGTGACGATGCTGACGTCCAGGTCGAGGTCGACCGCACCCGAAGTGACCGCGGACGGTACTGCCTGCGTCGGCTGAGCGATGGCCAGGTGGTTCATGACATTTCCTCCAATTGATCGGCAATTGCATGGTGCGGTGGTACCGATGACTGGGCTCCGCAACGCGGAGCGTACGGATGCGCTCACCGTGCGAAGGCGTTTCCCGGCCATCCCCGGTGCGAAGTCCGCACCGGGAGCTTGCAGTTTCAGCGCGGCTGCTCGCGCCGAAAGGTCAATGGGGGCATGCGAAGCGTCCTAGATCGCGGCGGTGGTAGCGGGCGCGGATCTTCGCGGCGAGGCGGTGTAGGCAGTCGGGGCAGGCAGTCAGCGGCGCGTGAAGGCCGAGGCAGGAGGCGGCGCCGACCCACATCACAGGGATGCCGGGGCGTTCGCAGTAGAGCCAGCAGTCACCCACTGTCCACCGCTGCCCGCCCTCACCCACCTCCGCGACTGCCACGGCTGCCGCCGGCCGAGGGCTCGCGCCGGCGGTCATGAGGCGTCCCCGAGGACCTCGTAGAGGAGCCCGCCCAACAGCAGGGCGACTGTGATGCAGTAGCAGAGTTGCTGCGCCCACGGCTTCACACCCCACCCCCCGCCGCACCGTCCACACCGAGGTCGGCCCAGACGCGTTTTCCCCACCGCATCCGGTCCACGCCCCACCGCACAGCGAGGGCGCCGACGATGACCAGCCCCCGCCCGTCCTCGTCCCTCGGTCCCGCCGCCCGCGGCGACGGCTCGCCGCAGTCCTTGTCGATCACGCCGATACGGACGGCGCCGGCGGCGAGACGGGTGATGGTGACGCGGATCACGTCAGCGCGGGCGTGCTCAACCGCGTTGGTGACCAGCTCGGAGACCACCAGCTCGGCGTCCGGCTGGAGTGCGGCCAGGTACCAGGTGGCCAGGGCATCGCCCACGAGACGCCGGGCCCGGCCCGCCGACGCGGGCACACGAGGAAGAGACTCGGTGTACGAGGGCGCGCCGGTCGAGGACGGCGTCGCGGCCGTGGCGGTCACGACGCCTCGTCCCGCCGTACGTTCATGCCCCGGCCGTCCGCTGCCGAATCGGCGGCGTCCCCGGCGGCGGGGGCCTCTCGGCTTATGCAGCACGGCCCCGTCACCGGCGTCGTGGCCGTGACGGAGTGGTCCGCGAGGACGAGGCGGCGGAGTCTTTCTGCGGTCGTTCTACGCATTGGTCTGACTTCCCCGGGCGTAGGTCCAACAGGATGTGATGGACCGTACGAACAGACGGGTTGTCAGACCACGTGCGGAGCGTGGCAGTTCATCACCGACCGGCAACGAACTGCCACGCTACGTGGTAGCTATGCGTGAACTTCCAGGTGAGCCGCCATCTCCCGCATATCCCGAGTCAGCGTCCGCTTACGGGACTTGAGGAGATCGCTCATGACGTAACGGGCCATCGGCTGGTGCTTGAGCCAGTGCCCCGAGGTGCGCTTGATGCGGCCTAGCTCCTCCATGGCGTCCTGCGTAGAGCCGAGCGTGACGTGAGCCTTGGCGACGTCGAGACGGTGCCGGTCCCAGTTGTTCGAAGACGGCTTGCCGCACTTCCGCAGAGCCCGCGGCCCGAGCACGCCCTCGTCCGCCCGCCTGAGTACACCCCGGGCGTCGCCGGCGACCGCCAGGTCCTCCACGGCCTTGAGCTCGGCGGTGATCGGGCCGAACGTCGTCCAGTGGGAGCGGTAGTCGACGTGCTCCTGGTCCAGGGCGCTCGCCGCCGTGGCGGCCATCCTGCGGGCCTCCACCGCCTCGTCCGGCCGGTTGTTCCGCACCGCCGCGGAGGCGATGCGCAGCGACAGCTCACCCCAGGCGGCGAGTTCACCCGGCGACGCCGAGGAGAACCGCGGCTCGATCTGCGCGGCCGTCGCCACGGCGAGGCGTTCGCTCTCCTCGAAGCGGTCCTGACGCAGCAGCAGCCAGCACATGCCGATCACGCCGGTGGCGGCGCTGAGGGTCTGCCCCGTCTCCCGCGCCCACCGGATTCCCTCGGCCAACGCTTGGTAGGCCATGTCGTACTGGCGGAGCTGGGTGAGGTACTTGCCGGCCAGAAGGAGGGCCTGCGCGCGGGCGATCTGGGCGCGCTGCTGCTCCTCGCCCTCCGGCGCGTTGACCGCCGCGGCCTCGGCTGCGCGGAGGAGGCCGGGCAGCATGCGCGCGACGGAGTCGTACCGGTCGGCGTGGTAGAGGGCGTGGCCGTCATCGATGCGCCGGTGAAGCTCCGGAAGGCTCTCGGCCTCGCCTGGGGAGGCCATGGTCTCGCTGATCCCGACCGGCGGCATGAGCGCGCGGCGGAGCTCGGCGAGCATCTGCCGGTTGGACTCGTCCCCGACCACGGGGCCGGGGGCGTCCGACGCGAAGAGGTCGGCCGTGGTGGTGCCCAGGGCGCGGGCCACAGCGTGCAGGGTCTCCACCCTCGCCTGCCCGCCCTGCTCGATCTTCCGAACGACGGACACCGACAGGCCGGCGTCATGCGCCAACTGCTCCTGACTCAGCCCCGCCGTGCGCCGATGCGCGCGTACGTTCTCTCCCAAGCCTGAACTTGCGTGCTGCATACTGGACTCCGTTCTGACCTAGACACTCAGAACGGTACTCCTCGGCCGCCGCCAGGTGTACGCCCTCGGCCCCCACAGCCCCGAGCGGTGGGGGCCGACGAGCGCCCGGCGCCGGGCACTTGGGCCGGGTGTTCACACCTTCGGGGACACGATCCCGGCCCGGCGCGGCTCCCCATGTTTGACCTTGCGCCACGACCGGACGCCCCCACGGTATGGCGCCTCCAGGTGCTTGACCATCACGCCCTCAATCCCCACCCCGCGCGTATCCCACCAGCGTCGGCCGTCCTCCCGAGCGGTCGAGGCTGGCACGGGCTGGATGGGCGGACCGACGTCGGCCAGCAGCTCCAGCAGGGCCGCCCTCCTCTCCCGGTACGGGCGCGGGCGCATGTCCACCCCCTCCAGCTCGAGCACGTCGAACGCAGCGAATGACGCCGGCAGCACCCGGGACAGCGCGAAGGCGCGACGAGGGTTCGCGAGGGCGCGGCGCTGCACCGCGCCGAAGTCCACCCGCTCCCGGTGCCACACCACGATCTCCCCATCGATCACGGTGGACGCCGGGAGCCCCAGGGCAGCGGTCACGAGGTCCGGGAACGAGGCGGTGATGAGCCGGCCGGATCGGGCCTGGATCGCCACCCCGACCGGTGTGCGGAAGATCAGGCCGCGCCACCCGTCGAATTTCGGTTCCCAGCTCCACACCTCGCCCGGCGGAAACGTGGAGGTGACCCGGGCGAGGGCGACGGGCAGGGGCGGGTGAAGCGGCACACCTCCAGGGTGCGGCCTGCATCCGAGCCCGGCACACCCTAGACTCGAACACGTGTCCGATCTGCCGCAGGATGAGCCCCGGCTTCGCACCCTGGAGCGCTACCTTCTGGTGCAGCTCGCCGCCGTACGCCAGGCCATCCAGCAGATCCAGGACGGCCCGCCACGAGGCCACACCGACACCACCCCTCGGTGGTGCATCCAGTGGCGTTTCGCCCCGCAGGGCCAGCCCCGGCGCGGCATCGTCCACCGCGCCGACTGCTGGATGGCCGACGGCGAAAAGCTCAACGGCGCCCAGGTCAACCACGAGCGCAGCAAGCCCGGCCGCAGCCTCGAACCCTGCGACCAGTGCCGCCCCGAGGCCCCGCGCGCCGACTCCGCTTAGCCGCGGCTCGTCGTCCCGCGCACGCAAATGGCGGTGACCGCCCGCATCTCCCCCTCCTCGGTCGCGCCGAGGACCGCCTTCCAGCCGCGCCCGTCATCGGTCGGCCCGTCCGAGCCGACGATCCTCACCCCCTCGTCGGGGATATCCCCGATCCCGCCACCCGTCACCACGTGCCCCGGCGGGCACAAGGCGACCGGCCGCGCAGTGAAGAAGACACCCTCGTCCGTCTGCCTGGCCTCCGCCGGCGCCGCGGCGGTCACCCGCACCGTGTGAATCCGCCGGACCTCGCCCCCGCCGCCGTCCGGGCCGGAAGCGGCATACGCGCTGCTCCCGCACATCACAGCGAGGAACACCGCCGAGGCGATCCCCGCAGCCACCTTCCTGCCATACGTCTTCGCCATGGATGCCTCCTCGTTTCGAGCTGGAAATCGCAGCCCGCTGACGACAAGTGAGGGGCCACCTCTCCATCCGAGTGCAGGCCCTCACGGGGCGGCAACCGTAGGGCGGCCAAGCGCATGAACCGCGCCGCCGATACGCATCCAGGCCGCCGCCAGCCATACGTGGGGGTGGTGGTGTGCTGCTGGCCCCGCGAGTCTCGACCACGGACGTCGGAAGCGTGCAGAGTGTCCGATCGGACGGATTCGGCTGGTCAACCTCGTCCGGCTGGGCCAGCGACCTTGTGATGACCGGCCTTGTTGCCCGTCCTCTGCTCACGGACAACCGCAAGAACTCGCGCAGCGGCCAGCTCGGGGTCCTCGTGCTCCCAGACACGGAGCACGGTCCACCCTGCCGTCTTCAGCACCTCGGTCGTCCGCTCATCACGCTGCCGGTTACCTTCGATCTTCCGCCGCCAGAACTCGGAGTTCTTCTTTGAGGGCCGGTGGTGTGCTGGGCAGCCATGCCAGAAACAGCCATCCACGAAGACGGCGACCCGGCACTTGGTGAAGAGGATGTCCGCGCGGAATCGCTCATTGGAAAGCGGCCTCACATCTACGCGGAAGCGGAGTCCCTGCCGATGGAGGAGAGACCGCAGCCTCAACTCCACTGTGGTGTCTCTCCCTTTGTTCCCTTGCATCGCGGACCGTACGGCTGGGGAGGAAGCCGTGGATCCTTCGGGGAGCCGGTCGCCGACCAGTAGGCCGGCGGCGTGGGCGAGTCGCCAACCTTCCACGAGGTTGGCGAACCGTGTGTCGTGATCGACCTCTCCCAGGTACCGCTCTGGCGAGGCACCGTCCTGAGACCACCTAAGTGCGGCACGGACTCGACGTGCCCTACTGGGAAGCCTAAGCGTGATCGACCCACGTGCGACCCGGCCGTCTCCCAGGTCAACCATCCGCCGGTGTCGGCCGCCAGCCGCCCGGTCCTGCTCCACGGTAGGTTTGGTGCCGTCGCGGCGTTTCCATGCCCGGCTAGGTGGCCGCTGTTCCTTCCAGCGCCCACCGTGTTCCGCGTCACCAACCATGATCACTTGCCCGCGTTGGCTAGGGCTTCCGCGACAGCCCTAGCGAAGAACTCGCCGAGGACGACGGGCACGGCGTTACCGAGCTGTCGCATCCTTTCGCCCCTCGGACCGGCGGCCTTCCACTCATCTGGGAAGGTCATGACACGAGCGGTCTCTCGCACCGTCATATAGCGGTGGACGTACCGCCAGCCCCCAGGTTTAGCGGTATCGCGTTCCCGTTCGTCGAGCAGCATCACCGACTCACCGCCTGGCACTCCATGAACGCCAGCCTTGACCGTCTTGGCGGGGCGGTCGAGTTCGTTCGGTGTGTGCCCTGCGTAGATACGGGCGTCTGGCCAGCCGATATGATCGGTGATCTTCCCCCCTTGATTCGTTTTCCGGTCGAGCTTTTTGCGGTCGATCGGTGGGAGGGCAGGAAGTCGTTCGTCCGTGCCAAGCCCGGTCACGGCGTCTCGGAGAGTGCGCCAAGGCTTGAGCTGGTCGTCTACCTCAGTGATGACTTCGGGGAGGCGTGCCATCGTCCGCTCGATGACATGGTCAGGCACCGGACAACCAGCTTCTTCAAACCTCTGCCAATAGTCACCCTGGCGCATAGCGCGATGCAGAGCCGCCTCAGAGAACGGGTAGTTCTGCACGTGCTTCTCGAACGTGGTGTAGTTGATGTTCAAGTCCTCACGGAACGCGACCATGATTACCCGCTGGCGGACTTGCGGAACTCCGTAGTTTGCGGCGTTCACCGGCATGACCACGACGTGATAACGCTCGTCCGCTGGGAGCGTTTTTGCCTTGTGTTCGCGCTGTAGCACGCGATCGTGTTCCTGCCATGAAACGTCGTCACGCCGAAGCATGAATGGCAACTCGAGTTCGCGTTGGATGTACTTGAAGTAGTCGCGGAAGGAAGGGCGGAGCAGCCCCCGCACGTTCTCGCAGATGACCGCCTTGGGGCGCATCTCGCGGATCGCGCGGAACATGTGCGGGAACATGTTCCGCTTGTCTTCGTCCCCCTTGGCTACTCCGCCGAGGCTGAAGGGCTGGCATGGGGGGCCGCCGGCGAGCAGGTCGACCTCGCCCTCGAGGTAGGTCATGTCGAGTTTTTGGACATCGCCGGGGACGAGGGGCACGGGCTGGCCCGGCTTCGGGATCTCCGGCTGCTCACCGGCTGGCACCGGCTCCGCCCCGTTGTCCGCGAGGGTCTGACAGGCGTAATTGGCGTACTCATTGAAGAGGAGGGGCCGGAACCCTGCCCGGTCGACCGCCATCGCCAGGCCGCCACCCCCAGCGAACAGCTCCACGCTGGTGCGAGTCTTCTGATCGTGTTCGGGCAGGTCAACCATCCGGAAAGTGTACCGCGGAGTTAATGATCTTGAGACGGGGTTCACTCAACTGGGTGACCAAAGATCGAATCGCGTCATAAAGTGCCCCAGACATCCGACTCGCCTGCCCGCGACCAGCGAGGAGCCGCGTGCCCACCAGCTACACCCCCGACTTCTTCGACCCTCTGTCCACCGACCGCCTCGCGCATACGATCTGCGAGACCTTCGAGCGGCAACCCATGGTCTCCATGGTCGAGGACACCCCGCCCTTCGACGGCTCAGGCCTCTACGCCATCTACTACCGCGGGACCACAATCGCCGCCTACCGGCCCCTCGCAGACCTGCAGATCCCCGTGTACGTAGGTCAGGCGCTGTCGAGCAACAGCGCGACCGGCAAGGCCGTCACCTCAAAACGCCCCCTCCGCAATCGGATCCGCGACCACCGCAGGTCGATCGTGGGCGCCGACCTGCCCATCAACGAGTTCCGCTTCCGAGCCCTCCGTCTCCCGGACGTACATACCAACCTCGGCGAAGACGGGCTGCGAGTCGGGTACCAACCCGTCTGGAACAGCGTGCTGAACGGGTTCGGCAGTCACGAACAAGGCCAGAGCACTCGCAAGAGCAAGAAGAGCAAGTGGGACACCTTCCACGAAGGACGTGACAGAACCCACGGCGGGGACGCCCACGACCCCGAACAACTCGCAGCCGAAGTGGCCGCGAAGATCGACCAACAGGTCACCAACTACCACTCCATGCCGTGGCCGCACCCCGAACAGCCGCTGTATCTCGACCTCGACTGACGACCACAGCGCCGCTGCCACTGCGCGACCTCACGACCTCGACTTCACAACGCAATGATCGAAAGCCCACCTGCTCCAGCAGACCGTCCCTAGGCTATGAACCTCAACTCACCGGACACGATCAGCGCCGCCGCAGCGGCGGCCAGTGCTGTAGCGGCAGGCGCCGCTTTGATCACCGCCCACCGCGCACACAAGACCGCGAAAACCGTAGCCCGCATCGAGTCCGACCGCTGGCTGCACGAGCTAACACCCACCTTCGAAACGGCGCTCCGGCGAATCCCGGACAACGGCTCCCTCGTCACCCTTCACCTGACGCTGACCGGGCCAGTGGCGCTCAAGTATCTGGAAGGCGTGTCACTCACCGTGCGGAACGACAACGTGAACCAACGGCTTGTCATCTCAAGAAACACCCCGCTCAGCGAGGTTGAGGCCCAGGTGTGGGGACCACTGCGATTCGTCCC
The DNA here is from genome assembly GCF_031845485.1 of Streptomyces hazeniae. Taxonomy (NCBI): domain Bacteria; kingdom Bacillati; phylum Actinomycetota; class Actinomycetes; order Kitasatosporales; family Streptomycetaceae; genus Streptomyces; species Streptomyces hazeniae. The sequence goes on from NZ_JAVREQ010000001.1 coordinate 57,601, forward strand.
TAGCAGCACCGAAGCGGACGTCGACGGCCGCACCATACCCACCCACGCCATGACGGTGGGCGACAGCCTGAGGCTTGCCATGACCAAGACCACACCACCGTCCTGGATAGCCGGAGGGGAGGAGCAGTGGGAACTCATGCACGGACAGGCGCCCCTACGGCTGTGGGCGGACTGCCGGTCCGAGAAGCACGGCGTATGGCGCGTACCAGTCCAAGCCGACATTCCTCCCAGCCAGCCGGCAGCATGAACATGAAAGCCCCATCCCGGCACGGAGACGGGGATGGGGCTACCACTGGGGTCTGCGGGTGGCCCACGCCCCCCGGCCAGCTTTTCCCGGCCGCCGGGGAGCGGAAGAGGCGTTACAACGCCGTCTGCTCCTGCTCCCACGGCCAGCCGGCGTCACCGCCCCGGCTGAGCATGTTGACCAGCGTGAACAGCTTGTCCGAGAACCCGCCCACCTCGTACCGGTGCGGCCGGCCGGTGTCGATCGAGGACGGCGCGTAGCCGCTGGTGTTCACCCCGAACATCGGCACCTCGGCCGGGATGGCGTCGGACACCGACATGCCGCGCACCTCGCCGCGCGCACCGTAGTGCCCGCGCATCCTGTCCCCGGGGTGGGCGAAGGCCTGCATGTCCGAGATGATCACCACCCGATCGTGACCCGCGTACGTGGCCTGTAGGGCGGCGACGGTCTCGGTGCCGTGCCCGACCTCCCCGATCCGGGCGCAGAACTCCTCGGTCTGCCGCAGCATCGACCCGCCCGGCTTCAGCGGGTGCCGGAACGTGCCGTTGGCGTACCCGACGAGGTCCACGTCGCAGCCGCGTGCGGCCAGGGCTACGCCGAACAGGGCGCCGACGTCCACGTGCCGCAGCACGCTCCGCCCGGAGACGGTGTTGCACATCGAGGCGGAGGTGTCCACGACGACGAGGGTGCGGCCGGGCAGCGCCGGCACCCGCGCCGTCGAGGCGGCGAGGGCCTTCTCCAGCGCGTGGCCCCACCGCAGCGACGGAGCAGCCCGGTACGCGGACAGGAACCGGTACGGGAACTGACGCGACCGCGCCACCTCCTCCGGGTCCGCGAGCCGCGCACACACCCGCTCCGCGACCGCGTCCGGCACACCGGCCTCGTCCAGGTTCCGCAGGTTCCGCACCAGCGCCATCAGCCCCATGTGCGGCACGATCGCCGTCCAGGCGGCGGCGTCCATGCGGCCGAGGCTGGACAGCTGCTCCCACGTCATGCCTGCGGCGCCGAGGCGGTCCGGGTCCTCGAGGAACCAGGCGCGTCGGTCGGCCTCGCTCATGGCCATCGCCGCCCGGTAGGAGGACAGGATGGGCAGCCGGCTGGTCACCCGTACCCGGTCCCGGCCCCACCGGCGGTCGGCGAGGTAGTCGAAGAGGTCGGCCTGCCACGGCCCGGACGGCTTCGGCTTGGCGAGCGCGACGAGGTCGGCCATGCGCCACTGCGAGGCGCCGCCGTCGTACTTCAGCGCCGCGCGCTCGGTGTAGAGCCGCGTCACCGCGTCACCGACTCCGCGCTGCACGCCGCCGGGCATGGTGGTGCTGCCGGTGCGGGCCTTCCAGTACGCGACGAACTCCGCCGGCTCGTCCGCCCGCTGCAGCGCACCGGCGATCATCTTCCGCACCGGGATCGTCGCGGCCTTGTCGGTCCCCTGCTTGCGAGCAAGGGCGGACTCCGCGGCCATCACCACCGCCGCCGACCGCATGTTCATGTGGCCACGCAGGTACGGCACGAAGCGGGCGACCCAGTCCGGGTCCTGCTTCGTCGCGGCGTGCACGAGGTCACGGAACCGCGCGTCGCGGTCGCCGACAGTCTCGTAGAAGGTGCCCTCGCCCACCATGTTGACCGCGGCGAACAGGAACAGGTCACTCTTCGCGTCGCGGGTGAATGCGGCGCCGCCCTCGTGCGTGGACGTGCGGGCGCCGGTCGTGGTGACCGGGGAAGCCGGGGCGTGGCGCGCGGAAGCGAACTTCGCCATCAGGGGTCTCCTCAAGCGGGCAGAAATGTCCCGGGCCGACGGACAACTCTGCTGGGCGCCACGAGTACCAGTCGCGTGAGCTACGTGGTGCTCTCGGCCTCTGAGCTACACCAGCCGTACGGCTGGCGGCGGGATTCGAACCCGCGTCACCCCATTAACAGTGGGAAGTAGGCCCACGCTGCGCTTCGCAGCGCCCAGTGCAGTTGTCGGCCCGGCCGCGAGGCGACCGGAAACGAGGAGGACAACCGGAGACGGGAGGCTGGCGAGTACCAGACGCGCGAAGGACACAAAGCGCTCTATCCGTTGAGCTACCGACCGGACAATGCCCGACCGGACAGGACTCGAACCTGCAACCTCTCGTTCCCAAAACGAAGGAACTCCACGCTGCGCTTCGCCAACCACCCGTATCCAGTTATCCCCTCGAAAGGTGCTGCGAGTACCAAGGCGCCCGAGGAACTGTTCTTTGAGAGAGAAGGAGCCCCGGGCTTCGCTTCGCGGCGAGAGCCACTATTCAAGGCCGAGGCCAGACCCCGCAACTGATTTGGTCCCCCGCAGGAGTGACCAGTCCTCCGCGGCGAGGCGCCTACCGGTCGCGGTCGTTACCCCACAGCAGCACGTGAGTCCGGAACGACACCCCATAGCCGCGGCGAGTCGCGGCGTCCGCGAACTTCCGCGCGAGCCTGACATTCCCCTCCGCCTCGGCGCCTTCCGGCATCACCATCACCCGCCGTGCGTCCAGGGAGCAGTCCCGCACGATGCCGTCGACCTCGCCTGCGAGCTCGGCCTCCCACTCGCTGGTGAGCACGAACTTGAACCAGGCCCGGCCTGTGTCGCGCAGGGCCTCCAGCGCAGCCGGCCTGTACCGCTTCGAGAGCCGGTTGCCGCTGCTGGCGAGCTTGGGCGAGACGTTGTATTGCGTCACGCAGGCGTCGAACTCCGGCAGTGGGGCGAGGATTCCGGCTGTCTCAACGTGGACCTCGTTGCCCCACTCGGCCAGGGTGTGGAGCAGCGGGATGAGGGCGGGCTGCTGCACCATCGGCTCCCCGCCGGACACCACGATCACCGTGGGCCGGTCCTGGACGTCCCACAGTGCGAGGAGCCGGTCCAGGACCTCCCACGGCTCCATCCGTTTCAACCCGTAGCCCGGCTCGTCGCGCTCGTACTTGAACCCGTCGCGGTGCGCGGCCGCCTTGGCGTCGGTAACAGCCCACGTGTACGGGGTGTCGCACCACTCACACTCCAGCGGGCAGTGGAAGGTGCGGACGAACAGGCAGTGCCGGCCGGCCGCGCTCCCCTCGCCCTGGATGGTGGGGCCGAAGACCTGGCTGATCTTGAGCTGTCCCACGGGCGTCCTCCTCGTCGTCGCAGCGGCACAGCACCCCCTTCGGCGGGCGAGCCTGGGCGGTGTGCCCTTCTCCTGCTTCAACGAGGCCGGGCCCCGCCGGTCGAGACTCGGCGGGGCCCGGTGAGGTGGGAGGTGAGGAGCGTGGTTATTCGACGAGGCCGGCGGCGTGAGCCACTTGCTCCGCCGGGAAGGTGTGTTGCAGCGGCGAGGGCTTCCAACCGGTCAACTCCTGGATAAAGCCGCCCTTGTCGGCCCGGTCGCGGGACCAGCCGAAGTCAAGGACGGGCAGGCGCATGAAGTTCAGCCGCTCGCCGGTGTCGGCGTGCTCCGGCCATTCGTAGAAGCTGAGGAAGTTCTCCCGCAGCGGGAACCGGCTCCTGTACTGGAACGGTGCAGCTTCGAACACGCCCAGGACTTCCGGAGTGGTGATGGACCAGAGGACGCCGGCCTCGCCGTCCTGTACGGAGTCCTTGTACCAGCGGTCCCAGAGCTCAGCCGGGGTGATCTCGTCGCGCGTGAAGTCGTCGGTGATGGTGCTGCCGCTGACTTCCCAGTAGAGGGCGAGGCCGATGGTCTGCGTGTGACTGTTCATGCGGGAGCGGACAGTCCACTGTGTACCGAGAGGGTAAGTAGTAGTAGCCATGTCCGGCATCATCCACCAGGCCGGGAGGAGTCGTGCGCCGGTTTGACGAGGCGTCCCGAGACGTGGCATACGCGCGCACGGCGGTTCACGATTCGTGAATCGTGACGGGCACGGCCCCCTCGTCGGCCTCCCACGCGCGCAGTCCGCACCAGCTGCAGCCGTGGTTGCCGTCGTCGGTGCAGGTGTACGTACGGCTCCGGCAGTGGGGGCAGGAGAACACGACGTACTCCCCGCCCTCGGGGTTGTCGCCCCTCCCGCAGCGCAGGCACGTCCCGCCGCATGTGCTGGGCTCGCAGCGCTCGGGGTGGACGCACTCCGGGCCGCCGGGGGCGGTGAGGGGCTGGGAGCAGCAGTCGGACAGGACCGGCCCGGATCCGGCTGTCGTGTCGGTGGTGGTCATGAGGGGCAGGATGCCGCCTCCCGCTGACACCCGGGGCACGACGAAGGCGCCCCGCCGCACCGGCCCACAAGGGGGCGGGGCAGCGGGGCGCAGCGCGGCCGGTCAGTCGGTGGTGCGGTAGCGGGCGGGGCCGGTGCGGACGAGGTGCCCGTCCTCATGTAGCTTGCGCAACTTGTCCCGTGCGCGGGATTCGCTCGCCGGCTTGCCGGCTTCCCGGAGGGCCTGCACAGCGCGCGCAGTGTCCCAGTCGCCGGGGCCCTCCTTCACGGCACGCAGGAGGGCGCCCTCGTGGGTGAGTCCGCCGTCGGCGCGGTAGGCGCAGTGGTTCTTCTGGTGGTTGCGCATGCTCTGCTCCCCACCTCGGAAGCCGCAACGGCACTCCGCCCAGCGACCGGCGGCGATAGCCGCCTCCGTCACAGAGTTGTCCGGGCCGAATCCATGGTGGTCCAAGAGGTGAGCGACAGAGGCTTCGTAGCGAGCGGCGAGGAGCGCGCCCTCCGCAGTCTTGTCGTGGCCGCGGGCGAAGAAGGAGCCGAGGCCGACGTCTTCGCCGCAGCCGCAGAAGCACTTGCCGCTCGGGATGAGGCGGGGAGGAGTAGCCCCCGTGTCAGTAGCCATGCCAATCAAGATAGCCGTTCTTGATTGTCTGCCTAGGTCGGCCGTCAAGTTCCGGCCAACCAGGGGCCCACGAGGTCCGAGGACACGAAAAAGGGCGCCCCCGCCCCACCAGCCCCGGCAAGGGGCTGGTCAGGGGCAGGGGCGCAGGCGTACGGGGTCAGACGGGCAGCATGCGGCCGAGGACGGCGCCGGCCACGGTGGCGGCGCCGGACAGCCACCACATGCGGGATTCCAGAGCGCTGATGCGCTCCTCGTACCGGCCCCGCTCCAGCTGAGTCGTGAGCTTCACCAACAGCTCGTTGTGGCGCTGCAACTCGCGGTAGATCTGGCCGGAAGAGATCCATGCCCCGCCCTCGTCGGTCGTCTCGGGGGCGCTCACTCGCGGCTCCTGCGGGCGAGCCGGTCCACTCCTCCGTGACCGTCGGGCAGGTCGGTGCCGAGCCCGTAACGGTCGAGGAGGAGCTGCACCGACGGCAGGGCCATCACCCGCGCCACGGTGCCCGCGACCGCAGCCACGGTGCCGACGGCGGCCGCAAGCCAGGGCCAGGCAACGTCAAGGCCGGTGGACTCCACGATCACCGGCAGGGCAAGGGCACAGGCGATGACGGACTGCACCACGGTGCGGATCGTGGTCTTCGAGGACTGCCTCACAACTGGTCACTCCCCTCGGGGGCCGCGTCGACGAGGAGGGCGCCGATCTCCGCCAGCGCCGTCCGGGCGCCGGTCTCGGCCGCGGCGGTCACCTGCTCCGCCGTCAGCCCGCCGCTCTCCGCAATCGCAGCCAGGGCAGCGTCCCGTGCCGCGCCGCCGGCGGCCAGCGCCGCGAGGGCGTCGAGGATCTTGTTCTGGTTCTTCTGCAGCAGCTCCACCACGTTGCCGAACTGCCACGTGGGGTTGTCCTCGTCCGCGCCCTGCACCTCCACGATGCCGTCCTTGCGCAGCACCGCCGAACCGACGCCGGCCAGGACACGGCGGACAATCTCGTCAATGTCCTTCTGGGTCACCTGCTCCTCCTCCGCATCCGGGGCCCGGTCCAGCCGGGCCTGGATCCGCCGGCGCATGCCCTCCATGGAGAAGCCGGCCGGGTCGATCTTGGTGTAGGACCACTCCTTGTGGCCGATGACGGACTCCGCGCGCCAGCCGTAGGCCCGGCAGATCGCCGCGGTGGCGCGCTCGATCGCCTCGAGCTGAGCCGCCGGCCATGGGTCCTCGCCGTCGCCGAGGTTGATGCACTCGAAGCCGTAGAACCTGCTGTTGCCGTCCGTGTTCCGCTCGTTCGCCGCGGGGAGGTCCGGGTCCTCACGGACGACCGCGGCCATCACGTTGTCGTCGCCCCACCCGGCGTGATTGGCACGGCCGTTGCCGACGAGGTACACGGTGCCGTCCTTGGCGATCACGCCATGGCACAGCGGGCCGGGCAGCCCGGAGTAGCCCTCGTAGCACAGCCGCACCGAACCGTCGGTGCCGCTGGTGACGGTGTGGTGGACCATGACGCCGTTGATCGGCCCCCAGTCCCCTTTATGGTTGCGGTTGTGGGTGCGCCAGGCGCGGTACTCCTCGACGCGGCACCCCTCGCGGCGCAGCGCGGCCACGAGGGCGGACGCGGACAGTGGGTCAGCCATCACCGACCCCTCCTCCCTGTCGTCAGGTGTGGATGAGGGCTTTGAACTGGGCGTGCACCAGGCGGCGGGGCACGGTGTCGTCGTGGCGGACCATCAGCCCGAGCGGCACCCCCGGTTGGACGTAGATGCAGTGGATCTTGGTGAAGCACTGCATGCCGGGCGAGGGCGGGCGGTGGTCGGTGCCGGTGGAGTCTGCGGGGCCGGCAAGGGCCAGGGGGTCGCGCACGAACCGGTCGCGAAGCTGGGTGTAGCGGCCGGACTGCCACTGGAGGTTGGCCTCCAAGGTGGCCCAGCCCTCGGCGCCGGGCCAGATCAGCCCCGACCGCTCGTCCGGAGACTGCGACACCGCGCCGTCCGGCTGCTCCGGCTCGTGCATGCCGTGCCCGTCGAAGGACTCGACGGCGCCGTACGGGAAGCGGACGAGGTGGTAGCCGCCGGGCGGGATCTCCTGCCCGCCGGTGGAGTCCTCGTGGACGTACAGGGAGCAGGCGAGCACCGGCATACGAGCGCCCTTCTATGTGGCGGTGGGGTAGGCGAAGTGGAAGGAGAGGTTGTCGCCAACGGCCCACGCCCAGGGCGTCTGCGCGTCCACGAGGCCGTTCGCCGCGACGGCGGTACCGTCCGCCCGGCCGGAGGACACCTCCAGCTCGAAGGTGTCCACGGACGTGAGCCGGATGCGGATACCGCAGCGGGCGCCGTTGGAAACCGAGTCCTCCCACGCCTCGCCTCTCCCGACGTCCTCGTTGGTGCGCAGCGCGGTGACAGGCGTGGAGAATCGCCAGTTGTCCGACGTGGTACCGCCACCGAAGTCCGTGGTAGAGCCGAAGTTGATATCGATCCGGCCGATACAGAGCCGGCCGAACACCTGGTACTCGCCATCCACGTCACTGTCCCCGAATGCCGGTGTGGCGGAGCCGGTGGAGGTGGTCCAGTTCGGTGTCCAGGTCTGCGGGGCCTGCGGGGTGAGGGACTGGAGCAGCCCAACCGTGAGGCGCTGCCCCGCGCGTACGTCCACCACGAGGGGAACCACCTTTCAGAGGGCGATGATCATGGGCTGTGCCAGCCGCACGTCCGTGCCGGACGCGTGGGCCTTGGAGATGCCGTTGACGGAACGGGTGACGGTGAACTCCTGCGGCGTCACCAGCTCGTAGTCATCGAACGAGAACGTCGGCGTCGTGCTCGTGCCGTCCGTGGAGGCCACGGCGATCCCGAACGTGCCCGTATCGACGGTGTCGACGATGGTCTGGTCGACGTCCCAGGAGTCCGGCTCGTTGTTTCCGTCCGGCCACACCCGCCCCAGGACGCGGTGACCGACCACGCGCATGCGCAGCCACAGCACGGTGCCCGCGCTGTAGGAGTGGCCGGTGGATTGCCTCGTCCCCACCACTGTCACCGTCTTGCGCACCTCGATGTGCACGGCGCCGGCGGCGTCGAGGGCGAGGTTGAGCCAGTAGATTTCCGTCGAGCCGGAGGCGTCGGTGCCTCGCGCGAACAGGCCCGGCAGGAACTCCCCCGCCGCGGGCAGGGTGTCCACCGATACGGACGTGAGCTGTTCGCAGTCGCCCAGCGCGGTGTCGATCTCCGCGAAACGGAGCGTGGCCTGGTCGGCGGCGAGCTGGATCGTGCCCGCCGTCCCGGTCACGTCGAAGTCCGTGGCCGTACCGCCGGACAGGGCCCAAGCAGCTCCAGAGGCGGACGTGCCCCACGCCGCGGTCTCGGTGCGGGTGAAGCTGTCCCACACCCCCGGCTGGACCGCGGTGACGCGTACGGTCTCCCCGCCGAGCTCCACGTCGAACGGCACCTCGGTGGGGTAGAGGGTGCCGGGCCCGGCGGTGGTGACCCACACCGCGTGATCGGCGGCGGCCTCCTGCACAGTGTGCACCAGCAGCGACGTGCCCTCCGCGGTGGCGGCGGTGGCGAGTTGAGACTCGTCGGTGTCCAGACGGTTCGGCTTGTCGGTGCCGTCCGTGCCGTCTTCCAACGCCACCTGCCCGACGACCCACGGGGTGCCGGGTGAGCACACGAACTGAATCGTCCACTCGAAGGCGTTCAGCCGCTCCGTCCAGCCCTCCACGCGCAGCCGGATCAGGCCGGGTGGGAGCCAGGCCGGGGGGTTGGCGATGGTGATGGTCGAACCGACGTCGAGGGACAGCACCGAGGGGATGAGGTGCGGCGCCGTCCTCAGATTCACGGTGACGATGGGGTAGCGGGCCTCGTCCACCGTGCCGAGGTGGAGCCGCCAGTGGGCGATGTGCTCGGCCTGGGCGTCGGTGTTGAGGTTGAGGGTCACGGAGTCGTCGTAGACGCCGGCGCCGTCCGGGGGCGGCTGCACCGACAGCCGGCCCTCCTCCAGCACCGCCCGCGCGCTGGAGCCGCCGTCACGCTGGACGGTGCGGTCGTTGCGGAGCAGCCGGTCATCGTCCGTCGGCTCCAGCGGCGGCATCACCTCGCCCGTCGCGGTGTAGTCCAGCTCCAGCCCAGCCACCGGGTTGTAGAACATGTCCCGGCCGATGTAGGCGAGGCCGATGGTCTCCCGCTGCTCGATTAGCAGCCCTCCGTCCACCTCCTCGCAGTCGGTCACGTTGTCCAGCACAGAGGCGATGCGCTGCGGCCCCATGGCCTGTGAACCCGAGGCGGCGCCGGTGGCGATGAGCGGCAGGTCCTCCTCCGCGGCCAGGCGGCGGACGCGGGCGAACGCCGTCTCGTCGGCGAACCCGTCGTCGGCGTCGGCGTAGATGTCCACCGCCGGGAAGGAGAGCGAGGCGCCGAAGGTGCCGCCGACGTCGAAGGCAGAGATGTGGCCGATGCCCATGCCCTGGAGGTCGTCGGGGAAGGTGGTGTTGATGCTGGTGATGGCGCCGGGGTCGGTGTTGGCGACGGTGGTGCGGATGAACCAGAAGTTGTCGTTGCCGACGTCCCGCCAGGCGGCCGAGACGTAGGTGTCCGACCCGTTGACGCTGGTGAACAGTTGAAGGCGGTTCCAGGTGCCGACGAAGTCCTCGAGGGAATCCGGGTCAGCGAAACCCACGGACCCGAGGACCGTGTCCTCGCTGTCCAGGAGCTCCAGCGTCGTCTGGCTCGTGTCCACCCGCATGCGGACGGTGGTGATCTGCGACCCGGCGACGGTCACTTGCAGCACCGTCGATGTCGAGGCGGGGAGGGCGTCCAGCTTGTAGACCATCTCCACGTGCCAGCCGCCCGCGGTGGCGCCGGGTACGTAGCCCCTGATGCGGGCGTTGTCCCCGAGCGTCGGCAAGGGGGCGGAGGCGGGCATGGTGGAGTCCGCTCCGAACGTGAGGTCGCGGGTCTCCATCGGCAGCACGCCGTCGATCGGAGAGAACGCGCGGGTGGCTTCCTCGCCTTCCTCCATCGGCCAGTACGCCAGCGGGGCCGGAGACGCTGAGGGGATGCGTCGGCGCAGCGTGGACTTGAGGGGGGCTGCGCCTTGGGAGAGGCGGCGCAGCACGCCGGCGGCCTCCAGCTCCGTCCACACATCGAATCCGCCGGTGACCCAGCGGGTGGGGAACTCCGCGACCTCGCCGGCGAACCGGCGGTAGAAGTGGGTGATCTCCGCGCCGTTCACGACCTGCCACGGGTTGGACTGGGCGTCGTTGAACGCGGTGGTGCCGTGGGCTTGCGCGGTGAAATCCGGGGACGCCAGGAGGGTGCCGTCGATGCCGTCGTACAGCTCCATGCCGTAGTAGCGGCCCCAGCCCGGGGAGAAGGCGATGGTGTTGATATCCCCGACCTCGAGGGAGGCGTCGCCCGGCGCGTGGATGCTCGTGGTGCCTGAGCCGACCTGTGCCTCGCCCAGCTGCTCCCACGGCCCGTCCAGCGACGAGGCGGTGTAGAACGTCGCGGTGTGCCCGGAGGCGCCGTTGTCGACGTCGAGGGTGGCGCGCAGCGCGAACCGCTCCCCGGACACGTACGGCACCGGCTGGTCCGCGCCAAGTTCCGGGAAGTCATCGCCGTCCGTGGACCAGGTGAGCGTGGGCTGGCCGAGGTTGTCGAGAAGGAGCCGCCAGGACCGGTTTCCCGGCGTGCCGGTCGCGTTGTACCTGGCCACGACCTCGTTGGACTGCGCGGCGTAGGTGGAAGACAGGGTGGGGATGCGGTCCAGCGCGAGCTCGATCCGCACGTCCAGGTCGGTGGTGATGTCCAGGGAGGCAGAGGAGGCCGTACGGGCCCGCTCCCCGCCGTTGTTCTCGAACGGCACCCACAGGTAGGTCTCCGTGCCGCGGGCCCACACGCGGAGCGGGGTGTTGCGGCCGAACGTCCCGTAGTACGGGCTCCTCGGGTTACGCGGGGAGTAGGTGCCGTCAGCGTTGTTGATCTCCAGGGAGCAGCGGGCCGGCTCCAGGGAGCCGGCCTCAGAGGACCGGCCGCGGGTGATGGTGATGCCGCCGCGGTCATCGCCGTACACATCGGCCGTGACGTCAGTCCATGCCCCGGCGAGGTACATCTCCACCAGCAGGTCGAGTTTCGTCTCAGGCCACGCCACGACCAGCCCACCCCGCTCCCGTTGTTGAGTTGTGTGGTCAGCCGCCTCCGAGGACGACTTGCACGTTGCCGCCCCGCACCCGGATAGCGCGGCGTAGCAACTCCAGCAGCAGGTCATCCATCCGCGACCCGCCCGAGCGGATTTCCAGCACCGCCGTTCCGCCTCGGCCCCCGCCGTCGCGGAGCATGTCGCGCATCATCCGCTGCGAGTCGCCAGCGGTGCGGACTGTGGAGCCCGCAGGCAGGGAGACGAGTTCGGGGCCCATCTCCCCCACCCACGTAAGCCCGTTGCGGGGGCCGCCGGTCTGGGCGCGGCCGATGACCCCACCCTGAGCGCGGCCTCCGACGACGCCGCCGTGAGCCCACCCGCCACCGAGGCCGGGAAGCCCGTCGTACCGGTAGTGGGTCCTGTAGATGCGGGTGAAGATGCTGGTGATGTTCACCCGCTTATCGCGAATGGAGGCCAGTTCGCCCTTTGCCTGCCGTACTCGCCGCTGCAATTGAGAGATTGTGGCGCGGAGGTCGGCGCGCTTTGATTTCGGTACCGACTTGAGTTTCTTCTTCGCCTCGTCGATCTGCCGGTTCCACGAGGCGATGTTCATCTTCAGCTTGTTCCGCTCCAGCCGCGGTTTCACCACGGCGGAGAACTGCCGTGCCTTGTCCTCCGCGGTCTGAAGACCGGCAAGGAAAGAGCCCTTGAAGGAGTCGAAGTCGGCGTTGGCCTGTTCCAGCTTGTCCCCGATGCCCGGGATCCAGCCGAACGCGGCGGCTGCACCGGACACGATGACGTCCAGGGCGGCCAGGATGCCGGTGGCCATGAGCCGGAACATGCCGATCAACCCGGGCAGGTTGTCCAGCGCGAGGGCCACCATGTCGATGACGAACACCCCGAACTGCCGGGCGAACTCCATGATGTGGATCTTGTTGCGCTCGATCGTCTCGGAGAGCCGCTGGAAGGGGCCGCGAATGTCGTCCACTCCGGCGCCTGCCGGGATCAGGGAGTTGAGGATCGCGGAGGCCACGTCCCGGATCAGGGGGGCGAAGATGCCGAACATCTGGTTGGCGATCTGCACCACGTAGGACAGGTCTTTGATCACCGGCTGGAGCACCCGCAGGGCGCCCTCCAGCACCCCCATGACGGTGACGCCCTGGTTGCCCCACATGTTGAACAGCTTCTCGAAGACGGGGCCGAGGACGTCCGCCACCGTCGCGGACAGCGACCCGAAAGCGGGCAGCAGCTTGTTGATCATGGAGAAGAGGCCGCGGAAGAATGCCGCCGCCCCGCCGATACCGGCCTGGAGCTCCTTGAAGAACCCGGGTAGCCCTTGGGAGAGGAGGTCAGCGAAGCCCCCTCCCAGCGCGTCCAGAGTCGGCTTGGAGGCAGCCCCGAAATCCAGCAGGGATTGAGTGAAGGGCATCAGGGAGCGGGTGAAGTCCTCCACGAACCGGGTGCCCAGGCTGAGGTTCTTCTCCAGCGCCGACCGGAACCGGTCCGAGCCCAGCCACTCCCCGAACTCCTTCCCCACCTCCCCGAGGGTGCGGGCCATCTCCTTCATGCCGCCCTGGAGCGTGTCCATCGCGGGGGCGGCTGCCTTCATCGCCTCCGTCAGCTTCGGCAGGAGAATCCTCTGGATCTCCTTGCCGAACTCCTTGAACTCCTTCTTCGCGGCGGCCAGCTTCTCCGTGAAAGCCCGCTGCGCCGGGCCCATCTTGTCCAGGGCCTCCTGGAACTTCTCCGAGTCATTCCCGGCGTGCTCCAGTGCGTCACCGACGCCGTTGAAGGCCAAGCCGAGGGTGCCAGCCGCGAGGCCGACGCCGGCGAGCATCGGCACGAACGCGCCGAGCGCCGGGAGGGCGGACATGCCCGCGGCTGCTGCGGCGCCGATGGCGACGGCCAGGCCCGGCCCGGAGCTTCCCCCGGCCCGGCCGAGGGCGCCGGCCGCGCCGGAGGCGGCGCCGGCGAGGTTCTGAGCCGCCCCGCCGAGGGACACGAACCGGCCGCGCGCGTCGCGGATCCGGCCGTTGGCGTCGCGGGTCACTCCGGCGAGGTCCTGCATCTGTGTGTTGAGGCCGCCCACCTGCGTACTGGTGTTGGCGGCCTGGCCGCGGAGCTGCTGGAGGTTGCGGTTGACCGATTGGAACGCCCCGCTGGTGGAGTCCACGGCGTTGACGACGATCCGTACGTCCTCGGCCACAACCGTCACCCCCGTCTACTGCTGGTCGAAGTCGCCCCACACGTCGTCCGGCTCGTCGCCGGTAGGGGTGTCGTCTGCCTCGGGGGTGCCTGCGCGCACGATGGCAAGGAGGCGGAACATGTCCGCGTCCTCCGCGTACACCTCAGAGGGGAGTTTGTGCCACCGGTCGCACAGGGCCAGGATCAGCCGGGCGTGCCGGAGCTCGGTTGGCTCGGTGACAGCGGAGCCATCGGCAGCGACACCTCCGGGGACTGCCCGCCAGCGGGCGAGTTCTGCTCCAAAGGGGCCGGGACGCTGCCGATCGCGGCGAGCCAGGCGTTGCACATGGCCAGGACGAGGTCGAGGTCTTGGGCGATGAGGGTCTCCGGGGTGCGGGGCAGCACGGGGCCGTCTTCCTCGTCCTGGAGGTTCCATTCGATGAGGGCGCCGGCGAAGAGGTCGAGGAGTTCCCGGATGGTCTCGGGGTTCTCTTCCTTGACTTCCTGGAGGCCGAGGGCGCGGGTGTAGTCGTAGGTGGACAGTCCGCGCATGCGGACTTCCAGGCCCTCGTACTCGGGGTCTTCGAATTCCAGGCGGTAGGTCTTCGGCTTGCGTACGTATCCCATGGCGTCCTGCTCCTCGCGGGGTGTGGTGGCGGGGTGTGCGTCGGCGCCCCCGGGCCGCTCGTGGGGAGCAGCCGGGGGCGCCGGTCGTGGTGGGCGGGTCAGGCCCAGGTGGGCACGGTGCCGTCGGCGAGGACGCCGGGCACGGCGTAGGTGAACGCGCCGTCGTCCGCCCTGCTGAGTGGGTAGTCGGTGTAGAGGAGTTCGGCCGCGAGGGTCTGCCCCGACACGGTGAGCGTCGTCGTACGCGCCACCGAGGTGGAGGGCACGGTCTTGAACACGTCGTGGCCGGCGCCGGTGGCGTCGTTGAACACGCCGTTCAACGTGGCGGACATGTCCGCGAGGAGCAGCAGGCGCTCCATCGCGCTCTTGTCGAGGCCGGTCACCTCCTGCACGGCACGAGGGGTGGCGAACTCGATGCTGGTGATGTCGTTGACGATGGTCTGCGGCGAGCCGGCGGCATCGTCCACCGTGCACGCCGTCCACCCCAACCCGGATTCCTTGGCCAAGGCTGCTGCCCTCCTTCGTTTCTCAGGCGAGGCCAGCGGGCGGCGCCTGCGATATTGCGGTTACGGGTGTGTGTGGGTCAGCCGCGCTGCTGCGCCTCGCGTACGGCCTGCTGGTTCTCTCCGAAGTCCTCCACCCAGTCCGCCCCGTTCTGGTGGAGGCGGCGCTGCCCGGTGGGGTTGCCGCGCCAGTCCCCGCCCCGGACCACGAAGCGCTGCGGGCGCGTCTTGTGGTCCGCGAAACAGCGCTGCCCCGGCTCGAAGCGGAAGACGGTGAGGCCGGTCCCGGTGCGCAGCTCCCGGAATGTGCGGCCGGACTGCCGCCGGATGTATGCGGCCTGCTCGGCTCCGAGGGGGGTGGCCTCGTCCACGGTGGTCTCCCAGCCGTACCGCCACGCTGCGCAGCCCACCTGCTCGCAGGCGGCGCGGACGAGGCGGTCCGGTGCCTGCGCGATGCGGTAGGTCTTGTAGGCCTTCGTAGGGAGCGCCGGGGTGAGGCGGAACGGCTGGCGTCCGACCATCACACACCTCCGATCGCGTCTACTTGTTGGACTGCACTCGGATGACTTTTTCTACGCAGTTTTCTGCCTGAATCGGAGGCAGGGGGCAGCGAGTTGACACAGCGGGCTACCCTCGAGGTGGCGCCGCAGGCGGCACCACCTCCACCGTAGCTCGTTCTGCCAACGCACGGCCCCCTGACCTGCGGAAACGCTGTTTGAGGGCCGCCGAATCAACCTCCAATCTGGGCATTGCGCCGGAACACGCCGGCACCCAGACCCCACGGAGGTACCTCGCCATGAGCGGCACGACCAAGGACCACGCTCTGGACAGCAGTCGCCCGACCACAACCGAGCCAGCGCAGTGGCAGCCCGTTCGGTGGCAGTGGCGCAAGCCGCCCGTCCGGGAGATCACCAGCAGCCTGACGACACTTCCGGTCGTGGCTGCCCTCGCCGGATACGTCCCGGAAGGCGCGCCCACGCTCGGAGTCGCTGGCGCTCTCGCACTTCATGCCGTGGTCGACCTCAGCACGCGTTGTGTCAGGCGAGCCCGCCCCTGAAACGGCGCACTCCACTTGCGGGAGGCTGCTGGCTCCGCTGGCCAGCAGCCTAGAAGGTGACCACGGCGTCATTGCGGGCGACGGTGACTTGGAATGAGAGGGAGGTGAACCCTGCGGTCGTGGTCGTGACGACGCGCAGGTAGCGCTCCACGGTCTGGTCGTCAGCGGTGGCGATACGTTCCCACGTCGGCCCGGACGTGACCTCGGTGAACGCCCCGCCGGTCACGTCTGCGTAGGCGTCCGCGGACCCGTCATCGCTGGACTGTTGGAGTTTGATCGTGACGTCGGTGCCGGTGAACTCCGTGACGTGCAGGTAGGCCTGCAAGCCGAACGTGGTGGAGCCGGTGCCGAAGTCCACCCCCGTGCCGTTCGTCGCCCCGGTGTCGTCCCGGACGCCGGGGGTGAGCTGCCGTCCCCACTCGAGGCCGAAGCCGTTGGCCTGCGCGGCGACCGCGAACCTGAACGAGCCGTCATCGCCCCTTGTGCCGTCGTAGTTGAGTTGCTTCGCCACGCAGCACGCCGCCGGCTTCCCGAGGGTCTCGGTGTGGAGGTACGTCACGAGGACGTCCGCCCTGGGGAGAGGCGACAGCCGCTCGTGGACCCGGCCGGCCGAGGGGTTGAAGTACGCGGTGTACTCCATGCGGCCGTCGCGCTTGCCGCCGAGGCGCTGCATCGCACTCTTGGTGATGCCGGTGCACGGGATCGGGGCGTTGCCGCCGCCGATGTTCCCTACCTGCCCGATGTCTTCGCCGAGGTCGTAGCCGGCGATGAGGAGCTGGTCCCCGAGCCCGGAACTCTTGGACATGGTTCACGCTCCCTGTGTCCATGCGTCGTTGACCACCAGGGGCAGCGTGATCGTGTAGACGCGGAAGAACTTGCGGTCGATCTCCAGGTAGCCGGCACGCGCCCCGAGGGGTTCGCCGGTGGTGCCGAGGAGGTCGATATGGCGGACGGCCCCGCCGAGGTCGAAGTCGCCGGTGTAGGCGGCGAGGAGGCGGTCCAGGGCGGTGGTGAGGTCGCGGTCGGTGCTGTCCTCCCGGTCCGCGAGCATCGGCGCGTACAGGCGCACGTTGAGAACGAGGCGGACGCTGGTGGAGTTGAGCCCCGAGGAGCGCACCGGGGTGACGGAGTCGGCCCAGATGGCGCAGGTGATGCCCTTGCCGGGGGCGGTCTTCGGCTCGTGGAGGCGGACGCGCTCGAAGACGCCGAGGCGCATCGCGTGGGACTGGAGCCGGTCCAGAGCGGTCGTGATCGGCAGCCCCACGTCAGAACCTCCCCCGGTAGCGGGCGAAGATCCGTTGCGCGATCTGGCGGGCCTGGCGCTGGATGAGTGCCTGCGTGCGCCGGAACGTCGCGTAGCCGCGGAAGCGGGTGACCGGGTAGTTACGAGAGCCGGTGCCCTCCAGCCACGGGCCGTAGACCACGCCGGAGTCGTGGACGACGTGGCGGGAGCCAGCGGGGTCCACCCGGACCCTGGACTGGTAGTAGCCGGTGGGGTTGCGGAGGACTCGGCGGAGGCGGGCCTGCACCATGCGCAGCGCTTCTTTCGCGACCTCGAACTCCACCTCGTCCACGTACTCGCGGGCGGCTCGGGCGGCGCGGCCGTCGAACATCGGGCCCATGGCGCGGAGGTTCACGTCCAGACGAGGCACTGCTCACACTCCCCGGTGTCGGGCCTTGCGGCCATGGCTGATCTTCACCGTCTTGCGGAGGTCCCCGAGGCCGCGGCCGGAGGACTCCCGTTCGTTGTCGCCGGAGCCGACGGTGCGGGCGTAGCCGCTGCCGCCTTGGAGGAGGTGGTTGAGGGCTTCCGCGAGGGCGAGTTCCTTGACCGGCGCGGGCGGGTCCCAACGCCACACCTGCGCCCCGAGGGCGTGGGCGGCGGCGGTGGTGCCGAGGGCGCCGCGCTGCACGGTGAGGGTGCGCTGCGCGAAGATCCCCGCGCCTTGGGTGTGGGTGGTCAGCACGGTGCCGTCCCACCCCCGCTTGACGGTGAGGGTGTTGGCGGCGATGTCGGTGATGAGGAGGCGTTCGGAGTCCAGGAGCAGCACCTCGTCCACCGCGAATGCCCCGCCGTCCTGCACGCTCACGGACACGTCCGACGCCACATCATCGAGGCCGGCCCCGTTGGCGAGGGTCTGGCCGGTGTCGAGCTGGGCCCGGCCGGTGACCAGCAGCCGCTCCTCCTCCACGCGGAGGATGGAGCCGACGCCGACCTCTGCGGAGGTCTCGGCGTCCACGTCGACCGCGGTCTCTGCGGCGTCCAGGGCCTCGCCGGTGACGCCTAGCGCGGTCTCCTCGTCGTGGTAGCCGAACAGGCCGGTGATGGTGATGGACTGCTGGTGGGTGTCTCCGCCGCCGAACGCGGCCGAGGAGGCGAGGTCGATCTCCACGAGGTTGAACGGCGGGCCGGACGTGTTGGGTTCGAGGAAGTAGTCCCCGGCCGCGATGGTCTCCCCGCCGGAGGAGAGCGTGGTGATGGAGATGAGTTCGTTGTCGTCCAGCCACAGCCGCCACGGGCGGGCGCGCTGCCGGTTCGGCCAGTTGAACGACCGCGTGTCCTGCTGGGGGTAGAACACCCGGTGCAGCCTGCCCTCCACGGTGCGGGAGGCAGTGGAGATCGCGCGGTCGACGCGGGCGTTGGACATGGGCGTCTCGTGGTAGTCCAGCTCCCGCGCGACCTCCTCCCTCGTGACGTACGTCGGCCTGGACACCGGCACGGCACCCACCACCTTCCCGGTCGATACGTGGTGTCAGCAGAGAAGGGGAGGGCAGGGAGCAGCGCCGGGGGTCAGTCAGACGAGGTGCTGCCCGTCCGGTCTCCAGCCGTCGTAGCGGCAGAAGAGGATGCCGTCCGGCCCTTCGAGGAGGGGTTCGCCGTCGTTCGGGCAGGCGACCGGCGGCTCGGACTGCTCTTGCTCGTAGAGGTCGATGGCCTCTTGGTAGATGGCGAGGAGCTGTTCCCAGGCGATGACTGCTCACCCCCCCTCGTCGGGCGCCTCGTCGGCGGGATCACTGGCGGCCGCGGCGGGGGCCGGCTCGGCTTTCTTCGCCGGCCGGGCCTGGCTCCGAGGGGCCTTGGCGGGCGGGCTGGCGGCGGCGTTGCTGGCCCCGCCTCGGCGGGTGATCTTCGGCACTGCGCTGGTTCCTTCCTTCTCGGGCCAGGGCACGGGCACCGGCTGGTGGCAGGAGGCGCACACCAGGTGCGGCACGGCCACGAGGCCGGGGTGCGGCTGGTCCAGTCGCACACGCCGTACCGTGCCCTTCTCGGGGCAGCCCTCCGTACGGCACTCGGCGGCTACGTACGGGGGCACACGTCCACTCGTCACGTCTTGGTCCTCTCGGCGCTGCGTGCTGCGGCAGTGAGGGCACGCGGGCAGCCCCACCGCGTAGGCGGTCGAGCAGCCCGCGCACCGCTCCACGGCCATGTCAGGCCGCCGCCTCGACGGTCGCCCCGTCGTCGTACGGGACGTAGGTGAGGTACCAGGTGATCTCTCCGTCGGTGCCGGCGGACACGGACTCGATGTCGCCTGCGGGGAGGAACAGCGGCCGGGCCAGGCCTCCCGCGCCCTTCACGATCGACGCGGTGGGGTCGCCGTCGAAGCCGAGCACCGTGCCGGCGGTGGTGTCGGTGGTGCCGATGTCCGTTGCGGCGACGAGGTCGGAGGTGTCCCCGGTGGTGGGGTTCACCTGGAGCTTGTAGGAGTTGGCGACGGTGAT
This sequence comes from Streptomyces hazeniae, assembly GCF_031845485.1. NCBI lineage: Bacteria > Bacillati > Actinomycetota > Actinomycetes > Kitasatosporales > Streptomycetaceae > Streptomyces > Streptomyces hazeniae. The sequence continues at coordinate 76,806 of NZ_JAVREQ010000001.1, forward strand.
GGAGGTGCCCACCACGCCGATCAGGGAGGTGACGGCCACCCGTCCGCCGGCCACCGTGAACAGGCTCACGGTGGTGGCGGCGAGGGTGCCCGTGGACTTGGAGATGGGGGCGTTGCCGAACAGCAGGTTTCGCAGCTGGCTGCCCTGGATGATCGCGGTCATTGCTCAGGTACCCCTCGGGCTCAGCTGGTGATGTTGGTGGCGAGGTTGGCCGGGTCGCGCTGCACCACGAGGTCGTGGAGGATCGCGATGCAGATGCCGCCGTCGACCGTGACCTCGACGCAGTTGAAGCCGTCGGAGAGTTGGGTGCCGGCGACGGTGAACACCATCGCGTCGTTGGTGGTGTCGTCTCCGAGGTCGAGGGTGTCGTCCTGCTCGGCCATGGCCGTCCACGTGCCGCCGATGCCGGGGGCCTTGTGGGGGTAGACGTCGCAGTCCAGCGCCTGCTCCGAGGCGCCGTCGACGGATTCCTTGATGGTGGCGATGGTGGAGCCGTCGTCTTCGTAGGTGACGAAGGAGACGGCGGATGCCTTGTCGAGGGGGATGTGGACGCCGCTCGCGGCGGGGATCACGTTGAAGACCCGTCCGAGGCCCTTCATGGCGGACTCCTAGGGGGTGAGAGGTGGAGGCAGGGGGGTTGGTGCCCGGCCGGGGCAGGGGCCCACGGGGTGGGCCTCGCCCGCCCCGGCCAGGCGTTGCGAGCCGGCCCGGTCAGGCGCGGTCGGCGATCTTCACGAACGGGCTGAGGGTGTTGGACCCGGTGTGCGGGGTCATGGCGGTCTGCATCCAGGCCCGGCCGTCCACGCGCTCGATGAACCGCATGGCGGTCTGGTCGTTCGCGAACCGGTAGTGCGGGCTGGTGTCGGCGGCCATGGTCTGCCGGTCACCGATGAGGTAGTAGCCGAGGTCCACGAAGTTGATGTCACCCGCGGTACCGACCGAAGAGACCTTCTCGGTGAAGTACACCGGGCGGCCGAGGATGGTCATGGGCGGGCCCTCGACGCCGTTGTTGAGCCAGATCGCGGAGCCGCCGGTGCCGACGGAGAGGGCCATGGTGGCGAGCTCCGGGAAGGTGTCGATGTGCGCGCACCACACCGCACGCCCGATCGAGCTCGGGAGCATGCGGGAGAACATCTTGACGATGTTCTCCCAGACGATGGTGTTCGCCGGCTGCTCGCCCTCGGCGGCGACTTCCACCGCGGCGTCGGCGTTGAGGAAGCCCTCCGGCTCTCCGACGCCGGTGCCGTTGATGAACGCCACGTCCTCGAACCACGCCAGTGCCTCGGGGAACACCTCATTGATGAACGTCTCCAGCGAGATGAGGCTGTCGGTGAAGAGTTCGTTGGGGACCTCGGTGTAGGCGGTGAGTTTCTTGGCTTCGAGCTTGATCCGCCCGAACTTCGCGGAGCTGTCGGTGAGCTGCCCGGACTCCTCCGTCCAGTACGCCACGACACCGCCGTAGACGTTGGACGCGTTGCTGGTGGAGTCGATCGTCGGGAACGGGACGGTCAGGGTCTCCATGGGGATGACCCGGGCCATCGGCCGCACGAGGGCGGTCTCCAGCGCCACGCGCAGCAGCTCCGAGCGCAGGTACTCGGGGATGAGGAACCCGCCGTCCGCCGGCACGGTGGAGCCGAAGGAGTTGTGGATCTCCCGGATCTGCGACTGCATCGCCATGGCGTCGGAGGAGCGGGCGCCGTGCCAGGTGGCGCGGAGGAAGTCCCGCGTCCCCCCGGGGAAGAGGGCGTCCACCTTGGCGCCGGGGGCCTTCGGGTTGTAGTGCGCCGAGGCCATGGCGGAGCGGGTGGGGTTCTGGTCCGGGGAGAGGTTGAGGCGCCGGACGCTGTCGCCGGAGTCGTCGAGGCCCTGCTCGCGGAGCCAGTTGGCGAAGCCGCGCTTCACCTCTGCCTCGACCTGGGCGCGGAGTTCGGTGCCCTCGCCCTGCTGGCGGCGGCCGTACTCGGCCACGAACTCGGTGAAGGCCTCCGGGGAGGCGATCACGGGGGCCAGGCGGCCGGGGTCGGCGACCATCTCGGCCAGTTCGTCCGGGCCGTTGGGGATCGGGATGTTCTTCGGGGCGGTCGCGGTCGTCATCAGACGGCTCCTTCCTGGGCTGGGTGGGCGAGGTGGGCGGTCAGTTCGGCCCAGCCCTGCGCCGCGCTTGCTGCTCGGGTCGGTGTGGGGGCGAGGAGGCCGGCGGTGCGCTCGGCCCATGAGGAAGGCCCCGCACTGTGTGCGGGGCCTTCGGTGTCGGGAGGTGTCGGTGTGGGCGGAGGCCCACCGGGCGGGGCGCCGGGCGGGGTGCCGAGTGCGGCGGTGAGGCTGGCGAGGAACGCCGCGGGCGTGGTGTCGGGGCCGATGTGGAGCACGACTTGCGTGCCGGGGAGCAGCGCGCCGAGCCCGCCCCGGCCCTCTTCCTGCTCGTGGCCGCGATGGGCCTCGGGTGCCGTGCCGGGGTCGGCTGCTCCGCCCTGTCCACCGGGGGCGCCGTCGTCGTTGTTCGGGGCGGGCTGCTGCTCCTCGGCCGTCGGCTCGGGGTCGGCGTGCTGCTCGGGGGGAGCAGCGGTGGTGGGCACGTGGAGGGGCGGGCTGTCGGCCACCCCCTCCTCGTCCGCCACTGCCGGCGGCTCCGCTGTCGCGGTCGGCGCGGCGGTGGTGTCGGGCGTGGGTGCGTGGTCGCGGCCGGCGTACCGGAAGACCGATAGGTCCCAGGAGCGGGCCAGCACGGTGCGCCGGTCGTCCCGGGCGCTCAGCGCCTCCCGCTCCTCGTCCGGCGCCTCGGGCTCCTCCTCGGGCTCGTCGTGGCGGGGCATGGGCTGCATGTCGTCCGCCAGGCCGGCGGCCACGGCCTCACGCGCGGAGTACCAGGTCTCCGCGCGCATCCGGTCCCGCCAGGCCTGGACGGTGCCGCCCGCGCGGTCCGCATAGGCTTCCGCGATGTTGTCGGACTGGCGGTCGAGGAGGGCGGCCATCTCCCGCATCTCCTCGGCGTTGCCGTAGGTCAGGCCGGAGGCGTCGTGGATCATGAGCTGCGACTGCGGGCGCATGATCAACCGGTCACCGGCCAGGGCGATGACGGAGGCGATGGAGGCGGCGAGGCCGTCTACGTAGACGGTGACGGTGCCGGGGTAGGCGCGGATGGCGTTGGCCAGCGCGATGCCCTCGAAGACGCTGCCGCCTGGGGAGTTGAGCCGTACGGAGAGGTTGCGGGCGGTGAGGTCGCGCAGCTCCCGCACGAAGTCATCGGCGCTGGTGCCGAACCAGCCGCCGATTTCGTCGTACAGGAGAACTTCGGCCTCGTCGGGGCCGAGGTTGTTGATGGCGTACCAGTCATGTGCCGGGCGAGGCTGGGCGCGTGTCCGGAGTGCGGAGCGCGGCTCGACCGGCGTGATCCACGGGGGCATCAGGTCCCTCCAGTCGGTGTATCGGGGGGCGTCCAGCCGAGCCGCTGGAGCAGGTCTCGAGTCGCGTCCGGGATCTCTACGCGCACGGCGCCCACGTCCGTGGAGGTCTCCCATACGACGGCGTCGAGGGTGACGGTCGGCATGGCGCCGGCCTGGAGTTTGAGGGTGAGGCCGTAGATCGCGGGCGCGATGTTCTCGCCGTTGAGCTCCACGGTCTGCTGGGCGGCGTCGCCTGTGATGCGGAGCGTGCCGGGCCGGTTGTCGCCTTCCTTGCCCACGGTCATCCCTCCTCGTCCTCGGGCCGGTTCCAGATGGCGCGGACGGTGCCGCGGCAGCGTGGGCCGCCTGCGCATTGGTCGTAGCCGCCGGTGCCGTACACCTGCCGTGCTGCTTCCAGGTCGGGGAACACGGTTCCGTCGACCTCTCGGCAGGGCGGGCACACGTTGCCGTCGTTGCGTTCGTCCGCGACGTAGCGCCAGGGGTCGGGGGCTTCGGCGAGGGTGGCGAGGCGGCCGACGTTCTGTGCGCGGTGGAGGGCGTCCGCCAACGTGTCGCGGCGGAGCACGTGCTTGAGGCCGCGGAGCCAGCCGGTCACCTCCTCCGCGACTTGGCGGCCGGAGATGCCGGGCCGGTACCGGCGTAGCGCCTCCCTCCCTGCCTGGCCGGCGAGCGCGGAGGCGAGGAGCCCGGCCGTGGCGGCGGCGATGTCCACGAGCTCCACCCCGAACACGGCCCACACGTGCACGGGCATCTGGTTGCGTAGGGCCTCGTCGATGTCGGGGGGCTCGACTTCCACGCCCTGGGCGTCGGCTTCCCGTGCCATCTGTTCCGCGGCGGTGGTGGCCATCGCCCCGAGCGCCCGGCGCAGCGTGGCCGTGCCGTCGGTGGAGAGGGCGAGTTCTGCGAGGGCTTCGGGGTCCTCGTCGTCCACCGCGGTCTGGATCTGTTGGGCGAGCTCTTGGTATTGCTCCTCTGCGACGGTCTCCCACTCGTCCATGAGGTCGGTGGTGGCTTCGGTGTGTTGGCGGTGGACGGTGTCCATCGCCTCCTCCGCCTCCTCCCCCTCCTCCTCGTTCTCGTCGCCGTCGTTGTTGCGGGCGGCGGTGAGGCCGGGCGGGGGCCACGTGGTGGAGGGGGTGGAGGCTGCTGGCCACCACCGTGCCTCCACCCCCTCGGTCTCCCCGCCCGCTCCCCCGTTACCGGTGCCGGGGGGCGAGGACGCAGGCGCCCCACCGGACTCGGCGGCAGGGGCGGGGAGGTCAAAGCCAAGGGCCGGGAGCAGCAGCTCCGCGAGATGCGCCGGGGCGCCCTTGACGAGGTCGATGAGGAGTTCGCGGTCCGGGTCGGCGTCCGGCTGGCCGAACGCCACCGCCGGCAGCCCGACGGCCTCCAACGCTTGGGGGCCGTAGGCGCCGGCGTCCACCAGGTCCTTGACCGCGCGTGCCCTGGCCTCCAGCTCCCGCGCCTCCAGCTCCCGGTCTGCCGGGACGGGGTTGTCGTAGTCGAACTCCAACCCGGCCGAGGCGGTGCCGAACAGCGGCAGGAGTTCCCGGTTGAGGGCGGACTTGATGCGCTCCAGCCGGGGGACGACGAGGTACCGGGCGAAGATCACCTCGGCGGCTTCCATGTTCGCCCTGTTCGCGTCCTCGACCGTGCCCAGCATCGGCTTGGGCATGCCGAAGGCTTCGCGGATGAACTCCCGGGAGAGCTGCCGCAGCTCGGTGAACTGCATGTCCGTGTGGGAATACTTGCGGTCCACCCACTTGCCGTGCTCCAGGATCGCCACCCGGTGCGCGTTGGCGACGCCGCGGTGCTGCTCGTTCCACCGGTCGCGGAGTTCGTTGAACTCCTCGTCCAGCAGGCCCTCCGGAACCTCGATGATCCCGCCGGGCTCCGCGCTGTTGGCGAAGAAGTTCCGGTTCCACTCCGCCGAGAACCGCACGCCGTCCAGGTCCGCCAGGAGCGTCTGGACCGGGCCCATGCCGCGGTAGGGGTCGAGGGGGTTGGGCATGCGGAGCTGGATGACGTCGCGCCGGCCGAGGGGGACTTGCTCGCCTCCGGGGCCGGTGTAGACGTAGCCGGTCAGGAACAGCTCTGGATGCCGCACGGGCTCCATGCGGTCCGGGCGGACGGGCCAGAGTTCCAGGGGCATGGTGGCGCGCCGGTTCCGCGCGAGGACCCACCAGCCCTCGCCGGTGAGGTCGATGTGCTGCTGGAAGGCCTCTACGAACTCCTGCCGTGGCATGAACGGATTCGGCCGCTGCCACAGGTCCAGGGCGGGGTGGGACAGGATCTCGCGCCGGTCCTCGGGGTCGCCGGAGGGGGCGCGGCGGTAGAGGCGCCATTCGGCCTGCGCCGTCGCGTTGCTGGTGCGGTTGACGATGGCGAAGAGGGTGCCGACCGTGCCCATGGCGCGCATCTGGGCTTCCATGCCGCCGCGGGTGGCGTACGGCATGACCGGGCCGGTGCGGGCGGCGCGGGGCACGTAGGGGACGGGGGCGTCGTTGCGGACGAGGAACCGGCCGAGGGCGGCGAGGGGCGACTTCACTTACGCTCCCCCTCCCCGCGGGACAGGTACTCCACGATCAGGCAGGACAGTCCGCCGGCGGCCAGCCCGGCGGGGGTGCCCGCGGCGGTCCAGGCGGCGCCGGTCAGGGCGCTGAATCCGCCGAGGGTGAGGAGGGTGGTGCGGCCACGCTGCAGCGCCTCACCAGCCCGCCGGGCGGCGGCGAGGGTGGTGGTCCAGGCGCGCGCCGTACGGCCGGGGTCGGGTGCAGCGTCGGGGCGGGTGGGGGTGTGCCGTCCGGTGCGCGGCTGCTGGCGGGTGCGGGCGTCCATCGCTCCCCCTCGTCTCTCGGGTCGGGTCGTACGGCGGGGCGCCGGGGAGCAGCACCGGGCCGTTAGAGCCAGCGGACGCGGGTGCGGCCTGCGGCGTAGAACGCAAGGAGGAGGGCGTCGGCGTTGTCCGGACTCCGGCCGAGGCGCTTCTTGATCTCGTCCTTCGGCTCCACCCGGATCCGGCCCTTGGGGTCCGCGTCCCACCGGGGTTCGAGGAGCTGCGCCACGGTGGTGTCCGCGTTGTCCATCCCGGAGAGGTCCCAGGTGCGGGCCTCGGAGTGGCCGCGGCCGATCTCCCACCAGATCTCCGCCCGCAGGTTGAGGAACTTGTCCGGCCGGCTCGCGGCCGAGCCGACGTTCACCGCGCGGATCGCCGCGTGGTGGAGTCCACGGTTGGCCATGTTGCGGAGTTCACCGATGACGCCGAACCCCACACCGATGGAGTCGACTTTGACGGCGGTCGCGCCGGAGGCCTTGATCGCCTTCAACACGAGAGGGGCGATCTCCTCCGGCCGGTCGGTGTGCTTGCGCCACTCCCGCCCGGCCTTGAGACCGCGCCGCTCACGGACCACGGTCTCGTCCCCGCCTCCACCGACGTCCACGCCGAGCTCCACCGGCGTGAGCATGTCCTCAGGGTGCGGGCCGTCCGGGACGAGGCGGCAGGCCGCGACGTCGCTCGTGCGCACCACCTGGTTCGGGGAGTCCGGGGAGAACTCCCCGAGCACCTTGGCCCGGTAGAGCGGGTTGTCCTCGCCCCACTCCCGGGCCTTCTCCTCCACCCACTCCCGGCCGACGAGGGCCAGGGCCACGTCCTCCGGCACCTGCTCGCCGGTGAGGTTCGGGGAGTCGAACGCGGAGATGCCGAGGGTGTTCCAGCCGGAGCCGGGGGTGCACACCTTCCGGAAATGGCTCGCGGGGTTGTCGGGGTTGCCGATCGCGAGGATGCGGCAATCCACGTTGGTCGTCAGCGCGTCCGCGGCCACCCACAGCTGCTCCGGGATGCCGCACGCCTCGTCGATGATGACCAGCACGTAGCGGGCGTGGATGCCCTGGAACGCGGACTCGTCATGGTCGGCCGGCTTGCGGCCGAACGCCACCAGCTCCTCATCAATCAACCACTCGGTCTGATTGACGCGGCCGGCCAACTGGGCGCGCTTGTGGTTGCGGCGGATGTAGCGCCAGAGAATCGCGCGCACCTGGGCGCCGGTCGGGGCCGTGGTGACGACGAACGCCGTGCCCGGGGGGTGGGTGTCCAGCCACCAGCAGGCAGCGAGGCTCGCGGTGTGGGACTTGCCGACGCCGTGACCGGACCGTACGGCGGTGCGGCGGTGGTCGCGGACGGATTCGAGGATCTGGCGCTGCTTGGACCACACCACCTGCCCGAGCCGGTCGTGCACCCACGGCACCGGATCGTCGGCGTACTTCGCGGCCCGCACCGACAGGCGTTGCCGGTCGACGGCGGACTTGAGGCGGTCCCGGATCTTCCGCAGTTCCCGGGTGTCGCCAGCGCGGACGAGCTGTTCGATCTGGCTCTTGAGGTGTTCAATCTCCAGCGCCGTCGTCATGGTGGCCTACCCCTGCCGCCTGGCCCCCCGCCGCGCCCGTCGCCTCGTCCTCGTCGGTGAGGGCGGTCAGGAGGTCACCGATCTCCGACCCCAGCCGCTCCGCGTCCACGGACACCCGGCTCGGCGCGTCGAGGCCGTACAGCTTCGCGTGTCGCTCCATGAGCTTGAGCGCGGTCTCCACGGCTTTGAGGTCGCCTTTGATCGCCTTCGCCCACACCGCGGCCAACAGGCGGTCAGTGCGGAGCTGCTGGAGAGTACGCATCTCCTCAACCTGCCCGGCGAGTTCGCTCGTGGACTGGCGAAGGGCGCGGGTCACGTCCGTGTGAGCGGCTCCCTTGGAGGAGTAGCCGAGGCGGTCAGCGATGGTGGCCCACTCGACGCCGGCGAGACGCATCGCGATGGCCTGAGTACGGCGCTGGGCGACCTGCGCCCGCTTCGATCTGGACGTTGCCATCACGCCCCCGTGTCTCATCGCTATGGGCTCACGCCTGACTTACCGGCTTGGCTTCGTTTCCGGGGCGGCATGTGAGTTGATGGGAGATCAGGCCGCTCCGCTGATCGCGGAGAAAGGAAGTCGAAGTGAGTTTTGTCGCGAAGTACGACAGCACCTGCGCCCGCTGCAGCGACCCGATCGAGGCTGGCCAAGAGATACAGACCTACAGCGTCGGGCGGTACGAGCGGTACGAGCACGTTGTCTGCCCGAGGACGGCCGACGTGACATGCAGCATCTGTGGGGGCAAGTGGGTCGAGTGCGACTGTCCCTGAAGGAGCAGTGAGCGCCGGACTGCTGGCACGCTCGCAGGGCAAGGTGTCCTATTAGTCCTTTGCGCTGCAGTCGGGGTACCAAGCCCGAAGGCTGCTCAAGGCCTCGCTGTCCGGGTTGACGCGGAGTACTTGGCCGTCGTGCATATGGTCGAGGTAGCGGGGGCAGTCGACGCCATCCCATTGTTCAGGGAAGTGCTGCCAGCTGTAGCCAGCGCCCAGAGCGAAGACGTGCTTCCCGAGAGGCTGGATGCACGCCGGGCAGACGGCGAGAGGTCCGGTGTAGGTGCGGATGCTGTGGTCAGCTGCCGACCCGCTGTAGGGCAGCGGCCCGTCAGCGAGCGGCCTGGCCGCTCCATCCTGAGACTGCTCGAGCCTGCGAAGCTCTTCCGTGACCTCCACAACGTGCGAGTCGGAACCACCGACTACGAATTCCTGCAATGCCGCACGCCACGCGTCGAGGCTGGGATACGGCTTTCGATCCGTGACGTCGTGGGAGAGATGGTTGAAGCAGCCCGTTACGGCTTCTGGGCGGTCGAGCAGCGGAATGCTCATGGCGCAGTAGTCCTCGCCGCAATCGGGGCAGATGTCGGGTCTCGGCATGGACCGGGAGTGTATGCGCCGCCGCTGTCGACGACCACCGCCCGATGCTGCTGAACCAAGGTTCGCCGCCGTCGGTTTGCATCTCCATGAGGTTCGCCTCTGGAGCGATGCGGTTCATGCGCCGAGGGGGATGAGCGCGAGGATGTCGTGGCGTGCCTCGCGGTCGGTGTGGAAGACGCCGGTGTAGGAGGCGGTGACCATGACCGCACCGGGTTTGCGGGCTCCTCGGTGGGCCAGGCAGCCGTGTTCGGACCGGATGATGCAGGCGGCGCCGAGGCTTTCCAGGTGGGTGTCCAGGGCGTCGGTGACCTGCCTGGTGAGCTGCTCCTGTGTCTGGAGCCGGCGGGCGTACACGTCCAGGACGCGCGGGAGCTTGGACAGGCCGGCGACGGGAGCGCCGGGGGCGGGGAGGTAACCGATGTGGGCGGTGCCGTGGAACGGGAGGAGGTGGTGCTCGCAGACGGAGGTGAAGGGGACGCCGGTGACGAGGATCGGCGCGCCGGAGTGTTCGACGGGGAAGGTGCGGGCGAGGTGGACGGCGGGGTCGTCGTCGTAGCCGATGGTGAACTCCGCGAGGGCGGCGAGGGAGCGCCGCGGGGTGTCGAGGAGCGCGGGGCTGTTGGGGTCCAGGCCGCGGGCGGAGAGCCAGGCGCGGAGGCCTTCGGCGTAGGCGTGGGCGGCTGTGCCGTGGTCCGGTGCGGGGCCGTCGAGGCTGGGCGTGGTGATGGTCATGGAGCAATCCAGGTGGCGGCGTTGACGTGGGTCTCTGCGACGTGGACGCGGGCCACGATCGCGCCCGGCGCGCACTGCAATCCCTCCAGAGCGCTGCTGGCGGCGACGGCGAGCATGGCGGCGACGTTCTCCACCGTGGGCCATCCCGGCACCTCGTACACCTTGCAGTCGTGCTCACGCAGTACGGGGAGCAACGGGTCATCGGGGCCGAGCATGACGCCGTGGTCGAGGCGGAAGTCGATCCACTGCCGCAGCGCGGCCTTGAACGGGCCGAACTCCACCACGAGGCCGTCCTCTGTTTCGGGGGCCATGACGGTGACCTCGGTCCACCAGGAGTGCCCGTGCAGGCTGACGCATTTGCCGGGGAGGTGAGGGAGGCGGTGGGCGGTCTCGAAGTTGTGGCGGACGGCCACGGCCGCGGTCATGCGGGTCTCGCCTCCTCGCCCTCGCGGGGATGGTGGGTGCGGGCCACGGTGTAGCGGGTGGTGCCGTTGTCGTGGCCGATGGCGTCGTGCACGCCGACGACGTCCAGGTGGACCGCGCGGAGCGCGTACTGTCCGCCCCACTCCTCCCACTCCGGCGCTACGTAGCCGTCGAGGTGGCCCCACAGGCGGTCCGCGATGTCCTCGTTGGTGGCGTCCTTGAACACCTTGCGTGTGAGGGCGTGGATGCGGTCCTCGAGGGCGGTGTTGGTGACGGCGAAGGAGGGGTAGCCGTGCTGGCCGATGGTGTCGTAGACGACGGTGACGGCGCCGGTGTGGGAGTGGGCGCGTAGGCCCATCGGCCGGTTGACGTTGGTGAAGTAGATCGGGATGGGCCCGACCGTGACCGTACGGGCGAGGTGGTGGCTGCTCACCGGCTGGCCTCCTTCTCTCGGATGGCGTGGAGGCCTTTGGAGGCCCGGACGAGGTTGGTGGTGGTGCCTTCCGCGAGGTACAGGTGCAGGCCGGGCGGGGCCGTGTTTCGGCTGCCTCGTTGGAGGGGGTTGTGGGGGCCGGGCGGGATGGTGATGGGGCCGTGCCGGGCCCGTAGGTACTCCTCGGCGCGGCGCCAGGCGACGGCGGCCAGCACGACGGCGTCGGCTTTGCTGTAGCTGGCGCGTGAGGCGAATGCCATGGGGTCTGTGTGGTGGGCGCGGATGAGGTCGCGGTGCTGGAGCAGTGCGGCCCGGTCGCGGAAGCGGAACCCTGTCCAGGTGCCCTCGTCCTGGAAGAGGGCCAGGCGTCCGAAGCGGAACGACGCGGACCAGGTGGAGGAGTCCACGCTGTAGAACGGGAACTCGCGGAGCACCTGCCAGACGGTCATGCCGAAGCCGTGGAAGACCGCGCGCCCGTCCGCGATCTTGAAGGCTTTGGCGAGCCATGGGAGGAGGGCGCTGAGGGGGTTGCCGAGGAGTTTGCCGAGGGCGATGTAGGTGTAGCCGTGGTCCAGGTAGCGCTCCAGGTAGTGCCAGGGGGCGCTGGTGTGGAAGACGGGGAGCGGCTGGAGGCCGTGGTGCTGTTCGAGGGCCTGTTGGTTGTTCCAGGTGGCCTCGGGGGCGCCGATGACGTCGAGGTTGGAGTAGAGGGTGAGCCGGTCGTCGTATTCGTGGCACCAGGCCGCGTAGTCCTCGAGTGTGAGGTGGAGGCCGAGGGTGCGTGCGGAGTGGGCGCCGGAGTCTCCGAAGACCATGCCGCGGCCGGTGGGGAAGCGGTCGAGCATGACGCCGAACTTGCGGGTGCCGAAGTAGGCGTATGAGCACAGGACCTTGAAGGGCTGGCCTGTCGCGTTCACGCCGGCTCGTTTCTGTGCTGCTCGATCTCGTCCAGGAGCCGGTCGAGTTTCTCCTCGTCGTTGCGGCCCTCGTGGGCGTCCAGCGCGACGCGCCACCGGTCGAAGGTTCCGGGGGTGACGGTGAGCTGGATCTTGGGGTGGAACGCGTCGTCGTCGGGGTCGCCGTGGGCGGCGGCCAGTTGCGCCGGCTCCTCGGGCGGGAGGGCCAGGAGGGCGGTGATGTCGTCCACCTGCTCCGGGGTGTAGCCGGTGCCGTCCAGGTCGTCCGCGGCGTCGGTGAGGAGCTGGGCGAGGGCGTCGTGATCGTAGGAGCCGAGTTCGGCGGACCGGTTGTCGACGAGGTTGATGCGGCGGGCGGTGGCGTCGTCGCACTGGACGATCTCGCACCGCGCGGTGGTCTGCCCGTCCGCTTGGAGGGCCTGCATGGTGTGGTTGCCGGCCAGGACGATCAGGGGCCCGTTGGAGATCTCGCGGACGACGAGGCTGCGGTATTGGCCGTTGCGGCGCAGGCTGCGGCGGATGGTGTCGACGTCACCGATCTTGGCGTTGCCCGGGAACGGGGTGAGTTCGTCGAGGGGGACGTCGCGGGTGGTGACGTACGTGGCGGTGGCCTGGTCCACGGTCTTCTCCTGCGCGTGCGAGCGGGGCGGGGGTTAGAGGCCGGAGCGTTTCTCGGCCGCGGCGGCGGCCTTGGCGTACTCCTCGTCGGCGGTGCCGCAGTGCTGCATGCGGGTGCGGTAGTAGGAGACGAGGCTGATCCGCTCGGCGTCGCAGCCGGGGCACGGCTTGTCCAGCCGGTGGCCGCAGCCGCAGGTGATCGCGACGTTGCCGTGCCACTGGTGGGCGTCCATGAGGATGAGGTCGCCGTCTCGCATGTCCACGGCGACGCGGTACTGGGGGAAGACGAGTTGCCCGCCGGTGTAGGTGCCGCGGCGGAGGCAGGCGATCGTGGAGAAGCCCTCTTCGAGGTCGCCTTTGTCGGTGTGTACCCCTGTCGGGTAGGTGGAGTTGACCGTCACCGTGGTGAACGGGGTGCCGGGGATGATCCACTCCGGCGGGGTGCGGTCCGCGGCAGTCTTCTGGTTGGCGTACAAGTCCGGCACGTGGCGCTCCAGGCTGTGCGCGATGGCGCGGAGCATGGGGTGGAGGGTCTGCCACTGCGGGAGGTGCTTGCCGGTCCAGGCGGTGAGCCGGCAGTACCGCTGCTGCCCCGTCGGATCGAGGGCGCCGATCACGGACGAGATGATCTCTTTGGAGTTGGTGCGGGAGCCCTGCGCCCCTTCTGGGCCGGCGGGGAGGCGACGGGTGCCGGAGGCGATGCCGCGGTTGCGGGTGGTGAGCCGGATCGAGGACAGCACCCGGTAGTACTCCTCATCGCGGGTGAACTGGGCGAGGGCGCCGGGGAGGTAGACGCACAGTGGCCTGCCGTCGGGCATGAGCACGCGGGCGGCGCCGGTGAGGAGGAGGTCGTAGTCGCGGTGGCCGAGGACTTTCCCGACGAGGGAGTCCATGGCGGGGTCTGCAATGCGGGTGCGGAGTCTCGTCTCGATCACGGCGGGTCCTACGGTGTGCGGTCCTTGGCCCACTGGGCGGCCTGGTGGATGAGGGGCGGTGCCCAGCGCACGCCGGAGTGCCACAGCGGCGGCATCACGGCGCGGCGCGGGCTGGTCTGGAGGTGTTGGGGGTCGCCGGCCGCGGGGCGGGGTCGCCAGCCGTGGACTGGCGGCTCGACCTCCAGAACCTTGATGCCGGGGTAGAGCTTGGGGGCGGCCTGGGTCCAGCGCTCCAGGTAGCCGGCGGTGGCGACTTGGCGGGGGGTGGTCTGGTGGACGAGGGCGGAGCCTGCCCACCACCAGCCGGGACGGGTGGGGATGGGGTAGGCGTACACGATGTGGAAGCGGTGTTCGCGGCCGTAGAGGATGATGCGGCGTCCGGCGGCGGCCTCCTCCCAGGCGGTGGGGAGGTGGAGGCGGACGGGCGCGGACCAGCCCCACATGTGGGTGGTGCGGCGGTGGTTGAAGCCGTGCGCCACCACGACGGGCGCCCTGGCCGGCGGGGCGTCGAGGCGGCAGTGGGCGAACTGTTCGCGGGCGGCGTGGACGATGGCGGGCACGTCGGCGGTGTAGGCGGAGACGGGCGCGATGTGGAGGCCGCCGGGGAGGGGGCGGCCGGTGTACGGGCCGGAGTGTGGAGGACTCTTCTGCCGGTAGATGTAGGCGCACTCGGCGGTCGTCCCGGCGGGGAGCAGCCGGGTGTGGTGCCAGTGCTGCCAGGCGGTGAGGCCGGCCTGTGAGCGTTCGTCGCCGGCGGGGTAGACGGCGCCGGTCGACGCGCTCCAGGCGTTGATGGTGCGGCCGGTGTCGTGCCAGGTGAACGGGGTGCCCTGGCGGTGGAGGGTGTAGGCCAGGGCCGAGCCGAGCCAGCCCATTCCCTCGAGGTGCACCGGCGTCCGGGTCATGCGGGGGCTTCCTCTTTCGTGATGTGGAGGCGCAGCGCGGCCGTGTGGTCGGCGGTCGGGGCGGCGGCGTCGAGGTGGTGGAGGGTGATCCACGGCTGGGTCTCGGCCCAGGCGGCGAGGTTGCGGGCGCGGGTCGCGGCTCCTCGTCGCCACCGGTCGTCCTGTCGGGAGCCGCGCTCGGCGCACCGCTGGTCCAGGAGGGCCGGGTCGGCGTGGAGGTGGGCGAGGTGCACGCTGTAGCGGGCGTGTGCGGCGGTGAGGAAGCCGCGGGTGGCGAGGCGGGCGCCTTCGGCGAGGACGAACGGCCACACCGGCCCGTTCTCGATCCAGTCGCACGCGCGGAGGTGGACGTTCATGGGGAGGGCGTCGGTGCCGGAGAACCTGTCGCGGATGCGGCCGAGTTCGATTCCGGCTGGCTGGCCCGTGGCGGGGTCGATCAGGAGCAGGTGCGGCACGGGCTGGTCCCGGGCGGCGAGGTCGTGGCCGTGGCGGAGGGCAGCGGCGAGGGCGGACTTGCCCGCGGCCGGTGGGCCGATGAGGTAGAGCAGCCGCGGCCTACCGGCCCTCGTGTGGGTGGTCATGGTGGCTCCGGGTGAGGATGCGGCCGGTGTCGGCGTAGGCGCGTTTCCGGCGCCGGTCCACCCCTGTCCAGCCGTTCAGCTCCCCGAGGTAGGGGTGCGGGAGGGTTGCGGCGCGGGCCTGCCAGGCGGCCGGGGTGAGCGGCGTGGTGTGGGCGCGGGACAGTTGGGCCTGCATCTGGTCGATGTCGTGGCCGACGTAGTAGGCGCCGGAGTGGAGGGCGTGGAAGTCGCACAGCGTGGTCTCGACTTCTTCCGGCCCGGCCGGGAGGCGGGCGGAGGCGAGGTCGGCGCAGAGTTCCTGTGCGGTGGCCTCGGTGAGCGGTCGGCGGCCGGCGAGGAGCGCGAGGCCCTGGCGGGGGCCGGTCGCGCTGTCCATGGCGAGGGTCGCGGCGGTGACGGGCCAGCCGGCGACTTTCCACAGCATCTCTGCCGTCTTGTAGGCGGCCCACCGGCCGTTTCCGTGGACGCGGGCCGCGTGACGTGCGAGGTGTTCGAAGTCGGCGCGGCGGCTGTGTCCGTGGAGGGCCTGGCCGAGCCAGCCGCGGGCGGTGCCGTGCGTGCGGAGTTCGAGGTCTAGCGCGGTGAGGTGGGCGGCGAGCTTGGCGGGCTGGCGGTGGCTGCGGCGTTCGGTGGCGCACGGCAGAGCGGTCGGCAGCCGGCTGAATGGCACCTCGTCGTTGAGGTGGAGGTGTGCGGCGGTGAGCGCGGACCCGAAGTCGTAGTAGGCGACGTGCAGCAGGATCGCGCGGGTGGTGGCCTCCTCGTCCCAGCCCTCGGTGGCGGCGAGGTGGGCGAGGACGGGGTACACGGGGTCGATATCGCGGGAGTCGACGGCGGCTTGGTGGAAGCGGGTGTAGTCGTCCCACAGCGCCCACCCGCCGGTCATTCGGTGGCCTCCTCGATACCGGCGGCCTTCAACAGCGCAGCCACGGTCACGGGCTCCTCAGGCGCGTGCCGGGAGTCGAGCAGCGCGGCCAGGGCGCGCAGGGCGCGGAGCACGATCTCCGAGGCCCGGGCCTCCGGGCCGAACACCTCGCGGGTGGAAGCGATGATGCGGGCGGCTTCCTCGCGGTCCTCGAGGGGGTAGACGAGGATCATCTCCACCACGCCGCGGGCGGTGTGGGTGGTGTGGTGGGCGCTGGCCTGGGCCCGTTCGGCTTGTTCCTCGTCGGTCTCCGCGTAATGGGCTTCGGTGGCGGGCAGGGCGGGGAGCTCCACCACGTCCCCCTCGTCCTCGTCGCCGTCCTCCCCGTCGTGGCCGCCTCGGGGGCCGGTGTTGGCCGGCGCGGGGTGGTCGAGGGGCAGGGCGGCGAAGGCTTCGCCGGGGGCGAGGAGGGCGTCCAGGTCGGCGTCTGTGTAGCCCACGCCGTCCAGGTCGCCGTCCAGCCCGGTCAGAAGTTCCGCGAGGGCGTCGGAGTCGTACCTGCCGAGGTCCGCGGTGCGGTTGTCGGCCAAGTTGATGCGCCGCGCGGTGTGCTCGTCGCAGCGGACGATCTCGCATCGCGCGCTGGTCTGCTGCTCGGCGGTGAGGGCGGTGAGCGTGTGGTTGCCGGCTAGCACGATCAGCTGGCCGTCCTCGACCTCGCGGACGACGAGGGCCCGGTACTGGCCGTTCCGGCGCAGGCTCGCGCGGATGGCGTCCACGTCACCGACCTTGGCGTTGCCGGGGAACGGGGTGAGGTCCCCGAGGGGCACGTCGGCGGTGCGCAGGTACTCGGCCGGGGTGGTCATGAGTGCGTCCCCTCGGGCTGGTGGCGGCGGGTGCGGGCGGCGCGGCGGGCGTCGAGTTCGGCCTGCCACTCGCGGAAGGTGCGGCCGGCCTGACGGCGCCGGAAGTGCGAGATGTGTTCGCGGGAATGCCAAGGGGTCGGCCAAGGACAGCCACCGAGTCGTCCGGGGACCTGAGAATGCCAACCGAAGGCGTGGACGACGCTTCGTCGCGGAGGTGTTTGCGACAAGTTTCTTGGCCCGGACGGGTGTCAGGAGAAGTCGGCTGTCGGAGCCTACGACCAGCCACACGGAATACGGCCGTCGACTTCGTCGCATGGACGAGTCAACGGCCGCGTTCGCGGAGGGCGTTCAGGGACTGTGGGTCTCGTGGTCAAGGGCATCGATAACCGACACGATCGTCGCCAAGTCCTCTTCGACTTCCTTAACCGTGATCGTCGCGCGTCCTCGGCCGCTGCGATCCCCAGTATGGGCGATCTGGTTTCGGCGGGCCACGATTCGATCCAACTCTGCGGTGGACTCACCGACGGTGACCTTGCGCCTCCTATCCACCCTGGTCATTAGCTTCTTCTCCCCGACCAGTCTGAAGAGTTGTCCGATCTGAGCAGGTGCCGGACTGGCTCGCTGTCGGACTTCCAGCTCAATGACCTGCCGCAACCCCCAGCCCTTCTTCTGGTACTTCTCTTCGATGGTGAGGTAGTCACCAACGGTCATGGAGAGTTCAAGCAGTCCGCCCGGCGGAGGGACCTCTTTAATGGCCGCCGCATAGCGTTCCATGACCCGGTCCGCACAGAATGTCTCTATGGCCGCACAGGCAGCAACGAGAGCTTGCCGCAGGAGCGGCCGAAGGTTCTGTTCGCTCAGCTTGTCTCGCAGCGATGCATGCCCTGGTTTGAAGGTCACGAAGACACGATCATTCTCCAGGCACTCAAGTTCAGTCCATTCCTTCTGCGGCAGCGAGAGCGCCTCACCGAGCCGCTCTCGCTTCTCCCGCCTCATCCTGCGCTGGCGATTGTTGACGAGTGTCTTGGCCAGGTCCACGAGCATTTCCGCGTCTTCCAGGTTGTGATCGAATGCCTGGCGTGCGGTCAGCTTTGGGGGTGCGCCCATGCGGTCTCCGGGATGTCGGGTTGCTACGAGACCAGGTTGCCGCTTGGCCCGTCGCCCGTCCACATCTACCCGCAGCCTCAGGCTAGGGAAGATCGGCTGCCCGGCCTCGCACTGGCCGGGCAGCCTTTCCACCGCACCGCTCCACGTCCCGCCCCTCGGGACGTGGCCGACGGCCGCCCCCTGCCCTCGTCCCACGCCTCCGGCAAGGGGTTAAAGGGTGGTTGAGGGAGGGGGTGGCCAGTGCCGCGGGCCGGATTTGAACCGGCGACCTCCTGCACATGAAGCAGGCGAGCTGACCGGGCTGCTCTACCGCGGGCCGTGGTGGTGGGTATGCGTCGAGGCCCCGCCCGGGTGGTGGGCGAGGCCTCGATGGGGGTTGCCGGACTGTGTTTCGGGCGCACAACATCCGCGCATCGGCTATTGGAGCAGAGCCGGGGGCATGCGGTCTATCGCCGCTCCCCCACTGGGGCTACCGGCGGCGCGGGTGGAGGTGCCGGATCTGCCAAAGAGTGCGCGTCTCCGGCAATCTAACGAGCGGTACGCTCGCAGCCTCATTCGCCAGGGGTTCGCGTGCGCCGAGGCTAGGCCAGAAGGTCACTCGTCACCATGAGGGTCACCGATGAGCAACTTCGCACACCCGCCCGAGACGAAGACGCTGAGCAAGCCCCCCGAAAGGGTCAGATCGCCGAGGGCGTAGACGGTGAGCGTCACTGCAGCGAGTAGCGCACACCGGGCGGTCGGCGACAGGTCGCCCGGGGTCCACTCGCCTTGCCGCAGCGTCTCGACCTTTTCGGCGAGCCGGCCGGCCTCGACTTCCCGGCGCTCCTCAAGTTGCCCGAATGCAGCATGAGCGAGGCGGAAGGGGCCGCCGAAATCTCGGAGCGCCTTGTCGAACTGACTCACTGGCTCTCCTCGCCTGTCCCCATGGACGGTCACGTATCGATATTGCCGACCGAGCGTGTCCCCTGCGGTGAGCCTCAGCCACGCGTCGTTCAAGGACTCGCCGATATTCGCTGCCTCGCTCGCCTCAGGAGGGTCGAGGTAACGCCTGCCGAGGATCTGTGTCCACATCGAGTCGAGACTCAGCGCCCGAAAGCCCTCGGTGGCCCAATGTTGTGCGGTTGCTGCGTTCCGAAGTTCTTCAGCGCTCATGTGCTCACCCTCCCGAGTGGCTACTGCCATAAAGGGGACCGCGAGACAGAGCTTCTGTCGCGTGGGACTAGGCCATCCGGGGTGGCGGTGGCACTGTGCGACTTACTCTCGGCTTGCGTTGGCCCGCTCTATGACGGAGGCTCCTGCGGCGCCAGGCGAGTCGGTGTTCGGTGCAGACGGTGCGGGTGGCGCCGAACACGGTGAGCGTGGTCTCGCGGTGCGGGGTGCTGGTGGTCACGGGGCTGCTCCTCGGAGGGCGTGGCGGGCTGTTGCGGGCGGGGTGCCGGTCCGGGCCCCTCGCGGGGAGGGGCCCGGACCGGCCAGCGGGGTGCTACTCGGCGGCCTGCTGCTCGGCGGCGGCGAGGAGCTGGGCCATCTCCTCCGCGCTCTTGCGGGCGGTGACCTCGTCGTACGGCGCGCGGTCGTCCCACGAGAACTCGCGGTTCTCCCGGTTGATCACCTTGGTGATCTGCGGTCCGCCGGGCACGGTGAGGGACTTGGCGTTGACGCGCAGCACCTCGTACCAGTGGCCGCGGATGCGCACGTAGTCGCCCTTGGTGAAGTCGTCTTTGCCCCAGACCTTGAAGCCGTCGGCCTCGGCCTTGGCGATGACCTCGCGCCAGTGCTCCAGCTCCTCGGTGATCTCCAGTTCCTCCCGGCTCAGCTCGGCCAGGCCCTCGGGGGTTGTGGAGCGGGTGAAGCCGCCGGCGGACTTGCCGGCCTTCCACTTCTCGATGCGGCGCAGCTCGGCTTCGAGCTTGGCGATGCGGCGCAGCGTGCGGGCCGGGTTATTGCGGTACCGCTTGTAGTTCTCGGCTGCGAGCGAGCGGTTCTGCCAGTAGCCGGAGCGCTCGGTCTCGGCGATGGCCTTCCGCATGTTGGTGTCGATGCGCTCGTTGTCGCGGCGGGCGCGGCCTTCGGAGTGGTGGCCGATGAGGATCGGCTGTCCGAACGGGATGCTGTCGGAGATCCGCTTGGCTGCGGCCCGTCGCGCGTCGGCGGAGGTGGAGGCGCGGTCGGCGCGGTCGCCGTACCGGCCGGCGCGTGCCTCGGCGCGCTCCTCGCGGTCGGCCTCGGCCTCCGCGAAGGTGCGCCGGTCATCCTCGTTGATGGTGATGGTCACCTCGTGGCCTGCTGCGCGGAGGGCGTCCGCGGCGGCGTTGATGCGCCAGCGCTGAGCGGCGTTGTCGCGGGAGCGGGGCAGGCCGAGCTTCCCGAGCGAACGGAAGTAGCGGAAGTTGTAGGCGCGGACGATGTCGAACACGCCGTCGCCCTTGTGGGAGCCGGTGAGGAGTGTGCCGTTGGCGCGGGTGTGGGTGATGGTGACGTGGGCCATGGGTGGTTCTCCTTCAGGGGGTGTCGGGGCGGGCCCGGCCGACGAGGGGCCGGGCCCGTGCTGGCGGTCTGGGCGGGTTACGCCTCGGGGCGGTCGAGGACGAGGCGCACGGGCCAGTTGCGGCGGGCGCCGTAGGTGGCCTTGGCGTGGGCGTGGGCGTCCTCGATGAGGTCGGCTTCGATACGGCGGTTGATGGTGGGAGCCAGCCGGATCTTGGTGCCGTGGACGGGCATGGGGTCCAGGCGGGAGCGGCCGCCGTTGTTGGTGAACACGAGGCGCTGGACGCTGCCGGGCTCGTAGGAGCGGTCGATGGTGGCGAAGACCTGGGCGAGGGTGCTGCTCATGGCGGGTGCCTTCCTGCTCGGGGGGCCGCCCCTCGTGTGAGGGGCGGCGAGGGGTGGTCAGAGGCCGTGCTGGGCGCGGTAGGCGTGGATGAGGCGGACGCCGACCGCGGTGACCGCGTCCTTGGGGGTGTCGCCCTTGGCGGTGGTGCGGTGCTCGTAGGCGGTGCGGATGGTGGTGAGGGCGCGGTCGGTGGTCATCTGCTGTCCGACGGTTTCGAGGTCGTGGCCGGGGGCGATGCCGGCGAGCGTCTTGGTGACGTAGGCCGCGATGGTGGCCACGGCGTCCTCGGTGTTCCGGATGCGGATGATGCGGTTCATGTCCCTGCTCCCTCGTCTCACGTTGTCACGTTGACATTTACAAAGTTAGCGAGAGGTTCCCTACTTTGTCAATGTCAGGGGGGTTACGTGTCGTGGCGCGTCGTAGACCGGGTCGGCTACGCGATCGGGCGGCGCAGCGGGAGGCGAAGTGGTGTGCCGCAGAAGGTGTTGGGCACTTCCGCGATGGCTGCGGCGAGGCGCTGCGCCGCCTCGTGGCGGGCCTCCTCCTGCTCGCGCCACGGGCCGGTCGTGGCGGCCGGGCGGTCCAGGTCCACGAACAGGCCGGCGCCGTCGGCGCGGTGGAGGTAGGCGGCGGAAAGGGTGTAGCCGGCGCCGTCGAGGTCGGCGGCCAGCGTGAGGTGGGTGAACTCTCCGGTGCGCCGGTCCGGCTGGACCGCGTCCCACGCGGCATCCAGAGCCCGGCCGGGGAGAAACACGGTGTTCGTCGGGGCGGAGCGGTAGACGGGCTCGCGGTAGTCCGGGGCGCTGGTGAGGATGCGGACGCTGTGGGGGCGGGGGCCGTCGGTCATCACGCGCGTCCACCAGGTCGCGGGGTAGGGGCTGTTGGTCCAGGTGGTGACGGTGCGGACGGTGCGGGGCTCGCCGCAGACGTTCAGGCGCATGCCGGGGGTGAGGTACTGGGCGGGGACTCGGACCTCGGGCTGGGTTTCCATGCTGGTGACTCCTGTTCGGTGTCGGCGCGGGGCCGGGCGCGCCGAGGGGCGCGCCCGGCCGGTGGTCAGGTGAGGTCGGCGACGAGGGCGGTGGCGTTGTCGGCCCGCTTCGCGGGGGCGTTGTCGATGGCGGTGGTCACCAACGCGCGGGCGGCGGTGGCGGGGTCGCCGGCGGCGAGGAGGGGTTCCAGGGGGACGCAGCCGTCGGCCAGGGGCTCGTACGCGCCGTCGCTGGCGAGGAGGAGCCGGCCTTCCGGTTCGGTGATGTCGTTGCCGATGAGGGGTTCGCCGTCGGTGTGGCCGAGGTAGGACACGACGATGTTGCGGCGGCCGGGCCGGATGCGCGCGGGCGGGTAGCCGTTGTCGAGCATCACTTGGCGCATGTTGTGGTCGCGGGTGAGGAGGCGGGCGGTGTCGCCTCCGGCGGGGAGGTGGTAGGCGCGGGCGTCGCCGCACCAGGCGACGGTGAGGGGGCGGCGAGGGGTGTGGACGGCGACGACGGCGCAGGCGGTGGGGAGGTCGGACCATGGGTCGCTGCGGCCTTCCTCGGCGGCGGCCCAGGCGTGGAGGGCGCGGAGGCCGGTTTCGGCGGAGCCGCAGGCGGCTGCTGCGGTGGCGAGGCGGCGGGCGGTGGCGCGGGTCCACTCCTGTACCTCGCTGCTGGAGCCGATGCCGTCGAGGAGGGCGTAGGCGCGGGTGCCGTCGATGGTGTGGGTGGCGGTGGCGTCGCACTGGTGGGAGCGGTTGCCGATGCGCTGGCGGGCGGCGTGGGCCATGGCGGGTTGGTCCTCTCGCGTAGAGCGGGGCCGGGGCGCCCCGTGCGCTGGGGCGCCCCGGTCGGGGGGTCAGAGGCGGTGGGCGGCGGCGACGGTGGCGCGGGCGTCGCGGCTGGTGTAGGTGGTGACCTCGTTGGCGCCGAAGTCGTGGACGGCCAGGGCGAACAGGCCTGCGGCCTCGTCGTCGTAGGTGGCGAGCAGCAGATCGGCGCCGTCGCCGAGGGGGTTGCCGTCGGCGTCGTCGTAGAGGGGGGCCCAGCCGCCGGTCAGGCGCGCGGCCCAGTCGTAGCCGCAGCCGGCCGGGGCGGTCGGGAGCGGAGGGACCTCGGCGGTGGCCAGCGCGGTGAGGCGGGCCGGGAGCTGTTTGGTGCTCACGTCTTCTCCAACGGTGTTCAGGGCCTCGGTGTGGAGCTGGTGCTCCTCGGCCGGGGGCATGTGGGGGTGGACTTGGCGGGAGGCGATGGTGAGGGCGGCGGTCAGGGCACGGCGGGGCGGGATACCGGCGGCGGTGTCGATGCGGCGGGCCGCAGCGGCGAGGAGGCGGCGCAGCTTGGTGCCTGCGGGGGCGGTGAGGGTCGTGGTCATGGCTCGGTGTCCTCTCCGGCGCACCCACGCCTGACGTTGCCTATGTGACATTGGCGAGGTTGGGCATGGGTGTGCGCGGTCGTCTCGTGCGTGGGGGTGGGGGTGCGGGGGCGGAGCGGAGGCTTAGGGGAGGTGGCGGGCGTCGAGGGTGCGGATCTCGTCGGTGGCGTGGTCGAAGCGGCACCAGGTCCGGCGGAGGCCTCCGCCTCCGAGGGCGGTGTGGTAGTGGACGAACCGTGCGGTGGCGGAGTGGGTGGGCTCGGTGTGGTGGGCCTTGTAGGCGTAGCCGGAGATGAGGAAGTGCACGGCATCCTCGGGCCACCACTGTCCGCCGTCGTCGGTGAAGGAGGTGGGGCGTACGCCGTCGAGGTCTTCGCCGTCTTCGAGGGCGACGAGGTGGTAGACGGGGTCTTCGGTGTTGCTGGGCTGGAGGAGGAAGGTGCGGCCGTGCTCTGCGGTGAGGCTGCCGTGGTAGGTGACGACTGCTCCGATGACGGGGACGGTGGTGGTCACGGTCGTGGCTCCTTCGTCGCGGTGTTGCGGGTGATGTGGTCGGCGGCTTCGTGGGCGTCGGTGAGGAGGCCGTGCTGGCAGCCGGGGCCGGCGAGGCGCCAGGCGGGGTCGCCGCCGAGGGGGCCGAGGTAGGTGAGCTCCCAGGTGGTGCCGTCGTGCTGGACGGTGTGGGTGAGGCGGGTGCCGGCCTTGCGGGGGCCGAGGTGGGCGCCGTGGGCGGCGAGGGTGTCGGTCAGGGCGGTGAGGGCGTGGGCGGGGATGGCGCGGGGCAGGGCGGCCACGGCTGGTTCCTCTCCAGTGGGTGGGGCGGGGCGGCCGTGGGACCGCCCCCGGTCGTCCGGTCAGGCGTTGTTGAGGGCGGTGCGTCCGGCCGGGGTGATCAGCATTCGCTGGCCGCGGTAGAGGCTGGTGCTGTTGTCGCGGTGGGCCCAGCCGAGTTCCTGGAGGCGCTGCATGACGTCCCAGCGGATCTTGGCGCGGCCGGGAGAGGTGGTGATGGCCATTGGGGAGCCGGGCCGGGTCTGCCGGACGGTGGCGCTGGCATTGGCGATGGTGTCGAGGGCCTTGATCTGGGCGGGGGTGGGGCGCGGGGTGTCCGTCTTCTCGGTCGGCTGCTCGGCGGGGACGGTCGGCTCGACCTCTTCGGCCGTCGCCTTCTGCTCCGGCTGCTCCTCGGGGGCGAAGAATTCGGTGTCTGCGAGGAAGCGGCGCTGTGCTTCGCGGTCGAGGCGGTCGGCCTCGTTGGCGAAGGCGCTGGTGCTGCGGGTCTCGTCGCGCTCGAGGAGGTTGCGGGTGTAGTGCTCGCGGAGGGCGGTGACGGCGTAGTCCATGCCCTTGCTCTTGGCCAGGCGGACGAGGTTGTGCCACGGCTGGGCATCGGCGGTGGCCTTGAGGAGGGAGGCCGCGTCGTAGTAGGTGGCCGGCCGGTCGGGGTCGGTGAGCGCAGCGGCAAGGTCGGCACGAACCCCGGCTTCGTGGCGGAAGCGGTTGTCGGCGATGAGCTGGAGGTCGGCGGCGGTGGTGTTCATGGTGTGACTCCCTCATCGTTGTTGCGTTGACATATACAAAGTTAGCGTCGCCTGCTAACCTTGTCAATGTCAACACGGCTAGGTTTTCGAGAGGAGGTGTGACACGATGCCGTCGCACCTTGTAGAGCCCATAGCAGCGAGGACGCACACCATGGCTGCCGACCCGAACACCGACTACTGGATGACCGCGGACATCGCGGAGCACCTGGGGGTGAAGGTGGAGACGGTGCGGGTCTACCGCACGCGTGGCGACCTTCCTGAGCCGGACCGCATGTTCGGCCGCACCCCGGCCTGGCGCCCGGAGACGATCCTCAACTGGCAGCGCCCTGGACGGGGCGCGCGCACCGACCTCCACGGCTGACCACCGGCCCACTGGGCACAGGGCCCCGCCGCGCTGCTGCGCGGCGGGGCCCTGTTCGTGTCTCACGCGACCCGGCCCGGCATGCCGCCGGCCTTCCGGCTGCACGAGGAGCACACGACCGCCGGCGGGCGGCCGTCGCCGCCGTGGAGTTCCAGCGTGCCGCCGCACGCGCAGTCCTGCGCCAGCGGCACCGCGCGGCGCGTGAGGCCGAGGGCGTGTTCCACGCGCTCGGCGGCCTGGGCCGCGGCGGTGGCGATGCGGTCGACGTGCAGGGCGGCGAGGGGGAGGAAGGGGCCGGGCTTGCCGTCGAGGCGGTCCAGGAGCCAGGCGGCGGCCTTCTCCCCCGTCGGCGCGTCGCCGGTGAAGCGCCAGCGGCGCGCGTCGAGGCGGTCGGCCTCGGTGAGCGGGAGGGTGGCGGTGGCGAGCTGGAGTCCGATGGAGTCGCCGGGCCCGGCGGCGCGGACGCGGTGGGCGACCGGCCGCTGGACGCTGTCCGCGGTACGGTCCGCGGCGTCCACGAGGACGCGCTCCACCTCGGTGATGGTGTCCACGACGTGGAGGCGGACGGGGGCGGAGCGGTCGGTGGGGTCGTACTCCTCGGCGGTGCGCATGTAGGGGTTGAGGGAGGGCGGAGGCCACGCGTCGTGCGGCGCGGTCGTGCGGAGGGCGTGGAGGTCCGGCCAGTGGCGCAGGACGAGTTGGAGGCGGCCGGCGGTGGTGGCGACGCGGCCGGCTGGGGGTGGGGTGTGGGGCATCGCTTCTCCCTGGCGCGAGGGCGTTACGGTGATCACACACACCCATCGGGGCGCGCCTCATGGTCTGGCGGGACCGGCGCGCCCCGTCGCTGTGTGGTGCGACGAGGTGTTGCGCGTCCGGGGTGAGGGGCGTGCCGCGGCGCGGCGTGCGCCCTCCTCCCACCTGGTCCAACGCAGTCCGGCGCCGGAAGCTACAGCGGCCGGCGCGCGAGGGAGGCCCCGCACACGAGGTGTGCGAGGCCTCTCGGTATGCGGGGTCAGCAGAAGAGGGCGCGCTGCGCTTCGGTCTCGGCCGAGGCGCAGGCGAGTAGGTCTTCGCGGAGGCGGGCGGCGTCCTGGTCGTCGGCCTCCTCGCGGGCGGCGTCCAGGGCGCGTCGTGCGTCGGCACGGGCGGCGGCGTCGAAGCAGTCGGGGTTCTGGACGACGACCGTGGCTGCTGTCAGTGCCAGCTGCCGGTTCGCCTGCTCCTCGTCGTAGGTGGCGCTGTCCCCGTCGGTGAGCTGGGCCTCGAGGTCTTCCAGGGTGGCGTGTGCGTCATCGCATGCGGCGGCCCCGGGGTCGGACGCCGGTTCGGGGGCGGTGGTGCGGCCGGCGTAGAAGGCGGCGGCGACGAGGAGCGCCCCGGCTATGAGGATGGCGGCGCGCAGCGCGGTTCTGGTTCTTCGTGGTGGTGTCTCGTCCATGTCGTGTTCCTCCTCGAGGGGTTGGGCGCCGGGAGTGTGGGTCAGCACTCGGCGGCGAGGCGGTCGGCGGCGCCCATGGTTGAGCAGGCGTCCTTGACGTACTTCTCGTCGGTGAGGGTGTCGCGGGAGGTCGCGACGAATTCGGGGTGGAAGCAGGAGGGGTGACGGACGACGATGGCGGCGGTCACGACCATGATTTCTTGGCGGCGCTGGTCGTGCTGCGGGTTGCCGACTTCCAGCCCGTCGAGTTCGGAGAACAAGCTGTCCACGGTGTCCTCCAGGCTCCCGCAGACGGCGGCGGCTTCGGAGGCGTCGCGGTTGTGTTCCCAGATGAGGCCTGCGCCGAGGAGGAGCAGGCCAACGGCGGTCGCGGCGGTGGTGATCGCGAGGCGCCGGGACCGACCGGTCGGGGTGTGTTCCATGTGTTGGTGTCCCTCGTGTCGTGGCGGTCAGGCGCCGGTGTGGTCCAGGAGGCAGGTGTAGAACGTGGTGTCCCACGCGTTGTGGAGGATGGCGGGGTAGGTGCCGGGCGCCTGGCAGTCGGTGATCTCCTGTTCGGACATCACGCCGTACGGCCCGGTTACTTGCCCGTCGGTGGCGGTGACGAGGAAGGCGCTGCACTGGTAGCCGGGCGCTTCGAGGAGCAGCACGGCGTCCCGGCCGATGCTGCTGGAGGAGCCGGTCCAGGCAATGCAGTACGTGGAGCCGATATCGCCTCCGGTGGAGGGAGAGCTGACGAGGTTCACCACGACCGGCTCCGCCGGGGCCAGCGCAGCGGGCGGCTCGGTCGATGCCGGGGCCGTCGGGCTGGGCGGGTGTGGCGTCGGCTCCTCGGTGGGCTCCAGCGTGGTCGCCGGCTCTGCGCTGGAGGACGCCGACGCGGACGCCTCGGCCGGCTGCTGACCGGCGGCCGGGGTCGGAGCATCGCCGGCGTTGGTGACCGCGGCGGCGATGACTCCGGCGACGACTGCGCCCGCGGCGGCGGCCAGGAAGAGCGCTCCGCGCCGTACGCCTGGCCGCGTCGTCGTCTCCGGCGGGGCGGGCCGCGCGTGCGTGGGGACGGTGGGGAGGCGGATGGCGGGGATGCCGCCGGGGAGGGTGTCCCCGTTGTGGAACCGCTCTTTCTCGCGGTCCGGGTCGGGCTGGGACTCGGTCACGTTCGGTCTCCCTGGTGGTTCTGTGCGACAGGGCGGCGACGTGGGGGGAGGTCCCGGTGGGGCGGGTACTTCTCCCGGCCGCCGTGCGGGGGGCCGGCCGGGGGCTTCATCATCCCCCGACCGGTCCGGAGTTGGCAGCGGTCAGTGCCAGTTCTCGGGGGCGGGGCGGCGGCGCTGGTTGAAGGCGGTGATTTCCTCAGCGGTGGCGGGCCGCCAGCTCCTGGTCTGGTCCGCGAGGGTCAGGTGGGCGGTGGCGTGGACGTGTTCGCGGACGCCGTCGGCGGAGGCGTAGGTGACGCCGTCGCGGGTGACGCTGGTGATCTGGCCGGTGGAGGGTTCGCGGCGGCCCATCGTGACGAACTGGCCGGGCTCGAAGCCGGGCATGGGAGTGCTCCTGTCATGTGCCGGGCGGTGGGCGGCCGGGCGGTGGTCCGGCCGCCCCGCCGGGGGTTGGGGGTTAGGTGTGGGCGAGGAGGACGCGGGTGGCGATCTGCTCCACCTGGTTGCGCGGCCATCCGGCGTCGATGTGCTGGCCGTTGCAGCGGAACGGGCCGGTCATGGAGCAGCGGGCGGGGTCGGCGCCGTCGTGGGCGGCGGACCACAGGGCGGCCGCCTCGCGCTTAACTGCCGGGGAGATGGCGCGGTTGTGGCTGATGCCGTCCAGGACGGGTCTGCCGGTGACCTCGTGCCCGTCGACGGTGACGGTGAGCGTGCTGCTGGTGTCGTAGGCGTCGTCCCAGTTGGCGTCCTGGGCGGGCGCGGTGATGCGGCGGACGTCGCGCTCGTGGGGGCCGTCGGTCCACCGGACGTCGATCCAGGCGCCGGTGCCCTTGGGGCAGGTGACGGAGAACTTGGTGGTGGGGAAGGCCTTCTTGAGGAGGGCGCGGAGGTGGGCGGCGACCTGCTTCGTGGGGATGGGCTGCATGGCGTGGTCTCCCTCGTGGGCTCGGGTGCTGGTCAGGCGGCGGGGCGCTGGACGGGGATGTGGTTCAGGAGGCCGGTGGCGTCGCGGGCGAGGCGTTCGGCGGCGTCGCGGAGGGCGGCGGCGACCTGGGCGGGGTTGGCGCCCTCTTCCGGGGTGTCGAGGACGCGGAGGGCGGCCTGCACGTCGTTGGCCACGGTCTGGTTGACCAGTGCGAGGACGGCGGCGGCCGCGTAGCGGTGGTTGAGTGCCAAGTCGGCTTCCTCGCGCGCCTCGTCGGCGCCGTGGCCGCGGTGCTCGGCCACGATGAGGAGGCGTTCGGCGCGGGCGTGGTCGGCCTCGGCGGTGTGGAGGTCGGCCTGCGCCTCGGGCTGGTGGTGGAGGAGGCGGGCCGCTGTGGCGAGGGCGCCGTGCACGGTGAACTCCTGCACGGGGGTGGTGGGGCGGAGGGTGTCGAGGTGGTCGGCGGTGGCGGTGAGCAGGTCGCGGACGGTGGTCGCGTGCATCGGCGTTGCCTTCCTGTTCGAGCGGTGCGAGGTGGGCGGAGGGAGCGGGCTGGGTGGCCCGCCCTGGAGGGGTGTCAGTCCTCGTCGGTGTCGGCGGTGTCGTAGCGGTCGGCCCAGTAGGCGCGGTCCTCGGCGGCGAAGGCGCGGGCTGCGGCGGGGTCGACGGGGTTGACGGTGACGCGGACGGTGAGGCGGGGGCGGGCCGGCTGGTCGGCGGTGCGGGTGGAGGTGGTTGTGGGCATGGGGGCCTCCGGCCTCGGCAGGGGCGGGGTGACGTGAAGGGGGGCGGGGGCGGGCCGTGGGGCCCGCCCCCGTGCGGGGCGTCAGGCGGCGAGGCCGTACTTGTCGAGGAGGTACGCGCGGTCCTCGCGGGCGAACTCGCGGGCGATGAGCTGCTGCGCGGTGTAGAACACCTCGGGCGCGTGGGCGACGGGGAGGCCGTCGCTGTCCAGGTGGGGCACGGTGTAGGCGGTGCGGTGGATCGTGTAGTTGAGGATGCGGTCCAGGCGGATGGTGCGGGCTTCGCCGGTCTCGCGGTCCATGGCGCGGGCGATGATGTCGCCCTGGTGAGTGGTGCGGAGGTCGTACAACTCGACGGTGCGGATGGTCTCGACGAGGCGGCCGGTCTTGCGGCCGGTCTCCTGGTCGCGCTCCTCCTTGAGGAAGGCCATGGTGATGGGGTGTCCGGCGTCGATCGCGCGGTAGAGGTCGGTGAGGGTGGCGGTGGTGGTCTGGCGGCCGGTGATCTTCATGCCCTTACCCCTTACGTCGTTGCACTGACATTGATGACGTTAGGGTCCCGCCCTCACTTTGTCAATGTCAGCAACACGACGTGTCGCGGCGCATTCCTGGCACCATCACAACCACCACCGACGAGGAGCGCACGATGGGACACCGCCCACACCCCGACGCCGACCGGGCCAGGCGCCAACTCCACCGCCACGCCCTCCCGGACGGCCCGCCGCCGGTCGAGGACTACGAGCCGCCGGCGGTACGCCTGGCCGCCGCATCCGTCACCGGTCCGCCCACGCCCGGCTTCTTCCTGGCCCTGGACGAGGCGAGCGAAGGAGCTGAACGGTGAGCAGCAGCGTGTACGTCACCGGGAAGGGCGACGACTTCCACACCCGCCCGGACTGCCCGGCGATCCTCCGCGGGCAGAACACCGCTCACACGATGGGCTGGACGGTGCACCAGCCGGAGGAGGTGACCCGCGCGGAAGCTGAGCAGCGCGGCCAGGGCAAGCCGTGCCCCCAGTGCCAAGTTGCGCCGCAGTGACCGGTACTGGGAGTCAACCGGGCGTCGCCTCAACGGGCCACCGCAGCGGCGTTCGCTGAGCGGACTGCGATCCTTTTTTATCGAAGGCGACGCTATCTCCGGCGAGTTGCAATTAACGCTCTGTCAGCAAGAGAGAAAGCAGGGCCGTTTCTCGCGCCACACCCCCCGCGTCGTCTATTGTCTGAATTACGCGCGACGCTCTTGTCGGCGGACCGCCGGTTGCTCATCGACCGGTGGCCGGCGGGCGGCGGGTCCGGCACAGGCCGGGGCCCAGGTCGGTCAGGAGCGTGGTGCCGATGGCCCAGCAAGATCCGCCGAACGAGGACAGCGACCAGCCGTCCCACGACGGGGGTGGTGGACCCGGCGACGGGAAGCCCGCCCCGTGGTGGGCGCAGCTCATAGCCGACGTCGCCGTCCCGGCGGCAGTGGCGGTCATCGAGCTGGCATGCAAGTGCCAGTAGGGGCGCAGCAAGGGTGTAGGTGTGCCGGTCGGAACCGAGGCGGGGCGTAGCCCCGGCCGCGTAGCACTCGACCGGGGCTCAACACGCCTCGCCTGTCTCCCGGCTGCGGTTGCCGCCGTGGTCGGGAGACCTGCGCCCGATGCGCAACTTCTGACGCCAACACTATTTACCGGCAGGGTTATTGTCCATCGGATGGGCCTTCTAACGGCCCAAGATATTGGCAACGCGGGAAAGTTCAGCGATGCAATCTGCCGTAGAAGCTCCGGTGAAATTATTCGCGAAGCGTCCATATTGCGGCCACCGAGGGAGGCGCGAGGTTGCGAGCACAGCTCGCTTGGTAGCCCCGAATCGGCCTCCTCACCAGGAGCTTCGCTGCCGCTCTCACCACCAACGGCCTCCCCCGCCGTCGGTGAAGCTGCCCCCGCCGGAGCTGGAGCTGCTGCCGTCGTCGTTGTCGTCCCAGTCCGAGCCGCCCGACGAGGAGGAACCGCCGGAGCCGGAGGTACTCGAGGAGCCGGACGTCGTGTCGCAGGCGGTTCCGTCACCGTCGCGGTCCAGACCGGCCCGGTAGCCGGGCTCCCCGCGGCGGAGAGGAGCGGCGCCGTCGGCACGGGCGTCAGCGCAGGAGCCGTAGTACACCTCGGGCTCCGGCTCGGGGGTGGGCGTCGCCTTCCTGGTGGACTTGCGGTGCTTGTCGTCGTCGTCCTCGTGGGCGTTTTCGTCCGGGGACGGGGTGGAGGAGTCAGTGACGGTCGGCGTCGGTGTCGAGCTGGGCGCCGGCCTGGGCTCGTCATCTCCGAAGATGGCCCCGCAGGCCCCGAGCAGGAACAGGAACGCGAAGGCGCCGGCGCATCCGCATCCCCACTTCTGGCCCTTGGTGAGGGGCTTCTGCTGCGGCTGTTGCCGGCCGGGGCCGGGCCGGCGGGGTGGGCGCGGGGGCTGCTTGCTGACCATCCGGGCATCTCTCCATGTGCGGTGGTTCGGCGGTTGCGGGGTGGCGATTGTGTGACCGCCAGGCCGGCGTCGGGGTTGTGCCGCACGTTCGGGTGATGCCAGCCGCTGCTGCTCCTCGTCGCCCTGGCCGCGGACGGCCGTCCGTTGGCAGCCGACCGTTCGGCGGGTGGCAAGGACAGGACACACGGCCGGACACCACGGGACAGGAGACCGGACACCCGGGACAGGACAGGACGGCAGGCGGACAGGACACGACCTGGACAGCCGGACACCGACTGTCGGTGTCCGGCTGTCCAGGGAAGTGCCGGGCCTGTTACCGGGCCATCTCGAAGAGGACCAGCAGCGCGAAGCCTGCGAGGAGCAGCAGGGAACTCCGCGGCCACGGGACACCGGCGGCGCGGTCGCCGCGGCCGTCGGCGTGGACCTTGGCGACGCGGTCGCCGGCGGTGGGGAGAAGGCCGTGGTGCGCCTCGTCGCGGTGCTGCTGACCGTCGGCCTCGGCGTCGTCGCGGCGGTCGCGCTTGTCGGCGTCGGCGTGGCACTGGGCGCACTGGTAGCGGTACGGCACGGGGACCCCCTCCTCACGAGGTGTTCACGTGAGGTGTACCAGGAAGCGGGCCGTGGCGGCGAGTTGTCGGTGCGGGTGAACAGTCGTGCTGACGCCGCGCGCCGGTTGCTTGCGGGGCGCACGCAACCCCTTTTCGCCAGACCGATTGATGGTGTGGAGCGGGGCGGAGACCGGGCGGAGAGCGCGTGGATTCGTGCTGGTCAGGGCCGCTCTCCAGACGTCCCCACACAGTCCTGGACCTCGACCGCGGGGAGGGGCTGGTCGAGGTCGTCGAGGAGGTCCAGGACGGCGGTCCGGGCCACCCCCGTACGGCCGGCCACGGTGCCCACTCGGAGGGTGCGCTGCACGGGCACCTGGTAGTGGTCGAGCATGCGGCGCAGCTCGGGGTCGGCGAGGTGGGCCAGGGCTGGCCGCTTGCGCAGCGTGGCGTACAGCTCGGAGAGGTGGATGCCGGACCGGTCGCGGGTGACCTCCTCCAGCCACTCCAGAAGGCGTCGGCGGTGCTCCTCGCAGGACGGTGGGGTCGACTCCTCCGGCTCTGCTTCCGGGTCGGCCTCGTCGTCGGTGCTGCGTGGTTGGTACTCGGCGGCGACGGTCCAGGCGGCGAGGGCCCAGGCGGTGGCCTCCAGGACGGCAGCGTGCGCGGGGTACTTCTGCACGGCCCAGACGGCGAAGGTGGCGCCGAGGAGGAGGCCGCCGATCCGGCTGGTGGTTGCCCCGTTCTTCGCCTGGCACCAGGTGGCGGCATGTCCAGTTAGGACGGCACTGCCGCGGCCGAGGTCTCCGAGGAGACGGCCGCAGGCGAGGTAGGGCCGCATCTCCCGGGCCAGGCGCCGCACGTACGGCGGGCGGATGCTGTGGGTGGGGTCCTCGCCGGTGTCGTGTCCGGTGTCCTGTCTCGTGTCCGGGTGTCCGTTGTCCTGTCCGGGTGTCCCGTCCTGTCCGGCGTCCTGCTGTCCGGTGTCCGGGCCTGTCCTGCTGTCCTGTCCGGGGGTGGTGTCCAGCACGGCGGTCACCCGAGCCCGATGGAGCCGATGGCGTCGGCGAACTGTGTCCAGACGCCGCCTGCTCGGGCGGAGACGTAGAAGAAGATGAAGGCGGTGACGGCGACCTGCTTGGTGGTCAGCTTCTTCCAGCCGATGATGACGAGCAGGAGGAG
Source organism: Streptomyces hazeniae (assembly GCF_031845485.1). NCBI lineage: Bacteria > Bacillati > Actinomycetota > Actinomycetes > Kitasatosporales > Streptomycetaceae > Streptomyces > Streptomyces hazeniae. The sequence goes on from NZ_JAVREQ010000001.1 coordinate 109,887, forward strand.
GGCGATGGCGCCCATGCCGATATCGGGGTCGATGCCGGTGATGACGCCGATTCCCTGGGCGATGAGGTCGCCGGGGAAGGCGAAGATGCCGCCGGCGGCGCCGAACGAGGCGCCGGCGAGGAGGCCGAGGATGAGGCAGGGCACCCAGCCGAGGGGCTTGAGCTTGCCGCCTGCCGTCGTCGCGAAGACGAACAGCGCGGTGAGGACGAGGGCCTGGCCGGCGGTGCCGACGTTGCCGAAGAAGCCTCCGTCGAGGCTGATGGCGAGGTGGGCGGGGGTGGGCATGGTGGTGTGCGTCCTTCTCGGTGGTTAGAGCTGGCCGGGTGCGTAGAGCAGCAGGCCGGTGGTGAGGGCGGCGGTGGGGATGCGGCAGAGCCAGGCGACGAGAGGCCAGGCGTTCCGGGTCTTGCGGTCGAGGACGTACAGGCCGGCGGCGAGGACGTAGTGGTCTGCGAGGTCCCAGGTGGCGAGGGTGGGCTGCTGGGCGAGGTAGGCGGCCTCGGTGGTGCCCCAGGTGACGAGGTCGAAGCCGGTGAGGGTGCCGAGGACCCAGCCGGAGCCGGCGAGGGCAGCGGTGCCGTTGTAGATGAGCCAGCGGTCTCGTCCGCGCATGGAGGTGAGGACGTCGGCGAGGGCGGCTCTCGGGGCGCGGCCTGCGGGGGTGAGTCGGCCGAGGACTGTCCTGCGGGGGTGGTGTCCGTCCGGGGTGTCCGGCGTCCTGTCCTGTCCCGTGTCCTCTCGGGGTGTCCCGTCCTGTCCGGTGTCCGTGTCCGGGGCGTCCGTGTCCGGCCGGTCGGAGTGCGCCGAGTCGGCGGTGTCCGTAGGCTCCTCGTCCGGGCGGCTGGTGGTGTCCGCGTCCGGCTGTCCGCTGTCCCGTCCGGTGTCCTGTCCCGTGTCCGGCGTCGTGTCCTGTCCCGTGTCCGGCGTCGTGTCCTGTCCCGTGTCCGGGGTGTCCTTGTCGAGGTTGAGGGTCTGTCCGGTGCGCCAGTCCGGGAGGCGCCCGGAGCGGCCGGTGACGCGCACGACCCGGCCGGGCCGGGCGGCGGTGTCCGTGGACGTGCCGTCGTAGAGGCGGTCCCACCAGTCGGGCGGTGTGGTCATCGCGTGGTCCTGGTCTCGTAGTGCGGGAGGAGGCGGTCGGCTCGGCGCGCGAGGGTCCGGCCCGGCACGGCCGGGGACGGGGTGGTGCGGTCAAGGCGCTGCAGCACGGCGAGGGCGCGGTCGGCGGGCACGATCAGCACGCCGCGGTGGCGGAGTTCGCCGCCGGCGACGGGGGCGCCGTCGATGACCGCGACCGGCAGGACGGCGGTGCCGAGGAGTTCGGCGACGGTGGACGCCTCGTGGTGGAGGCCGTCCAGCCGGTGGGTGACGTCGCGGGTGCCGTGGAGGAGCCGGTCGCGGGCGGTGTGGAGGCGGTAGCGGGCGGACCAGCGCTTGGAGTCGACCAGGACGACGACACCGCGGCGGCTGATGGCGAGGTGGTCGACGTTGGCGCGGCTGCTCGGTAGGGCTCGGTCGTGGAGCAGCGTCCAGCCCTGGTCGGTCAGGGGTTGGAGGCGGTCGGCGGTGCGGCGTTCACCGTCGGCTCCGGCCTGCCAGCGTGCGGCCTGCCGCCCTCGGCGGGTAGTGATGCCGAGGGCGTCCGCGAGGCGTACGGCGGGGGTGCGGATTTGGCGGGCACGGTTGGCGGCGGAGGCGCCGGCGCCGTGCCGAGGGCGGCGCCAGAGGCGGCCGCGGTGGAGCCAGGCAGCGGTGCCGGCGGCAGCTGCAATGAGGAGGAGGTCGGAGAGGTCCACCGAGGGCCTTTCAGGCGTAGAAGCCCTCGCCCTTTTCGAGGGCTTTGCGGGCGCGGTTGCGGGACTTGATGAACGTGTCGGGCTTCACCTCGCCGTGGACCTCGCGGACGGCGGCGAGGAGGGCGTCCCGGTCCTCGATGTCCACGCCTTGCTTGCGGACGGCGGTGACGATGGTGTCCTTCACGGATGGATCGCCCGTGCGCGGCTGCATGACGGCACGGGCGGGGACTGTCCGGGCTGGTGTCCTGTCCTGCTGTCCGGTCTCCTGCTGTCCCGTGTCCGGGCGGGCGTCCTGTCCGGCGGGGGCGTCCTGGGCGGTGACGAAGACGGGGCGCCTGTCCTCCTGCGCGGTGGTGTCCGTGTCCCGTCCGGTGTCCTGTTCGGCCTCGTGTCCGGTGTCCTGTCCGCGTGCGGCGGTGTCCGCAGACGTGAGCGCGCGGGCGGCGCCGGCGGCCGGGCCGTAGACGGCGGCGGTGTACGCCTCGTCGTCGTGCAGGCGGCGGAGCTGTCCGGACAGGGCGCGCTGCGCGTTGATCTCCTCCCGGCGCTGCTGGAGCCACCCGGCGGTGCCCTCTCCGAGCGTCACGGCGAAGTGGCGGAGGACGAGGGTCCACAGGCCCTTTGCGATGACGGAGATGCCTGCGCCGACGATGCCGGCGGCGAGCTGGTCGAGTTGCGAGCCGTGAGCGATGACCGCGGCCACTGCGATGCCGAGGGCGAACCAGCCGACGACGGCGGCGGCGCGTGCGCGCTTCGGGTCGTAGCGGTCGAGCCACTGGAGGACGAGGCAGGTGATCCACGCGAAGTCGAAGACTCCGGCGGCGGCGTAGGCGACGGCGGCCGGGGCGGTGAGGGCCAGGAGCTGGCCGATGCTGGCGGTCGTCCAGGCGACGGAGACGGCGGTGGCGGCGACGGCGGCGCCGGTCACGGCGCGGAGGAGGATGTGGTCCCAGTCGCGGGGCGGTTGGGGCACCAGGACCTCGTAAGTCTTCTGTGTCTGGCGGGGCTGGCCGTCGAGTTCGGTGGTGACGGTGCGGGTGCGCTCCTCGGCGCGGTAGCGGACGCCGGAGATGGGGTGGCCGGGCAGGTGCTCCGGGGGCGGCTTGGTGGCCATCGGGGGGCGGGTCCTTCCGTGGGCGGCTGGGCGTGGGCGGAGCGGGGCGGGGTGCCCGCCCCGATGCCGGGGCGGGCAGGAGCGGTCAGCCGGTGGCGCGGGTGGTGAGCTGGGAGACCTGCTGGACGTGGGTGCGCTGCTTCTGGACGGCCTCGCGGACGATCCGTGTGAGGGGCGCGCCGCAGTAGGCGTCGTAGTCGTAGGTGCAGCCGACGACCCACCCGTCCGTCTCGACGCCGGCCCGCTCGTACGCCTCGTGCTGAGCGAGGTCGCTGTAGACGTAGTCGTCGTGGACGCGGGCGATGCCACGCGCGAGGTCGTCCCAGTCGCGGGCGGCGTCGAGGGCCTTGTCCTGGGCGTCCACGAGCTGGGAGACGGTGGAGGTCCAGTAGGTGTCCGGGGTGGTGTCGAGGGTGCGGCGCAGATCGGTCATGTGCTGCTGCGCCCGCTGGTAGGCGTCCCACAGGGCCGGGGCCTCGGTGGTCGCTGTCTTGAGGTCGCGGACGTAGCGGGCGCTCCACCACAGGCGGCGGGCCGCGTCGTACTCGGCGGTCAACAGGTCACGGGCCGCGTCCGGGAGGTCGTCGTCCCGGTAGGAGTCGCGGGGCCGGATCGGCTCCTCCTCGTTGCCGGTGAACGGCGCGAACGCGAAGACGACCCGGCCGTACCGGTTACGGCCGGTGCCCTGGTAGTGGGCGTGGTGGTACTTCGCCGCCTGCTCAGCGGTCTGCTCGACGTCCCCCGGGGTGGCGGTGGTCATATGTGTACTCCGATGCTTCGGCAGAGGTGGGTGGTTGGGGCCGGGCCGGTCCCTACTCGGGGTCAACGGAGTAGGAACCGACCCGGCGGGCGAAGGGGTTAGCGGCGTCGGCGGCCGAGGGACCGGCCGTGCTGCTCCTGCCAGCGGTCGGCGTCCTCCCAGGCCTGGCCCTGGCGGGCCGCGCTGGTGGCTCCGCCACGGTGGTGGCGGGCGACGCGGCGGGCGGTGGCCGCCTCCTCGCGCTGCCGCGCCCGCTCGCTCGCGGACTTCTGGCCGGAGTACTCCTCGGCGGCCAACTTCGCGTCGTCACCTCCGAGGAGCCAGGACAGAGCACCCATCAGCGGGCACCTCCCTGGCTGCGCCAGGCACCGGCGGCGGCGTTGCCGTTCGTGCGGGCCTGCCCGAGCTGGGCGCGGGCCTGCGCGGCGCGCTGCTCCCGCTCCTCGGGGGTGCCGTAGTCGCGGCGGGCGGCCTCCAGCTCCTCTGCGGCGCTCACCGGAGGGCTCCGATCGGGGAGCCGCAGCGGGGGCAGGCCGAGCCGGACTCGGCGGCGGCGCTGCACTGCGGGCAGCTCGCATTGGTCGGCGTGGGCTTCGGGGGGCCGCTGCGCTGGCCGGGGATCTTCGGAATGGCCGGCCGGTTGTCGTCCTCGCCCCACGCGGTGGGGCGGAGGCGGGGTACTTCGCCGCCGGCGGGGCGGGTGGCAAGATGCTGCATGGTCAGTCTCCTGGTTGCTCAGGTGGCTGGTCGGCCCGGCCGGGTCGTCACACCCGGGCGGGGTTGGCCGGGCCCGGTGCGTCATCACCGGGCCCGGTTTGTTGCAGCCCTGGACTGGTGCGTCACCACCAGACCGGGGCGTTGTGCGTAGTAGCTGGGCTACTTGTTGTCACTGTAGGGGACCCCTACAGTAGACGCAAGCAGCCCCGCCAAGGCGGAAGGGGCCGAGTTGAGCGAAGAGGAGGTGCGGCGAGTGACAGACGCCTTGGACGAGGTGGAGCGGATCGAGGACCGGGAAGCCCGAGTGCGCGCGAAGAGCGCGGTGATGGCCGCCCAGGTGGAGCGCAACAAGGCGTGGTCCGCCGAACGCCGAGAGCTGATCATCGAACTGTGGGACGGCGGCAAGGGGCTGTCGTACCGCCAGATCGCGGACCGACTGAACTGCAAGCTGAGCACGGTCCAGGACGTCTTCCGGGGCTACTCGGGCTCGGGGAAGCACCGGCCCAAGTCCCCCCAGCCGAAGGCGGGCACCGAGCCGGCGGAGTAGTCATCGGCGTCTGGACGCAGGAGCCCCGCCCGGATAGATCGGGCGGGGCTCCTGTGTGCTCGACGGGGAAGGCATCAGAGTCGTGCGTTACCGGCGTCTCTCCCCGTCGAGATGCGGCCACGGTAGCCGGTGTGTTGCAGCAACGGGAGGGGGCGGCCGCAGCCGACTACTTCTCGGGCACGGTCCACTCGACGACGGTGTCGCTGCCACCGGGCGCGTACACGACTTTCTCGGGTCGCTCGTCGCCGGGGACGGGGAAGACGATGTTGCCGCGGACGCAGTCGCCGGCCTTCACGGTTGTGTCCATGAACGGGTAGGCGGGGCGGGGGAAGTCGCCGTAGGTGACCTGTGAGGGCTGGACGCGTGCGCCACCAGCGTAGGCGAGGCTCCACGGCATGTTGTTGACCCAGGTCTCGCCGGTGTTGGCACAGACCTTGACTTCAAGGGCTGCCCATTCGTAGCCGGTGGTGCCGAACTCCTCGTCGGGGGTGATGGAGGCGGTGACGGGCTGGGTGTAGGCGAGGACAGTGGTGTTGCCGGCGGCGGGCGGGTCGAGTTCGGAGTCGTCCCATTCCCATGCCTCGCCGATGGCGAAGGTGGTGTCTTTGGTGGGGCTGGCGCTGGGCCCGGTCGTGGTGGAGTTGGACGGGTCGGGCTTGGCGCCGGCTGCGGGCTCGGTGGAGTCGCTGCCGGTGGTGCAGCCAGAGAGTAGGAGTCCGACGGTGAGGAGTGCGGCGGCAACCGCGGTACGGGCGTGGAGTCTTCGGCGCATGGGCGTGCCCCCTGAGCGGTGATGTTGTCAGGGGGCATGGTGCCAGGTTGTGGCGACGGCATGTGGCTTGTGTCTTTTTGGTGACGCACGGGTCGCCGAGAAGGGCGGTCGGGTCAGCCCTGGGACTTCCAGCCGCCGCATCCCCGGGCAGTGAACGAGCCGTCGGTGGAGGCGATGGTGACGGTGATGGCCTGGGCGGCGGTCGCGAACTGGTTGTCGATGATGTCGCCGTTGGGCGCGGTGCGCTCCCAGTAGCACTCCTGCACGTCGGTGACGGTGTAGGTGCCGGGTGCGACGGTGCCCTCCTTGCCGCTGGTGTTCACGGTGTAGGTGCCGTCGTGGAAGGTGCGGGGGAAGTCGCCTTCGAGCGCCTTGATGACGGTGTCTTCCCAGTCGGGGCAGAAGTCGGGGATGCCGGCGCGGAGGGCGGCGGCTTCGTCTTCGGTTGGGTTCTGAGCCTCGGCGAGGGTCTCGGCGGCCTCGTCGCCCCACGCGGGGAGGCTGGCGCACATGTCGTTGACGTAGTCGGCAGCGGTCTCGTAAAGGGTGTAGTCGAATTCCCAGCCCTTTTCGGCGGCGAGTTCGTTGAGCTTCTGCTCCTCGGTGTCGTAGACGGGGAGTTCGGGGGTGGGCTCGGGGGGCGGGGCGGGTTCGGCCTTCTTGGTGGCGGGCTTAGCGTTGTCGGCCCCGGCGGCGGGTTCGGTGGTGTCGGTGGCGCAGCCGGTGAGGGCGAGGGTGAGGCTGGCGAGGAGTGCGGCCGCGGCGGTGCAGGGTCTGTGCATGGCGTGTCCTGTCGGGTTCGAGGCGGCACGGTGGGGCGGATCGCCGGCGGGCGGAGTGTGGGGGTGGGGTTGGGAGTAATTGTCGCCCTGTTCGGGCGTCGTGGCACCCGGGCTGCGCGGCCGGGTGCCGGGCCTCGGAGCGGTCAGGCGTACCAGCGGCCGAAGTGGTTGCAGCGGCGGACGTACATCTCGCCGCGCGTCTCACCGTCCGGGTGGGGGAAGCGGATGAGGGCGCCGAGGCGGTAGGTGGCGAGGACTTCGGCGGGGCCGTGGCCGGTGGCGTGCTGGACGGTGATGGTGTCGCCGGTGGCGAGGCCGAGGAAGTCGGGTGTCGGCGTCTTGGCGGTGTTCGCCCACCACCAGGCCCACGCCTTGCCGTCGCCGCGGGGGGCGGGCGGCATGGGCTCGAAGAGGTCGCCGGGCTGGTAGTCGTAGGCGTAGCGGTCGTCGAGGGCGTAGCGGGTGATGTCGGCGGTGGGGCTGTAGAGGTGGCCTCGGTCCATGGCAGCGGGCACGGAGGAGGTTCCGGGGAGGGGGGCGGCGGTGTCGGTGAGGGTGGGCTGGTGCGTGGTGGTCATGGTCCCTCGAGGGAGCAGGGGCGGCGTGCCGAGGCGTTCCGCCGGTGGGGGTCAGCGGAGGTAGTCGTTGACGTTGGCGGAGATGCCATGGGCGGCGGCCTGGGTGGCCCATGCGCGGTTGTGGCGGGTCGTCCAGCGGGTAGCGGCGGGCAGGTCGTCGTTGGTGGTGCTCCAGACGTAGGTGGAGCGGAGGAGGTCCCAGACGCGGAGCCAGGGGTTGGCGTCGTTGATGCGGTGGATTTCGAAGCGCTCGCCCTGCTGGGCGGTGGTGACGCGTTCGTAGTCGCACTTCGGGGTCTGGCGCTCGAAGGTGGGCGGGGCGCAGTTTGGCCGGGCGAGGGGGAGGTCCATGCGGATGGCCACGGCGGGGTGTCCTGTCGTGTGGGGCGGTGACGGTCAGGCGTTGGTGATACCGAGGGCGTTCATGGCGGCGTGGTAGGCGGCCTTGCGGGTGCGGGCTCCGGTGACCAGGGGCACCTCGCCCTGGCGGGTGGCGTTAGTGACCCACCACTCGGGGCGCTGGCCGCGCTCGGCGTAGTTCTCGACGTGGTAGTCGCAGCCGCCGTAGGTGAAGACCCAGCGGGTGATGCCGCCGCCGTAGGGCTGCATGCGGGGGGCGGGGGCTTCCTTGTCGAGGACGGTGAGCTGGTCGTGGGTATTGAGGGCGGTGTTTCCGTTGTCGTACTCGACGGTGTAGGTGAGGGTGCCGTCGCCAGCGATGGTGTGGCTGCGGACGACTCCTTCGATGTTGCCTCGGCTGTGGCAGTTGACTGCGGTGTCGTTGGCGATGGGCTGCATGGCGTTCTCCGTCATAACGTTGTTTCTTTGATATTTACTAAGTTACGGGGTTGCGAGCGGCCCGTCAACGACCCGCGTGCCGGCCTCGTCGCCGGACGCCGACAACGTACCGCCGGGCACGGACAGCCGCCCCGCACGAGGAGCGCGCGGGGCGGCGACGCCCGGCGAGGGTGACCGGCCAGAGGGTCAGGCGGCGAGGACGTGGGCCAGCTGCTCGCGGAGCTCCGGATGGAGCTGTTCCCACAGCCGCGGGAGGAGGAGTAGCAGGGCGGCGCTGGCCTGCTGGGGGACGACGCCGTTGCCGAGGGCTTTGAGCTGGGCGGCGCGGGAGAGGCCGGGTACGCCGGTGACGTGACCGGCGGGGAGGCCCATCATCCACTCCACGAACTCCGGGCTCAGTCGACCTCGATCATCAGTTGGCCGGGGCACCCGTCGTCCGAAGACTTCTTCCCAGCGGTGGACGGCTTCGGTGTAGGCGCCCCACAACGGTTCGCCGCCGAGGCCAGAGTCAGGGCTCCCGTCCCGTACTTCTGGTTTGGGCTTCCTTTGGTCCCGTCGCTGGCCCTCGGGGTGGGGAGGAGTACCGCGGCGTCGCTCAGCGTCGTCCCGGAGTGGTGCCGGCTGCCCGGCGTCCTCGTGGCCGTCGCGTTGCGGCTGTTGCGGGAGTCCGCGACGGTCGGCGTTGGGAGCAGCGCCGGCGCCAGGGTCTCCAGGGAGGGCCGTACGGTCGCGCCGGTCGTCGGGGACTGGTTGTTCCCGTACCGGGCTGCCGTCGGGGTGGGCAGCAGCAGGCCCTTCTCGACCTCGTCCGCGAGGGTCGGGCCGTGTCCGCCCTGCTTCCTCTTGTCCGGGTGCTGGGTGCCGCCGTTGACTCCGAGGTTGCTGGTCGGTGTCTTGAAGAGGCGGGCGACGTTCGGGAGTCCGTCCTCGAATCCCTTCCCCTTGGCGTCCCGGGCTCTGGGGGTGGGCAGGGTCGCGATCCTCGCGCGGAGTGTGTCGTTGCGGTTGCCGTCCGGCGCGCCCGGCCCGTTCCATTCCCTCGTCGTCGGTGTCGGCAGCAGGACGGGGGCAGGCGAGGATGAACTCCCGGAACCTCTCGTGGCAGCCGCCGACGTCGAACGCGCGGAGACCCGTCCATTCCGCATCGAACCCGAGGTCGGCCAGGTCTCCGAGTACAGCTCCGAGTGCCCGCAGAGGAGGGACACGCTCGGGGTCTCCCATGCACCCCGGGCAGTGTTCCAGGTCAGTGTGGGCCGGGGAGGAGAGGATGCCGCGGACATTCTCGATCACCACCAGTCGGGGTTGGAGGACGCTGATCGCTCGTGCGACGTGGGCCCACAGGCCGGAGCGGGTGCCCTCCGCGAGGCCGGCTCGTTTCCCGGCGAGGCTGAGGTCCTGGCAGGGGAAGCCTGCGGTGAGTACGTCGATGGGTTCAACGCAGTGCCAGTCGACTCGTGTGATGTCGCCGTGGTTGGGGATTTCGGGCCAGTGGTGGGCGAGGATGCGGGCGGCGTTCTGGTGTTTGTCGTCGGGGTCGTACTGGCAGTGCCAGAGGACCTGGCCGCCGATGGCTTCCTGGACGGCCATGTCGAGGCCGCCGTATCCGGTGCACAGTGAGCCGATTCGCAGGTCGGCGGGCATGCCTTCACCTCCTGGGCGGCGCGTGGGGCCGCCTCTTGCAGGGGCGGCGGGGCCCGGCGCTGATGCGCGCGGGCCCGCCGCGTGGGTGGGGGTGGGGCTCAGAAGCTCAGGATTTCCGCGAGGAGGTCGGCGCCGGATACGGCGCTGTCGTCTCCGTCGAGGCGTGCGATGGCGTCGCGGACGGCCTGGGCTCGGGTGGTGCGGCGGGAGGCGAGCGGCTGGTGGATGCCGCCGGTCTCGTTGTGGACGTCCCAGAGCTCGGGGGCTCCGGGGTTTCGGGAGGCGACGCAGTACCTGTCGCCGTGGGTGAAGCCGTAGGCCCCGCGGAAGTCGCGGCAGAAGCGGGGCAGTGGGGTCTTGGCGGTCGCCCTGGTCGCCTTGGGCGTGCGGGCCTTGGCGACGTTCGGGCGGGGGGTGGGCTCTGCGGGGGCCGCGATGATCACGGGGGTGTCGGCGGGCATCGCGTCGCAGCAGTCGTAGGGGTAGCCGGTGGTGAGGACCACCACGTCACCGGCCTTGTCCTCGTCGGTGAGGGCGTCGTGGCCGGGGCAGCCGCAGTCGGGGTCGTTGGGGACGGGGGCGGCGGTGTACGGGTCGGCATTGAGGTCGTCGCACGTGGTGCCGCCGGGAGTGGTGATGACGGTGCCGAGCACCGTGTCACCGGCCTTGACCTGGTGGGCCGGGATGGTGCGGGTGTTGGCGGTCATGGTGTCCCCTTCCGAACTTTGCCTCGTTGACATTGATTACGTTAGGGGCGGCTCCTCGACTTTGTCAATGTGAGCGACACGATGTGTCGTGGCGGGCCAGCCTTCCTCCTCGGCTGCCGTCCCGCGCGGGCACCGCCGCCCGCACCGCGGGCACTGCCCGGCGGGGACGGCGGGTGGTGCGGGCGGGGGTGGAGCTGGCGGCGGCGCGGCCACGCGCACCGGGGCTGGCCCCTTGAGTCGCTGGCCCAGGCCCGGCTGCGGACGCAGGTCGCGCAGGCGGCCGATCACCGCTCGCCCCCTCCTCGGGCGAGGCGGGCGCGTGCCTGTCGCAGCTCCTCGACCTGGCCGTCGTGGTCCAAGAGGAAGCAGCGGTGCGCGCGTTGGCCGTCGGCCATGGCACGGGCGGCGACATCGAGGCGCTTCTCCAGCGGGGCCCGATTCCACAGCCAGATCCATTGCGCTGGGGTGCACACGGCCGCCTCGTCGTGTTGGGGTTCCTCGCCTGCCTGGAGGGCGTCCAGGCGGGCGGAGAGCTCCGCGACGGTGGCGGCCACGGTCCTTACGGCGTCGGTGACCTCGGCCCGGAGGAGGGGCAGGAGGGCGTCGGCGAGGTCGTACTCCGTCGGGGCGCCGTAGTTGCCGATCTGCCCGCCGAGTGGACCGGCCGGGGGCGATGGGGTGTTGCGGAGTCGGTCGCGGATGGCTGCCGCGACAGCCTCCCGCTTGGCCGCGGTCCACTCTTCGGCCGCCTCGCACACCTCTGTCCCCACGGCTCCGGCCGGCTGCTGCTCCTCGTCGCCGGTCGCCGTGTCGAATGGGCGGATGTGGCACCAGGATTCGCAGCCGTCGACGCGGGACCGCTTGCAGTGCCAGCAGCGGTGCGGACAGTCGTAGGAGACGGTGCAGGTGCACTGCCCGGCAGTGCCGGGGCAGGTGGCCTGCGCGGGGTCGTTGGTGATCCGGTCGGCGGCCGGTACCTCGTGGGGTGGGCGGCGGCAGCAGGGCATGAGGCCGAAGCCGGGGCCGGGCGACTGGTGCACGATCGTGGTCATCGCGTGGGCTCCTCGGAGTTATCGGGGACGGCGGGCACGGTGATGGCGGGGCTGCGCGGGGTGGGCGGGTCGTGGCGGTGGCGCCAGATGTGGACGGTGGCGGCCGGGCGTACGAGGGCATGGACGGCGAGGAGGACGGCCTGGCGGGGCCGGGCGCGGGTCCACTTCTTGCGGAAGGTGAGTTGTCTCCAGACCCAGGTGTCGAGCCGGTCCAGGGGCCGGAGACGGCCGAGGAGGTAGCCGGTCGCGAGGGCGGCGAGGACCGCGGCCGCGGCGGGGGTCAGCACGGGCCGTCTCCTTCCGCGTCGAGGAGGGCCAGGGCGTGGACGAGGAGGGCGCGGCACAGGGTGTGTTCACGCGCGACCGGCGGGGCGGCCTGGTCGACTCGGGTGACGGCTCCGGCGTCGCTGTGGACGTAGAGGAGCGCGGGGGCTTCCTCGGGGCGGGGGTGGACGGTGAGGGTGGCGGGCGGCTCGTTCACGGTCGGGCTCCTGCGGTGTTCTCGGCCCAGGAGCCGTCGGCCCAGTCCTTGGGGCCGAGGTGACCGGCCTTCCAGGTGCCGTCGGTGAAGCGGAGCCAGCCGAGTGCTTGGCGTTCGCCGGTGGCCGGGTGGGTGGTGATGGCGTCGCAGCGGAAGCGGATCAAGTGCGGCCCGTAGGTGTGGCCGGGCTGGAAGAAGTCGGCTGGGCCGGCCATCGGGGCTTCGGGGGTGCGGGTCTCCATGAGGTGCCAGACGAGGTGGCCAGCGGCGGCCAGGGCGGTGCCGCGGTGCTCGGCGTGCTCGGGGGCCGGGTGGCCGGTGCCGAACACGCGGAAGTGGCGGGCCGGGAGGTCTGGCCGGTGCCAGGCCCAGAACTCCACGACGCGGGGGTCTCGGCATGCGGTGTGGAGTGGGGTGGCGCATCCGGTGATCTGGTGCCACTCGTCGTCGACCGGCACCTCGTACCGGTAGATGGCGGGCGGTTGCTGGTCTGGCTGGTTCACGGCGGGGGTCTCCTCCGGTGGTCAGGGGCGGGGGGCGGGCGTGAGGGCGTGGTCGGGCCAGGTGGCTTTGGTGATGGCGGCGCGGTGGGCCTTGGGCATGGTGGTGAGGGGGTGTCCGAGCCAGTCGCGGCCGGCGGCCATGAGGACCACGGCGTCGGCGGCGTTGTCGTCGCCGCCGGTGATCCAGGCCGGCCAGCGGCGGGCGACGGCGTCGACCACGGCGCTCTTGGAGGCGGCGCCCTTGCCGGTGGCGTAGAGCATGCGCTGGTTGGTGGAGACGAGGGCGACGGGGATCTCTTGGTCGGTGAGGTGTGCGTACAGCTCCCACCAGAGCCAGGCCCGTTCGTGGCTGCCGCCGCCGGAGCGGGACGGTGCGGGGGTTTCCAGGACGGCGAGGTCGGGGCGGCCGATGTGGTGGAGGACGTCGTCCCGCACGAGGCGCATGGCCGCGAGACGGGCGGGGTGGGGCATCTTGGTGAGGGGGTTCTTCTTGTCGGTGTGGCCGGTGACGTTGCACCAGCCGCGGGAGGAGGCGAGGCCTGTTGCGGTGAGGGAGGAGTCGACGCCGACGACGGTCGGGCCGTGCTGCAGCTCGGCCGGGGCGGCGGGGGCGGTGGGGGTCACTGGTCGTCCTCGAGGGGGAGTTGTTCGGGCGGGGTCTGGTAGGTGTCGAGCGGGCGGAGTGTGCGGATGGGCTTGGCGTTCCAGGTGCGTCGGCGGCGTGGCTTCGCGGTGGCTGGGCGGGCGTTGTCGGTGAAGTAGCCGGCGGGGATGGGGAGTCCCTGGGCGCGTGCGCGGGCGATGAGCCGGTCGCGGCGTTTGCGGCGGCACTTCGGGCCGAGGCCGTCCGGTGAGGGCCGTTTGAGGAGCCGTTTGCACATCCGGCACGTGGCGGTCATGGCGGTCCGCTCCTCCCGGCCGGGTGGGTGGTGTGGTGCCAGGCGGCGGCCGTGGCGAGGGTGAACGTCCAGTGGAATGCGGCGACGGCGTGGGCGGTGTGGAGCCAGTCGGCGGTGCACAGGAGGCCAGTCGTCGGGGTACCGGTGCCGGTTCTCGGGCCGTACGGGCACGGTGGTCACCTCCTCCCGTGGCGGGGAGGGGCGGGTGGTGCGTGGCCGGTGGTGGCCGTAACGAGATTGGCGAGGAGGACCACGAGGGCGAGGGCGGCGAGGACTGCGGCCCAGTGCCGGGGTCGGGAGCGCCAGGGGTTGCCGGTCATGCGGGCTCGCCCTCCCATGCGGCCAGCTGCTCGGCGAGGTCGCTGTTCTCGTTGGTGAGTTCCTGGATGCGGCCGTGGAGTTCGGCGGTTTCGCCGGTGACGGCTCGGCGGGCGGCGGTGTGGAGTTCGGGGAGGACGGCGGCCAGGACGTTCCGGTAGAGGCGGCGGGTTTCCGTGGCGGACAGGCACGGGAGGGGGCAGCCGACTTCTTGGACGACGGTCTCCACGAGGCCGCCGGGGAGGTGTTCGGTCACGGGGCTGGTCACCGGGGCTCCTTGGGGTCGATGAGGTCGGCGGCGGCGTCGCGGCCAGCGCGCCATGCCCTCGGCGGGGCCGACCGGGCGCGGTGTGCTCGCCGGGCACTGGCAACCGGTACAGGCGGGGCAGTCGTCGAGGTTGCAGGCGCCGCAGCGTTGGCAGGCGTCTTCGGCGGCGCGCTCCGGCCCCCGGCCGGTGCTGCTGTGGCCGGCCATCCAGCCGGGCGGGGGCGTCGGGGCTTCGCGGAGGCCGGGCCACTCCAGGCGCTCCCCCGTGGTGTCCTCCGGCCGGGAGGGCGGCGGGTCGGCGGGGAGCTCAGCGAGGAAGTACCGGTTCGGCAGCTCCTCGGGCGTGCACTGCGCGGCGTCGGTGAACGGGGAGGCGCCGGTGAGGAAGGCGCGGCGGGAGGACCAGAGCGGGGTCTCGACCCACACGTGGGCTTCCTCGGTGTCTTCGCAGTCCAGGCGTCCGCCGAACTCGACGGCGATGACGGAGATGACGGTCAGTTTCATTCGGGACTCGGCAGGTGGTTTGCGCATCGGTGTGGCTCCTCGGGGCGAGGGGCCGGGCCGCGCGGTGGAGGGGCGGCCCGGCCCGGCGGTGGTCAGCGGGTGCGGAGGGGCTGCGCGACCTGGAGGGTGGTTTCGCTGTCGGGGTCGCGGAGCTTGACCAGCGGCACGGTGTCCTCGTGGCGCGGGGAGGGGATCGCGAGGGTGGGCCGTTCGTCCTCGTTGGCCGGCGTCGTCGGCCGCACGGGGGCGGCCAGGGGCTCCCCGGTGGTGTGGCCGGTGTCTTCGGCGCCGGCGGTGCGCGTGCCCCAGCCGTTGTCCCGGAGGGTGGCGAGGGAGTAGAGGCGCAGCGGGAGGAGGAGGCTGAGGTTGAGGAGGGCGTACAGCGGCGCGCAGGCGAACGTGGCCCACCGGTCCCCGAGGGGGACGCTGGCGGCGCCGCGGAGGTAGTGCACGGAGCGCAGCCAGGACATGACGCACACGTAGGCGGCGTACGCGCCGAGGATCGCCGGGCCGGCGGGGTGGGTGACCAGCAGGACGAGGGCGGCGATGAGGGCGGTGGTGAACACGCCCCACATGGCGAGTTCGAGGAGGTTGAGCCACCAGAAGGCGCGGCGTGCGTGGCGGAACTGGGCGGCGAGGAGGACGCCCTCGCGGATGAAGCTTTTGCCCCATCGGATCTGCTGCCGGACGTAGTGGCCGAGGCTTTTGGGGACGTCGGTGCGGGCGACGGCGCGGGGGTTGATGAGGGACTGGCCCTCGATCAGGCAGTAGTACGTCAGACGCCGGTCGTCCCCGAACGTCGCGGGTCGGCCGAGGAACCGTTGGCCGAGGAAGTCCGGGAGGTGCTTGCGGACGACCCAGCCGCGGTAGACGACGAGGGAGCCGCAGGCGCAGAGGACGGAGCCGAGCCGGCCGTACGCGACGCGCTCTCCGAGGAAGGCGTTGACGTACCGCATGTCGATCAACCTCGTGAGCAGGTTGACGGCGCGGTTGTGGGCGAGGACGAGGCCGGTCACGCAGTGGACGCGGCGGCGGGAGAAGGGCCGTACGGCCTCCTCGAGGGCGGCCGGTTCCAGCACGGTGTCGGAGTCGACGCACACGTAGAGGTCGGCTGTCCAGTGCTTGCGGAAGCCGGTGGCCAGGCCCTCGCGCTTCCCGCGATTCTGGGGGTGGCGCACGTAGTGAAGTTCAACGCCGGCCCAGCGGTAGGCGGAGGCGAGCTCTCGGCAGACGTGGGCGGCGTCGTGGTTGGGGGTGCCGTCCCGATTGCCTGATGCGTCGTCCACGACGGTGACGGAGAGGGGCGGGCGGGTCTGGTCGAGGAAGGATTTCAGGCAGCGGCGCAGCATGGCCAGGGGCTCGTTGTGGGCGGTGACGATCGCGTGGAGCGTCAGGTCCTCGTCGCGTTCCCGAAACTCCGGCCCGGCCGTGCGCCGCTGGCGATGTGGGAGGGGGATGGAGAGGAGCAGCTTGATGAGGAGGACGGCGCCGACGGCGATGCCGTAGGGGCCGATGGTGGCGAGCGCGCCGTTCACTGCCCACCCCCGACGGTGCGGGACTCGGTGTCGAGGTGGCTGGTGAGCTCGTGGTGGTGGGCGTCGAGGAGTCCGCCGGCGAGGACGGTGATCTGCCGCTGGAGCTGGTTGATTCGCTGCTCGGCGCTGACGTTGTCGCGGAGGTGTTCCTTCGCGCGGTCCTGGAGGGCTTCGCGGTAGTGGTCGCGTTCCTGCTCGGCGGCGTGGAGGCGTGCGGTGGTGGTGAGTCCGAACACGAGGGCTGGCTCCCTGGCGGAGGGGGCCGGGTCCCCAAGTGGGCCCCTGGCGTCCGGTGGTCTGCGGTTGCGGTGCGGTTGTGCTGCGGGTGCGGCGTGTTACTCGGGGATGGCGTCGGCGTAGTCGCCGTAGCCCGGTTCGGCGGCCGGGTCGGGGACGGTGGGCCGCTTGGTGCCGCACACCTCGAACCAGGCGTCGACGTCGGCGGGCGGCATGCCGGTCTCCGGCTCCTGGTCGACGCTGGCGGCCATGGCGGTTGCGGCGGCCTGGGCGAGGGTCGCGTACGCGGTGGCGAGTTGGGCGTCCACGAGGGCGCAGGCGGGGTCGTTGATGCTCTGGGCCCGGCGGGCGAGGCGTTCGGCCTCGCGGTAGTGGGCGGGTCCGTTCACGGGTGCGTCCTTCCGGTGGTGTCGGTGGGTCGCGGTGGACCCACACAGGGTGAATAGTAGCTCGCATACGATTCAAAAGTAGTTCAGCTAGAGGAGTTCGCTACGGTTGACGGCATGGGCCTCCCCGACCTCACCGGCTGCGTCTCCTCCGACGAGGCGGCGAAGCTGCTGCAGATCGACCGTCAGTCGCTCTACAACCTCGCCTCGTCGCGGGCGGGGTT
The DNA here is from genome assembly GCF_031845485.1 of Streptomyces hazeniae. Classification (NCBI taxonomy): domain Bacteria; kingdom Bacillati; phylum Actinomycetota; class Actinomycetes; order Kitasatosporales; family Streptomycetaceae; genus Streptomyces; species Streptomyces hazeniae. The sequence goes on from NZ_JAVREQ010000001.1 coordinate 126,506, forward strand.
CCCGCGGCCGGTGAAGGTCGGGCGTACGTCGTTGTGGCAGCGTGCGGAGCTGGAGGCGTGGCTTGTTGAGCATCCGCCGCGGCCGAAGTCGCGGCACCGGCCGCGCGCGGAGTAGTCGGCGGTGGGGCATGCGGCCGTGGTGGCGGGCCATCAGAACGGGGGCTCGTCGCTGTAGCCGCCGGGGCCGGTGGCCCACGGGTCCTCCGGCGGCGGCTGGCCGCCGGTGTTCCAGCCGTTCCCGGCCTGCCCGCCGCCGGTGGAGGTGTCGGTCTTGCGGGGGTTCTTCTCCACCCGGGCGGAGGCGTACGCGAGGTTCGGGCCGATGGCCCTGATGTTCAGCGCGGTCGCTTGGCGCTTGTCGCCGTCCTGCTCCCAGGACTCGGTACGGAGTTCGCCGGCGACGTGGACCTCCATGCCCTTGCTGAGGGTGCCGGCGACGTTCTCCGCGAGCTGCCGCCAGGCGGTGCCGCGGATCCAGAACACGTCGCCGTCTTCCCACTCCTGCGTCTGCGGGTTGCGCTTGCGGGAGTTGAAGACGAGGCGGACGGCGGCGACCGCGACACCGGATGGGGTGAAGCGGAGTTCGGGGTCGTCCACGAGGCGGGCGACGCCGTGAATGCTGGGCAGGGCCATCGGGTCATGTCTCCTGTTCGTCTGTGAGGTCCAGCTGCTCCCCGAGGGCGTGGACGCGCGGGGTGCGGGCGGAGGGCTGGGTACGGACGGCCTCGGCGTCCCGCTCGGGGTGGGGTTCGGGCAGGGGGCGGCGGTTGGTGTCGGCGCACGGGGTGCCGGGCGTGACCTGGCAGGCCGGGCAGACGGCCACGGAGATGACCCAGGCGTTGCGGCGGGCCTGGTGGGTCATGTCGCGGCGGGGGCCGCGGCGCCGTACGGCGCAGGGCTCCCCGGGCGTGGCGTGGCACCAGGGGCAGGAGACCGCGACCTGGGGGAAGCGCAGCGGCGGGGGCTGCCGGGTGCTCACCGGGCTGTCTCCTCGGCCTGCCCGGCGGGGGCGGGCTCCGGGTGGTGGTTCACGTCTCCTCCTCCGGGTGAGGTTCGTGGTGGGTTCAACGCCATAGCGGCGGGACTGTTGGGCGGTGTCAGGCGGTGTCGTGCTCCCGCTCCTCGTCGTCGGGCGGGGTGCACGTGGAGTGGACGGTCTGGCCGGGGCGGAGCAGCGGGCGGGCGCAGTCGGGGCACCAGCCGTACGGCGGGGGCTCCTCGTCGTCGGGGCGGCCGTCGATGGCGGTGAGGAGTGGCGGCTGCACGCTGCCCGCGGCCGACCGCGGCGGCGTCGCGTTGCGTCGGCCCCTGGGAGCGGGAACCAGCGTCAGCGGCGCCACGGGCGCGACCGGCTCCTCGGGGGCGGCCCCGCTCGCGCGCTGCTCCTCGAGGGCGGCCGCCTCCGCAGCGGCGGTCTCCTCGCGGTACGCGGTCCGACGGCGCTCGGCCTCCTCCCGCTCGGCCTGCTCGCGGCGGTCCGCTGCGGCGGCGCGCTGGTCCTCCCGCCACCGCTCACACGTACGGCAAGCGGCACCGGTGTCCAGGTCGGTGCCGTCGTCACACCGCGGGCTGGTGCAGTGGTTCGCCAGCAGCGCGGCGACCACGCCGAGGGGGCGGCCGATCGGTTCGTCGGCGTAGCGCTGGTGCCAGCGGTCGGTGGCACGCTCGATCAGTCGGGCGACGGTGAGGCCGCGCTCCACCTCGGTGCGGACGATCTCGGCCACGTACGGCGGGAGTCGGCGGATGCCCACGGCCTCGATCGCCTCGCGGAGCGGCTGGGGCAGGCCGGCGAGGACGTGGCCCGCTACCGGGCTCCCGCTCGGCGGGCGGCTGCTGGGGGGTGCGGAGTTCTCGTCGGCCGCGGCGAAGCCGCCTCCACCGGTCCCCCTACTACCGGTAGGGGGCCTACGGCCGTGAGGGGGTGTTTCGGTTCCTGGTGGCTCCCATGGGGGTTCTTTGGTGGTTAGGGGGGTTCTGGCGCCGTTACGTACGTCGTCAGAGTGCGTTACGTAACGCTCTTCGAGGCCGTTACGTACGTCGTCGGAAGCCGTTACGGGGGGCTCGACGGGCTCGGGGGTAACGGCGTCAGAGTGCGTTACGTCCTCGGACGGCGTTACGGCCTTGGCACGGTGCCGCCGGACGCGCTCGGCGCCGGTGGCACGCTGGGCGTCCCGCTTGGCGATCAGGTCCTCCCAGTCGGAGGTCGGCCGGAGCTTGTGCAGGTGGAGTTGGTAGCGGGTGCAGCCGTACACCGTGCCGGTGGGCGTGATGAGCCCGCCGTCCTCCAACCGGCGGAGCGCCTTCTGCACGGTGCGCTCCTCGTAGCCAGTGCGGTGCTGGAGCTTGGCCACGGACGGGAAGGCGTTGCTGCCGTCCTCGTGGGCGAACTCCGCGAGGGCCTGGAGGACGTGGCGGGCGGTGGAGTCGTTCTTGCCCTTGGCTGTGCGCAGCATGGGCGCCTCGTCCATGGCCCAGGTCACTGCGTCAGTGCTCACGCGTCTCTTCTCTCTGTGCCGTGGGGGTGGTGGCGTCAGCGGCCCGCTGTGCGGTTCAGCCGCGGAGGTCGGCGCGCGTGCGTGAGCTGGAAGCCACCGACGAGGCGGCCGGCTGACACCGCGGCCGGGCGCGCGACGGGCCGGGAGCACCCCGAGGGGGGTGTTCCCGGCCCGCACCATGTGGTGGTGGATGGCATCTCAGGCGCCGCCCGCCGCGGCCTTCTCTGCCTCACGGGCGGCCCGTTCGGCGTTGACGCGGCGCCGGTACAGCGCCCACCGCTCCGCTCCCGACAGGCCACCCCAGATCCCGGCGCGCATGTTGTGCGGCAGGCAGCCCTCCGCGGCCATGGCCGCCTCCAGGCACTCCCGCAGCACCGGGCACGTGAGACAGATCCGCCGTCCCTCGTTCAACAGGGCTTGCGCCTCGCCGCCGCTGGCGCGGTCCGCGAACCAGAACGAGGAGTCATGGCCGTTGCACGCGGCCTCGTAGTGCCAGGCCGGCACCTGCAGCTCATCGAGGTTCACGCGACCACCCGCCCACCGGCGGCCGAGGCGGTCTTGCACGCCTGGCAGTAGGCACGCCAGTCCGGGCCGAGCCGGCCGTGCACGAGCTGGTCGTGCCCGCGCCCGCACACCGCCGGCCTGCGGGGCATGCCCGTCACGGCCCGGCCGTCGGCGCGGGCCTGCTGGACGCCGGCGCTGTCGCGCTGGTGGTGTCCGGTGACACACCACCGGTGCTCGCACCCGGCGGTGACGCGCCCTTTGGGCCACCATCCGTGCTCGAGGAACCAGGCGACGCGGCGCACCGTGTGGTGGCGCCCCTGGTGCTTGAGGACGGGGGTGCCGTCCTCGGTGCGGTGCCCCGTCCACAGCACGTGCCCGCCCGGCAGGCTCGTGGTTCCGGCGGTGAACACCTCCCCGAGTGACCGCGGCCGAGGCCTCGGGCGGGGAGCGGGCGGGTAGCCGAGGTCGCGGCGCAGGCGGCCGACGGTGCTGCGGTCCATGTGCAGCCGGGAGGCGATCTCGGTGTTCGTGCACCCGGCGTTGAAGAGGCGGATCACGTCGTCCTGCTTGTGGTGCAGGCGCGGGAGCGGGCGGCCGGTCACGGCTTCCACCACCCGGCCGGCCGGAGCTCCGCAAGGGCGGTGCCGTAGTGGGCGCAGAGCCCTTCGCAGTACCAGCGGGCAGGCTCCCGGCTGGTCTTGAGGTGGACGCGGACGAGGCCGTCCGGTGCGCGGCCGCCCTTGGCGGGGGCGACGGTGCCGCACTTCTCGACGGTGCAGGCGCCGGGGCGCTCCACGTCGCGGGGCGGCGCCGGCGGCCGGTCGGCGGTGTTGTTCCACAGCTTCGGCGGGTCCAGCCGCAGGCCGCTGGTTCTCTTACTGCTGCTGGTCTTCTCGGTGGTGGCCATGCAGGGGCCTCCCGTTCGTGTGCGAAGTACGGGGAAAGAGGAGGGCGGGGGCGGGGGCCCGGCCGGAGGGGGTTAGGGGCGGCCGGGCCCCCGCCAGTCACAGGGCGGTCAGTGGGCGCCGGCGGCCGTGGCCGCGGCGGCGGCCCACGCGCGGTCGTCGTAGCTGGAGCCGGGCGGCGGCTCGGGGTGCTCGGCCCTCACAGCGGTCACCTGGTCGCCCAGCTCCCCGCCGTCGCGCACCGCGTCGTCGGCGAGGTGGTGGAGCATTTCCTCCATCTGCTCCCGGCCGTTCGGCGCGCCCACGTAGGTGTGCAGGAACTCCAGGCACCTGGTGGCGTCGTGAGCGGTGAGCGCATCCGGGGACTGGACCGGCCGGCCGACGATGAGCGAGGCCGCGTTGAGTTTGGCGTCCGGTGTCTTCTGGCCGAGCCGGTGGAAGAGGTCGCTGACCTCCTTCATCTGCTCCGGGGTGATGGGGCCGGATGCGCGGCGGTCCAGCTCCTCCGCTGCGGCGGCCTCGACCTCGGGGTGCCCGGAGCCGAGGGCTGCGTGCAACTCCCCGTCCGTTGCCGGGGCATCCTCGCCCTCGTCCTGCTGCTGGGCCTCCTGGCCGTTGGGGGCCTGCTCCGCCGGGCGGGCCGGCGCCTCGCCCTGGCCGGCGGGAGCCTGGCCCTGCTGCTGTGTTGGCTGCTTCGGCTGCTCGGCCTCCTTGAGCGCCGTGCCGTGTTCCCGGATCAGCTCCTCCAGCGGGCGCACCTCTCCCGTCACCGGGTGTACCGCCTCGGCGGCGAGGAGGTTCCGCGCCTTCGCGCGGGTGTGCAACGCGAGGGCGCCGTGATACGTCTGCCCCTCCGCGTACAGCTCCTCAAGGAACGCGTCCACGGGGTTCACGCCCTGGCCGAGCTGTTCCAGGATGACCGCGGCCACCTCCTCGCCCGGGTGGTGCTCGACCATGCCGTCCAGCGGCGTGTACCGGGTCTTGGTGACGGTGCCGGTCCCCTCCACGAGATCCATCACCACGTCGACCTCGTACTCCGTGCCCTCACGCTGCACGGCCTTGATGCCGACCTTCTTCACCTTGGTGCCCTCGATCACGTAGTCGCCGCGGGTGCGCATCGTGACGATGAGGTGGCCACGGAAGTTGAGGAGGGCGTCGAGCATGTCCTGTTCGATCGGGTTGGCCTCGCGCCAGGCGCCGAAGGAGCCGCCGGAGCCGGGCCGTTGACCGGCCTGGTCCACGATCTCCAGCAGCCCGCCGCGGCCGTTCCAGAAGTGCGACCAGGTGTCCACGATCAGCACCGCGACACCCGCGGTCTCCGCGACCCGTACGGCCTTGATGAGGTTCCGCGGGTCGTGGTTGTCCATGGGGAGGTGCAGGAACTCGTGGGCTTCGATGTCCGGACGGCCCGGCACCGGCGCGTACTTGAGCGCGGAGCGCCGCTCGGTGTCCACCAGGCCGATCGGCCCGCCGGCGGCGAGGCCTTCGGCCAGCCGCAGCGCGGTCTTCGTTTTCCCCGACCCCGCAGGCCCTTGGAGGGCGATGCGGGCCATGGCGGACTCCCGCGTCGCCGGGGCGAAAGCGAACTCCATCAGTTGGTGCTCCCGTTCTGGTGTCCGCCGCGCTGCCCCGGAACGTGGGGAGCGGCGTGGTCGTGCCGGTCGTGCTGGTAGTCGGGGTGTGCCGGGTGCGCGGGCGTGCCGAGGGCGGCGGCGAAGAGGTCGCTCACGCCCTGGCCGACGAGGTCGATGCGCACTCCGTCGCGGTGGCCGGTGGCCTTCGCGGAGCGGCCGAAGTGCGTGACGCCGCCCGCGCGGGTGCGGTCCAGCCACCACCGCCACCCGTGCAGCGACGAGGGCTCCACGACGAGGCCGACGACGTCCGGGGCGGTGGCCTCCAGGCGGCGCACGTCCGGCTGTCGCTCCAGGTCGGCCACGAGCTGGCATGCGGGGCTGTCCTCGTCCGGCTTGACCACCTGGGGCGGCTCTGGCCGGTACGGGCGCGGGGCCTGGGTGAGGGGGTCGATCAGGTCCGCGACGTTGAATGCCGCGGCCTTCTGCCGCCGGAACGTGCGCGCCGTCGTGGAGGACTGGCCGGGAACGACGCGGTAGGCGTCTTCGGCGTAGGCGCGCTGACGGCCGGCGAGTTCGTGGGCGACCTCGTCGTCCCGCAGCGCGATGAGGCGGTGGGCCTCCTCGGCCGTCAGGGGCCGTCCGGTGAGTGCGGTGAACAGGTCCGAGTACGCGGTCATGCCTGCCCACCCCCGACCGTGGCGTCGGCGGCCGGGAAGCTGTCGCCCTCGTCCTCACCGCGCGCCGGGGCCGGGGCGGGCTGCGTCTCCTCGACGGCGGGTGCCTCGTCGACCGGCGGCGCGGGCGGGCTGGAGGGCTCGAAGTCTTCCAGGCTCACGGGCTCCGGCTCGTGCCGACGGGTGGCGGCGTCGAGGAGGTCCGGCACGCCGTGGCCGATCAGCCGCACCGGCACGTCCTCCAGGTGACCGACCACCCGCATCGCGTACCGGAGGTTCCGCGCGCCGAGCCGGTCACCGGCCACGTACTGGACCCACGTCTCGAAGTCCGCGAGAGCGGTGATGTTGAGCGTGACGACCACGGTGTCCTGCGCGGACTGAATCCCCATCACCTCCGGCCGGTCCTTGCAGCCGGCTCGGAGGCGGGCGGCGATGGTCGCCGCGGCCTGGCACTTGTGCACCCACAGCGCGGCCTCCCGCTCCAGAGCCGCGGGCATCTCCGGCGCCCCGGCGGGCGGCGCCGGAGCAGCGGCCGAGGCGCCGCCGTCGCTGGTGGCCCACCTGCCGCCCTCGTCCCGCTGGAGGACAGGGCCGTAGGACCGCTCGGGGTCGGTGAGCATCCCGGCCTCGTCCAGGTCCCGCGCGATGTTCGCGGAGATGACGTCCAGGTCCACCCGGCGCACCACGCCGTCCAGGTGGCGGTGGAGGTTGAGCCGCACGAGCATGTCGGCGTGCTTGATGTTCGCGTTAAGCGTGGTCATGCTGCGACCTCCATCAAGTCCGTGGTGCGCAGCGAGCCGAGGGCCCGGTGCCGCATGGTCTTCATCGCCCCGGTGGAGGGCAGGCCCATCGCGTGGGCGACCTGGGCGCAGGTCAGGCCGGCCCAGATCTGGAGGAGCAGCACCCGCCGGTGGTCCTCGGACAGGGCGGCCAGGGCGGTGTGCACCTGCTCCCGGGTGATCGCGGCGAGGACCGCGCCCTCGGTGCTGGTGGTGATGGCCCCGACGGGGGTGCAGTCCTCCGCGAACGTCTCGCCGGGGGTGAACTCCAGGACCTCCCGGCGCGTGCGGGCGGCCTTGTAGTGGTCCGCGACGAGGGTGCGGGCGATGGTGATGAGCCACCCGATGAACGGCGTGCCCTGCCAGGTGAAGGTGTGGACATTGCGCCAGGCCTTGGCGTACACCTCGCTGGTCAGGTCCTCCGCGAGGTGCGGGTCGCGCACCCGGTGGGTGATGTAGCGCTGCACTTCGCCGCGTGTCTCGTTGAACAGGGCAGCGAACGCTTCGGGATCGCGCCGGCGGGCGCGGGCGACGAGCTCGGGCTCCTCGCCCGCCTTCCTGCGGCTGGTGGTTCTGCGGCTAGCCTTCATGGCCACGGCCGCCTCCTTCTGTGATGGGTTAGGTGGGTGGTCGCTTCACAGGGCCGTTCCGGGATGGCAGTCCCGGGACGGCCCGCCCTGCTGTTGGGCAGGGGCCGGTGCCTCGGTGGCCCGCAGGGGGGCCAGGCCGAGGAAGGCGTGGAGGTCGACGGTGCGGGCCATGCGCCGGCGGCCGAGGGTGAACACCTCGATCGGCAGGCGGCCCTCCGCCGCAAGCTGGTAGGCGGTGGACTCTGCGAGGCCGAGGGCCCTGCCGACCTCGGGCCACAGCGGCACGACGGCGGGCAGGGCGAGGATTTCCGCGATGGTGAGCGGGCTCCGTCCGGTCGCGGCGGTCATACGGCGCCCGCCTCGACCGGCACCACGGACGCCACGGGCGGCGCTGCTGCCGGGGCCGGCTCGGCGGCAGGTGTGGGGGTGAGGGTGCGCTTGGCCTCCAGGACGACGAGCGGGCAGTTCAGCGCCTCCGCGAGCCTGAGCAGCACCCGCGGGGTGGCATTGCGCCAGCCGGATTCGATCTCGCCCATGAGTTGCGGGGAGATCCCGCACTGCTCAGCGAGGGCCCGCTTGGTCAGCCCGGCCTTCTCTCGCGCGTAGGTGACCGCCTCGGGCTCCTGGTTGAGCGGCCGCCTGGGCCGCCTTCGACGTGGGGCTGTCATAGGTCGAAATTAGCGCGTAGTTGCGCGTAGTTCAACCACTACGCGCTAGTTACGCGCGAAGTCGTGACGGATGCGCGCCTCCTACGCGCGCCCTACGCGCCACCTACGCGCTCACTCACGAGAGGGATGGCCGGATCCGACACTGGTAACTTGCGCGTAGTTATGCGAAGCTCTGGGGCCATGACTAGGAGCACGCGACCCCAGCCCCCGCCCGAGGGCGCGCTCCTCAAGGACGCCCTCAAACGCGCGGGGCTCTCCGCACGAAAAGCCGCCCGGCTCGCCGGCCTCTCCGAGGCCCGGTGGCGGCAGATCACCAGCGGCTACCAGACCGTCAGTGGTCAGCAGATCCCCGTCCACGCCCCGCCGGACACCCTCGCCCGCATGGCACACGTCACCGGGCTCACCGCCGAACAGCTCGAACGTTGCGACCGCGCCGACGCCGCCGAGGAACTGCGCAAACTCACCACCACACCCCGACCACCGGACCCCACCGCCACCGGCGAACCGTCCGACCCGCGCCTGCGGGCACTGTTCGCTATCTGGGAGACCCTCACCCCCGCCGAACAGGAGCAAGTCCTGCGGGATGAGCTGCGCCGACGAGGCCACCAGATCACCCCCGGTGACGGAGAGACGGGACACCAAGACGTCGGGTAGTCACAAAAGTGTCACAAGTGGCGCACATCTCTTTCACGGAGCGTTCAACGGCCGTAACCGTTTCCCAGCAAGAAGGGACGGTTTACATGACTCACCTGTTCTGCGCGGTCATCACGCTCGCCCTGGGCGTGGTGGCCGCTTTCGTCCTCAAGGTCAACCGCCGCAGCAAGGAGAACGAGCGGCAGCTCAACAACTTGCGCTACGACATCGTTCTCAAGCTCCACCAGCCGGGCCACAAGCCCGTCCCGCCGTCCCCCCACACCAAGAACCACCTGACGCTGATCCCCGGCGGGCTCGCCGCAATAGGCACCGCCCTGGCCGCCGCCGCCCACTGGGCCAACGAGATGTACCGGGCGCAGCGGCCGACCGCCCTCGCCACCGCGGCCACCACCACGCTCACCACCGCCGCCGCCGTCGCGACGCTCTCCATCGCTCCTCTCCAGCCGAAAGAGGCCCCGCCGTCCGACCTGCCGCCCGCGCCGACCGCGCCCGACACCGAGCCGGAGGCCGACGAACACGCTCTCCCCGACACAGCACCCGTCGGCGCCGCCCCCAAGACCACCGGAGAGCGCCCGGCCACCGACAAGGACAAGAAGAAAGAGCCAGCCCCCAGCGCCACGCCCACGCCCACCCCGGAACCGACGACCGCACCGGCACCCGCTGCCGGGCCGGCCACCACCGGGCAGTCCGGGGCGAGCACGGCCCCCTCGAATGACAAGCACCGCGACAGCCCCCGCCCCGACCTCCCGCGCCCCGAGGAGAAGGCCGACGACTCCCACGGGCCCAGCGACACCTCGCAGACCGACGCGCGCCCCGGCCGGTCCGGCAAGCGAGGGCGCGGCCTCGGCGGGAACCCGCCCGGCCACGACAGCCACCCCGAGCGCCCAGGCAAGGGCACGGAACGACGAGGAAAAGCGTGAAGGGATCCACCTACCGCCGCTGCTACTGCCGCGACGAGGACGGCAAACCGCTCGGCAAGAAGTGCCCACAGCTCACCAACCGGCGCCACGGCACCTACGCCCTCCGGCAAGAACTCCCACCACGGAAAGACGGGACCCGCCGCTCCTTCTCCCGCGCCGGCTACACCACAGCAAAAGAGGCCCAGGAAGACCTGGACACGGTCCGCGCCCTGCTCGCGCTCCCTGACGGCGACGACGCCGACGGACAAGTCCGCATCGGCGACCTGCTCGAACACGTCTCCCGTGACCGGAAAGCACCCCTCCCTGATCTGAACCAAGTCAAACTCCGGTTTCTCTCCGGCCAGTCCCTGACCTCGCACACGACTGTCGGGGAATGGCTGGATGAGTGGCTCGCTTCACGGCGCGGGCGACGAACGGGCATCAGCCGGGACGAGATCAACATCCGTAAACACCTGAGGCCCCGCATCGGGCCCGTGAGACTGGACCGGCTCCGGGTATCGCACCTCGTCGAGATGTTCGACTCCATCGCGGACGACAACGAGACGATCGTCGTGGAGAACCAGAACCGTCGCGAACAGGTGGCGAAGTGCAAGTGGGGGAAGCCCGGCGTTCCGCCCGTATCCGAGCGTGGGCGGTTGGCAGCGGAACGAGCGAAGCTGGCTGAGATGCCCCCCTTCCGGCACACCGTCGGCCCCGGCACCCGTCAGCGCATCCGCTCCACCTTGCGGGCCGCTTTGAACGATGCGATCGCACAGCAGCGCTTCGGAATTACCTTCAACCCGGCCGCTCACGTAGAGATGGACTCCGGCAAACGGCCGAAGGGCGTGCTGTGGACAGAGGAACACGTCGAACGCTGGCAGAAGACCGGCGAAAAGCCCTCGGCCGTCATGGTCTGGACACCGACACAGATGGGCCGTTTCCTTGAGCACGCAATGGACGACCGGCTGTACGCGCTGTTCCACCTGATCACCTTCCGCGGTCTACGACGCGGCGAAGCCATCGGACAACGGTGGACGGACATCGACTTGGACGCCGGTCTGCTGACCGTGGCCAAGCAAATCGTGCAAGACGGTTGGACGGTGTACGAGGACGACCCGAAGACAGATTCAGGTGCGCGCACGATCGCCCTCGACAGCCGCACAGAAATGGTTCTGCGGGAACACCGGGCACGGCAGTTGAAAGAGAGGATGGCGGCGGGCGCCGCCTGGACGGACACAGGCCGCATCTTCACGCAGGAGGACGGCAACTGGCTGCGTCCATCGAAGGTGACCGACCACTTCATGGAGATGGTCGAGGAGATCGGCCTTCCACCTGTGAGGCTGCACGATCTTCGCCACGGCGCGGCGACGATCGCGCACGCTGGCGGCGGAGACATCCACTACATCAAGGAGCTGCTGGGGCACTCCTCGATCGCGATCACCTCGGACACCTACGCCCACCTCCTACCGCAGGTCGATCGAGCAGTCGCTGAGGCCGCCGCCAAGCTGGTGCCACTCCCCCGCAGCAGTACGAGCTGACACGCCCGTTCACGCATCGCTCACGCAAGAGGCCTCGGACGCTTGGTCCGAGGCCTCTTGCGACGAGGCGGCAGGAGACTGCCACGCTGGTCAAGGCTGTTTCTCTGGCTGTGGGCGCAACAGGGATCGAACCTGTGACATCTGCCTTGTAAGGGCAGCGCTCTACCGCTGAGCTATGCGCCCGAGCTGGGGTGAGGGAACAGAGTACCCTGCCGCCGCAGACCGGGGGCAACCGCGGGCCGTGTGTTCCGGGGAGGCGGGTGGGAGAATGACCGGGCGATCCACTGGCGGCGGCGACGGGGAGAGACACAGGTGACAGCGAGCGGCGGCGGCACCCGCCGATGGGGATGGGGCGGCGGCCGGGCCGAGAACAAGCGTGCTGACGCGCAGGCCGCGAAGGACGCCGCAGCCGCCTCCTTCTACGAGCTGGACACGGCGCAGCGTGACCTGCGGATCTCCATCGAGACGATCACCGCCGTGGACGACTCGCCGCAGGGGCGCAGGGCGGCCGCGGACTTCGCGGAGTTCGGGACGCGGATCGACCAGGTGAGCCACCGCTACATCGCCGCCGTGGACGCGCACGACCTGGACCGGGACGACCTGGACGCGGGCACGGCGGCCCGCGCGCGGACCGAGCTGGAGCAGGCGCGGGGCGAGCTGGAGCGGACGAAGGCGGACCTGGAGCGGTTCCGGCAGGGGCTGGGGTCGCTGCTGGACCGGGCGGAGACGCAGTTGGCGCAGCTCGCGCCGGCGGTGGAGCGGGCCCGGCAGGGGCTGCTCGCGGCGACGACGGCGCTGGAGGCCGTACGGGCGTCCGGGCTGCAGGCGGACGACCTGGCGGCGCGGCTGGCGGCGCTGTCGCCGGAGCTGACGCGACTGAACGAGGGCGCCGGGCGCCACGGGGTGGCGGAGACGCTGCACCGCGCCGACCGGGTCGTGCGGGAGGCCGAGACGATCCGGCGGGAGGCGGACCGGCTGCCGGAAAGGGCGGCGGAGACGGACAAGCGGCTGGCGTCGCTCCGGACCCGCGCGCAGGCGCTGCACAACCGGGCGGGCAAGGTCGAGCCGGTGCTGAGCGAGCTGCGGCGTCGTTTCGCACTGGCGTGCTGGGAGGACCTGCAGGGCGTGCCCGAGGAGGCTGCGCGGGCCGTGCGGCAGGCGGAGGAGAAGCTGGGGGAGGCGCAGCGGGCGCGGGAGGAGCAGCGCTGGCCCGACGCGACGTCGCTGCTGGCGACGGTGCGGGCGCTGCTGAACACCACCGACGAGGCGGTGAAGGCGGCCGGGGACCGGTTGCAGCGGCTGAACGAGGTGAGCTTCGACCACACCCGCGAGGTGGAGAAGGCGCGGTTCGCGATCCGGGACGCGCAGCGGCTGGCCATGGCCGGTCGCAGCACGCCGGACCCGCGGCACGCGCAGCCGCTGGACCGCTCGGTGGAGCGGGTGGACCGTGCGGTGGCGGGGCTGACCGGGCGGCAACCGGACTACTGGCGCTTCGTGACGGAGCTGGACGCCGTGCGGGACGCCGTGCAAGAGGTGGTGGATCAGATCCGGCGGGAGATGGCCGGCGGGTGACGCGGTGCCCTTGCCTCGGGGACTCTCCTCTGACCTGGGACGACGTGCGGCGCTATGCTGCCTCGCATGCCACGTTACGAGTACCGCTGCCGCGAGTGCGGAGCCACGTACGAGCTTCGGCGCCCGATGGCGCAGTCCGACGCGCCCGCGCCGTGCCCGGACGGGCACCAGGACACGGTGAAGCTGCTGTCCACGGTCGCGGTCGGCGGCACGGCGAGCGCCCCTGCTGCCGGGCCCGGGGCGGGCGGCGGTGGCGGTGGCTGCTGCGGAGGCGGCTGCTGCGGCTGACCCGGACGGGCCTGCCACCCGCGCCGCACCGCCGGACACGAGCGGCAGGCCGCAGGCCGTTCACGCGGCGCGCAGCGCCTCGCGCAGGACGCGTTCACCCGCCGCGACTCCGCGCTCGGGCAGCGCGGTGACGTGCGGGGCGTGCCATCCGGTGTCGGCGAGTTCGCCGTGCCCGGGGCGCCAGCCGGCGTCGGCGTGGTCGAGCAGGTCGGCGTCGAGCAGGGAGTCCCCGGCGGCGAGCGTCCGCGTGGCGCCGGTGCGGCGGACGACCTCGGCGATGGCGGCGCTCTTGGTGAGCGGTCGCGGCACGGCGTAGATCTTGCGTCCCTGGAGGGAGACGGTCCAGCCGTGCGGGCCCGCCCAGTCGGCGAGTTCCTTGACCCAGGTGTCGGGCAGTTCGGCACGGTCGACGACGAGGTAGGCGAACAGGTCCTCGGCGACGCGTTCCTTGAGCAGCCACGCGGGGTCGGCGGTGCGGCGCAGGTGGTCGCGGATCTGGGCGAGCGGCGCGCAGTCGGAGAGGTTCCGGCGCACGTGGGTCTGCCAGTCGGGGTCGGAGACGCCGTCGACGAGCAGGTGCCCGCCGTTGGCGCAGACGGCGTACCGTGCGGGCGGGCCGGGCAGGTGGATGCGGTGGTACTGCTCGCGGGTACGGGTGGTGGTGGGGACGAAGACCGTGGCGTCGGCGACCTGCGGGAGCAGCCCGGCGGCGGTCTCCGTGACGTAGGACAGCGGGCGCTGCTGGTAGACCTCGACGCACAGCAGGCGTGGGGCCTGGTGGTCGGGGACGGTGAGGTTCAGGGCGGCGGCCGAGTAGATCAGCGTGCGGTCCAGGTCGCTGGCGAACAGCGTGCTCGCGGTGCGGGGGCTCTCCGTGCGCGTGGTCACCGCGTGGCCTCTCCGGCCGTCGTGACGGCCTTTCCGTCGGCGCCGGTGGCGCCTCGTGTGTAGCGGGGGTGGATGAGCCCCACGCAGGTGTACGGCAGGTCGTCGGTCTCCTCGACGGGCACGCCGCGCTGTTCGGCGAGCAGGCGTACGTGGTCGAGGTCGGCGCCGGCGCCGCGGCGGGCCAGGATGCGCCAGGGAACACGGCGGAGCAGCACCCGGGTGGTCTCGCCGACACCGGGTTTGACCAGGTTGACGTCTCCGATGCCGTACGCGTCGCTGATGCGCTCCACGGCCCGCCAGCCGGCCCAGGTGGGGGCGCGGTCGGCCGGGTCGGCGGCGAGCAGGGCGCGGACGTCCTCGGCGACCGCGTCGCGCACGTCGGCGAAGCGGGCGGCGACGGCGTCGAGGAAGTGGCGGGAGAGGTCGGCGCCGGCCAGTTCGCGGTAGAACTTGGCGCCGTGGAAGTCGTGCGGGCCGACCAGGTCGGCACGCAGCACGGTGCGGGAGACGAGGCCGGAGACGGTGGAGTTGAGGCAGGCGGAGGGGATGAGGAAATCCTCGCGGGTGCCGTAGGTGCGTACGCAGCCGCCGGGGTCGGCGAGCACCGCGATTTCCGGGTCGAAGCCGGGGAACGGTTCGAGGGCGGCGGCGAGTTCGCGGGTGATAGCGCCCTTGCCGGTCCAGCCGTCGACGAAGACGACGCCGGACGGTTCGTGGCGGGCGGCGAGATGGCGCAGCGCGTTGGTGTCGATGCCGCGGCCCCGGACGATGGACAGCGTGTAGTGCGGCAGGTCCAGGTCGTGCGCGTACCGGGCCCACCGCCGCATCAGCACGCCGACGGGCGTGCCGGCGCGGGCGAGGGAGGCGAGGACGGCGCCGTGGCCGCGTTCGGCGAGCACGGTCTCGGTGACGGTGCCGACGGCGCGCGCGATGCGGGCGGCGGAGGTGTCCAGGGCGCTGTGGAAGAGGCGCTGGTACTCCTCGCTGGGCTGGTATTCGACGGGCAGCGACTCCGCGTAGTGCGCGCCCCCGCGCTGGATGGCCTCTTCGCGTTCCTCGGTGGGCGCCTCCAGGGTGACGTCGGACAGGTCCTGGAGGAGCCAGCCCACGTCCTCGGGGTCGTAGGAGGAGAAGAAGGGGCCGCGCAGCGGCTGCGGCAGCGGGGTGTGGGAGGGCACGACGGCGAGCAGGACGGCGCCGGTGTGCGGCGCGAGGCGGGCGAGGAGGCCGCCTGCGGCGTGCAGGTCGGGGGTGTCCCCCGGCGTGTCGGTGAGGACGACGACGGCGTCGAAGCGGCGGGCCGGGTCGGCTCCGGGGGCGACGTTGTAGGTGTAGCGCTCGCCGGGGCCGTCGGACGGGTCGTCGTGTGCGGGGAAGGCGAGGCGGGTGCGGATGGCGTACCCGGGGTCGTCGACGGGGAGGACGGGCGAGCGGGTGGTGGTGGAGAAGCGGACCTCGGCGCGGTCGCCGAGGTGGTCCTGCAGGGCGCAGGCGAGCCGGATGGGAACGTACATCAGCTCCTCGCAGCCCAGCACGAGCACGCGCGGCGCGTGCGGCGGGCCCGGGGGGTGCTCCGGTCCGGCCGGGACGCCCGCCGCGGCGAGCCCGTCGGCGAGGCGGGCGGCCATGCCGGGCAGTGCGGTCTCCAGGCGTGCCCGGTGGGCGGGCAGGAAGCCGTGGCGTCCGCCGTCGGGGACACCGAGCGGCCAGCCGAGGTCGATCCGGCGGGCGGTGGCGGGGACGGCGGCGGGTGTGGCGGCAGTGGCCTGTTCGGGGCTGGCCGAGGCGGCGGGGTCGTGCTGGGCGACGAGGGCCTGGCCGCGCTCCAGTGCGTCGGCGGGGAGCCGGACACCCCCGGTGGCGAGGGCCACGACGTCGACGGTGGAGCCCAGTTCGGCGGCGAACTTCTCCAGGGAGGCCCGGTCCTCGGCGGACCGCATGTCGACCAGGGCGACGACGACGTACCGCCGTCGCGGGTACCGGGCGTGCAGCGCGCGAAGAGTGTTCCGGACGGTGTTGCCGGTGGAGAACTCGTCGTCGACCAGCACCAGCGGACCGTCTCCGGCGAGCAGCGCCGGGTCTTCGGGGAGCAGCAGGTGGCCGGTGGCGTGGCTGTGGCTCTCCTCGAACGTTCCCGCCTGGGTCGCGCCGGGGACCCTGCGGCGTGTGGAGTGCAGGTACGGCACCGGGCCCAGGCCGTCGGCGACCGCGTGGCCCAGTCCGGTGGCGGTCTCGGCGTAACCGAGGACCACGGTGCCGCGCAGCGCGGCTTCGTCGTCGGTGACGCCGCCGTCGGCGCCGGCAGCACCGTCGGCGGAGTGGCCCGGCGCGAGGAGTTCCCGCACCCGGCGGCCGAGCTCCAGACCCGCGCCGTACACGCGCTGCGGCCGCTGCGGAACGTGCTTGCCGAGCACGTCCGAGACCAGCAGGTGCGCACGCTTGGGGTTGCGCCGCAGCGCGAGGCCGACCAGCTCCCGCACGCCGCCGGTCAGTTCGACGCCCAGCTCGCGTGCGACCCACTCCCCCGGCCAGACTCCGCCGCCCGGACCCGGTATCCGTTCTGTCACGTCCTCGCTCACCTGACTCCAGCCGCCAGCAGTTCCACGAAGCCCACACCCTCGCGCGCCACGCCGAAGGCCTCGGCCCTCAGCAGCGTACGTTCGGCCCACGCGCGGTGCGGCTTCACCTCGTTCATCTTGTTCGTGTACGCGGAGCGCAGCACGCCTCCGCCCCCGCGCTCCGGGCGCAGTATGTCGGTCGCGTCGCTGTACTCCTCGTGCGAGACGACGGACAGCGCGTGGACCGGCGCCACGTGCGAGGGGTGTATGCAGGTCTTGCCGAGCAGGCCGTTGGCGCGGTCCAGCTCGATCTCGCGCAGCAGGCCGTCCATGTCGTGTTCGATCAGCTCGGCGCGCAGCGCCTCCGCACGGCCGCTGTGGAAGGGGCTGCTGCGCAGCTGCGGCTTGAACATACGTTCCTGCAGGCGGAAGTACTCCCACACCGGGCCGGTGACCGTGAAGCCGGTGCCGTCGGCGCGGCCCAGGACGTTGACCACGTCTCCGATGACGCCGGCGACGAGCTGCACGTCGTAGGCGGTCATCTCGGGCGTACGCCGCAGCCCGTACGCGGAGCAGAAGTCGGTGACGCCGAGACGCAGGGCGAGCACGCGGTCCCGGTACTTGGTGACGGCCCTCGAGATCCCCGCCAGGGTCTCGGCCCGGCTCTCCAGGTGGAGCAGCTCCGGCGACTCCAGCACGGGCATGGCGAAAAGTCGCCGTTCGGCGAGTGCCTCGGCCTCGGTCACGGCTTCCAGGAAAGGCACACCGCGGTCCTCGGTGAACTTCGGGAGCACGAACCCGGCGAGGAGTTCGGCGCCGCGTCCCAGGCGGCGGATCAGGTCGGTGATCTGCCCGGGCGTCCGCACGCGGACGAACAGCAGCGGCAGCCGGTCCCCCGACCGGCCGGGAGGCAGGGCGGCGAACTGCCGCACGAGGTTGTCCTCGGCCGCCGCCACGTCGGCGTCGTCGATGGAGTCCTCCAGGCAGAGCACCATGGAGACGACCCCGCGCCCGGCCTGCTTGACGATGTCGGCGGCGAGTTGCGGGCGGGTCGCGGGGCTGTAGAGGGTCGCGCCCAGGCACGTGCTGAGCAGGCGTTGCGGCGTGCCGACGTCGAACGCGACCGGTTCGCGGTGAAACAGCTCGCGCCGGAGGTGTGTCGGGAGATGCCCGAAGTGCCGCATGAAACAACCGCCTCCCCGTGTGCCGCGTTCCCTGCCGTCCTGTCCCGGAACGACGGGATCCGGCCGCTCATCGTACGTTCGGGAGGGGCTGCGGAGTTCCCGCGGAGGTGAAATCCGCGTTACCCGGAGGTACCCGCGGGGCACCCGCGTTGTCCGGGGGTGTGCCGGGAAGGCAGGATTGAACGTATGACGCACACGATGCTCAAGGGCTCGAACGTTCCGCTGGCGGCCTCGGCGGTGCGGGCCGTGCTCCGCTGGACGCCGTCCGGCGCCGGGGTGCCCGACGTGGACGCGTCCGCGCTGGTGCTGGGTGCCGCGGGCCGGGTGCGTGCGGACGACGACTTCGTCTTCTACAACCAGCCGCGGCACCCCTCCGGCCGCATCCGGCATCTGGGGAAGGGCCGGGACGGGAACGGCACGACCGACGCGGTGCAGGCCGACGTCTCCGCGCTGGAGGAGGAGGTGCACCGGATCCTGCTGGTGGCCTCGGCAGACGGCGGGACGTTCGCGCAGGTCTCCGGGCTGCGGCTGACCCTGCAGGACACCGCGAACGGTGAGGCGCTGGCGGCCTTCGACATCGAGCCGGAGACCGGTTCGGAGACCGCGATGATCTGCGGCGAACTGTACCGGCGCGGCGAGGGGTGGAAGTTCCGGGCACTGGGTCAGGGCTACGACACCGGGCTTACGGGGCTGGCGTCCGAGTTCGGGATCACGGTGGCCGACGAGGCGGACGCCGCCGCATCCGCTGCTGCAGGGGGCACGGTGCCCGATCCGCCGTCCGAGCCCGACTTCCCCGAGCCGTCGCCGGTGCCGGAACCGCGCCCGGAGCCGCATCCCGAGCCCGAGCCGGGGCCCGCGCCGGAACCGCCGGGTCCGGGACCGGTGCCGCCCGGCCCGGGGCCGATGCCCGAACCGCCGGGGCCGGACCCGCAGCCGCGCCCGGCGGGCGTGGGCGCGTTCGCCGCGTCCGACGAGCAGGCGACGGCGCCGTACGGCTATCCGCAGCCCGGCCCGGGCGGCGGTACGGGCTACCCGATGCCGCCGCAGCACCCGCCGCGCACCCAGCCGGCGTACGGCTACCCGCAGCCCGCGTACGGCTACCCGCAGCAGCCGGACCCCGCTTTCACGCTGCCGCCGCAGGGGCCGCAGTTCCTGCGGCGCTGACGCGGGGGCGGGCGCCGGCGCGGGCGGGCGTACGGTCCGATCCCGCAGGCGGGGTCAGACACGGTCGGTCTTGTAGCCCCGCCCCCAGTGCAGGCCCCAGCCGTAGAGCCGGTCCAGCTCCGACTGGAAGCCGTACACGTACCGGACCTCGCGGCGGACGACGAGTTCGCCCTTCTCGTGCTGCATGAGCACCACGGCGCAGGAGCGGGCCTGCGGGGCGCGCTCCTCCAGACCGACCTCGATGCGGGCACCGTTGCTGAGGATGACGGTGAGGAGTCCCTTCGCACGGTCGAAGGCGGGGGTGTTGTCGTAGATGTAGACGAAGAAGAGCAGGCGCTTGATCTCGTCCTTGTGGTCGAGGTTGACGTAGATCGTCTCACCGGACGGGGCGCCGAACCGGTCGTCACCGGTGAGCTTGACGAACGGGGCGGCCTGGAAGTCACCGAAGAGCGAGCCCAGGGGCTGGACCACGCCCCTGTTCCCGTCGGCCAGTTCGTACATGCAGGCCAGGTCCAGGTCGACCTTGTCCACTCCGCGGGTGTGGGCCTGCACGACCTCGGGCTTGAGCGACCGCAGCGGGTGTCGTAAGGAGCTCGACAGGCTGCTGCGACGGGTGAAGTCGGAGGTGTGCATCTGCCAGGAGAGGTTGACCTGGAGGCTTCCGCTGTCGGCGCCCTGCTTGGTCAGCGACACCACGGGGTGGCGGCGGGTGAGCTCCACCGCGTAGGTCGAAGGGCCGCCGACCGTGTCGAACTTCGGCCACTTGCCCATGCCCTGCCGCCAGTTCTCCCACAGGGAGACCATCTCGTACCCACCCCACAGACTCGTTCCAGGCCGCATGCCGGTCGGGGCGGCACCGAGCCGGGCTCGGTGCCGCCCCGAGGGAAGCGTTCCGCAATCGGACGGCCCTGACACCCCTGACGGGAAGTCAGGGGTGCCGGCCGCCGGGCGTCAGACGCCGGAGGTGACCTCGGTCTTCTCCGGCTCCTCCCCTTCTCTCTCCAGCGCACGGTTGCGCCGGACCGACGACCAGAACGACCAGGCGATGAGCGCCACGCCGGCCAGGCCGGTGACCACCTCGGAGATCTGGAAGCGGATGGTGATGAGCAGGATGGCGGCGAGCACGCCGATGGCGTAGTGCGCGCCGTGCTCGAGGTAGACATAGTCGTCCAGGGTGCCCTGGCGGACCAGGTAGACCGTGAGGGAACGGACGTACATCGCGCCGATGCCGAGGCCGAGCGCCATCCAGAAGATGTGGTTGGTGATCGCGAAGGCGCCGATCACGCCGTCGAACGAGAACGACGCGTCCAGCACCTCCAGGTAGAGGAACATGAAGAACGCCGCCTTGCCGGCCAGGCCGACGGCGCTCGGGTCCTTGCCGGCCTTGCGGGCCGCCTCAACGGCCTCCTCCTCACGCTCCTCCTCTTCCTCGAGCTTGTTCTCGAAGTGGCTGGAGAGGCCGTGCACCAGGAGGTAGGTGACGAGGCCGGCGACGCCGGCGAGGAGGACGGTGGACGACTTGTCCGCGTGTTCGCCGCCGTACTGGTGGGCGTGTGTGGCGAGGAACATCGCCGAGATCAGCAGGGTGATCAGGGCGACGCACACGGAGAGCATCTCCACCCGGCCGAGCTTCGCGAGGGGACGTTCCAGCCACGGGAACCACTTGTGCTCCCGCTCCTCGAACATGAAGTTCAGGAAGATCATCAGCAGGAACATGCCACCGAACGCGGCGATCGACGGGTGCGCGTCCGTGACCAGCTGCTCGTACCGGTCGGGATCGTCGACGGCGAGCTGCACGGCCTCGATGGGGCCGACGCCCGCACTCACGGCGACGATGACGACGGGGAAGAGCAGCCGCATGCCGAAGACCGCGATCAGGATGCCGATGGTGAGGAAGATCTTCTGCCAGAAGGCGTTCATCTTCTTCAGCACACCGGCGTTGACGACCGCGTTGTCGAACGACAGCGAGATCTCCAGGATGGAGAGAATCGCCACCACGGCGAAGCCCTTCCAGCCCCAGAAGAACGCGGCCAGGGCAAGACCCGCGGCGGTGACGCCGAAGGACCAGCCGAAGGTTCTCAGGATCACTGGTTACCCAATCTCTCAACTTGCCGGGGCTGTGGGCCGGGCCTCTTTACGAAACGTTGACTCCGAAGTCTAGGGCGATGCCCCGGAGGCCCGACGCGTACCCCTGTCCCACGGCACGGAACTTCCACTCCACCCCGTGCCGGTACAGCTCGCCGAAGATCATCGCCGTCTCGGAGGAGGCGTCCTCGGTGAGGTCGTAACGTGCGATCTCCTGGCCGTCGTCCTGGTTGAGCACCCGGATGTAGGCGTCGGTGACCTGCCCGAAGGTCTGTCTGCGGGTCTCGGCGTCGTAGATGGAGACGGGGAACACGATCTGGTCGACCTGCGCAGGGACCTGCTCCAGATCCACCAGGACCGTCTCGTCGTCGTCGCTCCCGGTACCGCCGACGAGTTCGTCACCGGTGTGCTCGACGGAGCCGTCGGGGCTCTTGAGGTTGTTGTAGAAGACGAAGTACTCGTCACCGAGCACCCGGCCGGCACCGCACAGCAGGGCGCTGGCGTCCAGGTCGAAGCCGGCGCCGGTGGTGGAGCGGGCCTTCCAGCCGAGACCGATCTCGACCCGTGTGAGGTTGGGTGCGGCCTTCGAGAGGGAGACGTTTCCCCCCTTGGCGAGCGTCACGCTCATGTGCTGCTTCCTCTCCGAAGTGTGTGGCCCGAGTGTGCTGCACGCACACGGCGCCGCACACTTCCCCGACCGGGAAGCCTGCGGCGCCGTGCCTTGCCGAGATCAGGTGGACGTCCTCGCCGTACGGCTCAGACGTTGACCCCGAAGTCCTGCGCGATGCCGCGCAGGCCGGAGGCGTAGCCCTGGCCGACCGCACGGAACTTCCACTCCGCCCCGTGGCGGTACAGCTCGCCGAAGACCATGGCCGTCTCGGTCGAGGCGTCCTCGCTGAGGTCGTAGCGGGCCAGCTCGTTGTTGTCCGCCTGGTCGACGATGCGGATGAACGCGTTACGCACCTGGCCGAAGCTCTGCTGGCGCGTCTCGGCCTCGTAGATCGAGACGGGGAAGACGATCTTCTCGACGTCCGCGGGCACACCGGCGAGGTTCACCTTGATGACCTCGTCGTCGCCCTCGCCCTCACCCGTGAGGTTGTCGCCGAGGTGCTCGACGGACCCGTCGGGGCTCTTGAGGTTGTTGAAGAAGATGAAATTCTTGTCGTTGCCGACCTTGCCCTCGCCGTTGGCCAGCAGGGCGCTGGCGTCCAGGTCGAAGTCGGTGCCGGTGGTGGTGCGGGCGTCCCAGCCGAGACCGACCATCACGGCGGTCAGGTTCGGGGCTTCCTTGGTCAGCGAGACGTTGCCGCCCTTGCTGAGGCTGACTCCCACGAGTCCTCCTGAGAATTGTTCGTGAGGAGCACGGCGTGCCCCCGTGGACTGAACGGATGCCGCTGGGTCAACGAGTGGATGCCGGTGAGCGGTTCCCCTCACCCCACCGGTTCACTCAGAGGGTTTCCAGCGCCTTGACGTAGTCACCCAGGTCGCGCGCGTCCGGCAGGCCGTTGACGACGGTCCAACGGATCACGCCCTCCTTGTCGATGATGAAGGTGCCGCGCACCGCACAGCCCTTCTCCTCATCGAAGACACCGTACGCGCGGGCGACCTCGCCGTGGGGCCAGAAGTCCGACAGCAGGGGGTACTCCAGGCCCTCCTGCTCGGCGAAGACCCGAAGGGTGAAGGGCGAGTCGCACGAGACCGCGAGCAGCTGCACATCGTCCCCGGAGAACGTGGGCAGCTCGTCACGCAGGGCGCACAGCTCACCCGTGCACACGCCGGTGAAGGCGAAGGGGTAGAAGAGCAGGACGACGTTCTTCTCACCCTTGAACCCGGCGAGGGTGACGGTCTCGCCGTGCTGGTTCTTGAGGGTGACGTCAGGGGCCTTGGTGCCGACCTCGAGGGGCTGCATGCCAGGGATCTCCTCCGGTTGCGTTGAGTGACCCGCCCAGCCTACGCAGGCCGGGAACGACCGTCCCCGGCAGCCTGGGCTGCCGGGGACGGTCGGAGTGCCGCGACGTGCGTCGGGACGGGGCGCGAGAAGGGTCGGGGCCCGCTCAGCGCTTACCGGACTTGGCCGCCTTGGGGGTCATCAGCCGGGAGCCGGTCCAGTCCTTGCCGGCGTTGACGTTGCCGGTCTGGGCGAGGCCTGCGGTCTGCGCGGCCTCGCCGATGTCGCTGGCCTCGACGTAACCGTCTCGGCCGGTCTTCGGCGTCAGCAGCCAGACAGGGGCGCCCTCGTCGATCATGGTGGTGGCGTCCACCAGCGCGTCCGTCAGGTCGCCGTCCTCCTCGCGGAACCACAGCACCACGGCGTCCGCGACATCGTCGTGATCCTCGTCGACGAGTTCGGTGCCCGTGATGGCCTCGATTCCCTCACGGAGTGCCTGCTCGGCGTCGTCGTCGTAGCCGAGCTCCTGGACCACCATCCCGGGCTGGAAACCCAGCCTTGCGGCGGGGTTGGTCCGCTCCTCCGCGTGGTCCGCGGTCGCGCTCACGGATTGCCTCCTGTCATGTTCCGGTACAAGGGTTGCGGCCTCGCCCTTCGCGCGAGGCTTTGGGCGTAGTCCACACGGGCGGGGCGGATCGCGCAAGTACCCGGCGCTCCGTCCCGCGCAAACGTCGACGTCTCCCCCCACAATGCACGATCCGTGGCACATCGCACCACAGCATCCGCCGTCGGCGCTCTCCCGGGCGTAGGGTGGGATTTCGGCCGCGCCCGACGATCGCGGCGCCGTACCGCCAGGACGGACACGCGGTTACCCCTCGGTAGGGGTGACGTACGCCCGGTCGCGGTACACGATGGAGGCGGCGCAGCCAGCAAGAGATCATCCGGCCCGGCCCATGACCGGACCCGGCCGGAGATCACCACCGAGCAGCGAAGGAACAGCGTGGCTTCCGGATCCGATCGCACCCCGATCATCATTGGCGGCCTTCCCAGCCAGGTCCCGGACTTCGACCCCGAAGAGACCCAGGAGTGGCTCGACTCTCTCGACGCGGCGGTCGACGAGCGCGGCCGGGAACGTGCCCGCTACCTCATGCTCCGCCTCATCGAACGGGCCCGCGCCCAGCGCGTCGCCGTGCCGGAGATGCGGAGCACGGACTACGTCAACACCATCGCGACCAAGAACGAGCCGTTCTTCCCCGGCGACGAAGAGGTCGAGCGCAAGATCCTCAACGCGACCCGGTGGAACGCCGCGGTGATGGTCTCCAGAGCGCAGCGGCCCGGCATCGGCGTGGGCGGCCACATCGCCACCTTCGCCTCTTCGGCGTCGCTCTACGACGTCGGCTTCAACCACTTCTTCCGGGGCAAGGACGACGGAAGGGGCGGTGACCAGGTCTTCTTCCAGGGGCACGCGTCCCCGGGCATCTATGCGCGCGCGTTCCTGCTGGACCGGCTGACCGAGGCGCAGCTCGACGGCTTCCGGCAGGAGAAGTCGAAGGCGCCGAACGGCCTGTCCAGCTATCCGCACCCACGGATGATGCCGGACTTCTGGGAGTTCCCCACCGTCTCGATGGGCCTGGGCCCGATCAGTGCGATCTATCAGGCGCGGATGAACCGCTACATGGAGGCCCGGGGGCTCGGCGACACCTCGCAGTCCCACGTGTGGGCGTTCCTGGGCGACGGCGAGATGGACGAGCCGGAGTCCCTGGGACAGCTGTCCATCGCGGCGCGCGAGGGCCTGGACAACCTGACCTTCGTGGTCAACTGCAACCTTCAGCGGCTGGACGGGCCGGTGCGGGGCAACGGGAAGATCATCCAGGAGCTGGAGTCGGCCTTCCGCGGCGCCGGCTGGAACGTGATCAAGCTGGTGTGGGACCGGTCCTGGGACCCGCTGCTGGCCCGCGACCGCGACGGGGTGCTGGTGAACAAGCTGAACACCACCCCGGACGGGCAGTTCCAGACGTATGCCACCGAGTCCGGTGCCTACATCCGCGACCACTTCTTCGGCGGCGACCAGCGCCTGCGGGCCATGGTCGAGGGCATGACCGACGACCAGATCCTGCACCTGGGCCGCGGCGGCCACGACCACCGCAAGGTGTATGCGGCCTACAAGGCGGCCAAGGAGCACAAGGGCCAGCCCACCGTGATCCTCGCGCAGACGGTCAAGGGGTGGACGCTCGGGCCGAACTTCGAGGGCCGCAACGCCACGCACCAGATGAAGAAGCTGACGGTCGACGACCTGAAGCACTTCCGCGACCGGCTCCACCTGCCCATCCCCGACAGCGAGCTGGAGTCCGGCGCGCCGCCGTACTTCCACCCGGGAAGGGACTCGGACGAGATCCAGTACATGCACGACCGACGCAAGGAGTGCGGCGGCTACGTGCCGACCCGGGTGGTACGGGCGGAGCCGCTGCCGCAGCCCGGGGACAAGGCCTACGCCACGGTCAGGAAGGGGTCGGGGCAGCAGCAGGTCGCCACCACGATGGCCTTCGTGCGGTTGTTGAAGGACCTCATGCGGGACAAGGAGATCGGCAAACGGTTCGTGCTGATCGCGCCGGACGAGTACCGCACCTTCGGAATGGACTCGTTCTTCCCGTCGGCCAAGATCTACAACCCGCTGGGCCAGACGTACGAGTCGGTGGACCGCGAGCTGCTGCTGGCGTACAAGGAGTCGCCGACCGGGCAACTGCTGCACGACGGCATCACTGAGGCGGGCTGCACGGCCTCGCTGATCGCGGCGGGCTCGGCGTACGCCACCCATGGCGAACCGCTGATCCCGGTCTACGTCTTCTACTCGATGTTCGGCTTCCAGCGGACCGGCGACCAGTTCTGGCAGATGGCCGACCAGCTGGCGCGCGGCTTCGTGCTGGGCGCGACCGCCGGACGGACGACGCTGACGGGCGAGGGCACGCAGCACGCGGACGGCCACTCCATGCTGCTGGCCGCGACGAACCCTGCGTGCGTGGCCTACGACCCGGCGTTCGGCTTCGAGATCGCGCACATCGTCAAGGACGGTCTGCGCCGGATGTACGGCGAGGACAGCGAGGACGTCTTCTACTACCTGACCGTCTACAACGAGCCGATCCAGCAGCCGGCGGAGCCGGAGAACGTCGACGTCGACGGCATTCTGCAGGGCCTCTACCGCTACCGGGCCGGCGAGCGGGGGACCCACCCCGCGCAGATCCTCGCCTCGGGTGTGGCCCTCGCGTGGGCGCTGGAGGCCCAGCAGATCCTCGCGGAGGAATGGGACGTCCGCGCCGACGTGTGGTCGGCGACGTCGTGGAACGAGCTGCGGCGCGAGGCGGTCGACGTGGAGCGGCACAACCTGCTGCACCCGGAGGAGGAACAGCGTGTCCCGTACGTGACGCGGAAGCTCCAGGGGGCCGACGGTCCGAAGCTGGCCGTCTCGGACTGGGAGCGCGGCGTGCCGGACCAGATCGCACGCTGGGTGCCGGGCACGTACCAGTCGCTGGGTGCGGACGGATTCGGCTTCGCCGACACGCGCGGGGCCGCCCGGCGGTTCTTCCACATCGACGCCCCGTCGATCGTGCTGGGTGTGCTCACCGAGCTGGCGCGGGAAGGCCGCATCGACCGGTCCGCGCTGAAGCAGGCGCTGGACCGGTACCAGCTGCTGGAGGTGTCCGCCGCCGACCCGGGCACCGCGGGCGGCGACGCCTGACCCGGCGGGAACGCGCGACTCCCCCGCCGAGGGGCCCCGGCCGCGGGCCGGGGCCCCTCGGCACGTCCGTGCCATCTCAGCGCTCCCAGATCTTGAAGGCGCGGACCTGGTAGGCCGAGCGGGGCGTCCAGGAGCCGGAGGGGTGGGTGTGGAACTCGCCTGTCGTGCCGCACTCCCGGCTTTGGTAGAGGGTCACGGGCCGGCCGGTGCGGTTGGCGTACGCGTCCGCAGTGTGCCCGGGTGGGAGCACGACGCAGCTCTCGATGGGTGTGCCGGCGAGCTCGAAGGCGAGCCGCTTCCCGGTGAAGTCCGGGTTCTCCCACAGGCACAGCTCTCCGGCGCCGCAGTCGCCGAGCACCGGCCGCGAGGTGTCCCCCGAGGCGGCGGCCGGCGCGGCCCCGAGCGCAAGGGCGAGAGCGGGCAGCAGCGCCGCGGCGCGTGCGGCTTTCCGCCGCACGGTGACGGCGATCCCGCGTGGTGCCGCCGGGGCGGCCGACGTGCCGGAGGGGGCGGCGCGGTGCCGGACGGCTGGGTCGTCCCGGTCGGACGGGCGCTCGGCGGACATGCTGATCACACTCCCCGTGGAGGGGCCGGGCAGCGGATCCGCCCGGCGTCGTGATCAAGGCTGGCGGCCCGCATCCGCCGCTGCCAAGCGCAACCGCCGGAAGTCACCGGTAGGGGTGGCCGAGTTGTCCACAGAGTGCCCTCCGTCCACAGATCTGGCGGGCGGCCCGCGGCGGTGAGGTCGGCGGGATAGACAGGTGCAGGGGCACGGTCCCCTCGGCCGTGCCCCTGCACCCCTCATCGCGCGGAACGGAACGACAGCTCCGTCCGTGCGAGTCCGCTACACGTGCACGGCGGGTCCCGCGTCATGGGCGCCCCGCTTGGTGAAGACCGCGACCCCCGCGGCCAGCACCGCGACGATTCCCGCACAGGTGAAGGCGAGTCCCATGCCCGAGATGAACGCGTCGTGCACCACGCTCGCCATGAGGTCGGCGATCCTCTCCGGGGTGCCCGCCGGAGCGGGCGGAGCGAAGCCGACGGCGGCGGCGTCCTCCAGCTGCTCGGCCTGCTGGGCCTTCAGGGGCGGCAGGCCGGCCTCGGCCCACTTCTCCCCCACCACGCCGCCGGCACGGGAGGCCATGACGGCGCCGAGGACGGCGGTACCCAGGCTCCCGCCGACCTGCATGGCCGCCTGCTGGAGCCCGCCGGCCACACCGGCGTGCTCGAGCGGCGCGTTGCCGACGATGACCTCGGTCGCGCCGACCATCACGGGAGCCAGGCCGAGACCGAGAAGGGCGAACCAGAGAGAGGTGGCCAGCGTTCCGCTGCCTGCATCCAACGTCGACAGACCGAACATCGCCAACGCGGTGATCACCATGGCCGCGACGAGAGGGCCGCGCGGCCCGACCTTGGTGATCACGGCGCCCGCCAGTGGCGACGACACGATCATCATGGCCGTCAGCGGCAGCAGGTGCAGGCCGCTCTCCACCGGAGACATGCCGTGGACGTTCTGGAGGTAGAAGGTGACGAAGAACAGCCCGCCCATGAAACCGAAGGCCATGAGCACCATCAGCACGGTGCCCGCCGACAGCGGCACGGAACGGAACATGCTCAGCGGCAGCAGCGGCTCCGGTGCCCGGGTCTCCCAGAGAGCGAAGACGGCGAAGAGGACCAGCGCGACGGCGAGGAAGCCGAGCGTGCCGGCATCGCCCCAGCCCCACTCGGGGGCCTTGATCAGCGCCCAGATCAGGCAGAACATCGCGCCGGAGAGGAGCACGATGCCGGGCAGGTCGAAGGATCTCGCCGTCTTCTCCGCCCGGTGGTCCAGCAGGAACGCCAGACCCATGCCCAGGGCGAGGACACCGACCGGCACGTTGATGAAGAAGACCGATTCCCAGCTGACGTGTTCGACCAGCAGCCCGCCGACGATCGGGCCGGCCGCGGTGGAGGCGCCGATCACGGCACCCCAGATGCCGATGGCCGCGTTGAGCTTCTCGGCGGGGAACGAGGCGCGGAGCAGCCCGAGCGCCGCGGGCATCAGGAGGGCGCCGAAGACGCCTTGGAAGACACGGAAGGTGACGACCAGCGAGACGCTGGGGGCGAAGCCGATGGCCGCCGAGGCGACGGCGAAGCCGACCACGCCGAAAAGGAATGCCTGCCGGTGGCCGAAGCGGTCGCCGAGCTTGCCCGCCGTGATCAGTGAGACGGCGAGAGCGAGGAGGTAGCCACTGGTGATCCACTGGACCTCGGCGAGCGTGGCGCCGAGATCCTGCTTGATCGCGGGGTTGGCGATGGCCACGATGGTGCCGTCGAGGGCGACCATGGTGACGCCGAGCGCCACCGTGAGGAGCGTGAGCCACGGGTGGCCACGAAGCCCTCTGGGCCGGGCGGGCTCTGCTATCGGCGGGCCCGGTGGTTCGGGCGCCCCCTTCGTGACGGTGGCGGTGTGCGAGCTCATGCCCGCGAGGCTAATGACAGCGTCTGACAATTGACAAACCAATTCATCAGTCTGCAGCTGTCATTCCGCTCACAGGTAGGGTGCCGCCCATGTCCAGGAAAGGTGGCCGAACGTGACCGGACTGCGGGAGCGCAAGAAGCGGCGCACCCGAGGGGCCCTCATCCGGGTGGCGCACGAGCTGATCGTCACCCGGGGCTACGACGACACGACCGTCGACCAGATCGCCGACGCCGTGGACGTGTCCCAGCGGACCTTCTTCCGGTACTTCTCCAGCAAGGAGGAGGTCGCGCTGGCGCTCCAGGACGAGACGGAGGCCGGCTTCTACGAGGCGGTGCGCGACCGCCCAGCACAGGAGTCGCCGATCCGCGCCCTGCGCAACGCCCTCGACGCGACCTGGGACCACTTCGGCGAGGCCATCACCGAGATCGTGCCGATCGGCCTGTACATGAGGATGTGGCAGGTCATCGAGACGACGCCGTCGCTGCTCGCCGCACACCTGCGCCGGTCCACCGAGACGGAGGCCCGCCTCGCCGCACTGCTCACCGCCCGCGAGGGCCTGTCCCCCGACGACCGGCGTCCCCGGGTGCTGGTCGCGTCGTTCACCGGCGTGATGCGGGCGGCCGGACGGGAGTGGGGCGAGGGCGAGGACGTCACGGTCGAGGCGGCACGCCGGACCATGGACACCTACCTCGACCTGATGGCGCCCGCGCTGAGCGACGGCTGGAGCCGCCGATGACGCGCGCCGAGGACCTCAGGCCAGTGGCACCGCGCGGCGCGGGGGGACGCGCGGGCGGGCGCCGCATACGATGACCCACATGGGTGACGTTCTGGCGGGAATCCACTCCTCCTGGGAGTTCGGTTCCGACTCCGTGCTCATCCGCTTCGAACGGGGGATCCGCACGCCGAAGCTCTTCCACGTGCTGGGAGAGCGGCGCATCCCGTACGAGGCACTGAGCCGGATCGAGCTGGCCCCCGGCGGGCGGCGCGGCACGATCGTGATGCGCGCGGTGCCGCGGGCCGGGGCCGACCCGCTGGTGGAGGCCGCGGACGGACAGCTCAAGGAGACCTGCGATCCGTACCGGCTGGTGCTTCCCGCAGAGCGCGAGCTGCTCGCCGACTACTACGTCAGCGAGCTGCGTTCGGCACTCGGTCCGGACGCGGCCGAGCCCGCCCCGGCGCACCTGGTCGCCGCGCCCGAGCCGCCGCTGACGTTCAAGGCGTACGACGGCAAGGCGCGTTTCAACGGCAAGGAGGTGTCCTTCCGCTGGTTCTGGACGGGGGCGTCCTCGGCCAAGTGGAAGGCGGGCGACCAGACGTTCGCGGTGGGCGAGCTCGAGGACGTGGAATGGCGCTCGCCCGAGGTCTTCAAGGGCCACCTGCGGTTGGTACCACGCGGCGCCGCCTCGCCCGCGCTACGCGCGTTCCCCGGCGTCGAGGTGGACCAGGACCCGGCCTCCGTGGTGTTCGGGCTGGGCTACGGACTGGTCCACGAGTCGCTGCCCTTCGCCGCCGCCGTGCTGGCCGCCGTACGGGAGGCGGAGCCGGTCCCGGCGCTGGACACGGCCACCGCTGCGAACCCGCCAGGCTCCGGCCCCGGTGCGAGCGACCGACGCGACCCGGCGGACATCGCCGAACGGATACGGCACCTCGGTGAGCTGCACGAGGCCGGGCTGCTCACCGACGAGGAGTTCTCCGCCAAGAAGGCGGACCTGCTCGCCGAGCTCTGACCTCCGCGCACGCGGGCCCGGGCCCGGCGGCCTACAGCGCGGCGAGGACCGCGTCGGTGAAGACCGGCCACACCTCGACGGCCCACGGACCGAAGTCGCGGTCGGTGAGCGCGACGCAGGCGGCACCGGCCTCCGGGTCCACCCACAGGAAGGTGCCGGACTGGCCGAAGTGCCCGAAAGTACGCGGCGAGGAGCGGTCACCGGTCCAGTGCGGCGTCTTCCCGTCGCGGATCTCGAAGCCGAGTCCCCAGTCGTTCGGTGACTGGTTGCCGTAGCCGGGCAGCACGCCCTTGCGTCCGGGGAAGGCCACGCCCGTGGCCTCCTGGAGCGTCTGCGGCGCGATCAGGCGGGGCGCCTGGAGTTCCCCCGCGAAGCGCACCAGGTCGTCCGCGGTGGAGACGGCGTCCTTGGCCGGGGAGCCCGCGAGTTCGGTGTCCGTCATTCCCAGCGGCGAGAGGACCGCGTCTCTCAGGTACTCCGCGAAGGGGATGTCGGTGGTCTTGGTCAGGTGCTCGCCCAGCACCTCGAAGCCGGTGTTGGAGTAGATCCGCCGCTCGCCCGGCGCCGCAACGGTCCGGTGCTCGTCGAAGGCGAGACCGGAGGTGTGGGCCAGCAGGTGGCGGACGGTCGCGCCCTCGGGGCCGGCCGGCTCGTCCAGCTCGAGCGCGCCCTCCTCCACCGCGACGAGCACGGCGTAGGCGGCCAGCGGCTTGGTGACGGAGGCGAGCGGGAAGCGCCGTCCGGTCTCGCCGTACTTCCCGGCCAGGGAGCCGTCCGCCGTGACGACGGCGGCGGCAGCGGCGGGCACGGGCCAGGTCTCGATCATCCGCAGGGCGCTGTCCATGCCAGGCAGCCTAACGCGGCGGAAATCGGCCCCCGAAATGTGCTTGCCTGGAGTGCACTCCAGGTCCGTAGCGTTTCCCCCATGACCGTGACGGAGCAGGAGACGGCGGACGAGAGCGAGACAGCGGGCAAGGCGGCCGACGCGGACCTCTGCGCGACCCGGAACGCCGTGCATCCGCGCCCGGACGGAATGGACCGGTACACCATCAGCGAGGTCGCGGCCTGCACCGGGCTGAGCGCGCACACCCTGCGCTGGTACGAGCGGATCGGCCTCATGTCGCACGTCGACCGCTCGCACACCGGGCAGCGACGGTTCACCAACAAGGATCTGGACTGGCTGTCACTGGTCGGCAAGCTCCGCCTCACCGGCATGCCGGTGGCCGACATGGTGCGGTACGCCGAACTCGTGCGGGCCGGCGAGCACACCGTGGACGCGCGGCGCGAACTCCTCGAGACGACCCGGCGGAACGTGCGTCTCCGCATCGCGGAACTGCGGGACACCCTCGCGGTCCTCGACCACAAGATCGGCGTCTACTCGGGGAAGCCGCAGATCCCGGCGCACTCCACGGAACCACCGACCGGTCCGGCGCAGCCCGGCGCAGCACAGCCCGCCGACGAGCGGAGCACCGAAGAGCAGACCACGGAGGCGTCGCCCTCCGGGAAGGCGGCACGGCAGCGATGAACACGGAGCGGATCGGCACGGAACGGCTGGGCGCGGACGGCCCGGAGGTGGGCGTCCAGGGCCTGGGCTGCATGGGCATGAGCTTCGCCTACGGTCCCACGGACGAGAGGCAGGCGCGCGCCACGCTGGAACGGGCGCTGGAGCTCGGTGTCACCCTCTACGACACCGCCGACATGTACGGCGCGGGCGAGAACGAACGGTTCCTGGCGCCCTTCGTGCGCGCGCACCGTGACGAGATCGTCCTGGCCACCAAGTTCGCCGTGGTGCTCGACCCGGACGACCCGCAGGCGCGCGGGGTGCGCAACGACCCCGCGTACGTGCGGCAATGCGTCGAGAAGAGCCTGCAGCGACTCGGCGTGGAGACGATCGACCTGTACTACATGCATCGCCGGGACCCGAGGGTGCCGCTCGAGGAGTCCGTCGGCGCCATGGCCGAACTGGTCCGGGAGGGCAAGGTTCGGCAGCTCGGGCTGAGCGAGGTGACGGGGAGCGAGCTGCGCACCGCGCACGCCGTCCACCCCGTGGCCGCGGTGCAGTCGGAGTGGTCGGTCTTCAGCCGCGACGTGGAGGAGAACGTGGTCGGCGCCGCACGCGAGCTGGGCGTGACCTTCGTGCCGTACTCACCGCTCGGCCGGGGCTTCCTCACCGGTTCGTTCACCGACGCCGACCGGGACCTCGGCAGCGACGACTTCCGCCGCCTCCAGCCGCGCTTCACCGGCGCCAACGCGACGGCGAACGCGGCCCTGTTGCGGCCGCTGCGACGGATCGCCGAGGCGCACGGTGCCACGAGCGGCCAGGTCGCGCTGGCCTGGGTACACCAGCGGGCGGCGGTGCACGGCCTGCGCGTGGTGCCGATTCCGGGCACCCGGCGCCCGGGCCGCGTGGACGAGAACACGGCGGCCACCCGCCTCACGCTGACCGAAGAGGAGCTGAGCGTGCTGGAGCCCGTCGCCGCGCAGGTGGCGGGCGCGCGGTACGCGGACATGGCCCTCACCTCGGCCGGGCGGGAGTAGCCCCTTCTGCGGCGAACCCGCACCGTCCCGCGGTCAGCCGTAGGAGGGTTCGGCGTGCATCTCCCAGAGCAGCAGCTCCGTGTCACCGTGAGCGGACGCCACCAGGCCGTCCGCCGCGGTGACACGGGCCGCGTCACCGGGTCCCAGCCGCTCACCGCCCAGGCGCACCCCGCCGCGGACCACGTGCAGGTGGACGAACTGCGCGTCGGGCACCGCCGTACGTGCGCCGTCGCCGAGCCGTCGCACGTGCAGCACGGCGTCGGTGCGGGGGATCGCGAACGGCGTCGCGTCGGCGATCCCCCGCACCACCTCGTACCCGGGCGGACCGCCGAAGCTTCCCGGCACCAGCCACATCTGCACGAAGCGCAGCACCCCCGTCCCGGCGTTGCGCTCCGCATGGCGGACGCCGGAGCCCGCCCCCAGGCGCTGCAGGTCGCCGGGGCGGACCAGCGTCGCGGCGCCCGTCGAGTCCTGGTGCTCCAGCTCTCCCTCCACGACCCAGGTGACGATCTCCAGGTCGCGGTGCGGGTGGAGTCCGAAGCCCGCTCCGGGCTCCAGGCGCTCCTCGTTGCAGGCGACGAGGAGGCCGAAGCCGACGTTCTCCGGGTCGTAGAAGCCGGAGAAGGAGAATGCGTGCCGGGTGTCGATCCCGGCGGCCCTGTCACCGCCGCGGTACCGGTCGGCTGCTCGCCGTACCTCAAGCATGCAGACCACCGTAGACGCCCCCGTACCCGCGGACGGCACCGGATGAGGCAGGCTTGTGCCGTGCCCGAACCTACGGAATCCGACGAAAATCCCGCGAACGACGCCGACGGCCGGTCGGCGCAGCATCCGCACGCGGCCACGCTGCGGCGGCTCCAGCAGTCCTCCGGCAAGCTCGCCGCGGCGGCCCTGTCCCGCATGGACGAGCAGCTGCCGTGGTACCGCGCCATGCCGCCGGAGAACCGGTCCTGGATCGGGCTGGTCGCGCAGGCCGGCATCGCCGCGTTCACCGAGTGGTTCCGGCACCCGGAGACGCCGCAGGCCATCAGCACGGACGTGTTCGGCACCGCGCCGCGCGAACTGACGCGGGCGATCACGCTGCGGCAGACGGTGGAGCTGGTGCGCACCACGATCGAGGTCGTCGAGACCGCGATCGACGAGGTCGCGGCCCCCGGGGACGAAGCGGTACTGCGCGAGGCGCTGCTCGTCTACGCCCGCGAGATCGCCTTCGCCACCGCGCAGGTCTACGCCCAGGCGGCGGAGGCCCGCGGCGCGTGGGACGCACGCCTGGAGTCCCTGGTGGTGAACGCCGTGCTGTCGGGCGAGGCGGACGAGGGCGCCGTGTCCCGTGCCGCGGCGCTCGGCTGGAACTCGCCCGAACACGTCTGCGTCGTGCTGGGCACCGCGCCCGACGGGGACAGCGAGCTCACGGTGGAGGCCATCCGGCGAGCGGCGCGGCACGCCAAGCTCCAGGTGCTGACCGGCGTGCTGGGCGAGCGGCTGGTGGTGATCGCGGGCGGTTCGGACGATCCGCTGCGCACCGCCAAGTCGCTGATCGGTCCGTACGCTTCGGGCCCGGTGGTGGCCGGACCGGTCGTCGGGGATCTGCTGTCGGCCACACGGTCGGCGCAGGCCGCGGCCGCCGGACTGCGGGCGTGTGCGGCGTGGCCGGACGCGCCGCGCCCGGTGCTGGCGGACGATCTGCTGCCCGAGCGGGCGATGGCCGAAGACCCGGCGGCGCGGAAGCTCTTGGTGGAGGAGATCTACAGACCGCTGGAGGAAGCCGGCTCGGCGCTGCTGGAAACTCTCAGCGTATATCTGGAGCAGGCAAGCAGTCTCGAAGGCGCGGCGCGGATGCTCTTCGTTCACCCGAACACCGTCCGCTACCGGCTGCGACGTGTGACGGACGTCACCGGGTGGTCCCCCTCCGACGTGCGTTCAGCGTTTACTCTGCGTATCGCGCTGATCCTGGGGCGTCTCGCAGACGGTGATCGAGAGCCGTAGGCTGAGCGTCGCGGGTTTGTCGGGGAGCCACAATTCCCCCGACTGTTCTTCGTCCCGGTCCCCACGGGCGGGGACCCACGTCCTCAAGAGAGAGTGTGAGAGTGCTCGTACTCGTCGCTCCCGGCCAAGGCGCCCAGAAGCCTGGCTTCCTGACCCCCTGGCTCGACCTCCCCGGCGTCGCGGACCGCCTCCGGGAATGGTCCGACGCCCTCGAACTCGACCTGGTGCACTACGGCACCAAGGCGGACACGGAGGAGATCCGGGACACCGCCGTGGCCCAGCCGCTGCTGGTGGCCGCCTCCCTGGTGTCCGCCGGGGCGCTGCTCGAGGGCCATGACGCGGCGCGGGCGGTCGGCTCGGTCGCCGGTCACAGCGTCGGTGAACTGGCCGCCGCGGCCACCGCGGGTGTCGTCTCCCCCGCGGACGCCATGTCCCTGGTACGCATCCGCGGACGCGCCATGGCCGAGGCCGCCGCGGTGACCGAGACCGGGATGGCCGCGGTGCTCGGCGGGGACGCCGACACGGTCACCTCGCACCTCGAACAGCTCGGGCTCACCTCCGCGAACATCAACGGCGGCGGCCAGATCGTGGCGGCCGGCACCGCCGAGCAGCTCGAGGCGCTGGCCGCCGACAAGCCGGAGGGGGCGCGCGTCCGGCCGCTCCAGGTCGCGGGGGCGTTCCACACGGTGCACATGGCGCCCGCCGTCGAGGCCTTGGACACCGCGGTGCGCGGCGTCGCCGTGCATGACCCGGTCCTGCCCTACGTGTCGAACGCGGACGGTCAGGTCGTGGACAGCGGTGCGGAGGTCGTACGGCGGCTGGTGCAGCAGGTGGCCAACCCGGTGCGCTGGGACCTGTGCATGGAAACGTTCGTCGCGCGCGGCGCGACCGCCCTGATCGAGGTGTGCCCGGGCGGAACGCTCACCGGCCTGGCGAAGCGCGGTATGCCGGGTGTCAGGACGCTGGCACTCAAGTCCCCCGACGATCTCGAGGCGGCCCGCACGCTCGTCGCCGAACACACCGCCGCGGCGGAATAGGAGCATCGAGAGCATGACCGCGAAGATCAGGCCCGCCAAGGGCTCCCCTCACGCGCGCATCCACGGCGTCGGCGGCTACCGGCCCACGCGCGTGGTGCCGAACGAGGAGATCCTCAAGCACATCGACTCCTCCGACGAATGGATCCGCTCGCGGTCCGGCATCGCGACCCGCCACTGGGCCGGTCCGGAGGAGACTGTCGCCGAGATGACGCTGGAGGCCGCGGGCAAGGCGATCGCCGACGCGGGAATCACGCCGGAGCAGGTCGGCGCCGTCATCATCTCGACGGTCTCGCACTTCAAGCAGACCCCGTCGATCGCCACCGAGGTCGCCCACCGTCTCGGCACGGGCAAGGCCGCCGCGTTCGACATCTCCGCCGCCTGCGCCGGGTTCGGTTACGGCCTGGGCATCGCCAAGGGTCTCGTCGTGGACGGCAGCGCCGAGTACGCGCTGGTGGTCGGCGTCGAACGCCTCTCGGACCTGACCGACCTCAAGGACCGTTCCACGGCCTTCCTGTTCGGCGACGGCGCGGGCGCGGCAGTCATCGGCCCGGCGGACGAGCCCGGCATCGGCCCCGTGGTGTGGGGCTCCGAGGGCGACAAGGCCGACGTCATCACGCAGACCGTCCCCTGGGACGCGTTCCGGGTGGGGGACGTCAGCGCACTGCCGGTGGACGACGCCGGCGAACTGAAGTTCCCCGCGCTGCGCCAGGAAGGCCAGACGGTCTTCCGCTGGGCCGTCTTCGAGATGGCCAAGGTCGCCCAGCAGGCGCTGGACGCCGCCGGAGTCGCCGCGGAGGACCTGGACGTCTTCGTCCCGCACCAGGCCAACATGCGGATCATCGACTCGATGGTGAAGACTCTGAAACTCCCGGAGACGGTCACCGTCGCACGGGACGTGGAGACCACCGGCAACACCTCGGCCGCCTCCATCCCGCTCGCCATGGAGCGGCTGCTGGCGACCGGTCAGGCGAAGAGTGGCGACACGGCACTGGTCATCGGTTTCGGTGCCGGCCTCGTCTACGCGGCCGCCGTCGTTACTCTCCCCTGAAGCAGGACCACACACCTCGCAGCGCACGCCGCACCGTCACGGAGGCGGCAGCGCTGTGGCACAGCACCGGGCCGGGAAGCCGCGTCCGGGAGACCGACACAACACGAAGGAGCGCCGCAATGGCCGCCACGAAGGAAGAGATCATCGCCGGTCTCGCCGACATCGTCAACGAGATCGCCGGTATCCCCGCCGAGGACGTCAAGGAGGACAAGTCCTTCACCGACGACCTGGACGTCGACTCGCTGTCCATGGTCGAGGTCGTCGTAGCCGCCGAGGAGCGCTTCAGCGTGAAGATCCCGGACGACGACGTCAAGAACCTCAAGACCGTCGGCGACGCCACCGAGTACATCCTCAAGCACCAGGGCTGAGCCGGACTGTCGCCGCCCTGCGGTGGCGCCGACGCGTCACCGCGTACCTCAGACACGTGGAGAGAGAATTCCGATGAACACGACCCCATCCGCCGTGGTCGTCACCGGTATCGGCGCAACCACACCGCTGGGTGGCGACAGCGCATCGACCTGGGAGGGTCTCGTCGCCGGCCGGTCCGGTGTGCGTCTCCTGGAGGAGGAGTGGGCGGCCGACCTGCCCGTGCGCATCGGTGCACGGGCGGCCGCCGACCCCTCGGAGGTCATTCCGCGTCCGCAGGCGCGGAAGCTGGACCGCTCCGCGCAGTTCGCGCTCATCGCCGCCCGTGAGGCGTGGGCGGACGCCGGCTTCACCGCGCGCGCGGGCGAGGACGGCACCGTCGACCCCGACCGGCTCGGCGCGGTCGTCGCGTCCGGTATCGGAGGCGTGACCACCCTTCTCGACCAGTACGACGTGCTGCGGGACAAGGGTGTGCGCAAGGTGTCGCCGCACACCGTGCCCATGCTCATGCCGAACGGCCCCTCCGCCAACGTGGGTCTCGAGGTCAACGCGCGGGCCGGGGTGCACACTCCGGTCAGCGCCTGCGCCTCGGGATCGGAGGCCATCGGCTACGCGGTGGAGATGATCCGCACGGGCCGTGCCGACGTCGTCGTCGCCGGTGGGACGGAGGCGGCGATCCACCCGCTGCCCATCGCCGCGTTCGGCAACATGATGGCGATGTCGAAGAACAACGACGACCCGCAGGGCGCCTCGCGGCCGTACGACGCGGACCGCAACGGCTTCGTCATGGGCGAGGGCGCCGGTGTGATCGTGCTGGAGTCGGCGGAGCACGCCGCGCGGCGCGGTGCGCGGGTGTACGCGGAGGCCGTCGGCCAGGGCGTCTCGGCCGACAGCCACCACATCACGCAGCCCGAGCCGAGCGGCAACGGCATCGCGCACGCGCTGCAGAACCTGATGCAGAACACCGACCTGCGCGCCGACGAGATCATGCACATCAACGCGCATGCGACGTCGACCCCGCAGGGCGACATCGCCGAGATCAAGGCACTGCGCAAGGTGTTCTCCGGCGACGTGGACCACATGGCACTGTCCGCGACGAAGTCCATGACCGGTCACCTGCTGGGCGGTGCCGGTGGCATCGAGACTGTGGCGGCGGTGCTCGCGCTGCACCACCGCCTCGCTCCGCCGAGCATCAACATCGCGAACCTCGACCCGGAGGCGGACGCCGACGTCGTCCGTGAGCCGCGCGAGCTGCCGCAGGGCCGCATCGCCGCGCTCAACAACTCCTTCGGGTTCGGCGGCCACAACGTGGTGCTGGCGCTGCGGACGGTCTGACCTCCGCGCGGCCCGCACGTACGAACGCCCCGGCCTGCCAGGCTGTGAAGCCTGGCAGGCCGGGGCGTCTTCGCGTAGTGCCGTGGTGAAGGGGACTCAGACGACCTGGTGGAGCCAGCGCACCGGGGCGCCCTCGCCGGCGTACCGGAAGGGTTCGAGTTCGTCGTCCCAGGGTTTGCCGAGCAGCCGGGCGATCTCCGCCTCGAGGTCGCTCTCCCCCCGCACGGAGCGGGACATCGCGGCCCGCAGCCGGTCCTCGGGGATCAGGATGTCGCCGTGCATGCCGGTGACGGCGTGAAAGATGCCCAGCTCGGGGGTCGAGCTGTAGCGCTCTCCCTCGGCGGCGGCACACGGGTCGGCGGTCACCTCGAAGCGCAGCATGTGCCATCCGCGGAGCGCGGAGGCGAGCTTCGACGCGGTGCCCGGCTCCCCCTGCCAGGAGAACTCGGCACGCCAGGTGCCCGGAGAGGCGGGCTGTTTGATCCAGTCGAGCGCGACGCGGCCGCCCAGCACCCCTGCGACGGCCCACTCGACGTGCGGGCAGAGCGCGCGGGGCGCGGAGTGGACGAACAGGACTCCACGTGTCGTCACCGGGACCTCCAGTGCGGTTCGAGCTCCGACCTCGCGGGCGGGCTCGAGTACCTGCCGGTCACGCGCCGGACCGGCGCCTGACATTCTGCACCATCGACCACTGGCCTACCAGCTTCCGAGGTGACCAACAGTAAACACCATTGTGGTCATTCCTCCACGAATCGGGCAGGATATGACGCGATGTGATGGGTGTTCGGTTACCTGTACGCACGCGAACCGCCCCACGGGAGAAAGCTACCGCGCTGATTCCGGCCGCGGGTGCCGTACGGTCGGGAAGGGAGACGACGCGGAAGGGAAGGCGGCGATGCGGACACGCGGACACACCGCCCGGATGGCGGTGGCCGGCGCCCTGGCCATGACCCTGGGGTGCTCCCTGGCGGCCTGTCAGGGCGGCTCCTCACCAGAGGGCTCCTCACCCCCCTCCTCCTCGGCATCCGGGGCGCGGCCGGGTACATCCCCTTCGTCACCCGGCGCGTCCGCGGCACCCTCGGCCTCCCCGGCATGGGACACCGACCCCGACTCCCTCGCCGCCGTCGGCGACTCCATCACCCGGGCGTTCGATGCCTGCGGGCCGCTCGCCGACTGCCCGAAGTCGTCCTGGGCCACCGGCACCGACCCGGCCGTGGCCAGTCTCGCCTCCCGGCTCCTCGACCGCCCCGGCCGCGACAGCTGGAACCTGGCGGTCTCCGGCGCGACGATGGCCGACCTCCCTCGGCAGATGGCGCAGGCTGCGGACCGCGACCCGGAGTTGGTGACGGTGCTCGTCGGCGCCAACGACGCGTGCAGGCCGTCGGTCGACGCGATGACGCCGGTGGCCGGCTTCCGCACCGACTTCGAGCAGGCACTGCGCACCCTCCGGGAGGAGGCTCCCGGCTCCCAGGTGTACGTGGCGAGCATCCCGGACCTGCAGCGGCTCTGGCAGGTGGGACGCGACGAGCCGGACGCCCGCCGGGTGTGGGATTACGGCATCTGCCGCTCCATGCTGGACGCGCCACGGGACACGGGTGAGGCCGCGACCGCACGCCGGGCGCAGGTCTCGGAGCGCGTGGACGCCTACAACTCCGTGCTGCGCGAGGTCTGCACGGAGGTGAGGCGGTGCCGCTGGGACGGGGGCGAAGTGCACGACTACCGCTTCACCGCGAACGCGCTCAGCCGCTGGGACTGGTTCCACCCGAGCCGCGAGGGACAGAGCGATTTGGCCGAACTCGCCTACAAGCGCATCACGGACGGCTGACTCGACGAGACCGCCGGGCCCCTGGGCGCGGCATCACGGGCTGTCCAGCATCCGTATGAGCAGGTCACGGAGCACCCGCCGCTCCAGCGGCGTGAGCTCGGCGAGCGGCTCCCGGGCGAACCCGAGCGCACCCCGCAGGCTCGCGGCCGTCGCGCTGCCGCGCTCCGTGGGCGCGGCGAGCTTGACGCGGCGATCGGCCGGGTCCGGCCGCCGCTCGACCAGGCCCCGGGCCTCCAGCCTGTCGACGATGCCCGTCACGTTCGACGGCTCACACCTCAGCTGCTCGGCGATGCGGCGCATCGGCGTGGGCTCACGGTCGAGCAGGGCGAGAACGCGCGCCTGCGCTCCGGTGAGCGCGTGGTCGGCGGCGGCCACCTCGTACTCCGCGTGGTAGCGCGCCACGACGCCGCCGATCAGCTCGACGACCTCGCGCGTGAGGGCGTCGGGCAGGGGCGGGACGGAGGGTGAGCCGGTCGACATGACCTCAGCCTACCTCAAAGCTTGACAACATGAAATATCCAGGTGCAGCATTGTTTCAGCATCTGAAGCATCTGGAGGCACCACATGACTCTGCCCACCGCCGGTCGCGCCTGGCATCTGACGGCCCGCCCGCAGGGCTGGCCCACGCCCGACGGGTTCGCGCTGCGGGAAGTCCCGGTAGAGGCCCCCGGGGAAGGCCAGATCCTCGTGCGCAACCTCTACCTGTCCGTGGATCCGTACATGCGCGGCCGGATGAACGACGTCCGGTCGTACGTGCCGCCCTTCCAGCTCGACGCGCCCATGGACGGCGGTGCCGTGGGCGTCGTCGTGGCTTCCGAGGCCGCAGGCTTCGCCGTGGGCGACCACGTCCTGCACGGGCTCGGCTGGCGGGAGTTCGCCACGCTCGACGCCCGGCACGCCACCGTCGTCTCCGCCGACCTGGCGCCGCTCAGCACCTACCTCGGAGTCCTGGGCATGCCGGGTCTCACCGCCTACGCGGGTCTCCTGGAGGTGGGAGGGTTCACCGAGGGCGACGCGGTGTTCGTCTCCGGCGCGGCCGGCGCCGTGGGCGGACAGGTGGGCCAGATCGCCCGGCTCAAGGGCGCTTCCCGGGTGATCGGCAGTGCGGGCTCGGACGAGAAGGTGCGTCTGCTGACCGAGGAGTACGGCTTCGACGCGGCCTTCAACTACAAGTCGGGCCCGGTCGCCGAGCAGCTCCGAGCCGCCGCCCCGGAGGGGATCGACATCTACTTCGACAACGTCGGCGGCGACCACTTGGAGGCCGCTCTCGGCGCGATGAACGTGCACGGCCGCGTCACGGTGTGCGGCATGATCGCGCAGTACAACGCCACGGAGCCCCCCGCCGCACCGCACAATCTCGCCCTGCTCATCGGCAAGCGGATCCGGATGCAGGGCATGCTCGTCAGCGACCACGCATCGCTGCAGCCGCAGTTCGTCTCCGAGGTCTCCGGCTGGATCCGCTCCGGCGAACTCACCTACCGGGAGACCGTCGTGGACGGCATCGACAACGCCCTGGACGCCTTCCTCGGCATGCTCAAGGGCGAGAACACCGGAAAGATGGTCGTCCGCCTCGCCGACTGACGGCAGCGACCCGCACCGACACCCGATCATCCGACCCCACGGGGGCTCCCCGCCATGCCGGCGCCCGCATCCGATCCTCTAGGCTCGGACCGGACCGCAGAGGTCGTGGGCGCGAGCCTCCCGGTCGGACAAGAAACGAGAGGATCTGCATGTCCATCCCATCCCTCGACGTCAAGTACACCGCGGTGGCCACCGCTCACAACGGCCGCGACGGCCGGGTCGCGTCCGACGACGGCAAGCTCGACGTGGTCGTCAACCCGCCCAAGGAACTGGGCGGCAGCGGTGAGGGCACCAACCCGGAGCAACTGTTCGCCGCCGGCTACAGCGCCTGCTTCCAGAGCGCCCTCGGCGTCGTCGCCCGGCAGGAGAAGGCCGACATCACCGGCTCCACGGTCACCGCAGAGGTCGGCATGGGCAAGACGCCGGAAGGCGGCTTCGGCCTCACCGTCGCCCTGCGCGCCAGCATTCCTCAGGTGGACGCCGCGACCGCCAGGCAGCTGCTGGAGAAGGCGCACCAGGTCTGCCCGTACTCCAACGCGACCCGCGGCAACATAGAGGTCACCCTGACCGTCGACTGACGGCTGACGGCTGAGGGCAGGCCGGACGGTCGGCCGCTCGGCAGAAGTGGACGGGTGGGTGGCGCCGCCCGCCCGTCCACCCCGCGCCGTCACCTCTCCGATCCACGGGTTCGCGTGACGCGCTCGAGAACGTCGGTACGGTGCCCGTCGACCGACGGCTCGTCAGCCGGCCGTATGCAGCAGCACCTTGCCGGTCGGGACGTCGGAAGGGGTGGCGAGCAGTCCCATCGCTTCGGGGAAGCCGGTCAGCGGCATGCGGAGACTGATCAACGGTGCGGGTTGAGCCGTCCGGAGGCCAGCGCGTTGGGGCGTGAGACCAGGCGAAGGACCGGGCGCCGAACACCGTACGCAGGGTGAGTCGGTCGGCCGCGAGCCGGATCGGTTCGGCATTCCAGCTACGGGCGCGGGCGTCACCGACGAGGATCACGCGTCCACCGGGCCGGGCCAGGTCACAGGCCGTTCGGCCTGCACCGGACGGCCCGGACCTCTCCAGCACCAGGTCGAAACCCCTCGTCGGCGCCGTCGATGACGAGCGCTCGTGCCAAGGGGTCGTGGACACCGACCTCTCCCGGGCCCCCCGGCCCGGCGGTCGGGCGGTCGGGCGGGCCGGGCGGCCGGACCTCACTGCAGAGCATGGTGCCGTCGCGTTCCCGGGCCCGCCGAGCGAGGCCGGCGGGGGACACCGGTCGTCACACCGGCCGGGAGAGCTCCGGGCGTCGGGCCGTGCTCACGGTGCCGGGCGGGCCCAGCTCGCCGCGCAGCCGCATCGTGCGGAGCACCAGCTCCAGTTCGAAGCGGCTTTCCGGCGCGTCGATGTCGTCACCCCACAACTCGCGTATCTGACGCAGGCGGTAGCGGACGGTCTGGGGATGCACTCCCAGCCGGGCGGCGACTTCGGGGGCTCCTCCTCTGGTCTCCAGCCACGCGAGCAGTGTCTCGGCGAGCCGGCGGCTGTGGGTGGGGCCGCAGTCCCGCAGCGGGGCGAGCCGGCGGCGGGCGAGGTCCCCGATGAGTTCCTCGGGAGGCAGGAGCACCAGTGCCTCGGTGTGTTCGGTGCAGGGAAGGAGTTCGCCTCCGGGCAGGAGCCCGCGCTCCATCAGAGCCACGGCGGACTGTGCCCAGTACAACGACTTCACCGCCTGTGCCGGGGGTACGGGCGGGCCGAGAGCCCCCGCCCAACCGGCCGTCGCCCGGCGGAGCCGTTCGGCGCGGCCGGGTGCGTCCGGATCGGGTACCACCATCCGGGGCTGCTCGCATTCCATGTCCAGCAGCACCTCGTCACCGACGGCCGGCGGCACGGCCGACCGCGCCGGGCGCTGCAGCACGGCGACCGCCACGGTGCACGGCACCGGCCAGGCGATCCGGGCCGCGCGGTCCGCGATGAGTTCGGTGAAGTCGGCCGGGGCCCGGTGGTGTTCGGTGAGCAGCAGATCCAGCAGGCGACGCTGCAGCCGCAGCCGCTCGCCGGCCTGCCGGGCGGCTGCCTCGGCATAGCCGTGCACGGAGGCGGCGACGAGGCTGTCCAGATAGACGAACGCCGCGTCGGCCAGCTCGTACATGGCAGGCGGTGGGATCTCCAGACGGGTGCCCAGTTCGGAGAAGCGGCGCCAGGCGAGGCGTATGCCCAGCCGGTAGATGGCCTGGAGGGCGTCGAGACTGCGGCCTTCCCGCACCTCCCCGCGCCCGAAGTCCTGGAAGATCCGGGGCGGCGGACGCAGATCGGAACTCAGGCCGTGCGTGGTGAGGTGGCCGAGGAAGTG
Organism: Streptomyces hazeniae; assembly: GCF_031845485.1. Lineage (NCBI taxonomy): Bacteria > Bacillati > Actinomycetota > Actinomycetes > Kitasatosporales > Streptomycetaceae > Streptomyces > Streptomyces hazeniae. Next base: position 171,388 of record NZ_JAVREQ010000001.1, read on the forward strand.
CTCGATGGCGCCCCGGATGCCGACCAGCGCCAGAGGCTCTCCGTTGTCGTCGAGCATCAGCGGCAGGTTCGGGTGCTCACGCCGGATCTCCCCGAGGATGTCCTCGGCGAGTTGCGGCACCTCCTGGAGCGCGCGGGCGGTGAAGCGGCTCACCCGCAGCGGCGGCACCCCGCTCCAGGCCGATCCGGCGACGGCGGCAGTGGTCACGGCGCCCCACCCTCGTCCCCGGCGGCCCCGGCGTCCGGGGACGGCGAAGACGGAGACGGCGAAGACCGTGGCGGCGAAGACTGCGGGGACGGCTCCTGCGAAGGCTGCGGAGGGGAGGTGGACGTGCGGAACTCGACCAGGGGGACGTTCGGCTGCTCCGGCGTGGCGTGCAGCGCGGCGACGATCCCCCACCCCGCCCCGACCGCCAGTGCGGCGGCTGCGACGCAGGTCAGAGTAGCTGTGAGGAGTCTGTGCATGGCGCGACGAACCTCTTTCGTCAGTGCGCACCAGCCCGCCCCAGGGCTGTGACCCTCTGGAAGTTACTCGAGTGTTAATTAGCCATTGACGCCATGTCAAGCGTCCTCTACGTTTCCGGTCTCATGCGAGGCCCTCACCGGTCTCCTCCGAACGCGCACGAATCCGCCCGCGCCCTCGGCATCACCCGCGCTCCACCGGTCACCCCCGCCGCGCTCTCTCCCCGGCCTCACCCACGGAGTCACGTATGCGCCGTTCCGCTTCCCCTCTCTCGCTGGTCCTCCTCGGGCTCGGCGTGTTCCTGCTCGTCCTCGCACCCATGCTGACCTGGTACGTCGAGCCGAGGGCCCAGCGCACGCCGGTGGACGTCGTCTCGACGACGGTGCTCACCGGCACCGGAAGCCACTTCGACCAGGAGGACGTCGAGACGAAGGACGGGCAGCGGCTGACCGTCACCAGGCGGGTGCTCGGCAACGTGGCGGAGAGCGAGAGGAACGGCGTCGCCGTGTGGGACGTGTCACAGACCATCGACACGCCGAAGACCGCGAAGCTGAACGATCCGCGGCGCTCCTTCCAGTGGGAGACCGAGCGCTGGGTCACCGACCCGGCGACCAACCGGCCGGTGCACTGCTGCGGCGAAGCCCCGCAGGAGTTCGGCGGCGAGGCGTACCTGAAGTTCCCCTTCGACGTGCAGGAGCGGTCCTACACCTGGTGGGACGGCACGCTGGGCGGCACGGTGCCGCTGCGGTACGCAGGCCGCGCGGAGGTCCAGGGCTACGAGGGGCTGCGCTTCACCGGTTCCGTGGAGCAGGTGCGGGTCGGGTCCCGGCAGGTGCCGGGGCTCCTCGTCGGCAAGCCGGACGCCGGCCAGGTGCAGGCCGAGGAGTGGTACGCCAACGAGGACATCGACCTCGTCGTCGACCAGAGAACCGGCCGGATCCTGCGGGTGAGCATCGCGCCGAAGGTGACGCTGCGCGCCCCCGGCGGCGAGCGGGACGAGGTCACCCTGTTGCGTAGCGACAAGCTGGAGTTCACGGAAGCAACGCAGCGCGAGCAGGTCGAACTTGCGTCCGCGGACAGCAGGAAGCTGCAGGTCGTGGGCGAGACGGCACCGATCGGCGCCGCCGCGGCGGGAGCCGTACTGGCCCCGTTGGGAGCGGTGCTCGTGGTGCGCGGACGCCCACGCTCCGGCACCCCGCACGCCACGGGCAGCGCGAAGTGATGAAGCACCGGCCCGATGCGTCCCCGAATTTGTCACGCGGGTGAGTAGCCCGCGCGTCCGCTCCGTCGAACACTGAGCCCACGCCGCGCAAACCGGCCCGTTCCGCCCCACGGACCCGCCCGACCGCACGCCGCACCGCGCACCGCAGCCGCGTCACACCGCACGCGCACCCACACCGCGTACCACCCGCACGCGCACTGCTCGCCCCGTACGCGCACCATGCCGCAGCGCAGCGCAGCGCACCGCACCGCACCGCCGGGCACGCACGCCCACCCGCACCCCGCGGCCTCCCCGCCGCGGCGTCCCCACCCACGCGAGGCCGCCCATGCCCGAGGCCCACCCGCACCCGTCCCGCACACCGAGACGAGTTGGAGCACGCATGCCCCAGCACGTGCCGAGCGCGCCCGCCGTCCCGCCCGGCGCGGCCCGCCCCGCAGCCGGCGCCGCCGCCGTGCACGCGCCCGCCCGCTTCCCCCGCCCGCGGGAGGACGCCGGCGAGGCGTCGACGCCTCGCCGGATCGTCTTCCTCGCCCGGCGCGACCTCGGCAATCCGGCCGCCGGGGGCTCCGAGCTGCTCATCGACCGGATCGCGGAGGGCCTGACCGCCCACGGGCACCAGGTGACGCTGCTGTGCGGCGGTCCCGCCGCGTACCGCGACTACCGGGTGGTCTCCGCGGGTGGCGACGCCGGGCACTTCCTCCGGGCGCGGCGGGCCCTCACACGTCAGGTCGGCGCCTGCGACCTGCTGGTGGAGGTCTGCAACGGCATGCCGTACCTCGCGCCGCTCTGGCACCGGGGTCCGACGCTGTGCTTCGTCAACCACGTGCACACGGACCTGTGGTCGATGCGCTATCCGGCTCCCGCCGCGCGGCTGGGCCGCCGCCTGGAGCACTGGGCACTGGCCGGCAGCCACCGCCGCAACCTCAAGGTCGCCGTGTCCGGCTCCACCGCGCAGGCGCTGGCCGCGCTCGGCGTCCCGGACGACGAGATCCGCGTCGTGCACAACGGCGTCGAGGAGCCCGGCACGCTGCACGCCAAGGACGACGAGCCGCTGTTCCTCGCGATGGGCCGACTCGTCGAGTACAAGCGGATCGATCTGCTGCTGCGCCTGTGGGAACGGGTACGCCCCGTCACCGGCGGACGGCTCGTGATCGTGGGCGACGGTCCTGAACGCGCGCGGCTGGAGGCCATGGCCGGCCCGGGCGTGACGTTCGCCGGGCGCGTCGACGAGGCGGAGAAGCACCGGCTCCTCTGCCGCGCGTGGCTGCTGCTGCACCCGTCGCTGGTGGAGGGCTGGGGGCTGGTCGTGACCGAGGCCGCGATCCGCGGCACCCCGGCCGTCGGCTTCGACATCCCCGGACTGCGCGACTCGGTCGACGACGGCCGCACCGGTCTGCTGGCCCGCGGCGAGAGCGCGTTCGCCGCGCACTGGTGCTCCGTCGCCCTGTCGCCACGACGCCGCGACATGCTCGGCGCCGCCGCCCGGCTCCGGGCGCGGCGGCTGAGCTGGGAGAACACCGTGCAGGGATTCCGGACGGTCGCGGCCGAGGCGTACGCGCGGGCCGACACGGGCCGGACGGCGTGAGGGGCGGCAGGTGACGGACACGGCAGCAGACGGGCAGCACGCACACGCCCCGCAGACCACGCCCCCGCAGACCGCGACTCCGCAGACCACGGGCCGGCACCCGTCGCCCCTGCAGACTCCACCCACCCAGTCCCCACCGGCCCAGTCCCCATCCCCGCAGGCCGGCACCCCGCGGGCGCCCTCCCACCCCGACCCGTCACTGCGCCGGTCCGCGGCGCTCCTCCGCGCCTTCCTCCGGGAGCAGACCGACCCCGCCCACACCTACGGCCTGCTGGCACGGGACGCCGCCGACCAGGTGGAGCGGCATCACCCGCTCTCCGGCGCCACCGTGGTCGACGTCGGCGGCGGGGCGGGCCACTTCACCGAGGAGTTCCGGCGGCGCGGCGCCCGGGCGTTCCTCTTCGAACCGGACCCCGCCGAGCTGCACGCCGACGACCGGCGCCCGCACGGCGCGGTGCTCGCCGACGGCTACCTGCTCCCGCTCGCGGACGGCGCGGCGGACGTCTGCTTCTCCTCCAACGTCCTCGAACACGTCGCGGACCCGCAGACGTTCCTCTCCGAGATGGTCCGGGTGACGCGTCCCGGCGGTCTGATCTACGTCGCCTTCACCAACTGGTACTCCCCCTGGGGCGGCCACGAGACCGCGCCCTGGCACTACCTCGGTGCGGCGCGGGCCCGCGCGCGTTACCGGCGGCGCACCGGGCGGGAGGCGAAACACACCCTGGGCGAGAACCTGTTCGCCGTGCACGTCGGTCCCACGCTGCGGCAGGTGCGTGCCCGGCCGGACGTACGGATCGTCTCCGCCCGCTCCCGCTACTGGCCGTTCCTGCCGGGCGCGATCACCCGCGTTCCGCTGCTCCGCGAGATCGCCACCTGGAACCTCCTCCTCATCCTCCGGCGGTGCCCATGACTTCGACGCTCAGTCCTCCGCAGTCCCCGACGGACCCGGGCCGGCCCCGGCCGGCGCGCACGCCCGTTCCGCCCGGCCGGCCGGAACGGCGGAGCAGGCGCTGGCTGCTGGGCTTCTGGGGCGTCGTCCTCGTCGGCTTCCTGGTGCCGTCCCCGGGCCGGATGACGTTCGAGACCAAACTGGGCGTCGTCACGGACCCGTGGCGGTTTCTCGGCGACCTCGGCGAACTGTGGCACGACCGGGCGGGTTTCGGCGGCATCGCCGACCAGTACGTGGGCTACGCCTTCCCGATGCTGCCCTACCACGCGCTGACCGACCTGCTGGGCCTGCCGGTCTGGATGGCGGAGCGCCTGTGGCTGTCGCTGGTGGTCACCGCCGCCTTCTGGGGCGCGTTGCGGCTGGCCGAACGGTTCGGGGTGGGCACCTCGCGTTCCCGGCTGCTGGGCGCGGCCTGCTACGCGCTCTGGCCGACGTTCACCATCGTCGTCGGTTCGACCTCGGCGGCCGCGCTGCCCGGCGCGATGCTGCCCTGGGTGCTGCTGCCGCTGACCTCGACCACCGCCTCGCCGCGTGTGGCGGCCGCCCGGTCGGCGCTGCTGATCCCCTTCATGGGCGGCGTCAACGCCGCCTCCACGCTGGCCTCGCTGCTGCCGGTCGGCCTGTACCTGCTCAGCCGCACCGGCCGGCGCCGCCGTGCCCTCATCGCCTGGTGGACGCCCGGCGTGCTGCTGGCGACCGTGTGGTGGGTGGTGCCGCTGCTGCTCCTCGGCGGCTACGGCGAGGACTTCATGCCGTACGTCGAACAGGCCGAGACCACCACCGGCACGATGGCGGCCACCGAGATGCTGCGCGGCGCCGGGAACTGGACGGCCTATCTCTTCTACGGCGAGCCCTGGCTGCCGGCCGGCTGGACCATGGCCACCGGCGTGCTCACGATCGCGGGCAGCGCGCTGGCCGCGGCGCTCGGGCTGGCCGGGCTGGCCCGGCGTGATCTGCCCGAGCGCCGCTGGCTGGTGCTGACCGCCGTCGTCGTCGCCGCCGTCACGCTGGCCGGTTACGCCGGTGCGCTGGGCGGCCCGTTCGCTCCGACGGTGCAGGGCTGGCTGGACGGCTGGCTGCGGCCGTTCCGCAACATCTACAAGTTCCAGCCCGGCCTGGCGCTGACGCTCGCCTTCGGGCTGGCGCACCTCGTGGGCGTCGCCGCCCGGCGGGCGGGTTCGCGGGGGCTGCCCGCACGGCGGCTGCTGCCGGGGCTGGCGGCTCTGCTGGTGCTGCCCGGGCTCGCCCTGCCGTTCCTCCGGGCGGACGTCCTCCAGCCCGGGGCGTTCGAGAAGCTGCCCCGACACTGGCAGCAGACCGCCGACTGGCTGGAGGAGCACGCGCCGGAGAGCCGCGCGTACGTCACCCCGGCCACCGCGCACGGCATCCACACCTGGGGTTCGCCGATCGACGACCCGCTGCACGTGCTGGCCGAATCGCCCTGGGCTCAGCGGGACTTCGTGCCGTTCGGCACGCCGGGCAACAGGCGGGGGCTGGACGCCGTCGAGCGGGCGATGGCGTCCGGCACCGAGGTGCCCGGACTCTCCGCGTACCTGGCACGCGCGGGCCTGCACCACGTGGTGGTCCGCAACGACCTCGACCCGGACCAGGTCGGGTACGTTCCGCCGCAGACGGTGGAACGCACCCTGCAGTCCTCCGGGTACGAACGGGTCGCCGCGTTCGGGCCGAAGGTGACCGCCGGCCGGATCGCGGCGGACACCCCGCTCGACGTGGCCGCCCTGTACCCGCGCCCGCAGGCCGTCGAGATCTACCGGCCGACCGGCGTGGAATCTCCGGGGAGGGTCACTGCACGCGCGGTGTCGGAGACCGCGTCCGTCAGCGGCGGCCCGGAGTCGCTGCTGCCGCTGGCCGGCGACCCGCGGCTGGCCGGGCGTCCCGCCGTGCTGACCGGCGACGCGCATCCCGGCCTCGACGAACCCGCCCTCCAGGTACGCGGCGACGGACTGCGCCTCGCCGACACCCGTTTCGGTCTGCTCAACCACAACACGTCCGCCGTGTACACGCCCGGACAGCGCAACCCTCCGGACGCCGTGCAGGACGCGGGCGAGCCGCCGAAGCAGATCCTGCCCGTGGAGGGTGTCCGGCATCAGACGACGGCCGCGCTGCGCGGAGCGGAGTCGGTGACCGCGTCCAGCAGCGGCAACTGGCTGTTCCACCTCCCGCAGTTCGAGCCGGTGCACGCCTTCGACGGCGACCCGGACACGGCGTGGGCCGAGGGCAGCGCGGCGGAACCGGTCGGCCAGTGGGTGCAGGTCGACTTCGACGGCACCACCGACGTCCCCCCGGGCCTGGAGGTGACGCCGCTGCCGGGCGACCAGGTGCGCGCCACGCCGACACGCATCCGGGTCACCACCGAGCAGGGCAGCGAGGAGAGCCCGCTGCGCCCGGACGGCTCGACGCAGCGGGTACGTGCCCCGGCGGGTCCTTCCGACTGGCTCCGTGTCACCCTCGCCGCGACCGAGAGCGCCTCGCCCGGCCTCACGGGGGCCGGTTTCGCCGAGATCGCCGTGCCGGACGTGCGGGTGGAGAAGCTGCTGCGCCTTCCGCGGGACGCGTCGGACACCGCCGCCGCGGGCGAGATCGTCTCGCTGCACCGCGCGTTCGACTCGGGCGGGCTGCTGCCCGTCGCCGAGGAGGGCGGCGCGATGAACCGGCGCTTCGCGACCGGGACGGCGGGCGACTGGCGCATGACGGCGACCGCACGTGCAGTGCCGGGCGACGCGCTCGACGCACTGCTGGCACGTGTGGCGCCCGAGCAGCGGGTACGGATCACCGCCACCGCGGAGTCCACCAGCCGGCTCGGCGCGACCGTCGGCCCGCGCAGCCTGGTCGACGGCGACCTCACCACGGCCTGGATCGCGGGCGACGACCCGACCGTCCGTCTGCGCTGGGAGAAGAAGACGGAGATCGACCGGCTGGTGCTCGCGGGTGCGGGCGGCATCACCTCCCGGCCGACCGAGGTGCGGATCTCCTCCCCGGACGGTGCCGCCACGGTCGGCGTCGACGAGAACGGCTGGGTCCGTTTCGACCCGATCACCACCGACGCCCTCGACCTCACCGTCACCGCCACCGAGGACAAGACGGTCCACAACCCCTTCGCCGACCGGCACCTGCAACTGCCCGTCGGACTGACCGAGGTGCACGTACCGGCCCTGGAGGAGCTGCGCACGCCGCCGCCCGACCCGGACGAGAGGTTCTCCCTGCCCTGCGGCGACGGACCACGCCTCGAGGTGGACGGCACCCGGTACCGGACGAAGGCGTCCGGCACGGTCGCCGACCTGGTGCGCGGCCGGGAGGTGGACGTCGAACTCTGCGCGGACGGCCTCGCCTTGCAGCAGGGGCGGCACACCGTCCGGGCGGGCGGTGACGGTCCCCTGGCCGTCACCGGGGTCGCACTCGCCCGGGGCACGGCCGCCGACGTTCCCGGCGGTTCCGCCGGCGGGGCGGGCGGCTCCTCGGAGACTGCGGTGCGAGAGGTGACCGTCGAGGACTGGTCCGGCGACAGCCGCACGGTGCGCGTCGGGGACGGCGCGGCCGCCTACCTCCAGACGTTCCAGAACGTCAACGAGGGCTGGAGAGCCACGCTGAACGGCGAGGAGCTGACCCCACTCCGCCTGGACGGCTGGCAGCAGGGCTTCCTGGTGCCCGAGGGCGGGAACGGCCTGATCACCCTGGAGTACGAACCGGCGCCCTGGTACACGGCCTCGCTGTTCGCGGGCGGGGCCGGGATCGCGGTGCTGCTCGGGCTGGCCCTGTTCCGGCGACGGGCGGGCGAGCCGCTCGGCGAGGACGACCCCGCGGCCGTGCCGCGACCGAGCTGGGTGCTGGGCACGCTCGTCCTGACGTCGGTGATGGTGCTGGTGTCCGGACCGTACGCGCTGGTGGTGCCGGCGCTTGCACTGGTGGCCCGCTTCCGGACCCGTCTGCTGGTGCCGCTCGCGCTGGTCGCGATGGCCGGTGCGGGAGTCGCCGCGGTGGTCGGCGTGCTCGGCGGCGGCCCCGGCATCGGCGACGGCGAGGGCGCGTTCGGCACGGTCGCGCAGGCCCTCGCCCTGCTGGCGCTCTCCGCCGCGCTGGTCACCCTTCCGGCCCGGCACGAGAGCGGCGACGTCGACCGCCGTGAGCGGAGCGATGCCGCTCCCGACGGCACGCCGCCGCCCCCGGGCCCCGGACGGCCCGGCGGCGACCCGCCGACCAGGCCGATGCCCACGGTGCCGGGCGGCGGTTTCGCGCGGGGCGGCGGTCCCGCACCGGGTGGGGAGGCGCGCCGATGACCGCGACGCCACCCCTTCCGGGCCCAGACGCCGCGGCGGCCCGGCCCCCGGCCCGGGTCGGGCAGCTCGAGGGTGCCTGCCGGGTGCCGGGTTCGCCCGGCGTCGGGCACGGCGACGAGAGCCGCTCCCCCGGCCCCGACGCGCCCGCGCGGCCGCCCGGGCCGGACACCACCGGGCCGGGCGCACCCGGACGGAGCACCGTCGGCGCCGGTGAGGGTGAACCGGCAGGCCCGGCCCCGTCGTTCCCCGGCACCCCCGATCCCGGCACCGGCCACGGCCCCGACCCCGACCGCCGCGCGGCGGCTCCCGCCCCGCCCGCGCGGCGGGAGCCGCCGATGCGGCTGCCGTTCCCCGTGGTCGACGAGATCACCCGGCACTGCCGGGACGACGACGAGCCCGACACCGTGCACATCGAGATCCACCTGCCCCACCGCCCCGAGCCGGAACGGCTGCGGGCCGCCGTCGACGCGGCGCTGCGCCGCCATCCGCGCATCCTCATGCGGCAGGTGCCGTCCCGGTGGTGGCATTCCCGCTACCGCTGGGAGGTGACGGACGCCCCGGACCGTGCGCCGGTGTCGTACCCCGGCGGCACGCTCACCGAGGCGCGGCGCCGGGCGCTCACCCGCTGCCCGTCCCTGGACGCGTCGCCTCCGGTCCGTGTCGAGGTGGTGGCGCACAAGGGCGGCTGGGCCCTGGTGGTCACTCTCAACCACACCGCACTGGACGGCCCGGCCTGCCTCCGCGTCCTGGCCACCGCCGCGGAACTGTACGGCGGTGCGGACAACTCCCCCGCCCCGCCGCCCGTACGCACGGCCGGGCCGGGGGCCGGCCACGCGCCGGAGCCGCCCGGGGCGGGCGGCTCCGGCGCGTGGCGGCGGCCCGCTCGCGTCGCCGCCGAGGACGCGCGCCCGGGAACGCCCGGCAACGGCATGCTCGTCACCGAACTGCCCGTCCCCGCGCGCCCGCCCCGCCTCCCCGGCGAACCCGCCGCCTACACCGTCAACGACCAGCTGCTGGTGGCCACCTGGCTGACGGCCGCGCGCTGGAACCGCATGCACGACCGGCCGGTGCGCCCGGTGCGGATCACCATGCCGGTGGACGACCGGCCGCGCACCGCGGACATGCCGATCGGCAACGGCACCCGCCTCGTCGAGGTGACCTTCGGCCCGGAGGAGCGCGCGCTGCACGACCGGCTGACCGCCCCCGGCGGCCCCGACCCCGGCGCGGTGGCCCGCCTGCTGCGGGCGACGTCCGCCCGCACCCGGGCCCTGAAGGCCCTGGACCGGCCCCAACTGGGCTTCAGCGGCGGCCTGCTGACGTCGCCGCTGCTGCCCGTCGGGCTCCGGGCGGCCGCGACCCGGACGCTGCGCGCGGCGGCCGGGCCGTGGGCGTCCACCACGCTGCTGTCCAACATCGGCCGCGTGCCGTACCCGCTGGACTTCGGCGACGCGGGCCGCGCCACGGCCGTCTGGTTCTCCGCCCCGTCCCGCGCGCCGCGCGGTCTGTCGGTGACGACGGTGTCGACCGGCGGTCGGCTCCAGCTCGCGCTGCGCTGGTCGCACCGGAGGCTGGGCGACGGTGCCGGGGCACGGCTCGGCGCGCTGTTCGCCGCGTCGCTGGAGGCGACCGCGCACGATGCCACGGGCGCCGGGCCCGGCCCGGTGCGGGAAGGCGGTGCACGATGACCTCGCCCACCCACCGGCCCGCGCACGGCCGCGGCGGGGGCGTCCACACGAGCACGGGCGCGGACACCCCGCAGGGACTCCGCGGCCTGTACGAGGATCCGGCCACGCCGGTCGCCTCCGGTGCGGACCGCAGCCGCCGGCAGGCACACCTCCTTGCGCGGGCGCTCGGCCCCGTGCCGCAGACCGTGCTCGACGTCGGCTGCGGAGACGGTTCGGCCGCGGCCGTCGCCGGTCCGCTGCTGGCACCGCACCGGGTCGTCGGTGTCGACTGGTCGCAGGACGCCCTGCGCCGCGCGGCCCGCCACCTGACCGCCGTACGCGGCGAACTCACCGGTCCCGGGCTGCCGTTCGCAGCCGGGGTCGCGGACGCCGTGCTGTTCAGCGAGGTCATCGAGCACCTGGTCGACCCGGACGCGGCCCTGGACGAACTGCACCGCGTCCTGCGACCGGGAGGCCACCTGCTGCTGTCCACACCCAATCTGGCGGCCTGGTACAACCGCGGCCTTCTGCTGGCCGGGGTGCAGCCGGTGTTCTCCGAGGTGAGCCTGCGGGGCGTCCACGGACGGCCCGGCGCCCAGGTGGTGGGGCACCTCCGGCTCTACACGGCCCGGGCGCTGCGCTCGATGCTGCCCGCCGCGGGCTTCGAGGTGCTGGGGGTCGCCGGCGCGCCGTACCACGACGTGCCGCGCCCGCTGCGTCCGCTGGACCGCCTCGCCTGCCGGGCGCCGTCGCTCGCCTCGATCCTGCTGGTGCACGCGCGCAGACTGCCCCGCCCGGACGAGGACGCGGAGGGAGCGGACGGAGCGGACGGCACGGGGCACGGAGCGGGGGCGGGCGGCTGATGCTCTGGGGTGTCGCGGCGGCGCTGCTGGCCAACCTGCTGTTCAGCGTCGGTTTCGTGGTGGAGAAGCGGGCGCTGTCCGCGCTGCCGCCGCTGTCCGCCACCCGCCCCGCCGCCCTCCTGGTCCATCTGCTGCGCAGCCCGCTGTGGCTGGTGGGAGCCGCGGCCCTGCTGCTCGGCTTCGGCGCGCAGCTCGTCGTCTACCGGACGCTGCCGCTGGTCGCCGCGCAGGGCCTGTTCGTCACCGGGCTGGTGATGCTGCTTCTGCTGTCCGCTCTCTTCCTCGGGGAGCAGCCGAGCGGGCGGGAGCGGCGCGGCATGGTGGCGATCCTGGCCGCGCTGGTGATGATCGTGCTGTCGCTGCCCGGAAGCGACGAGGAGATCGGCCGTGCCGCCCCGGCCCCGGTGGTGCTGCTGATCGCGGTACCGGCGCTGGTCTTCGGCATCGGACTGTTCCTCGCCGCCGAACGCCGGTCCCGGCGCCGGCACCGGATGCCGACGGCCGGGGTCCCGTACGGCGTGGCGGTCGGTTTCCTCTACGGCGTCAGCTCGCTGGCGATCAAGGGCGTCGCCGGACTGCTGGACGTCGCCGACCTCGCCGGCACCGCCACCGCGGTGCTCGCCTCCCCCTACCCGTACCTGCTGCTGTGCACCGGGGCCGGCGGACTGGTGCTGTCGCAGACCGCGCTCCAGCGCTGCCGCGCCTCGCTGGTGGTGCCGGTGTGCACGACCGTGACGTTCCTGTTCACCGTGGTCAGCGGGTCGTTCGCGTTCGCCGAGCCGCTGCCGTCGGAGCCGGTGCGGCTGCTGCTGCGGCTCGGCGGCTCGGCGCTGGCCGTCTCGGTGCTGCTCGCCCTCCCCCGGCACGACGCCGCGCCCCGAGCCGCGACGGCGGCCCAGGCGGCGCCGCGGCTCGTCGGCCGGACTCTCAGCGCCACCGGACGCACCCCGCTGCTCCCGCACCTGCCCCCTCACCCGGAAGGCCGCCCGCATGTCCCCCGATGACCCGTTGCTCGGCATCCTCGCCTGCCCGCTCGACAAGGGCCCGCTGGCCCTGCTGGAGGACGAACAGATCCTCTACAACCCGCGGTTGCGGCGCCGCTACCGCGTCGTGGACGGCGTGCCGCAGCTGCTGCCCTCGTCCGGGGAGCAGGTCTCGGAGCGGGAGCACGCCGCGATCCTGGAGCGGCTCGGTCCCGACGTCCGGGAGGAGCCGGCTCCGTGACGCTCGCCGCGCGGCTGGCGCCGCGTCTTCCGGCCCGGCCCGTGAACGTCGCGACGGACCTGCTGTACCCCCGGTTCGAGCCGGAGCTGGCCCGGCTGGCGGACTTCTGCCCGCGCGGCGGCACGGCCGTCGACGTCGGCGGCTGGTACGGCCCGTGGACGCGCCGGCTGGCGCGGCGGGCGGACCGGGTGGTGACCGTGGAGCCCGTCCCGCATCTGGCGCGACGGCTGCGGGCGACGAGCCCCCCGAACGTCGAGGTGCTCCAGGCCGCCGCCACCGACCACCACGGCACCGCCACCCTCTGGCTGCCGCACGGCGGGCGCGGCGACCGGGGGGTCTCCTCGCTGGTGCGCCGCGAGGTCCACCGCAGCGCGGTCGACGTGTCCTGTCTGGCCCTGGACGAACTTCAGTTGCGCGGGCTGACTCTCGTCAAGGTCGACGTGGACGGCAGCGAAGCGGCCGTGCTGCGCGGCGCGGAGGAGACGCTGCGCCGCGAACGGCCCGCGCTGTTCGTCGAGTTGGAACAGCGCATCCAGCCGGTCGGACCGGTGCTGTCGTACCTGTCCGCGCTGGGCTACACGGGCTGGGTGCGGCCGGCCCGCCGGTGGCTGCCGCTGGCCTCGTTCGACCTCGCCGGCCACCAGGCCCGCACCGCGCACGTGGCCGAACACGGCCTGCTCCGCCGTTCTCTGGCCCCGCACCGCCGGTACGTCAACTCGGTGCTGTTCCTGCCGTCCGGGGGGCGCCCCGGATCCGGGTGACCCCCGGACGGCGACGCGGCGCGCGGGGTGTGACGAACGTCCACCCGGAACCGCGGCCCGCGGGGCCGGCGATGGTTGTGGCGGTGAACTGCGGCGGTCTACTGTCGCAGGGCCTTGGTGTTCGGGAAACCGGTGCGGAACCGGTGCGGCCCTCGCCACTGTGATCGGGAAGTCCGGCTCCTCCCCCGTCGAGGGAAGCCACTGGCGCGCCGCGGGAGACCGCGCGGGCCGGGAAGGCGGAGACCGGGCGGCATGACCCGTCAGCCAGGAGACCGGCCGGGGCGCGTCGTCCATCCACGAGGTGCTGGAGAGGTCTCACCCGACATGCACATAGCCGAGGGGTATCTGCCCCCGTGGCACGCGGTCGCCTGGAGCGCCGCCGCCGCTCCGTTCGTCGTCCACGGCGTCCGCAAACTGACCCGCGAGGTCCGGGAACACCCGGAGTCCACCCTGCTGCTCGGCGCCTCCGGCGCCTTCACCTTCGTCCTGTCCGCCCTCAAGATCCCTTCCGTGACGGGAAGTTGCTCGCATCCCACGGGCACCGGCCTGGGCGCCATCCTGTTCCGGCCGCCGATCATGGCGGTACTGGGCACCCTCACCCTGCTCTTCCAGGCGCTGCTGCTGGCGCACGGCGGCCTGACCACCCTGGGCGCCAACGCGTTCTCGATGGCGATCGTGGGGCCCGGGGCCGGGTACGGCGTCTACCGGCTGGTGCGGCGGAGCGGTGCGCCGCTGATGGCCGCGGTGTTCTGCGGCGCCTTCGTCGCCGACCTGAGCACGTACTGCGTCACCAGCGTCCAGCTCGCGCTGTCCTTCCCCGACCCGGCGACCGGGTTCGCCGGCGCCCTGGCGAAGTTCGGCGGGATCTTCGCGCTCACCCAGATCCCGCTGGCGGTGAGCGAGGGCCTGCTGACGGTGCTGGTGATGCGTCTGCTGACGCGGTCCAGCGCGGGCGAGCTGCGGCGCCTCGGGGTGCTGACCAGGCTTGCCGACCGGGCCGCCACCGCACGGGGCGCGGACCGCACCGAGTCCGAGCAGGAGGAGACGGCCCGATGAAGCGCGACACACGCATCAACCTGCTGCTCGTCGCGGTCGTCGCGGCGCTCGCGGTGCTGCCGCTGGTCCTCGGTCTCGGCGACCACAAGGAGGAGCCGTTCGCGGGCGCCGACGCGCAGGCGGAGACGGCGATCACGGAGAACGCCCCGGACTACGAGCCGTGGTTCTCCCCCCTGTACGAACCACTGTCCGGTGAGGTGGAGTCGGCGCTCTTCGCGCTGCAGGCGGCGCTCGGGGCGGGCGTGCTGGCCTACTACTTCGGGCTGCGCCGCGGCCGGCGCCAGGGCGGGGCGCGGTCCGCGGCGGGCCCGGCGGGTGCTCCGGACCCGTCGGGCCCGCCCGCGGAGGAGGGGGCGGACGGCGGCCGCGACACGCCCGCCTCGGCCTGACCGACGGTGCTGCCCATCGACGCGGCGGCGCACAGCAGCCGCTGGCGCCACCGCCATCCCCTGGAGAAGGCGCTGCTCGGCCTCGGCCTCACGGTGCTGGCGATCAGCCTGCCGCCGTGGCCGGGCGCGCCCCTGGTCGCGGCGGCGACCCTGGCCGTGCTGCTGGGCCCGGCCGGCGTGGCCGGGCGGGCGCTGTGGCGGGCCTTCCGGGTGCCGCTGGGCTTCTGCGTGACCGGCGCCGTTCCGCTGCTGTTCCAGCTGGGCGGCGCCGGAAGCGGGCCGGTGCCATGGCTGTCGCTCGCCCCGGACGGGCCCGTCCGTGCGGGTGAGCTGCTGGCCCGTACTTCGGCGGCCTCCCTCGGCCTGCTGCTGTTCGCGTTCACCACGCCCGTCTCGGACGTGGTGCCGCGCCTGGTACGGGCCGGGGTGCCGCCCGCCGTGGTCGACGTGGCGCTGGTCATGTACCGGATGAGTTTCCTGCTGCTCGACTCCGTGCGGCGGGTCCGTCAGGCCCAGGCCGCCCGGCTGGGCGACACCACACGGGCGGCGGCCTGGCGGTCCCTCGCGGGGCTCGCCTCGACCGCGTTCGTCCGCGCCTTCGAACGGGCGCAGCGGCTCCACACCGGGCTGGCCGGGCGGGGCTACGACGGGACCCTGCGGGTGCTCGTACCGCCGGCCCGGCTCTCGCCCCGCTTCCTGACGGCCACGGCGCTGCTGCTCGCGGGCCTGGCCGCCCTCACCCTCACGCTGAGGAGGTTCCCCTGGTGACGCCGACGTCGCCGCACCCGCCGCTCGTCACGCTGGAGAGCGCCGGTTTCCGCTACGAGGACGGTCCGCCGGTGCTGCGGGGTCTCGACTTCGCCGTGCCGGCCGGTCGCTCGCTGGCCGTCCTCGGCCGCAACGGGAGCGGCAAGACCACGCTGCTCCGCGTCCTCTCCGGCGGTCTGCGGCCCACCTCCGGGCGGCTGCTGCTGGAGGGCGGCGAGGTCGCGTACGACCGCCGCGGCCTCACCCGGCTGCGTGCAGCGGTCCAGCTGGTCGTGCAGGACCCGGACGACCAGTTGTTCGCCGCCTCGGTCGGGCAGGACGTGTCGTTCGGCCCGCTGAACCTGGGCGTGCCCGAGCCGGACGTGCGCCGCCGGGTGGCCGACGCGCTGGAGGCGCTGGACATCACGGAGCTGCGCGACCGGCCGACGCACCTGCTCTCCTACGGGCAGCGGAAGCGGGCGGCGATCGCCGGGGCGGTGGCGATGCGGCCGCGGCTGCTGATCCTCGACGAGCCCACGGCGGGCCTCGACCCGCACGGGCAGGAGCGGCTGCTCGCCGTCCTCGGCGGGCTCCAGCGGTCCGGAACGACCGTGGTGATGGCGACGCACGACGTCGACCTGGCGCTGCGCTGGGCCCAGGACGCGGCGGTGCTCACCCCGGACGGGCTGCGCACCGGACCGGCGGCCGCGCTCCTCGCCGACCCGGACCTGCCGGCGTCGGCCGGGCTGCGCCTGCCCTGGGCCACCGCCGTGGCCGCCGTGCTGCGCACCCACGGCCTGCTCGACGACGGCGCGGCCGGCCCCCGCACCCCGGAGGAGACCGCAGCCTGGCCGGCCTCCGCCCGTCCCGGCCCTCCTACGCGGGGGGTTTGACCCCGTCACGCGGACTTGCGGGGGCTGCGCTTCGTCGCGGTGGTCTTCTTGGCGGTCTTCTTCGCCGTCGTCTTCGACGTCTTCTTGGCGGTCTTCTTCGCCGTGGACTTCTCGGCCGCCGTGCTCTTCCTGCTCGCCGTGCTCTTCTTGGCGGGGGCCTTCTTCGCGGCCTTGCTGGACGCCGTCTTCTTCTGCGGGAGCTGGTGCACCTCCGCTTCGCCGTCGTCCTCGCCACGCGACTGCCGGGCGGCCTGCACCGAGTTCTCCAGCACGGACATCAGGTCGACGACCTTGCCCTCGCGGGGTGCCGGTGCGCCCACGGGCAGCGGCTCGCCCGCCTCCTTCGCGTCGACCATCGCCTCGAGCGCCTCGCGGTACTCGTCGTGCAGCTCGTCGAGGTCCAGCTCGCCGAGGGTCTCCATCAGCGCGTCGGCCAGGTCCAGCTCCTGGTCGCGGACGCTGACGTTCTCGCCGGGCGCCATCCCGTCGGCGGAGCGGACCTCGTCCGGCCAGAGCATGGTGTGCAGGGTGAGGGTGTCCTGGTAGACGCGGAGCATGCCGAGGCTCTCCCGGTTGCGCAGTGCGAGCTTCGCGACGGCGACCCGGCCGGAGCGGGCCAGCGCCTCGCGCAGCAGTACGTACGGCTTGGCGGCACTCTGCCCGTCGCCGGTGAGGAAGTACGAGCGGTCCAGCCGGATGGGGTCGATGTCCTCGGCCGGGAGGAAGCCGAGGATCTCCACGGTCTTGGCCGTGGGCAGCGGCAGGGCGGCGAGGTCGTCGTCGGTGATCTCGACGTGGCTGCCGTCGACGGTCTCGTACGCCTTGCCGATCTCCTCGCTCGGCACCTCCTCGCCGTCCAGCTCGCACACCTTGCGGTAGCGGATGCGGCCGCCGTCGGTGGTGTGGACCTGGCGGAAGGAGACGCCGTGGCTCTCGGTGGCGGAGACCACCTTGATCGGGATGGAGACCAGGCCGAAGGAGATGGCCCCCTTCCAGATGGAACGCATCGATTTGTCCCTTCTGTGGGAGTCTTTCGAGTATGCCCATCACGGAGATCGACGGCCACCGCCTCTCCCTCAGCAACCTGGACAAGGTGCTGTATCCGGCGGCCGCGTTCACCAAGGGTGAGGCGATCCACTACTACGCGTCCGTCGCCGACGCCGTCCTCCCCCACCTGAAGGGGCGGGCGGTGTCCTTCCTGCGCTTCCCGGACGGCGTGAACGCGGCCGCGTTCTTCGCCAAGAACGTGCCGCCCGGCACCCCCGACTGGGTGAGGACGGCGGTGGTGGTGCGCACAGGCGAGAAGCGGGAGACCCAGGTGGTGATCGAGGACCTGGCGACGCTCGTGTGGGCGGCGAACCTGGCCGCGCTGGAGCTGCACACCCACCAGTGGCGGGTGGACGCCCAGCGGCGGGCGGACCGGATCGTCTTCGACCTGGACCCCGGCGAGGGGGCCACGATCCTGGACTGCCGGGAGGTCGGCGTGTGGCTGCGCGACCGGCTCGCGGCGGACGGTTTCACCGCGCTGGCGAAGACCTCGGGCTCCAAGGGCCTGCACCTGCTCGCGGCGGTGGAGGCGACGGACGCCTCGGCCGTCTCCGCCTACGCCAAGCGGCTCGCGCAGGAGGCGGAGCGGGCGATGCCCGAGCGCGCCCTGCACCGGATGGCCCGGCACCTGCGGGCGGGGAAGGTCTTCGTCGACCACTCGCAGAACTCGTGGGCGAAGACCACCGCCGCCCCCTACACCCTGCGGGCCAGGCCGCAGCCGACTGTCTCCGCTCCCGTCACCTGGGAGGAGCTGGCGGCCGCGGGCACCCCCGACGACCTGGTGTTCACCGCTGTGGACGTCCCCGGGCGGGTGCGGCGCCTCGGCGATCTCATGGCACCGCTGCTCGACGAGCGGCGGGCCGCCGCCCTCCCCCAGGGCTGAGCGCCCGCCCTCACCGGCATGGGCTCAGGCGTTGCCGGAGCCCCAGTCGTCGTTCTGCGCGGCGCGCCGGTCGGTCAGCGAGTGGACCTTGTCGCTCACCGCGTCGGGCATGCGGTGCCCGGTCCGCTCGTTCACCGTGTCGTACGCCCGGCTCGCGAACTGGCGGCCGTTCGTCGCCGCGGACTCGGCGGCGTTGCGCACGGCGGGGTTCTCGCTCAGCCGCTGGGCCTGCCGGCGCAGCTGCTCGTAGCGCTCCCGGCCGGCCCGCGCGCCGAGGACGAACCCGATACCCAGGCCGAGGACGAAGCTGACTCGGTACCGCATGACAACCCTTTCGTCGATGCCTCCGCGGGGCCGGACCGGAACGGATTTCGGCGTACCCCGTGGCATGCGCTAATGTATTGCTCGCAGCGAGGGAACGCCCCCGGGAACCGGGCGGTGATCCCCGTGAGAGCAGTCCCCTGTAGCTCAATCGGCAGAGCAGCCGGCTGTTAACCGGCAGGTTACTGGTTCGAATCCAGTCGGGGGAGCACGCCACTCGAAGGGCCCCGGAGACGGGGCCCTTCGTCGTGCGCGGAGGCGTACGGAGAGCGCGGACGAGGAACTCCCGCAAGATCCACGCGGGGGACTGCGGAACCGTCCGGCGGGTGCGCGGGATCCTGGTGTACGGAGATCGTCACGATGGCACCCGTCACGGGCGAGAGATCGTATGAGCAGCTATGCTGCGGCAGACGGCGCGCACGGACGTGTGCGGCGCGCCGTGAGGGGCGGTAGCTCAGCCGGTTAGAGCAGCGGACTCATAATCCGTCGGCCGTGGGTTCGAGTCCCACCCGCCCCACCGGCAGCGACGAAGCCGTCGGCTTCCGAGCTGCGTGTACGTCAACGAGCAGGGCCGCCGCGGGTTACGCGGCGGCCCTGTCGTCGTCCCGCCCGGAGCGCCTCCGCCGGGCGCGGCCCGCCGTTCTCCGCAACGCACCAGGAGGACGACGAAGCGGACATGCGGTGACACTATGCTCTCCGGCACGAACGGCGGGGTGCGGTCCGCCGCCCCGGGCTGCGCGAACCGTGCCGGCGTGCGCAACGGCCGTGCGGCGTACGGGCGAGACGGGAGGCGACGACAGGTGGAGCATCCGGTCGTGGGGTATGTGGTGTGGGCGGTGCTGTTCGGGGCGCTGTTCGCGTGGGAGGGGCTCGCGCTGATGCGGATCGGCGACGGCTTCCCCACCCTCAGCGAGACCCTGGGCGCGGTGATGCGCCATCCCGCCGGACGGTGGGCGCTGTTCGCGCTGTGGCTCTGGTTCGGCTGGCACACGTTCGTGCGCGGCTGGCACTTCCTGCTGCGGGACCCGTCGTAGAGGAGCGCCGCGCATGCTGACCCCGTGGCTCAACTTCGCGGTGATGGCGACGGGTTACCTGCTG
Source organism: Streptomyces hazeniae (assembly GCF_031845485.1). Classification (NCBI taxonomy): domain Bacteria; kingdom Bacillati; phylum Actinomycetota; class Actinomycetes; order Kitasatosporales; family Streptomycetaceae; genus Streptomyces; species Streptomyces hazeniae. The sequence continues at coordinate 190,847 of NZ_JAVREQ010000001.1, forward strand.
GTGATGGGGTGCCTGACCGTCGGGCTGCGCCTCGCCCGGAGGCAGGGCCGGGACAGCCCGGCGCCCAGGCGTCCTGCCACGCCCACGGGATGGCCGGGACTGGCGCGGCGGGTGGCGGGGACGGCCGTCGGCGGGTACGTCGTGCTGATGGCCGTGGTCGTCGGCTACTACGAGGGGGTGGCGGGTCTCGGCGGTGATTTCCTCGCGGCCGCCGCCACCGAGAGCCTGCTGCTGATCGGCATGGTGGTGCCCGTGTTCCTGGTGGTGTCCTGGGTGGTGGCGCGGTGGCGCGGGCGCCCTTGACGCGGGGATGAGAGCGCTCTAATTTGCACGCCACTTCCCGGAGTTCCCCTCCGCGGTCCGGGATCCTTCTCCCCCACGAAGGAGGCACCCCGCATGCGGCACCACCACCTCGGCCGGGCCCGTACCGGCGCGGCGGCCCTGGCGCTCGCCCTCACCGCCCTGACGGCACCGGCCGCGACCGACGCCTTCCGCGCCGACGCCGCACCCGCACCGCCCGCACCGTCTACGGCGCCCGCACCCGCACCGCCCACGGCCGTCCCGCCGCCGGCGCCGGACGCGGCACCCGCCGGATCCCCGGTCGCCGAGCACGGGCGGCTGTCGGTCTGCGCGCGCACGCTGTGCGACAGCCGCGGCCGGGCCGTCCAGCTCACCGGCATGAGCACGCACGGCACGCAGTGGTACGCCCAGTGCGTGACCGAGGGCTCGCTCGACGTTCTCGCCCAGGAGTGGGACGCGGACGTGCTGCGCGTCTCGACGTACGTGCAGGAGGGCGGCTACGAGACCGACCCGGAGGGCTTCACCCGTCTCGCGCAGCGCATCGTCGACCAGGCGATCGAGCGCGGCATGTACGCCGTGATCGACTGGCACATGCTCAGCCCCGGCGACCCGCACGCGAACACCGGGTCGGCCAAGCGGTTCTTCACCGACATGGCGTCCCGGTACGCCGACCACCCGAACGTGTTCTACGAGATCGCGAACGAGCCGAACGGCGTGAGCTGGCAGCGCATCAGGTCCTACGCCGAGGAACTGGTCCCGGTGGTACGGGCCCAGGACCCGGACGGCGTCGTGCTGGTCGGCACCCGCGCCTGGTCGTCCTTCGGCGTCTCGGAGGGCGCGGACGAGCAGGAGGTCGTCGCGGACCCGGTCGACGCCGAGAACATCATGTACACCTTCCACTTCTACGCGGCGTCGCACCGCGAGGAGTACCTGCGGACGCTGGAGGAGGCGGCGGACCGGCTGCCGGTGTTCGTCACCGAGTTCGGCACGCAGGACTACGCGGGTGAGGGCCCGAACGACTTCACGATGGCGCAGCGCTATCTCGACCTGATGGCCGAGAAGAACATCTCCTGGACGAACTGGAACTTCTCGGACGACCACCGTTCGGGTGCGGTGTTCCGGGAGGGCACCTGCGCCGCGGGCGACTGGGGCGGCGCGGACGCGCTGAAGGAGTCGGGCGCCTGGATCCGGGACCGGATCAGGTCCTGAACCCACGGGTGCGCACTCCGTGCGGGGTCTCCCGTGCCCTGGAGGCCCCGCACGGAGCGGGCGACAGGTCCGGCGGTCAGCAGAACCAGCCGTTCTGGACCCAGCCGTGGCGGTTGATGTCGCCGTAGGCGAAGCCGTACACCCAGTCGCCCTGGACCCGCTTGACCAGGAAGGTCTGCGGGTTGTGCAGCGTGCCCATCCAGGCGCCGACGGGCGCGGTGCGGACGAAGAGGCTGTCGGCGCAGACCGTCTCGCGCTGGCCCACGGTGCCGTCGGCCGCGCCGGCGGGCGTGGCGAAGGTCAGCAGGGCGGCGGCGGTGGCCGTGGCGGTGGCCACGACGGAGACGGCGCGGGTGCGCAGGCGCGAGGTCACCATGATCCGTAGCCTCCGAGGCACTCGGCGCGGACGTAGCCCCAGTCGTTGGGCCCGAAGTCGAACGTCGCGGCCCAGCCGTTGTAGACGGGGTGGGCGCCGCGGGTGTGACCGACCTTGTTGCCGTACGTCAGCGTCCGCTTGAGACCGACCGGGCCGGAGGAGCTGTCGTAGTTGGCGTAGAAGCTGGCGCTCTGGCACACGATCACCGCGTGATCGGGGACGACGGGGTCGGCCTGTGCCGAGGCGGTGGGCAGGGCGATCAACGGGGCGACGGCGGCCGCTCCCAGGGCCGCCAGTCTTCGAGCTCGCATGGGGGTCCTTTCTGCTTCCGGCGGCCGTGGACCCGGCCGCCGGAAGCGGAGCTACCCCTTACTTTGACGTGTACACGGTCGTGCTCTGGCAGCAAGCTGCCAGCGGCGCGGTTCAGTCGGGGAGGTTCCACTTCTGGTTGGCGCCGCCGTGACACGACCACAGATGCAGCCGCGTCCCGTCAGCCGACGAGGTCCCCTCCGCATCCAGACACTTCCCCGACTGCGGATTCCGCAACGAACCGTCCGCATGCGCCTCCCACACCTGCGCACCCGTCCCGTTGCACGACCACACCTGCACCTTCGAACCGTCCGCCGTCCCCCCACCGGACACATCCAGACACTTCCCCAGCGCACGCAACGACCCGTCACCCGGCACCGACCACTCCTGCGCCGCCGAACCGTTGCACGACCACAACTGCACCTGCGTACCGTCCGCGGCACCACCACCCGCCACGTCCACACACTTCCCACCGATCCCCGTGACCGGACCCGACCCCGGACCCGGACCCGGACCGTCGAGTTCCTTGACGCGGATGTGGCGGAAGGCGACCTCGTCCGCGTCGCCGTGGTTCTGCAGACCGAGGTGGCCGTCGGCCAGCGACCGGACGGGGTCGGTGTTGGTGAAGTCGTTGACCAGCACGCCGTTGAGCCAGATCCGCAGCCGTTCGCCCTCGACCCGGATCTCGTAGGTGTTCCACTCCCCCGGTGGGTTCAGCGCGGCGTCGCGGGCTGCCAGGTCGGCGGACTGGAAGCTGTAGACCGAGCCGGTGGTGCGCTCCGGGGCGTCGGTGGCGTCGATCTGGATCTCGTAGCCGTGGTCCACCGCGGACCAGGGATCGTCGGAGGCCGGGAAGCCCACGAACACACCGGAGTTGTCGTCCCCCGACATCCGCCAGTCCAGCTTCAGCGAGTACGAGGAGAACTCCTGCGCCTGGTACCAGAGCAGGCCCATGCCGCCCTGGGAGGTCAGCGTGCCGTCCTCCAGTGCGAACGAACCGGGCCCGGCCTGCGACCAGCCGTCCAGGGAGGTGCCGTCGAAGAGCGGCGTGTAGCCGGTCTCCGGACGGCAGTCGGCCTCCGCGGCGCCGGCGGCCCAGCGGATGCCGCCGAGCAGGTGGCGCCGGAAGTCGTCCTCGCTGTACGACCCCTCGGTGTGGCCGCCGCCGGTGTAGAACGCCCGTCCGCCCTCGTAGTTCTTGCACCAGGCGATGGGGTGGTCGCCGTCCATGTTCCCGCCCTCGTAGGAGCCCTCGTCCAGGGACGCCAGCACGTGAGCGGTCTCGCGGGGGTTGGAGCGGTAGTTGTACCACTCGTCGGTGCGCGTCCAGGTGTCGCCCAGGTGGGCGGTGGCCGCGTGGGCGCGGTCCTCCACCTCCACGGTCGCCTGCTGGATGTGCGGGTGGGAGTGGAAGAGGGCACCGGCCAGCCCCGCGTAGAAGGGCCAGTCGTACTCGGTGTCGGCGGCCGCGTGGACGCCGGCGTAGCCGCCGCCGGACCGGATGTAGTCCTCGAACGCGGCCTGCTGTGCGTCGTTCAGGACGTCACCGGTGGTGGAGAGGAAGACCACCGCCTCGTACTGCGCGAGGTTGGTGGTGGTGAAGGCGCCGGCGTCCTCCGTGGCGTCGACGGTGAAGCCGTGCGCGGCGCCGAGTTCGCCGAGGGCGGTCAGGCCCTCGTCGATGGAGCCGTGCCGGTAGCCGGCGGTCTTGGAGAAGGCGAGCACCTGGTAGGCGGGGTCGGCGGCGGGTGCGGAGGGCGCGGAGGGCGCGGAGGGCGCGGGGGCCGTGGCGGCTCCCGCGGCCGCGCCGGGCAGGAAGGCCGCGCAGAGCAGCCCGCCGGCCGCGGCCGCGGCGATTCTTCGGATCACGGACACGTCGGATTTCCTCTCGTCAAGGAGGGGAGGGGGAAGGAGGGAGGGAAGGTGTGTGCTGGGCGCGGACCTGTCGGCGGCGCGGGTCAGTCGGGGAGGTTCCACTTCTGGTTGGCGCCGCCGCGACACGACCACAGATGCAGCCGCGTCCCGTCAGCCGACGAGGCCCCCTCCGCATCCAGACACTTCCCCGACTGCGGATTCCGCAACGAACCGTCCGCATGCGCCTCCCACACCTGCGCACCCGTCCCGTTGCACGACCACACCTGCACCTTCGAACCGTCCGCCGTCCCCCCACCGGACACATCCAGACACTTCCCCAGCGCACGCAACGACCCGTCACCCGGCACCGACCACTCCTGCGCCGCCGAACCGTTGCACGACCACAACTGCACCTGCGTACCGTCCGCGGCACCACCACCCGCCACGTCCACACACTTCCCACCGATCCCCGTGACCGGACCCGACCCCGGACCCGGACCCGGACCCGGACCGGAGGTGGTAAAGGAGAATTCGTCGACGTCGAAGAGGGCGCCGTCGCCGCCCCGGAAGACCAGGTGGAGTTCCGTGGTCCCGGCCGGCGGGGCGGACAGGTCGCCGCTCACCTCGGTGTACGTCTCCCAGCCGCCGGTGACCGGGACGGTCGCCGAGCCGAGCAGAGTGCCGTCCGGGGCTCCGGCGCGCAGTTCGAGGGTGCCGCCGCTGCCCGCGGAGGCGACCCGGGCGGAGAAGGTCTCCGCGTTCGCCAGGTGGTAGGGCTGGAAGGAGATCCAGTCGCCGTCCTCGATGTGGCCGACGGCCTTGCCGCCGTGCGCTCCGGCGTGGTCGACGACCTGGACGCCGCTCGCGTCGCCGAAGTGCTCGGCCTGGCGGTGCCGGGTCTGGGTGACGATCTGGTCGTGGGTGGTGAGGGCGGGCTGGCCGTTGGCTCCTTCGTCGGTGTATTCGGCGTCGACGACGCCGAAGATGTTGGCGTTGGGATCGTGTTCGCCGTCGGCGCGGGTCTGCAGCGTGCCGGAGCAGCCCTGCGCGGAGGTCTGCGGGTGGCCGTGGCTGTCGTGGCCGACGATGAAGGAGACGGTGACCCGGGAGCAGTCGACGGGGCCGTCCTCCGGGTCGGTCACGGTGACCTCGAAGGGCACCGGGTCGCCGAAGTCGACGAGCGCGCCGGCCGCGGGGAGTTCGAGCTCCACGGTGGGCGCGGTGTTGCCGACGGTGATCTGCACCGATTCGGAGCCGGTGTTTCCGTCCGCGTCGGTGACGGTCAGGGTGGCCTCGTACTGGCCGTTGCCGGTGTAGGTGTGGGTGGGGTTGGCGGCGCCGGAGGTGGCGCCGTCGCCGAAGTCCCAGGCGTAGTCGAGCGTGGTGCCGTCCGGGTCGTCGCTGCCCTCCGAGGAGAACTCGACGCTCAGCGGGGCCTGTCCGGAGGTCGGTGTGGCGGCCGTCTCGGCGATCGGCGACACTCCGTCCGTGGTGGACTCGATGCGGTACAGGGCGGAGTTCTCGTCACCGCTGAAGTAGCCGGTGCCGTAGTCGAGGACGTAGAGGGCTCCGTCGGGCCCGAAGGCCATGTCCATCACCTGGGTTCCCTGCCAGGGGAACGCGTTGATGGACTGCACGGTGCCGTCGGCGTCCTGGTCGATCCGCTTGATCCAGCGGCGGCCGAACTCGCCGGCGAAGTAGTCGCCGTCGAAGGTCTGCGGGAACTTCACGTCCGATGCGAGGGAGGGGTCGAAGCGGTAGACCGGGCCGCCCATCGGCGACTCGGAGCCGTTGCCGAACTCGGGCACCGAGCCTCCGTCGTAGGGAATCCAGGCGGGCTGGGCGGGAGGCAGCTGGGTGCGGCCGGTGTTGTTCGGCGAGTCGTTGACCGGCGCCCCGCAGTCGAACTTCTGCCCGGAGGCGCCGGAGCCGAAGTCGTAGTCGGTGTAGGCGTCGTTGTCGCCGGTGCAGTACGGCCAGCCGTAGTTGCCGGGGCCGGTGACACGAGCGAACTCGACCTGCCCGGCGGGGCCCCGGGACGGGTCCGCGGCTCCGGCGTCCGGGCCGTAGTCGCCGACGTGGACGATGCCGGTCTCGTGGTCGACGCTCATCCGGAACGGGTTGCGGAAGCCCATGGCGTAGATCTCCGGCCGCGTGTCCGGGGTGCCGGGGGCGAAGAGGTTGCCGTCCGGGATGTCGTACGAGCCGTCGGGGTTGACCGAGATGCGCAGGATCTTGCCGCGCAGGTCGTCGGTGTTGCCCGAGGAACGCTGGGCGTCGTAGGCCGGGTTCCGGGAGGACCGCTCGTCGATGGGGGTGAAGCCGTCCGAGGCGAACGGGTTGGTGTCGTCGCCGGTGGACAGCAGCAGGTTCCCGGCGGCGTCGAAGGCGATGTCGCCGCCGACGTGGCAGCAGATGCCACGCGACGCGGGCACGTCGAGGACGGTCGTGCCGCTGCCCGTGTCCAGGGTGCCGTCGGTGTTCAGCACGAAGCGGGAGAGGCGGTTGACGCCGTCAAACGGCGCGAAGTCGGCTTCCGTGCCCTCGCCGGGCGCGTCACCGGCCGGCGTGTCCAGCGGCGGCGCGTAGTAGAGGTAGACGTGGCGGTTCTGGGCGAACCCCGGGTCGATGCCGACGCCCTGAAGCCCTTCCTCGTCGTGGCTGTAGACGTCGAGCTTCCCGGCGACCTTCGTGGTGCCGGCGGCGTCGGTGAGGCGGACGGTGCCGTCCCGCGAGGTGTGCAGCACCGAACGGTCCGGCAGCACGGCCATGGTCATCGGCTCGCCCATCTCGGCCAGTCCCTTAGCCAGGGTGACCTGCTGGAACTCGGCGGCCTGCGGCTCGGCAGGCGGTGCCGGGGCGGCTGCGGCGGGGGCGGGTGGTGGGACGGTCTGTGTACCGGCCGCGAGGAGCAGGGCGCCGGCCAGGGTGGACAGGATTCTCTTGAGTCTCCCGTGCACGCGATCCTCCGTGGGGAACGGGGTGTGGTGTCGCTGGGCACAGGCGCGCGCCGTCGCGCCGCGTTCCGTGGAGCCGACGAGGGGGCGGCGGCCACGGCACTGGCTGTTCAACTGGTGCGGTACGCCAGCACCGTAGTGACTTCCGTCGCACCGGGAAAGGCTTTCGACCCGAAGAAGGCAACTTTTTCCGTGGACGGGACAAAGCGCGGGATGGTCGGTGCGCACCCGCACCGCTCCCGTCGCCCCCACGCCATCCGCCTCCGCCACATCTCCGGTCGCCACCGTGTCCTCGGGTCGCTGCTGTGTCCCCCGTCACCCCGGACTCCCCTCGGCACACCAGGACGATGAGGCATCATCTGCCCCATGGGGATAGTCGCCGGTCTGGACAGTTCAGCCGCACACACCCGTCTCGTCGTCTGCGACGCCGACACGGGTGAGAGCGTCCGTCAGGGGTACGCCGCGCACGGCGACGACCGCGACGATCCGCAGGCGTGGCTGCTGTCGCTCGGGGAGGCGGCCGCCGACGGCCGGTTGTCCGACGTCCGGGCGATCGGCGTCGCCGCGCAGCAGCAGGGCGTGGTGGCCCTGGACTCCGGCGGCGCCCCCGTACGGCCCGCGCTGCTCGGCAACGACCGGCGGATGCAGGCTGCCGCCAACGACCTCGTCGACGCACTCGGCGGGCGGGAGGCCTGGGCGCAGGCGGTCGGCACCGTGCCGCAGGCCGCGCACCCGGTGACCAAGCTGCGCTGGCTCTCCCGCAGCGAGCCCGAGACCGCCTCCCGGGTCGCCGAGGTGATGCAGCCGCACGACTGGCTGACCTGGCAGCTGCTCGGCCGTTCGTCCCGCCGCGTCACCGATCGCGGCGACGCCTCGGGAACCGGCTACTGGTCCGCGGCCACCGAGACCTACCGGCCCGACCTGGCGGAACTCGCCCTCGGCCACCCGGTGACGCTGCCCCAGGTGGCCGGCCCGGCGGAGGCCGCCGGCACCACGCCGGAGGGACTGCTGATCTCCGCGGGCACCGGGGAGACCATGGCCGCGGCCCTCGGACTGGGCGTCGGCACGGGTGACGCGGTCGTCTCGCTCGGCGCCTCCGGGTCGGTCTTCGCCGTGCATCACGAGGCGCTCGCCGACCCGACCGGCACCATCACCTCCTTCGCCGACGCCACCGGCATGCACCTGCCCGTGGTGCGGACGCTGAACGCCGTCCGGGTGCTGCGCGGCGCGGCGGAGATGCTGGACACCGACCTGGAGGGCCTGTCCCGGCTGGCCGGCGCCTCCACCCCCGGGGCGTACGGGCTGGTGCTGCTGCCGTACCTCGAAGGGGAACGCACCCCCGACCTGCCGCACACCGCGGGCTCGTTGCACGGCCTGCGCCGGGAGAGCATGCGCCCCGAACACCTGGCGCGCGCCGCCGTCGAAGGCATGCTCTGCGGGCTGGGCGACGCGCTCGACGTGCTGCGGCGCCGCGGGGTGCGGGTGCGGAGGGTGTTCCTGCTCGGGGCCGCCGCGGAGCTGCCCGCCGTGCAGGCCGCGGCACCGGGGCTGCTCGGGGCGCAGGTGGTCGTGCCCGACGCCGGCGACTACACCGCGCTGGGCGCCGCCCGCCAGGCCGCGTGGGCGCTGGCGGGCGGCAGCACGCCCCCGGCCTGGCCCGCCGCCCGAAGCAGGGTCTTCGACCCGTCGGAGGAGGAGGCGGCCGTCGGCCAGGCCGTGCGGCAGCAGTTCACGACCGTGCGCGAGCAGACCCACCCGGGCGCGTTCGGCTAGGGCCTGTCCGGCGGATCTTTGAGGGTCGGCCCGCGGCGTCGGATGCATGGGGTCTCCCCAGGTCCGCCAGGACCGTGGGGACGCATCGCAAGGCGGAGGATCGCCGCTCGTACTCGTCGTACTCGCGCGATGCGACAACGGTGGGGGCACCCCCGTGCCCGAAGGGCCACGGGGGAGAGGTGCCGTAGCCGTCGTCGCGGGCCCGAGAAGATCGCCGGACAGGCCCTAGGCGTCGCGCCCGAGGGGACGCAGGTGCCGGTCAGTCCAGGTAGCCCCGGAGCTGGTCGGCGAAGGCGTGGTCGCGGAGCTTGCCCAGCGTCTTGGACTCGATCTGCCGGATGCGTTCCCGCGTCACGCCGAAGAGGCGGCCGATCTCCTCCAGCGTGCGCGGACGGCCGTCGATCAGGCCGTACCGCAACTGCACCACCCTGCGCTCGCGTTCGCCGAGGGTGGAGAGCACCGCCTCCAGGTGCTGCCGGAGCAGCAGGAACGCGGCCGACTCGACGGGCGACGGTGCGTCGCCGTCCTCGATGAGGTCGCCGAGGTGGACGTCCTCCTCCTCCCCGACCGGCGCGTGCAGCGACACCGGTTCCTGCGCCAGTCGCAGCACCTCGACGACCCTTTCGGCCGTGAGGCCCAGGTGTGCGGCGACCTCCTCGGGGGTCGGCTCGTAGCCGCGCTCCTGGAGCATGCGGCGCTGGACGCGGATCACGCGGTTGATCAGTTCGACGACGTGGACCGGCACCCGGATCGTGCGGGCCTGGTCGGCGAGGGCCCGTGACATGGCCTGGCGGATCCACCAGGTCGCGTAGGTGGAGAACTTGAAGCCGCGCGCGTAGTCGAACTTCTCCACCGCGCGGATCAGGCCCAGGTTCCCCTCCTGCACCAGGTCCAGCATGGTCAGGCCGCGGCCGACGTAGCGCTTTGCGACGGACACCACGAGGCGGAGGTTGGCCTCGATGAGACTGCGCTTGGCCATCCGGCCGAGCACCACGAGGCGGTCCAGGTCGAGTGCGAGGCGTTCGTCGAGGCCGGTCGCGGCCGCGAGTCTCTCCTCCGCGAACAGGCCCGCCTCGACGCGGCGGGCGAGTTCCACCTCCTCCGCGGCGGACAGCAGCGGTATCCGCCCTATCTCACGCAGGTACTGCCGGAAGAGGTCGCCGGTCGGGCCGGTACCGGCACCGGCGCCCGGTGCGAAGCGGGCGGGTGCGTGCCGCGCACCGCGGGGTGGGGCCAGACGCGTGGTGGGGGTGGTCGGTGCGGCGGCCTGCGCCGCACTGGTCAGGGTCTGGGTCTGCACGGGGGCGACCTCCAAGTGATCGCTGCCGGTTCCGGGACGGCATACGAGACGGGAACGACCGCGGCCGCGCCGCGTGCCGTCCCGGCAGAAGATGTGCGGACCGCGAAGGAGAATGGCCCCTCCCGGCCAGCACCGCCGCGCTCCGATGACTCAGGCACCGCTTGCCAGTGTGCGCCACGACACACCTGGTCCACGAGACTCGTGCGCCGTCTTTCTTTGCCCGTCGGTAACCTTGGCACCCTTGACAACCCGCCGGGGCACGCCCCGACATGCCGGCGGACCGCGCGACGGCGACGGGCCCGGTGAGGCGTCAGAGCGCGTCGGCGCCCCGGTCGCGGAGGGCGCGGGCGTACTGCTGGAGCACCCAGAGCTGTTCGCGCACCGGCGCCGCCGACTCGTGGTCGCGCTGGGCCTCCAGACGCCGCGCGGAGCCTTCGAGTTCGGCGATCCGCGCGTGCACGGCGGCCAGCCGTACGGCGACCAGCTGCATCCCCGCGTAGATCTCGTCCGGCTCCCGGCCGCGCGCGGCGCGCAACGGTTCCACCGCGAGCTCGGTGACCAGGCTGCGCACCGTGTCGTCGGGGGCGGCGTCCCGTACACGGGCGACGAACTCGCCGTCGGCGCCGCCGACTCCGCCTGCCGCCTCGACGGCCTTCCGCACCACCGCGTACGGCGGCGCGGTGAACTCGTCGGCGCCGTACGCGTCGAACGCGGGGGCGACCAGCTCGGGCCGCTGCAGCGCGAGCTTGAGCAGCTCGCGTTCGACCCGGTGGGCGGGGCTGCGCAGGTTCAGGGCCGGGCCTGCGGCCCGCGGCCGTGCGGGCGGCTCCCCCGGGGGCGCGCCGTGCTCCGGCTGCCGCGGACGGTGGTCGCCGCCGGGCCGCGCGGCGGACCGCTCCCGCGCCCACTTCGCGAGCTGCCCCACCCGTCGCACCACGAACTGCGTGTCGAGGATGCCCAGCAGTCCGGCCAGCCGCACGGCGTACTCGTGCTGGATGGCGGCGTCCTTGATCCGGGCGACGATCGGCGCGGCCTCCTCCAGCGCCGCCGAACGCCCCTCCGCGGTGTCCAGGTTGTGCGCGGTGACGGCGGAACGGAGGGCGAACTCGAAGAGCGGCGTGCGGCTCTCGACGAGGGTCTGCACCGCCGGGTCGCCCTCGGCGAGCCGGAGTTCGCAGGGGTCCATGCCGCCGGGGGTGATGGCGATCGAGGTGCGGGCGGCGAACTTCTGATCGTCCTCGAAGGCGCGCAGCGCGGCCTTCTGCCCGGCGGCGTCTCCGTCGAAGGTGAAGACCACCTCGGAACGGGAGTTGTCCATCAACACCCGCCGCAGGATCTTGACGTGGTCGCCGCCGAAGGCGGTGCCGCAGGTGGCGATGGCGTTGGTGACCCCGGCGAGGTGGCAGGCCATCACGTCGGTGTAGCCCTCGACGACGACGGCGCGACCCGCCTTGCCGATCTCGCGCTTCGCCAGGTCGATGCCGTACAGCACCTGCGACTTGCGGTACAGCGCCGTTTCGGGGGTGTTGAGGTACTTGGGCCCGTTGTCGTCGTCGCGGAGTCTGCGCGCGCCGAAACCGACGACCTCGCCGGTGATGTCACGAATGGGCCACAGCAGCCGGCCACGGAAGCGGTCGATGGGGCGGCCCGAGCGACTGTCCTGGGCGAGACCGGCGAGGGTCATCTCCTTGTCGGAGAAGCCCTTGCCGCGCAGGTGGCGCACCAGGTGGTCCCAGCCGGCCGGGGCGTAGCCGAGGCCGAACCGGTCGGCGGCGTCCTTGTCGAAGCCGCGTTCGTCGAGGAAGCGCCGGCCGATCTCGGCCTCCGGCCCGTCGAGTTGCTCGCGGTAGTAGGCGGCGGCCGCGCGGTGGGCCTCGGCGAGCCGGGTGCGCTCGCCCGCCTGGCTGCCGCGGCCGTAGCCGCCCTCCTCGTAGCGGAGGGTGATGCCGGCCTGCGCGGCGAGCCGTTCCACGGCCTCGGAGAAGGACAGGTGGTCGACCTTCATCACGAAGTCGAGGGTGTCCCCGCCCTCCTGGCAGCCGAAGCAGTGGTAGAAGCCCTTGCTCGGGCTGACGTGGAAGGAGGGGGACTTCTCGTCGTGGAACGGGCAGAGGCCCTTGAGCTGGCCGCCGCCGGCGTTGCGGAGCTGGAGATACTCGGAGACGACGGCGTCGATCGGAACCGCGTTCCGTACCGCCTTCACGTCGTCGTCGTTGATCCTTCCGGCCACGGGGAGAGTCTACGGCGCGCCGCCGGCGGTGCCGTGCGGGAGGCGGGTCACGGGAGCGTGCGGACGAAGACGTGGTGCGGTCCGACGCCCTCGATGACGAACTCCTCGCCGGCCGCCTCGTAGCCGTGCCGCTCGTAGAAGCCGCGGGCCTCGGTGCGGCCGTTGCACCACATCAGCCGGGCGCCGCGGGCTGCGGCCGCGTCCTCGCCCGCGCGGAGGACGGCGGTGCCGTAGCCCCGGCCGCGGGCGGCCGGGGCGCTGGCCATGCCGCGGATGCGGTACGCGGCAGGGCCGGCTCCGCGCTCGCGCTCCTCGCCCGGGGCGCCGGGGTACGGCTCCGGGTAGAAGCTGCCGCAGCCGAGGACGTCGGCGCCCTCGCCGTCGTACGCGGCGACGTGGAAGGCGCCGTCCAGGCCGTCCTCGGCGAAGACCGCCGACTCGCGCGGCAGCCCGGGCCGCAGCACCTCCCAGCGCAGCGGGAAGATCTCCGACACGGGCACGACTGCGGTACGGATCGCCATGGACGTCACCCTACGGCGGCCGCGCCACCCGTTCGGAGGACGGCGGCGCCCCCGGCCCCAGGGGTGTGATCCCGGCGGACCGCCCGCCGCTCATCCCTCCCCGGTCTCCTCGGGGGCCAGCGACTCCAGCGGCGTGCCGGGATCGGCGAGGGCCTGGCGGTCGACGGGCCGGCCGGAACGGATGAGCCGCTGGATCGGCCCGGTGACGTCCCACACGTTGGCGTTCATCCCCGCGAGCACCCGGCCCTCGCGCAGCCAGAAGGCGATGAATTCCCGTTTGCCGAGGTCACCGCGGACAAGCACCTCGTCGAAGGCGCCGGACGGCGCCCAGCCCGAGTACTCCATGCCGAGGTCGTACTGGTCGGAGAAGAAGTACGGCACCCGGTCGTACGTCACCTCCTGCCCGAGCATGGCGCGGGCGGCGGCCGGGCCGGAGTTGAGGGCGTTGGCCCAGTGCTCGACGCGGAGCCGGGAGCCGAGCAGCGGGTGCTGCTCGGCGGCGACGTCGCCCGCGGCGTAGATGTGCGGGTCGGAGGTGCGCAGCGAGGCGTCGACGGCGACGCCTCCGACGGGCCGCTCCGCGAGGTCCAGCCCGGCGGCGCGGGCGAGGCCGACGCGGGGGGCGGCACCGATGGCGGCGAGCACCTCGTGCGCGGGGTGTTCCTCCCCGTCGTCGGTCTCCACGGCCTGCACCATGCCGTCCTGCCCGACGATCCGCGTCAGCCGGGCCCCGAAGTGGAAGCGGACGCCGTGGTCGCGGTGCAGGTCGGTGAAGAAGGAACCCATCTGGGGGCCGAGCACGGTGTGCAGCGGCGTCGGTTCGGGCTCGATGACCGTGACCTCCATGCCGTAGCCGCGGGCCGCGGCCGCGACCTCCAGGCCGATCCATCCGGCGCCGGCGATGACGAGGTGGCCGTTCTCCCTGCCGCGCGCGGCGAGGACGCCCCGCAGGCGTTCCGCGTGCGCCAGGCGGCGCAGGTGGTGGACGCCCGCCAGGTCGGTGCCGGGCACCTCGAGGCGGCGCGGCTCGGCGCCGGTGGCGAGGAGCAGGCGGTCGTAGTGGACCCGGGCGCCGTCGCCGAGGGTGACGGCCCGGGTCTCGGGGTCGATGCGGACGGCGGGCTGGCCGAGGTGCAGTTCCACCTCGGCCCCGGCGTACCAGGAGGGGGCGTGCACGAAGACGCTGTCGCGTTCGGCGTCGCCGGTGAGGTAGCCCTTGGACAGCGGGGGCCGTTCGTAGGGGTGGTCGCGTTCGTCGCCGATCAGGATGACGCGTCCGGTGAAACCCTCGTCTCTCAGGGTTTCCGCCGCTTTCGCGCCGGCCAGGCCACCGCCGATGATGACGAAGGTCTGATGTGCGTCGACCACGTGATGCCTCCTCGCTGAGACGATCCCCCCGGCCTGTGCGTCCCCTGGGCGGGAACTGCTCCCCGCACAGGATTCCCCGTTTTCGCAGGGAATCCTCCACCGAGCGTCCCGTATCAGTCTCCGTGCGGGAAGGCGGCGGGGCGACCGGGTGAGGACCCGGGGCACACTACGCCCGTAGACCTCGTCCGGCGGTGAGGCGGGCGTGCAGCGAACGGGCGGAGGTGTCGGTGAGCGCGGCGATCTGGTCGACGACCACGCGCAGCCGGGCGGCGTCGTCCGGGGCCTCGGAGTACAGCGACCGGTACTGCGGGTCCATGCCCTCGGGCGCGCGGGCGAGCAGCGCGTCGGCGAGTTCGCCGAGCACGACGCGCTGGTCGGCGCGGAGGCGCTCCTGGTCCTCGCGCTGCATGACGTAGCGGTCGGCGACGGCCTTGAGGACGGCGCATTCGAGACGCGCTTCGCGGGGCACGACCAGCTCCGCCGCGTACCGGGTGAGCCGTCCGGAGCCGTAGCGGTTGCGGGTGGCGCCTTCGGCAGCGAGGCAGAACCGTCCGATGAGCTGACTGGTGGCGTCCTTGAGTCGGGCCTGCGCGAGGGCTGTGCCGTCGTAGCCGTGCGGCCACCACTCCTGGTCCAGCAGCCGGTCGAGCGCCTCCGCCAGCTCCTCGGCGTCGGCGCCCGGGGCGTAGCGGCGGGCGCCGAGGGCGAAGACGTCCCGGCGTTCCGGCTCGGCGAGGAGGAGGTTGGGGTCGACGTGACCGGCGTGCAGACCGTCCTCGACGTCGTGCACGGAGTAGGCGACGTCGTCGGCCCAGTCCATGACCTGCGCCTCGAAGCAGCGGCGCCGGTCGGGTGCGCCCTCCCGGAACCAGGCGAACACGGGCAGGTCGTCCTCGTACACGCCGAACTTCGCCGAGGCGGGGTTCTCGGGGTGGGCGCCGCGGGGCCACGGGTACTTCGTGGCGGCGTCCAGCGCGGCGCGGGTGAGGTTCAGGCCGACGCTGATCTGGCCGCCCTCCGCGTCGTCGCGGGCCACGAAGCGCTTGGGCTCCAGCCGCGCCAGCAGCCGCAGCGACTGGGCGTTGCCCTCGAAGCCGCCGCAGGGTTCGGCGATGCCGCTCAGGACGCTTTCACCGTTGTGGCCGAACGGCGGATGCCCCAGGTCGTGCGCCAGGCAGGCGACCTCGACCAGGTCGGGGTCGCAGCCGAGCGCGGCGCCGAGTTCGCGACCGACCTGCGCGCACTCCAGGGAGTGCGTGAGCCGGGTGCGCGGGCTGGCGTCCCACACCCCGCCGGACGCCCCCACGGCGGAGGCGTCGTCCGGCCCCCCGCCCCACACCGCGGCCGGGACCGCCGGCACCACCTGCGTCTTGCCCGCCAGCCGGCGCAGCGCCGCCGAATGCAGCACCCGGCCCCGGTCGCGCTGGAAGGCGGTACGGCCGGGGCGCTTGTCGGGTTCCGGGGCCCAGCGCTCGGTGTCGCAGGGGCGGTAGGGGCCGCCGGGCTGGTTGCCGTCACCCGCGCGGGGGTCGGTGACGTGGGTGCCGTCCATGCGCCGACCGTACGTGCTGCGGGGGGCCCGCGGCCGGTGGGGGCACGCTTCGCTCAGGCCGCGAGGGGGTGCGGGTGCGGAGCCGTACGCGGAACGGGCGCGCGGGCGGCGCGCACGGACGCCTCCTGGCCGGACGTCTCCCGGGCACGCACCGCCTCGTCGTACCGCCGCAGCACCAGGCGGGCCAGCGCGGGGTGCGCGCCCAGCGGCGCTGCGGCCACGCAGCGGGCGGCGCCGCCCGCGCGGTGCGCCGCCGCGGCGCACCGCGCGGCGAAGAGGCCCGGCGCGGTGAAGCAGGAGGCCAGCGCGAGGTGCCGGTACCCGTCCGCGCGCAGGCCGGCCACGGCCTCCTCGACGGCGGGCGCGGCGGCGGGTACGACGGGTGTTCCGCCGAGGCGGTGGCTGAGCAGCCCGGCGGTGCGCGCGGTGTCGACGGCCGCGTCCGGGTCGCGGGAGCCGGCGGCGGCGAGCACCACGGCCCGGCGGGGGCCGGGACGCCAGCCCGCCTCCCGCAGCCGGTCGGCGAGCGCCTCGGCGAGCAGCGGATGGGGGCCGAGCGGGGCGGCGACCGCCGTGGCCAGGTGCGTGGCTTCCGCGGCGGCGGCCGGGAGGTCGTGGTTGACGTGGTGGCCGCGGGCGAGGAGCAGCGGCACCAGCACGGCCCGGCCGCCGTACGGGAGCGCGCCGAGGGTCGCCGGCAGCAGCGGCGCGTTCAGTTCGACGTGCCCGAGTTCGACGCGCAGGCCCGGCCGCTGTGCCCGTACGCGGTCGAGCAGCGCGGTGACGGTGCGGAGGGCCGCGGGGTCGCGGGAGCCGTGTGCCACGGCGACCAGGGTGGAACGGTCGTCTGCCATCCCCCGAGGGTGCCGTCCTCTCGTTGCCCCCGCGTTGCGCACACCTCACGGCGACGTCCGCCGTGCGGCTGCCGGGGAGGCCGTGCGCCGTCGGCGGCCACGAGGGGGGTTCAGGGCCGGGACTCACGGGGCGGGACTCACGGGGCGGCGGCGGGCGGCGTGAGGCCGTCGTGCCGGAGGCGTAACGCCGCAGGCGGGACGCGCGTAACAGCGCGGGGGCACGCTGGCCGTATGCCGACGACGACCCCCACCCACTGCCCCTACTGCGCCCTCCAGTGCGGAATGGGGCTGCGGCGCACCGGACCGCCGGTTCCCGACGGGGCGGGCGCGCCCGTCGAGGTGGTGGAGCGTCCGGACTTCCCGGTGAACAGGGGTGCGCTGTGCGGGAAGGGCCGCACGGCCCCCGAGGTGCTGGCGCGCGGTGCACGGCTCACCGGGCCGCTGGTGCGCCGTCGCCGCGGCGGGCCGCTGGAGACGGCGTCCTGGAACGAGGCCCTGGACCGCGTCGCGCGCGGGCTGTCGCGGGTCCGGGCCGCGCACGGCCCGGACGCCGTGGGCGTCTTCGGCGGTGGCGGGCTCACCAACGAGAAGGCCTACGCGCTGGGGAAGTTCGCCCGGGTCGTGCTGGGCACCTCGCAGATCGACTACAACGGCCGGTTCTGCATGTCGTCCGCCGCCGCCGCGAGCAGCTACGCGTTCGGCCTGGACCGCGGGCTGCCGTTCCCGCTGGCGGACGTGCCGCGCACCGGCTGCGTGATCCTGGTCGGCGCCAACCCCGCGGAGACCATGCCGCCGGCCCTGCGCTACTTCACCGAACTCCGCGACAACGGCGGCACGTTGATCGTCGTGGATCCGCGCCGCACCCGCACGGCCGAGCTCGCGGACCTGCACCTGGCGCCGCGCCCCGGCACGGACCTCGCGCTCGCGCTGGGCATGCTGCACCTGGTGGTCGCCGGGGGGCGCGTCGACCAGGCGTTCGTGGACGCCCGGACGGCCGGCTGGGCGGAGGCCCGCGCGGCGGCGATGGCGCACTGGCCGGAACTGGTGGAGCGCGTCACCGGCGTGCCGCTGCCCCGGATCCGCCGGGCCGTGGAGCTGTTCTGCGACGCGGAGGCGTCGATGGTGCTGACGGCGCGCGGCCCGGAGCAGCAGTCCAAGGGGACGGACACGGTCGGCGCGTGGATCAACCTGTGCCTGGCGACGGGCCGGGCGGGTCGCCCGCTGTCCGGATACGGCGCGCTCACGGGCCAGGGCAACGGCCAGGGCGGCCGGGAGCACGGCCAGAAGGCCGACCAGCTGCCGGGGTACCGCAAGCTCGACGACCCGTCCGCCCGTGCGCACGTCGCCGGGGTCTGGGGGGTGCCGCCCGAGTCGCTGCCGGGGCCCGGCCGCAGCGCCTACGAGCTGCTGGACGCGCTGGGCGGGGACGTGCGGGCGCTGCTGCTGATGGGTTCCAACCCGGTCGTGTCCGCGCCGCGCGCCGCCCATGTCGAGGAACGCGTACGGTCGCTGGACTTCCTGGCCGTCGCCGATGTCGTGCTGTCGGAGACCGCGCGGCTGGCGGACGTGGTGCTGCCGGTGACGCAGTGGGCGGAGGAGACGGGCACCACGACCAGCCTGGAGGGCCGGGTGCTGCTGCGCCGCCGCGCGGTGGACCCGCCGCCGGGGGTGTGCTCGGACCTGGCGGTGCTGAACGGGCTGGCCGCGCGGCTGGGCTGGGAGAAGGGGTTCCCGGCCGACGCGGAGGAGGTCTTCGAGGAGCTGCGGCGCGCCTCGGCGGGCGGGCCGGCGGACTACTCGGGCATCTCCTACCGACGGCTGGCCGAGGCTGAGGACGGGAGCGAGGACGCGGGCGTGTTCTGGCCCTGCCCGCAGCAGCCGGAGGGCGCGTCCGGCCCCCAGGGGCGCGGCACCCCACGGCTGTTCCTCGACCGCTTCGCCACGCCGGACGGCCGGGCCCGGTTCGCCGCTGCGGAGCACCGCCCGTCGGCGGAGGAACCGGACGCCGCGTACCCGCTCCACCTGACCACGGGCCGCGTCCTGGCCCAGTACCAGTCCGGCGCGCAGACCCGGCGGGTCGGAGAGCTGAACGCCGCCGCGCCGGGCCCGTTCGTGGAACTGCACCCCCGCCTGGCGGCACGGCTCGGCGCGGCGGACGGCGACCCGGTCGCCGTGGTCTCCCGCCGCGGCCGCGCCGTCGCACCCGCGCGGGTCACCCCGGACATCCGGCCGGACACGGTGTTCATGCCGTTCCACTGGCCCGGCCTGGGGCGGGCCAACACGGTCACCAACCCGGCGCTGGACCCGGTGTCGCGGATGCCGGAGTTCAAGGTGTGCGCGGTGCGCGTGGAACGGTCCGGCGAGCCAGCGGAAGAGTGACCTCGAAACGGCAGCCGCCGGGGATGTTGCGGACCGAGACCCGGCCTGCGTGGGCCTCGACGATGCCCCGGACGATGGCCAGCCCCAGTCCGGCACCGGCCGGTGGCGTGCGGGCGTGCTCGCCGCGCCAGCCGGTGTCGAAGACCCGGTGCAGTTCGTCCGCGGGGATGCCGCCGCAGCCGTCGGTGACGGCGAGCACCGCGGTGTCGCCGACCTCGCGGGCGGAGACCGCGACGGTGCCGTCCGCCGGTGTCCGGTGGATGGCGTTGACCAGCAGGTTGGCCAGCACGCGGGACATCTGGTTGCCGTCCGCCCGCAGCGGCAGGGGCTGCACGCCGTCGCCGGTGAGCCGGACGCCGCGGCCGGCGGCCAGCGGGTGGGCGCCGGCGATCGCGTCGCCGACCAGGTCGTAGGCGGATATCCGGGCGAGCGAGGGGGCCAGGGAGCCGGCCTGGATCCGGGAGAGCTCGAACAGGTCGTTCACCATCTCCGTCAGGCGTTCGACCTCGGTGCGCATCCGGCGGTGGTAGCGGGCGGGCTCGTCGGTCATGCCGTCCTCGAGGGCTTCGGCCATGGCGCGCAGGCCGGCGAGCGGGGAACGGAGATCGTGCGAGATCCACGCGACCAGTTCCCGGCGGGAGGCCTCCAGCGCGGCCTCCCGCTCCCGCGAGGCCGTCAGCCGGGCGCTGGTGTCCGTCAGGCGGCGGGCCAGCGAGGCGAGTTCCGCGGGCATGGGTGCGTCCGGGGCCTGGAAACCCCGCCCGTCGCCGAGGGCCCCCGCGGCGTCCTCGAGCCGCCGGTGGGCGCGGCTCACCCTGCGGCCGAGGAGCAGCGCGGTCGCCGTGGAGGTGGCGGCGGCCACCGCGCACACCATGGTGATCACGGCCAGGTCGTGCGAGGAGAGGAACATCGCCCAGGCCACCGAGAGGGTGCCGGCGAGCATCGCGCCGACCGCGACGACGGCGGGAACGGCGAGCGAGAGGGCGACGGAGCGGCGGCGTACGGCGCGCAGCGCGACCGCGCCGAGGACGCCGGCGACGGCGGAGCCGGCGGCCGCGTAGCAGGCGATGAGCAGCAGGTCACGCATGGCGGGCCGCCCTCTCCGGGACGTCGCCGTCGTCGGGGGCGCTCTCGCCCCCCTCGCCCCCCTCGCCCCCCTCGTCCCCCTCGTCGCCGGGGGCGCCGTCGAAGCGGTAGCCGATGCCCCACACGGTGGTGATGAGACGCGGCCGGGCCGGATCGGCCTCGATCTTGTGGCGCAGCCGCCGCACGTGCACCGTCACCGTGGACAGGTCTCCGTAGTCCCAGCCCCACACCGCCGACATCAGCTCCTCCCGCCCGAAGACCCGCCCGGGGTGACGCAGGAAATGGGCCAGCAGGTCGAACTCGCGGAGGGTGAGGGAAACGGGGCCGCGGGCGTCGTGCACCGTCCGCGCGGCCGGGTCGAGTGTGACGCCGCCGCCGCTCAGCCCCGGCCCTCCGTAGGGCGCGGCGGCGGCGCGGCGCAGCACGGACTCCACCCGGAGCACCAGTTCCCGGGGGCTGAACGGCTTGGTCACGTAGTCGTCGGCGCCCACCTCCAGGCCGAGGATGCGTTCCTCCTCGTCGCCGCGGGCGGTGAGCATCACCACCGGCAGCGGGCCGCGGGCGCGCAGCAGGCGGCACACCTCCAGGCCGTCCCGGCCGGGCAGCATCAGGTCGAGCACCACGAGGTCCGGGGGGCTCGCCTCGGCGCGGACCAGCGCGTCGTTCCCGTCGGCGGCGGTGTCGACGGTGAAGCCGGCGCGCTCCAGGTACCGGCTGACCACCTCCGTGACGGTGGGGTCGTCGTCGACGACGAGGACGCGCCGGGGGTTCGTGGGCTGCTGCATGCCTCGAGTCTCGCAGCGGGCGTGCGTTCCGCGGAGCGGTTGCGTCCGCCGTGCGGCGGACGTCCGTATTCCGTAAGGAGCCGGATGACCTCTTCGGCGCCTCCGCGTACCTAGGGTGAACGGTGATGAGCGATTCGGTGACATCTCCTCAGCCCCTGACCGGGGACGTCGTGCTGCCCTGCCTCAACGAGGCGGAGGCGCTGCCGTGGGTCCTCGCCCGCATCCCGGACGGCTGGCGGGCGCTGGTCGTCGACAACGGTTCGACGGACGGTTCGGCGGACGTCGCCCGGGCGCACGGCACCCGGGTGGTGCACGAGCCGCGGCGGGGTTTCGGCGCCGCCTGCCACGCCGGGCTGGAGGCCGCGGAAGCGGACCTGGTGGCCTTCTGCGACTGCGACGCCTCCCTCGACCCCGGCGCGCTGCCCGGCGTCGCCGCCCGCGTCCTGGACGGTACGGCCGACCTGGTCCTCGCGCGGCGGCGGCCGACCTCGTGGGGCTCCTGGCCGCTGCACGCCCGGGCCGGCAACCGGGCCCTGGCCGGCATGGTGCGGCGCCGTACCGGCCTGCGGCTGCGCGACCTGGGGCCGTTGAGGGTCGCGCGGCGGAGCCGGCTGCTCGAGCTGGGGATCACCGACCGGCGCAGCGGCTATCCCCTGGAGATGGTGGTGCGCGCCGCCGACGCGGGCTGGCGCATCCACGAGACGGAGGTGGCGTACCGGCCTCGCACCGGGGAGTCGAAGGTCACCGGCACCTGGCGCGGCACCTGGCACGCGGTGCAGGACATGCGGGCGGTGCTCCGATGACGGCGGGGGGCACGGGTACGGGCCCGACGACGCTGCTGGTGATCGCGAAGGAGCCGGTGCCGGGCCGGGTGAAGACGCGGCTCACGCCGCCCTACTCCCCGGAGCAGGCCGCCCGGCTCGCGGAGGCGGCGCTGCACGACACCCTGGAGACGGCCGCGGCTCTTCCCGTCCGCCGACGGGTGCTGGTGCTGTCCGGGCAGCCGGGCGCGTGGCTTCCCCGGGACGCCGGTTTCGAGGTCGTGCCCCAGGCCGACGGCGGTCTCGACGAACGGATCGCCGCGGCGTTCGCGGGCTGCGACGGCCCGGCGCTGCTGGTCGGGATGGACACCCCGCAACTGCGCCCGGGGCTCCTGGCGCCGGTGCTGACGCCGGACGGCTGGGACGACTGTGACGCCTGGTTCGGTCCGGCCGCTGACGGAGGGTTCTGGGCGCTGGGCCTGGCCGAGCCGGACCCGGAACTGGTGCGCGGCGTGCCGATGTCGACCGCGCGGACCGGAGCCGAGCAGCGCAACCGCCTGCTGCGCGCCGGGCTGACGGTGCGGGATCTGCCGGTGCTGCGCGACGTGGACACCGCCGAGGACGCGGCGCAGATCGCGGCGGCGTGCGCACGGGGCCGGTTCGCCGCGGCGTTCGCCGCCGCGCAGCGGGAGGTGTCCGCGCGATGACCGGCTCCCCGGCACGTGCGCGTGTCACGTCCGGCCCCGCACCCGTGCCGGCCTGGTGCGCCGACCCGTATGCCGAGGCGCTGCGCGCCGGCCGCGGGCCGCTGTACCTGCGGCGGCCGGACGGCTGGCTGCTGCCGCTGGACGTGGAGCGGTGGTGCGCCCGGGCGGACGCGGCCGATCTCGCCGTCCTGGGGCGCTGCACGGGCCCGGTGCTCGACGTGGGCTGCGGACCGGGCCGGATGGTCACGGCTCTGGCGCGCAGCGGGCGGCCGGTGCTCGGCATCGACACGGCCCCGTTCGCGGTGGCCCGCGCCCGCGGGCTCGGCGGTACGGCTCTGCTGCGGTCCGTCTTCGATCCGCTGCCCGGCGAGGGACGGTGGGGCAGCGTGCTGCTGATGGACGGCAACATCGGTATCGGCGGGGACCCGGCCGTTCTCCTCGACCGCGTCCGCGCCCTGCTGACGCCGGGAGGTCTGCTCCTCGCCGAGGCCGCGCGGGCGGACATCGAGGAACGGGTGGAGGTGTGCCTGGACGACGGTGGCGGGGGCCGCAGCGAAACGTTTCACTGGGCGCGGCTCGGAACGGCCGCGCTGCGCCGCCACGCGGAGTTCGCGGGCTGGTCGGTCGTCGAGGAGTGGTCCGCGCAGGGGCGCCCCTTCCTGGCGCTGCGCCGCACCTGACCTGCCCGGGCGCGCGATCTCTGGCGCGACCGCCGGGCGGCCGCGCCCGGCGGCCCGGGCAGGTCACCAGCCGGTGAAGAGCAGGTGGTTGACGGCCAGCGCGACGGCGGCCTGGGCGGCGAGCCACCACCGGTGCGCAGGCAGGGGAAGCAGGGCGGCGGCCGCGGTCAGCCAGAGGGTGAAGGGCAGCCAGATGCGTTCGGTCTCCGCCTTGCTCATCCCGGAGACGTCGGCCACCAGCACGGCCGCGAGGGCTCCCGCCACCAGCACGGCCAGGGCCGTCGGCCCGGTCGGCGGCGACCGGCGCAGCACCCGTACCGCACGCGGGAGTTCGGGGGCGGCCCGGCGCAGCCCGGCCACGGCCGCCAGGCCGACCGTCACCACGTTCGCGGCAAGATTGCCCCACACGAAGTAGCCGTACGGGCGGATGCGGGCCGTGCCCTGGTAGTAGCGCTCGACAAGGGTGAAATAGCCGTCGAACCACCAGAAGCCGGCCGCCGTGAACGCGGCGAACCAGGGCAGCATGCCGAGCAGCACCAGCGGCACCGGCCGCCAGGTGCGGGCCGCGAGCAGCACGGCCAGGGCGATCAGCCCGAACAGCACCAGGCCGTAGGAGAGGTAGCACAGCAGCCCGAACAGCAGGCCCGACCCGACGGCGGCCGCCTTCGGCCACCGAGCGGTGCGGGTCGCGGCGAGGGCGAGCAGGGCCAGCGCCCAGGCGGCGACGGCCGCGAAGTAGCCGTCGGCGGAGACCGCGAACCACACCGCCGCCGGCGAGAGCACCGCGAACGGGGCGACGGCGCGGGCGGTGTCCGGGCCGCACAGCGCCCGCACCGCGACCAGCACCGCAGCGGCGGCGGAGGAGGCGACGGTGACGGTGAAGACGGCCGCCCAGGGACCGCCGCCGAGACCGATCCGGTCCAGCAGCACGTACGTCAGCAGGGCACCCGGCGGGTGCCCCGCCACGTGCGGAACCCAGTTGTCGGGCGCGCCGAGCAGGATGTGGTCGGTGAAGACGCGCAGGGTGAGGCCGATGTCGTCGACCCGGTCGACCTCCTGGAGGTACTCGTAGCCGGTGGTGAGCCTGCGCGCGACGCCCCGGTCCCAGCCGTCGACCAGCGCCAGCGCCCAGCACCACGCCATCGACCCGCCCCAGGCCGCCCAGACCAGGGGACGCCAGGCCAGTCTCCGGGCGAGCGCCGGGCCCTGGAGGACGACGAGCGCCGCGACGGCCAGGGCGGCAGGGGTGCCGGGCCCGATGTGGGGCTCCCACTGGGCGTACAGCGGCGGCCAGCCGAGGTGCAGGACGTCGTAGGTGACGTGCAGGTGATGTCCGACGACGGCGGCGACGGCGAAGAGCAGCACCGCGAGCGCGGCCACGACGAGGTCGCGGGCCGTCCCGGCGGAGTGTCGCCCGCGGCGTGCGTCGCCGTCCTGTTCCTCCGGAGGCGTGGCCTCCCGCTGCGTTCCGCTCATCCGGTTCACCGTAGGCGGACCGGGGTGTGCGTCAGGGCTCCGCCGTGCGGGTGTCATCGGAATGTCAGAGATGCTGCGGCCCCTGGCCGCGGGCCCGTGACGTCACCGTTTCGTCATGGGCGACCTCCCCGGAGGGCGCGTCTGCGTGGCCTAGCGTCGGATGCAGGCGCTCCGCACCGGCCTCCGAGGAGAGATCCCGAGCATGGACCACGACGACGGCGAACGGGACGAACGTCCCGAACGGGAGCCCGCGCACGAGCCGGAGGCCGACTCCCGGCCGTCCGCGCCGGGCGGCGGGACGGAGTCCACAGCCGACGGTGAGCCCGGACGCACGCCGGAGCAGGACGGCACGGTCCCGGAGAGCCCGACTCCGGAAGGCCGCCCGGATGGAGGCATGGAGACCGGACCGGAACCGGAACCGGAGCCCGAACCCGCACCGGAACCCCAGCCGGAACCCGAGCCGGAGCCGGCACCCGAACCCCAGCCGGCACCAGAACCGGAACCGGGCGCGGAGGTGCCTGCCGCTGCCCCCGGCCCGGCCACCGGGAAGCCCCCCGCGCCCGAACCCGCCGAACCCGCCGCTTCGCCGCTCGCGCGCCTGACCCGCCTCACCCCGCCGCTCGCCCGCCTCGCCGCCCCACCGCCCGGACCGTTCCGGCCCGGCTTCTGGCGCAGCCCGCTGCGCGGCCCGTGGCTGACCTCCGTCCTGGGCCTGGTGCTGCTCGGCGGCCTGCTCGTCGTGACCGTGACCGGTCTGCTGTCGTACGCCGCCTACAACCCGGGGCTCGGCGCGCCGAACGACCGCACGCCCGGGAAGGGCCTGCTGGGCTTCTACCTCTTCTCCTGGCCCACCAGCCCGTACTGGCTCTACCGGCTCACCCAGGGCCTGCACGTGACGGTGGGTCTGGCGCTCGTGCCCGTCCTGCTGGCGAAGCTGTGGTCGGTCATCCCACGCCTCTTCACCTGGCCGCCGGTGCGTTCCGTCAACCACGCACTGGAGCGCGTCTCGCTGCTGCTGCTGGTCGGCAGCACCCTGTTCGAGTTCGCGACGGGCGTGCTCAACGTCCAGCTCGAGTACGTCTTCCCCGGCTCGTTCTATCCGCTGCACTTCTACGGCGCGTGGGTGTTCCTCGCCGCGCTGACCGTGCACGTCGCGCTGCGGGTGGGACGGGTGCGCCGTGCGTTGCGCGGCCGGAGTCTGCGGGAGGAACTGCGCACGCCGACCCGCCGCACCGAGCCCGAGCCGCCGGACGAGACCGGGCTCGTCCCCACCGCCCCCGCCGCACCGACGCTCTCCCGCCGGGGCGCGCTGGGGATGGTCGGGCTGGGCTCCCTGACCATGGTCGTGGTGACCGTCGGCCAGTCCACCGGCGGGCCGCTGCGGGACGTGGCGCTGCTGGCGCCGCGCGGCCAGGACCCCGGCCCGGGACCGAACGGGTTCCAGGTCAACAAGACCGCGCGCTCCCGGGGCATCCGCACCGCCGACATCGGCCCGGACTGGCGGCTGACGGTGCGCGGTCCGGGCGGCCGGAGGGAGGTGCTGGACCGGGCGGCGCTGCTGGAACTGCCGCAGCACACCGCGCTGCTGCCCATCGCCTGCGTCGAAGGCTGGTCGACCGGCGACCAGGAGTGGACGGGCGTCCGGCTGGCCGACCTGGCCGCCAGGGTCGGCGAGGGCCCGGCGCCCGGGGTGTTCGTGGAGTCGTTGCAGCTCAGCGGCTCGTTCCGGGCGGCGTTGCTGCGCGAGAACCAGGTGCGCGACACCCGCTCGCTGCTGGCGCTGCGAGTGAACGGCGCCGACCTGTCCCTCGACCACGGCTTCCCGGCGCGGGTGATCGTCCCCAACAACCCGGGCGTGCACAACACCAAGTGGGTCACCCGGCTCACCTTCCGGAACCAGGAGGGTTCGGCATGACCGGAGCCCGGAGCGCCGCCGCGCCCCTGCGCACGCTGCTGATGCTCGCGTCGTTCGCGGTCACCGCCTACGCGGGGCTGCGCCTGCTGGAGGGCGGGCCGGTGGTCGGCATCCTGATCTGGTTCGTCGGCGCGGCGCTGCTGCACGACATGGTCCTGCTGCCGCTCTACGGCGTGGCGGACCGGGCGCTGCAAGGGGTGCTGGTCCGCCGTCGGCCCGGCGCCCCGCCGTCCCCGGTCGTCAACCACGTGCGGGTGCCGGCGTTCGTCTCCGGTGTGCTGCTGCTGGTGTGGTACCCGCTGATCCTCGGCCTGTCGGACAACTACCGGCGCTACAGCACCCTCGACCCGGACGTGTTCCGGGGACGCTGGCTGCTGCTGACGGCGGGTCTGTTCGCGGCGTCGGCGCTGCTGTACGTGGCGCGCATGCTGCTGGCGTCCTGGCCGCGGGAGGACCGGGACGCCGGCGCGGAGTGAACGCGGCCCGTCAGCCGGCCGGGCGCAGCGGGGCCGCGGCGAACGCCTTCATGCCCGCGGCGAACCCCACCTGGGCCCGCCAGCCCAGTTCGTCGCGGAGCCGGTCCGAGGAGGCCGTGATGTGCCGGACGTCGCCCAGCCGGTACTCGCCGGTGACGGCCGGTTCCGGGCCGCCGAACGCTCCGGCGAGCGCGGCGGCCATCTCCCCGACGGTGTGCGGGTGTCCGCTGCCGGTGTTGTAGGCCCGCAGCCCGCCCGGCGGCGCCTGGCCGGCGGCGAGCGCCTCCAGCGCGGTGACGTTGGCCGCGGCGATGTCCGTGACGTGGACGAAGTCCCGCCGCTGACCACCGTCCTCGTACACCTGCGGCGCCTCTCCGCGTTCCAGCGAGGAGCGGAAGAAGGAGGCGACGCCCGCGTACGGGGTGTCGCGCGGCATGCCGTCGCCGTAGACATTGTGGTAGCGGAGACTGATCGCACCGCCGCCCGACGCGCGGGCCCAGACGGCGGCCAGGTGCTCCTGGGCCAGCTTCGTCGTGGCGTAGACGTTCCGCGGGTCGACGGGGGCGTCCTCGGTCACCGCGCCGGGCCGCAGCGGCTCACCGCAGTGCGGGCACGGCGGTTCGAACCGGCCCTGGTCCAGGTCCTCCACGGAGCGCGGGCCCGGCCGCACCACGCCGTGCGCGGTGCAGACGTACCGGCCCTCCCCGTAGACCACCATCGACCCGGCGAGCACCAGCGTGCGGACACCGGCGCCGGCCATCTCCTCCAGCAGCACCGCGGTGCCCAGGTCGTTGACCCCGACGTAGGACGCGGCGTCGGTGAAGCCCTTGCCGAGCCCCACCATCGCGGCCTGGTGGCTGACCGCGTCGACGCCCGCGAGGGCGGCGGCCAGCGCCTCCCGGTCGCGGACGTCTCCGCGCACCGCGCCGGAGGCGGGGTCGGCCGCGATGTCGAGGACGACCGGTTCGTGACCGGCCTTCTCCAGTGCCGTGACGACGTGCGAGCCGATGAATCCGGCGCCGCCGGTGACCAGTACGCGCATGGCCTCACCGTACGGCCCCGCGAGCCGTACGGGCGGGTGGTGGCGCTCCCGGGCGGCGCGCCGTCAGCGATTCGTCACATCCGCCCCGAGCCGGCCGGAGCGGACGGCCGGTCAGACCTCGGCGGTCGCCTCCGGGTCGGTGCACTCCTCGACGACCCAGCGCAGGTAGTCGGCGCCGCCGCGCACCACCGGCGTGGCGATGATCTCCGGCACGTCGTAGTCGTGCACCTCCCGGATGTACGCCTCGAGGGCGCCGTAGCGGGCGGCGGCCGTCTTGAAGAGCACCTGCCACTCCGGGTCGGTCTGCACCGTGCCCTCCCACCGGTAGACGGAGGTGACCGGCGCGCTGATCTGCGCGCAGGCGGCCACCCGCCGCTCGACGGCACCGCGCGCGAGGCTCTCCGCCTTCGCGGCTCCGTCCACGGTCGTGAGCACGGTCAGGGTCTCCGGAACGATCTCGGCCATGCCCCCACGGTAACGGGGAGCCCCTATGGCGGGGAGGTGGCCGTTTCGTTCAAGACCCGGGGCGGGCGGTGGCCGTACGTTCCCGGTATGGCACCTCGATTCGACCTCATCGGCATCGTCACGGCGGACATGGCCGCCTCGCTCGCCTTCTACCGGCGCCTCGGCCTGGACATCCCGGCCGGCGCGGACACCGAGCCCCATGTGGAGGCGGTCCTGCCGGGCGGGCTGCGCATGGCCTGGGACTCCGACGACACCGTGGCCTCCTTCGACCCCGGCTGGTCCCGGCCGACCCGGGCGGAGGTGAACGGGCGCATCTCGCTGGCGTTCCTGTGCGACGGCCCGGCCGGCGTGGACGAGGTCTATGCCGAGCTGACGGCCGCCGGGCATGCGGGGCACAAGGAGCCGTGGGACGCGTTCTGGGGTCAGCGGTACGCCGTGGTGGAGGACCCGGACGGCAACACCGTGGACCTGTTCGCGCCGCTCAGCGACGCGCCAGCAGGCGGCTGAGCGTCCACCCGGTCAACGCCCGCACCTCGCGGGCGAGGTGGGCCTGGTCGGCGTAGCCCGCCGTGGCCGCCACCTCGGCGAAGGGGGTACCGGCCTCGGCGAGCCGCAGCGCGCGCCGCATCCGCAGCACCCGCGCCAGGGTCTTCGGGCCGTAGCCGAAGGCGTCCAGCGACCGGCGGCGGAGCTGCCGTTCGCTGAGCCCGGCCGCGTCGGCCGCCGCCGCGACGCCGAGGCCCCGCCGCAGCGCCGCGACCAGCGGTGCGCACAGCGGGTCGGGCCGCTCACTGCGCCAAGCCGCGGTCTCGAGCACCGCGCCCGGGTCCGGCGCGGCGGCGACGCGTTCGGCGAACAGCCGCACCTCGCGCTCCGGCCACAGGGCGTCCAGCGGCACCCGCCGGTCGCGCAGTTCGTGCGCGGGCACGCCGAACACGGCGGGGCCGGTGCCGGGGGCGAAGCGGACGCCGGTCCAGCGGGTGCCGGGCGTCTCCCGCGTGGCGTGGCCGGTGGTGTCGGGGCCGGCGACGAGCAGGCCGTCGTTCCAGATCAGGTCCATGCAGCCGTCCGGCAGCACCAGCCCGGTGGTCGCCGTCCCGGGGACCGTGCGGCTCCAGACGACGGTGCCGCCGCCGAGCCGGGAGCCGCGCTCGCTGTACATGCCCCCAGCATGCCGGACCGTGCGGCCGGTGGGGGCGGTCCGGGGCAGGGGCCGGGGAGGGCGGGGCTCACAGCGACGGCGGGGGCGGGCTGAGGACGGCGTTGCGCGGGGGAAACAGCGGTGATCCCGTGGGGTAACGCCGCCGGCCCAGGCTGCTGTGCATGACTTCGGAGAAGCAGCGGGTGGTGGTGGTCGGCGGCGGCATGGCCGCCGCCCGCCTGGCCTTGCGCCTCGGCACCGCCCGCACCGGGCTGCCGGGCGGCCCGGATGCGGTCGGTGTCGACCTGACCGTGCTCGGTGAGGAGCAGCATCCCGCGTACAACCGGGTACTCCTCGCCGACGTCCTCGCCGGACGGTACGCGCCCGAGGTGATCGCGCTGCCGGAGCGCACTCCGGCGCGGCGGCGGCCCGGGGTGCGGGTGACGGGCATCGACCGCGCCGCGCGGCGGGTGCGGTGCGACGACGGGCGGGACGTGCCGTACGACGTGCTGGTGGTGGCCACCGGGTCCAATCCGGTGCTGCCGCCGCTGCGCGGCCTGTTCGACGACCGCCCGTCCGCGCCGGGCGGCGGTCCGCCCGCTGGGCGTGAACTCCCCGACGGCGTGCACGCCTTCCGGACGATGGACGACTGCCTGGCGCTGCGGCGGGCCGCCTCCCGGCCGGGTACCCGCTGCGTGGTGATCGGGGGCGGGCTGCTGGGCGTCTCCGCCGCTCGCGCCCTCGCGGAACGCGGTATGCAGGTCGTCCTCGCCCACCAGGGCGAGGACCTCATGGAGCGCCAGCTCGACCCGGAGGCGTCCGCGCTGCTCCGGCGGCACCTGGCGGACCTCGGCGTCGAGGTGCACACCGCGTGCCGGGCACGCGGCCTGAGCACCCGGCGCGACGGCGGCGGCCCAGGCCGCCGGCGGGTCGAGGCGGTGGAGTTGGCGGACGGCTACCGCCTGGACTGCGAGGCCGTCGTGCTCGCCTGCGGCGTCCGTCCCCGGACCGGCCTGGCCCGCGCGGCCGGCCTGGAGGTCGCGCGGGGCGTGGTCGTCGACGACCGGCTGCGCAGCTCCGACCCGTACGTCCACGCGATCGGCGACTGCGCCGAGCACGCCGGCACGGTCTACGGGCTCGCCGGGGCGGCCCACGACCAGGCCGACGTCCTGGCCGGGGTGCTGACCGGCGCACGGGACCCGGAGGGCCGGCTCCCCCGCTACGCGGGCACCCGGGCCCTGACCCGCCTCACGCTCCCCGCGCTCGGGCCCGCACACGACACGGCCGGCCGCGCGCTGGACCTGGCCGCCTTCGGCGAGCCCGTGCCGCGCGGCGGCGACGACGTCGTCCGGCTCACCGACGCCACGCGCGGCGTCCACCGCAAGGTCGTCGTCCGCGGCGACCGGCTCGTCGGCGGCATCCTGCTCGGCGACCTGGGCGCCGTGAGCGCGCTCGCCCGTACCTGGGAGGGCGACGAAGCCCTGCCCGCCGCACCGCTGTTGCAGCTGCTCACCTCCGAGGGAGGCCACTGAGAGATGGCTACCGCGACCGAGAACACCGAGACCCGGGCCCCGACCCCCGCCGCAGACGCCACCGTAGACGCCGACGACGCCGCCGCCGAGACGATCGTCCTGATCGGCCACGGCATGGTGGGCCAGCGCTTCCTGGAGGCGCTGGCGGACCGCGGGGTGACCGAGACCGCCCGGGTGGTCGTGCTGTGCGAGGAGCCGCGGCCCGCGTACGACCGGGTCCGGCTGACCGCCTACTTCTCCGAGGGGGCCGGGCCGGAGGACCTGTCCCTGACCGACGCGGAGTTCATGGACCGGCACGGCATCGAGCTGCACCTCGGCGAACCGGCCACCGGCATCGACCGCGACACCCGTACGGTCACCACCCGCGGCGGGCTGTCGTTCCGCTACGACACGCTGGTGCTGGCCACCGGCTCGTACCCGTTCGTGCCGCCCGTGCCGGGCCGGGACAGCGAAGGCTGCTTCGTCTACCGCACCATCGAGGACCTGCTGGCCATCGAGGCGTACGCGGAGAGGGCCCGGACGGGCGTCGTGGTCGGGGGCGGGCTGCTCGGTCTGGAGGCGGCGGGCGCGCTGCGCGGCCTGGGGATCGGCACCCGCGTGGTGGAGTTCCACCCGCGGCTGATGGCTCTGCAGGTCGACGACGGCGGCGGCGCCGTGCTGCGCCGCAAGATCGAGGCGATGGACATCGCCGTGCACACCGGGGTCGCCGGCGAGAAGATCCTGGCCGACGAGTCCGGCGCGGTGCGGGCGATGGCTCTCTCGGACGGCTCCGAGATCCCGGCCGACATGGTGGTGTTCTCCGCCGGGGTCCGCCCGCGCGACGAACTGGCCCGCGCCTGCGGGCTGGAGGTGGGCGAACGCGGGGGCGTGGCCGTGGACGCGTCGTGCCGGACGTCCGACCCGCGGGTGTTCGCGGTCGGCGAGTGCGCCGAGGCGGCGGACGGCGTGGTCTACGGCTTGGTCGCGCCCGGCTACGAGATGGCGGAGACGGCCGCCGACGCGCTCTCCCGCCGTTCCGGGAGGGATTTCACGGGTGCGGACACCTCCACCAAGCTGAAGCTGCTGGGCGTCGACGTCGCGTCGTTCGGCGACCCGCACGGCGCGGCCGAGGACAGCCTGGACGTGGTGTACTCCGACTCCCGGGCGGGGGTCTACCGGAAGCTGGTGATCGCCCC
The DNA here is from genome assembly GCF_031845485.1 of Streptomyces hazeniae. Classification (NCBI taxonomy): domain Bacteria; kingdom Bacillati; phylum Actinomycetota; class Actinomycetes; order Kitasatosporales; family Streptomycetaceae; genus Streptomyces; species Streptomyces hazeniae. The sequence continues at coordinate 223,070 of NZ_JAVREQ010000001.1, forward strand.
GGACGGGACGCTGCTCGGCGGCGTGCTGGTGGGCGACGCCGAGGCGTACGGCACGCTGCGCCCGCTGACCGGCAGCGTGCCGCCGGTGCCGCCCGAGGCGCTGGTGCTGCCCGCGGGCGCCGGGGCGGGGGCGCCCGCGCTGGGCCCCGCCGCGCTGCCGGACGACGCGGTCGTCTGCAACTGCCACAACGTCGCCAAGGGCGCCGTCCGCGCCGCCGTCACCGACCACGGCTGCACGGACCTGCCGGCGGTGAAGAAGTGCACGCGGGCCGGCACCGGCTGCGGGAGCTGCGTCAAGGTGCTCGGGCAGCTCGTGGACGCGGAGCTGGAGGCCTCCGGGGTCGCCGTCGACAAGGGGCTCTGCGGCTGCTTCGCGCACACCCGCGCCGAGCTGTACGAGATCGTGCGCACGCTGCGGATCACCTCGTTCGCCGCGCTGCTGGACGGGCACGGCCGTGAGGCGGCGCGCAGCGGCGACGGCTGCGAGGTGTGCAAGCCGGCCGTGGCGTCGATCCTCGCCTCGCTCGCGCCCTCCATCGGTGCGGACGGCCACGTCCTGGACGGCGAACAGGCCGCCCTCCAGGACACCAACGACCACGTCCTCGCCAACCTCCAGCGCAACGGCTCCTACTCGATCGTCCCCCGGGTGCCGGGCGGCGAGATCACCCCGGAGAAGCTGATCGTCATCGGCGAGGTCGCCCGCGACTTCGGGCTCTACACCAAGATCACCGGTGGTCAGCGGATCGACCTGTTCGGCGCCCGCGTCGACCAGCTCCCGCAGGTCTGGGCGCGGCTGGTGGAGGCCGGGTTCGAGTCCGGCCACGCCTACGGCAAGGCGCTGCGGACGGTGAAGTCGTGTGTCGGGCAGACCTGGTGCCGCTATGGTGTGCAGGACAGCGTGCGGATGGCCATCGACCTGGAGCTGCGCTACCGGGGGTTGCGCGCGCCGCACAAGCTGAAGTCGGCCGTCTCGGGCTGCGCGCGGGAGTGCGCGGAGGCGAGGGGCAAGGACTTCGGCGTGATCGCGACCGCGGAGGGCTGGAACCTGTACGTCGGGGGGAACGGCGGCGCGACCCCGCGGCACGCCGACCTGCTGGCGCAGGACCTGGACGACGCCGGGCTGATCCGGCTGATCGACCGGTTCCTGATGTTCTACATCCGCACCGCCGACCGGCTGGAACGCACCTCGACCTGGCTGGAGCGCCTCGAGGGCGGCCTGGACCACGTGCGGGAGGTCGTGGTGGAGGACTCGCTCGGCCTCTGCGACGAGCTGGAGGCGCTGATGGCCGCGCACGTCGCCGGCTACCGCGACGAGTGGGCCGAGACGCTGAACGACCCCGAGCGGCTGCGGCGCTTCGTGTCGTTCGTCAACGCGCCCGGCGCGCCGGACCCGTCGGTCCGGTTCGTCGCGGAGCGCGAGCAGGTGAAACCGGACCTGACGCTGCTGTCCGGTCCCGACATCCCCGTCCGCACCCTCGAAGGGACTCCGGCATGACCACGACCCTCGCTCCCGAGCACCGCACGCACGCCCTCGTCACGGCCCCCGGCTCGGCCCCCGCTCCGGCACGCGCCCCGGAGCGGCTGGAGGTGGCGGCGGGCGGCGCCTGGCACCCGGTGTGCGGGCCCGGCGACCTGGTGCCCGGACGCGGCGTGGCGGCGCTGCTGCCGGACGGCACGCAGGTCGCGCTGTTCACCGACCGCGCGGGGAAGGCGTACGCGATCGGCAACCGGGACCCGTTCACCGGCGCCTACGTCCTCTCCCGGGGCCTGACCGGTTCGGACGCGGGGCGGCCGTTCGTGGCGTCGCCGCTGCTGAAGCAGCGCTTCGACCTGGCCACGGGCCGCTGCCTGGACGACGCGGACGTGTCGGTTCCGGTCCTCCCGGTGCGCACGTCGCCCGTCCCCGCCGCGGCCTCCGCGGCGGCCCCCGCCGCCTGACGCCACGCCTGGCGCCGCCCTCGCCGTGGCCCACCTGCCGCTCTACCCTGGGCGGGTACGAAACAGCAGGTCGGCGCGGACGCACCGGGCCGGCACGCCGACGGCGGCACGCAGCGGCACTCCGACGGCGGCAGGGCGACACGGCGAGGAGCGCGGCAGGCGATGGGCTGGACGGCACGCAGGATTCCCGACCAGAACGGCCGCACCGCGGTCGTGACCGGTGCGAACAGCGGTCTGGGCTACGTCACGGCCCGCGAGCTGGCCCGGCGCGGCGCGCGCGTCGTGCTGGGCTGCCGGAACCGGTCGCGCGGCGAACGGGCGCTGGAGCGGCTGCTCGCGGAGGTCCCGGAGGCGCACGCGGAGCTGCGCCGGCTGGACCTGGCCGACCTGGGCAGCATCCGCGAGTTCGCGGCCGGGATGCCGGACAAGCCGCTGCACCTGCTGGTCAACAACGCGGGGCTGATGGCGATCCCGCACTCGCTGACCGCCGACGGCTTCGAGATGCAGTTCGGCGTCAACCACCTCGGGCACTTCGCGCTCACCGGTCTGCTCACGGAACGGCTGCTGGCGGCCGGCGACGCACGGGTCGTGAACGTCTCCAGCCTCGTGCACGTCGTCTCGGGCATCGATCCGGCGGACCTGAACAGCGAGCGCGGCTACCGGCGCTGGACGGCGTACGGGCGCTCGAAGACGGCGAACCTGCTCTTCACGCTGGAGCTGGCGCGCCGCACCCGGGAGCACGGCATGGTCGTGGCGGCCGCCCACCCCGGATACGCGTCGACCGAGCTGCAGACCAAGGGGCCCCGGCTGAGGGGCGACCGGACCGGCGAGCGGCTGATGCGGGCCGCGAACTCACTCGTCGGTTCGTCGGCCGAGCTGGGCGCGGCGGCCACGCTCTACGCCGCCACCTCCGCGGAGGTGGGTCCCGGGGCCTTCGTGGGGCCGCGACTGCTGGGGCTGCGCGGCGCGCCGGGCGCAGCCTGGCGGGCGCCCTGGGCGCGGGATCCGGCGATGGCCCGGAGGCTGTGGGAGGCGTCCGAGGAGCTGACGGGCGTGCACTACGAGGCTCTGGAATGACACACCACCACACATCGGGACATAACGGACCGGGCGAGAGGCCGACGGTGCGGGTGCTCGTCGTGGACGACGACTTCATGGTCGCCCGGCTGCACCGTGCGATGGTCGAGCAGACCCCCGGATTCGCCGTCGCCGGGGAGGCCCGGACCGGCGCCGAGGCACTGACGGCGGTGCGCGCACTGCGCCCGGACCTGGTGCTGCTGGACATCTACCTGCCGGACATGTCGGGACTGGACGTCCTGCGCGCGCTGCGGGGCGACCCCGGCGAGGAGACGACGGGCACCGCGCCCGCCGCCCCCGGGGTGGACGTCCTGGTGGTCACCGCCGCACGCGACGTGGAGACCGTGCGCGGAGCCCAGCTCGGCGGGGCCGTGCACTACATCATCAAGCCGTTCGAGAGCAGGACCCTGCGGGAGCGGCTGCTCGCCTACGCGCAGCGGCGACGCGAGCTGGCGGCACTCGCTGCGGCGGGAGAGGCCGGACAGGCGGAGGTCGACCGGGTCTTCGGCTCCCCCGCCGGGGATCCGCGAGCCGCCGCGCCGCCGCGCGAGCGACCGGCCCTCCCCAAGGGGCTGACCGCGCAGACCGCGGCGCTCGTACGGCGGGCGCTCAAGGAGGCGCCGGGAGACCTCTCGGCGGCCGAGTGCGCGGAGCTGAGCGGGCTCTCCCGGGTGAGCGCGCGGCGCTATCTGGAGCACTTCGCGGCCGGCGGCGAGGCCGAGGTGTCCCTGCGGTACGGCACCACGGGTCGCCCCGAGCGTCGGTACCGCCTCCCGGGCACCACGCCACCCCGGACCGGACGGGACTGAGACCCGGACGAGATCGACGCATTACCGCAGGGAAGCCCGTTACGTCCCATTTGGCGTTTCGGTATGGATATTGGCGGTCTGCTCCTCGCGGCGTGACGCGAATAACAGCACGGTCTCGACGGGGCGCGCCGCACACCGGACCGAAATTCAGGGCTTTCTCAACTCCCCCTTCATAGCGGCGAGTTGAGCACTCGACATACGAAGATCGCGACAACTCAGCGAAAACGGACAGCAGCACACAGTCGTGTCGGAGTGGCGTGAAGCCCGTGTGAAGACCGTCCGTAAACCCGACTTTCTTGCCGCAATCCGAATCCCTGTGTTTTGGTTCCCTCCGCCGCCGCGCTCGTGCGGCGGCCCTGAGCCGGGACGCCGAGTCCTGCCGCCCGGAGCAGGAGCCACCCGTGACCCACGAACGGCAGGAGTGGGGGACCCAAGGTAAGTGCCGCGCCGGTACGTCACCGGACGGCTTGGGGTGAAGTCGCAGCGAGTGCCGCTCATGCGCTCGCACAGGCGACCGGGCAACTCCAGCCCGAACCCGACAGCTCACCTCGCAGGCGTAGGAGAGGACCACAGCCATGTCTGCACGCGGACGTCATCGTCGCTCCAAGACGCAGCGTTTCACCCGCCGCGCCACCGCCCTCGCCCTGACCGCGGGCGGCGCCGGCATCGCCCTTCCGCTCGTGACCGCCGGCGGCGCCCAGGCCGCCTCCGTGGACACCTGGGACAAGGTCGCCCAGTGCGAGTCCACCGGTAACTGGAGCATCAACACCGGCAACGGCTTCTACGGCGGCCTGCAGTTCACCCAGTCCAGCTGGGAGGCCGCCGGCGGCACCGAGTTCGCGCCCCGCGCCGACCTCGCCACCAAGGACCAGCAGATAGCCGCCGCCGAGAAGCTGCTCGCCCTCCAGGGCCCGGGCGCCTGGCCCAACTGCGGCCCGCAGGCCGGCCTGCAGCAGAACAGCGGCGACCCGCAGATCGACCCGAACGGTGGTGGCGAGGACGCCGCCGCCTCGAAGGCCGAGACCGCCGAGGCCCCGAAGCAGGCCGCCCCGAAGGCCGACACCGGTGCCCGGGACACGAAGGCCCCGAAGGACGCCAAGACCGAGAGCTACACCGTGGTCAGCGGCGACACCCTGTTCAAGATCGCCAACGCGCACGACGTGGACGGCGGCTGGAACACCGTCTACGACGGCAACCGCGAGGTCATCGGCGGCAACCCGGACCTGATCTACCCGGGCCAGGAGCTCAGCCTGAACGGCTCCGCCGCCGGCGCCACGCAGAGCGAGGCGCCGAAGAAGGAGACCGCCGAGAAGCCCGAGAAGACCGAGAAGAAGGCTCCGGCGCCGAAGCAGGACTCCGGCAGCTCCGACGCGGCCTCCGCCGCCGCGGAGTCCGCGGACACCTCCCAGGCCGAGAGCGCCGCCGGCGGCTTCTCCGCTCCGGTCGAGGCCGCCACGAGCACCCCGTACCACCAGACCGGCGCCAGCTGGTCCAGCGGCTACCACACCGGTGTGGACTTCGCCGCCTCCACCGGCACCACGGTGAAGTCCGTCGCCAACGGCACGGTCGTCTCCGCCGGCTGGGCCGGTTCGTACGGCAACCAGGTCGTCATCCAGCACGAGGACGGCCGGTACAGCCAGTACGGCCACCTGTCCTCGCTGTCCGTCTCGGCGGGCGAGAGCGTCAGCGCCGGCCAGCAGATCGGGGCCGTCGGCTCCACCGGCAACAGCACCGGCCCGCACCTGCACTTCGAGGTGCGCACCGGCCCGGACTACGGCTCGGACATCGACCCGGTCCAGTACCTGCGGGCCAACGGCGTCTCCCTCTGAGGCACCCCCGCCCCGCGCACGCCGCCCGGCGCCGCCCCTCCCGGGGCGCGCCGGGCGGCGTCGTGTCAGGCCGCGACCGCGCGGCTCACCACCCGCCGCCGGACCCCTGACCCGGGTGGCCGCCCTGGCCCTGACCGGGGTAGGGCCCGTGCCCCGGCTGCGGAGCCTGCGGCGGCGGCCCCCAGCCCGGCTGCTGCTGCGGGTGCGGCGGCTGCGCCGCCGGGGGCTGCTGCCCCCAGCCCGGCCCGCCCTGGCCGCCGGGCGGCGGCGTCCACCCCGGCTGCTGCTGCGGGGGCTGCTTCTGCGGATACGGAGCCTGCGGATACGGAGCCTGCGGGTGCGGCTGGGGCTGGCCGCCCCACCCCTGCGGCTGCCCTCCGGGCTGCTGCATCAGGCCGCGCTGGGCCGCCTGCGCCAGCCCGGCGTCCCGCTTCCGCCCCGCGCGCAGCGGCTTCACCCACACGAGGCTGGTGCCGCCCGGCCGGCACACGACGGCGCCGCCCTCGGGGTGGGCGGCCCACCACAGCACCCCGGCGGGCCCGGGGTCCGCCCAGTCCATCGACCACAGGGCCGTGCGCGCCACGTAGACCCTCAGCTCCGCCGTGCCGGGGTCCTGGACCACCACCGTCGGGTTGTTGAGGCCCGAGCTGACCGTCGTCGCCCGGCAGGCCGCCCAGGGGCCGCGCTGCAGCGCCGCCCGCATCTTCCGCGCGTAGGACAGCCACAGCAGGGCGCCGACGGTCATGCCCACGCCGAAGATGACGAGGTAGAAGCCGTAATCGCCGTCCATGGCCAGGAGCAGCACGCCCAGGGCCGCGAACAGCGGGGCGGCGGCGAGCACCGCCGTCCAGGCGCGGAGGACCGTCTTCAACGACTGCGCGGTCGGCGGGAAGTCGGCCGCCGTGGCCCCGACTCCGCCCTGTTGCATGCCCGGGTCGCTCATGGCGCCGCCCCCCGTGTGAGTTCTCGCTGTGCCGTGTCCGCCGCCGTGCGCGGCAGCGGCGGCGTCCAACCAACCGAACGAAGGGCCGGGTGTCAACTGGCGCCCCGCGCACGCCACCCGTACCGGTCGCGTCACGATCGGCGTGCCCGGCTTTCCGCAGGTCCGAAGCATGGTGTGGGATGGAGGGCCGAAGACGCAGACGTGAGACAGGGGGATGTTCGTGGCTTCACGTGGCCAGAACCTACGCAGAGCCGCCCAGGCGGTGGCGGGCGGAGCCGATCCGCGCTCCGTCGCGGAGGACGCGTTGCGGCAGCACGCGGGTGATGCGGCGGAGCGCGGGAGCGGAGTCGCCGGCAGGCTGAGCCGGGGCGCGTCCGGGAGCCGGGAGGAGCTGCTCCAGGAGGACAGCATCGACCCGGCCGACTTCCCGGCGGCGCGGGAGCAGGGCGGCGACATCGACACCGTGATGTCCGAGCAGACCGTGCCGCTGGACGAGGCGGGCGAGGCGCTCAACCGCAGTCGGCAGGAGCGCGACGGACGGCGGAAGGTGCACGCCATCTGCCCGATGGTGATCCCGCGCGGCCGGTCGTTCCTCAGCATGCTGCCCGTGTCGCTGCTGTTGGTCCTCGGCGTCATCGGCACGTCGATCGCGGCGGCCACGTCGGGCGCGACCGGCGTCGGCACGCTGACGCACCCGCTCTTCGGGCTGCACTACTGGGTCATGTCGGTGGCCGCGGTGGCGTTCGTCTGGTGGCGGCAGGGCATGGTGATGGTGCCGGACGGCAGCCAGGCGCTGATCACCCGGTTCGGCAAGCTGGAGAAGGTCGTGGGCCCGGGACGGGTCGTACTGATCAGCCCGTTCAAGCGGGTGTCGTACATCGTCAACACGACCCGCGAGTACCCGTTCAACGCGCCGGTGCGGGAGGCTCCGACGCGGGGCGGGGTGAAGGCCTCGATCGACCTCTTCATCCAGTTCCGCATCCAGGACCCGCAGGAGTTCGTCTACACCCTGGGCGCCGTGCGCGGCTTCGAGGAGAAGCTGAACAACGCGGTCAGCGAGACCATCCGCAGCCTCATCTACGAGCAGGAGGCCGCGGGCATCTACGACATGGTCGGCGAGGACACCGGGCGGCTGCTGGAGCAGCTGAACAACCAGTTCCTGCCCGCCGTGGAGCTGACGAACGCCAACATCACGCACGCCGAACCGTCCGACCAGGGCTACCGGATGCACCTGGCCGCGCCGGAGATGGTGCGGATGGCCAAGGACGCCTACACCCACGAGTACGCGCTCCAGCTCCGCAAGGAGCAGGACGAGGGCGACCTGAGCAAGGAGCTGGCCACCCGTCACGAGACGCTGTCCGGCATCCAGGCGGAGATCGCGCAGTACCAGGCGCAGATGGACACCGCCGTCGAGCGCGAGACCAACCGGGCCCAGGCGCTGGCCCGGCAGCGGTACGTGCAGGCCGAGTCGGAGGCGAAGGCGAACGCGGCGCTGCTGGAGGCGCAGGCGCTGGACATCCGCGCGGTGACCGCGTCGGAGGCGCCGGAGATCCTGGAGTACCGCTACCAGCAGCAGATCCTGGACACGCTGGAGGAGGTCGCCGACCACCTGCCGCGGCTGGTCCGCATCGGCGGGCCGGGCGCCGGCACGGGTGACGGCGCGGCCGGGGTCGACTTCCTGGCGCTGGCCCGGGAGATGGTCGGCGAGCACGGCACGGAGCTGTTCTCCGAGGCGGACATGGCCGCCGTGCGGGCCCGGCTGGAGGAGGTCTCGGCCCGGATCGCCGAGCGCGAGCCGGAGATCCGTGCGCTGCGGGAGGCCGAACGGCCCACCGTCCCGGGGGAGACGGACCCGACGGCCGCCGTCGCGGACGACACCCAGGCCGTCGCGGAGGACGCGGCCGACGGCACGGCCGGTGACACGGCCGCCGCGCGCACCGAGGAGGGGGCGGAATGAGCGCCACGCACAACCGCAGGTCGGTCATCACCGAAGAGGTCGCTCCCTGGAGCGACGTGCCGCGGCTGCTGCGCGGCGGCGAGGCCGGCACCATCGTGCCGGTCATCATCCCCCGTCACCTGCGTCGGGTGTGGTGGATGCTGCCCGTGTGGCTCGGCGTCTTCTCCCTGCTGGCGGGCGTCATGCTGAGCCTCCAGGACGCGGACAGCGGCGCCGGAGACGTCGCGTTCGGGGCGCTGGCCACCCTGGCGTACGTCCTCGGCGCCTTCTTCCTGCTCGCGGGCGGGCTGTGGTGGTGGCGCTCGTCGATCGTGGAGATCGAGCAGGGCACCAACGGCATCCTCACCCGCTACGGCGCCATCGTGAGCACGCTGGACCCGGGCCGCCACTACCTGTGGCACCCGTGGGAGCGGGTGGACTTCGTGGTGGACACCGCGACGGAGATCCCGTACTCGGCACCGGTCGTCGCCTGCCCGACGCGGGAGAACGTTCCGCTGCGGTCCATCGAGTTCTTCCTGAAGTTCCGCATCACCGACGCGGTGCTGTTCGTGCGGAGCATCGGTGCCGGCAACTTCGACCTGGTGCTGTCCAGCGCGGTGCAGGACGCCATCCGGCAGCGCGGACGCCAGGTGCAGACCGAGCGGGCGTACGACCTGCGCGGCTCGGACGTGGCCGACATGCAGGACCTGCTGAACCGTCAGCTGGACCGCTACGGCGTGCGCATCACCGGCTGCAACATCCCGGACGTGCAGCTCCCGACGCAGTACCAGCAGCACCTGTCCACCAAGGAGCGGGTCGCCAAGGAGCGGACGGCGTACGAGCAGGAGTGGGGTCTCACCCGCAAGCGCCGCATCGACGCGCTCGGCATGGACATCGAGCGGGCGAAGAAGGTGCGCGACGCGCGCATCGTCGAGGTCAAGGCCGCCCTCAACCAGGCGCGCGAGCAGGTGGCGCAGCTCCTGGAGGAGCAGGAGACGGAGGCGCAGAAGGTCCGCTTCGAGATCGAGACGCGCGGCCGCAGCGGGCTGATCTCGGCGGAGAACGAGGCCCGTGCGCAGCGCCGGCTGGCGCAGGCGTACCGGGACAACCGGGCGGTGCTCCAGTACGAACTGGCGCGGCGGCGGCTGGACGTCGGGGCGACGCTGGCCGGTTCGGCTCCGCAGCCGATCGTGGTCCGCACCGACGGGCCGGACGGCGGCGGCTCCGACTCCTCGGCGCTCACCACGCTGCTCACGGCCCAGCTCCTGCCCCGCCTGTCCGGGATGCCGGCGGCACGGGAGGCGCAGGGCGCGCTGCGCGACGCGATCGAGCAGCGCACCGCGCGGGACTGAGCTTCCGGCTCTCTCCCCCAGCACGGCCCCGGGCGGGGCGCCGGTCGTCACCGGCGCCCCGCCCGGGTCGTTCGTCCCGCGAGGGGACGGTCAGTAGCTGCCGCCGTCGTCGTGGCCGCCGTTGACGCACACGTTGCCGAACGCGGGGTTCAGCAGGCCGATCACGCTGACGGTGTTGCCGCAGACGTTGACCGGGATGTGGATCGGGACCTGGACGACGTTGCCGGACAGCACACCGGGCGAGCCGACGGCCGCGCCCTGCGTGCCGCTGTCCGCGACGGCGCCTCCGGCGCCGGCGAGGATCACGGCGCCGGAGGCAACGGCGATGGAGGCGGCCTTCGCCAGACGTGTCATGCTGCACAGTCCTTTCGCAGAAATCGCTTGATGCGCGGGAACGCGCGCGGCCCCGGACTCCGTCGGCCCGACGAACTCCGTTGCCGTGACGGCCGGTTGACCCGGCCACCACGCATGCTTCGCGGCCCGGCCGCTCCCGGAGGGGCATCGGCCCCTACCGCCACTCTTTCGGGTGACGATCACCACCCGCGCGTGGAGTCGGACGAACATCTCTGCGGATCATCAGATGCTTCTGCGCGGTCCTGTGCGGTCCTGTGCGGCGGGTGTTCAGTCGCAGCCGATCCCGTCGCCGTCCCGGTCCAGGTCGTGCGGGTCGCCGGGCCCGACCACGACGGGACCCGGCAGGTCCGAGCAGTCGACGTCCGGGCCGGGGCCGGGCGCCGCCGGGAGCCCGGCGCCGCCGTCGTCGGCGGGCGGGGCGACGGCCGCCTCCTCCCGGACCGTCTCGGTCACCTTCACCTCGACCTTCTTCGTCCGGGTCTCGGTGACGGTGGGCGCGGGTTCGGGCTCCGCGGTGACCGTCGCCGTGGCGGTGACCGTCGGTCCGGCCTCGACGGTCGCCGCCGCGGCGTCGCCTCCGCTCCCCTGCCCTTCCTCGCTCGCGGCCATCAGCAGCCCGGTGCAGGAGAAGGTGCCGAACCAGACGCCCGCGACCACGACCCAGAACTTCGCCCGGCGCCGCATCGGGCCGTTCGCGCCCGGCCGGCCGCCCGGCCGAGCCGGCGGCGGCGGCCCGAACGGCCCTCCCCGCCCGCCCGTTCCGCCCGTTCCGCCCGCATAGGGATGTGTCATCTGCGGCTCCCCGCACTCGGTGGCGACGCTGTGTCGACAGCGTGATGACGAGGTGACGGCCGAACGCCCCGGGAGGTTGTGGCCGCTGCCGGAATCCCCTTGCCGCGACCCCCGGACCCCGTTATCGTCACTGTGACATTTAAGGAGGTCGACGCGTGGACGTCGCGGACCTGCTCGCCCCGCTCCAGCAGCCCCTCTTCACCCTGCTGGACACCCCCGTCAGCTGGGTCGAGGTGCTCGGCTTCGGCAGCGGCGCGCTGTGCGTGTGGCTCGTCGCCCGGCAGCACATCGCCAACTGGCCGATCGGCATCGCCAACAACCTGTTCTTCATCCTGCTGTTCGCCGGAGCCGGCCTGTACGCCGACGCGGGACTCCAGGTCGTCTACATCGCCCTCGCCCTGTACGGCTGGTGGGCCTGGCTGCGGGGCGGGCCGGAGGCGGCGGCCGGACGGCTGCCGGTGAGCCGCACCGACGCCCGCACCTGGTGGGTGCTGGCACCCGCGACGCTCGCGGTCACCGCGCTGCTCACGCTGTGGCTGGCCCGTTCGACCGACTCCACCGTGCCCTTCTGGGACGCCCTGACCACCGCGCTCTCACTGGCCGCCACCTACGGGCAGTGCCGCAAGAAGCTGGAGTCCTGGTACCTGTGGATCGCGGCCGACGTCGTCTACGTCCCGCTCTACGCCTACAAGGGCCTCCACCTCACCGCGCTGCTGTACGTCGGCTTCATGATCCTGTGCGTCGTCGGCCTGCGCAGCTGGCGTGCCGAGTGGACCGCGGCCCGGACGGGCCCCGCCCCGGCCGCGCCGCTCGGGGCGGCGGCGTGAGCCGGGGCGCCGCAGGGGAGTTCGCGCACGGGCTGGTGCTGGGCAAGTTCTACCCGCCGCACGCCGGCCACCACCACCTCGTGCGCACGGCCGCCGCGCGCTGCCGGCGGCTGACCGTGCTCGTGTGCGCGTCGTCCGTGGAGTCGGTCCCCCTGGCCCGCCGCGTGGCCTGGATGCGCGAGGTGCACCCCGAGCCGCACGTGCGGATCGTCGGCACGGTCGACGACGTGCCCGTCGACTACACCGACGACGCGGTCTGGGACGCACACATGGCCGTCTTCCGCGCCGCCGTGCCCGAGCCGGTGGACGCGGTCTTCACCTCCGAGCCGTACGGCGCCGAGCTCGGCCGCCGCTTCGGCGCCGCGGCCGTGACCGTGGACCTCGACCGCACGACGTACCCCGTCTCGGGAACGGCCGTGCGCAAGGACCCGGTGGGCAACTGGCACCACCTCGCCGCGCCCGTCCGTGCGGCACTGGCCCGCCGCGTGGTCGTCGTCGGGGCCGAGTCCACCGGCACGACCACCCTGGCCCGCGCCCTCGCCGTGCACTTCCGGGCCCGGGGCGGCGTCTGGGCGGACACCCGGTGGGTGCCGGAGTACGGGCGCCGGTACAGCGAGGAGAAGTTCGCCCGCCTCCGCGCCGCCCGCCCCGGCGCCGGCTTCGCCGACGTCCCGTGGCACTCGGACGAGTTCGTCGCCGTCGCCGAGCGCCAGCTCGCCGACGAGGAGACCGCCGCGCGCACCGGCTCCCCCGTCCTCTTCTGCGACACCGACGCGCTGGCCACCACCGTCTGGCACGAGCGGTACCTCGGTCACCGCGATCCGCGGGTGGCCGCCGTCGCCGCCCGCGGTGACCACGAACTGTGGCTGCTCACCGACCACACCGGCGTGCCCTTCGAGGACGACGGCCTCCGCGACGGCGCGCATCTGCGCGCCTGGATGACCGCCCGCTTCCGCGCCGAACTGACCTCGCGCGACCTCCCGTACGTGCTCCTCACCGGCCCGCACGAACGGCGGCTGGGCGCCGCCGTGGAAGCGGTGGACCGGCTCCTGGCCAGGCCGTGGCACTTCACCGACCCGCTGCCGGTGCACGGCTGACAGGGCACGCCCCGGGAGGGGCACCGCGACCCGAACCGTCCGCGGACGCTGGTAGCTTCGCCCGCATGAGTGCGACGGCAGAGGTGCGGCAGGGCGTCGTGTACGGACCGAGCGGGAAGGCGCTGGACGTCCACCGTCCGGTCCGGATGTCCTCGCCGGTGCCGGTGGTGCTGCTGTGGCACGGACGCGGGCCGGACGAGCGGGACGTGCTCGCGCCGCTCGCGGGCGCGATCGCCGCGCACGGTCTGCTCGTCGCCGTGCCGGACTGGCGCCCGGACGCCCCCGACGGCGGCTGGGCCCACCTGTCGGAGTCGGTGCGCTTCACGCGGGAGCACGCGGAGACCTACGGCGGCGACGCGGACCGGATCGTGCTGGCCGGGTGGTCGCTGGGGGCGCTCGCCGGGGCCGGCGTGACGTTGCGGCCCGAGCGGGTCGGCGGGTGGCGGCCGTCCGCGTTCGTCGGCATCGCCGGCCGGTACACCGTGGGCAAGCCGGAGTTGGGCATGCCCCGCTCCGCGGTGGCGGAGGTGTCGGCGGGTGCGGCGCTCCCCGCGGGCCCCGTCGAACTCGTGCACGGCGCCGGCGACGTGACCGTGCCGCCGGAGGAGTCGCGCCGCTTCCGGGACGTGCTCGCGGCGCACGGCCACGAGGTCGTCCTGACCGAGCCGGACGCGGACCACGCGGGCGTGCTGGGCACAGCGTACGATCCGGCGCGCGACCGCTGCGTACCCGCCCACGACGAGGCCGCGACCCGGGGCCTGCGGGCGAGCGCGGCCGCGGTGGCACGTGCGGCAGGCGTCGCGCCGGGCCCCCGGCCGGCTCACTGACGGCAACCTCACGAGGCGGTAACCCCGCGGACGGAAGTCTTGACGGCGGTGGGCAGGGACTCTAACTTCTCCGCATGCAAACGTTTGACCAAGATCTCTGGACTTTCTGCGCAAACGATTGTCCAACACGCGGGTCCGCCGCGCCCCTCCCGGTGCACCGCACGTGGTGACCATCCGGGACGTCGCCGCCGAGGCGGGCGTCTCCATCACCACCGTCTCCCGGGCGCTCAACGAGAGCGGCCGGGTGGGACGCGCGACCCGCGAACGGGTGCTGAACGCCGCCCGCCGGCTGGGCTACGAGCCGAACGACCTGGCCCGCAGCCTGCACGGCAAGGCGACCGGCACGATCGCGGTGCTCGTCCCCGACATCACCAACCCCTTCTTCCCCGAACTCGTCAAGGGGGTGCAGGAGGTCGCCACGGCGCACCAGAAGCTGCTGCTGCTCTGCCAGACCTCCGAGGACAGCGAGATCGCGGTGCAGGAGCTGCTGCACCTGCGGCGCAAGCGGGTGGACGGGGTGGTCCTGGTCGGCGGACTGGCCGCCAGCGAGCAGCTGGACGCGGCCCTCGCCGGGCTGCCGGTCGTCGCCGTGGACCGGGACACGACCGTCGACGGCTCCCGGGTGGTGCGCAGCGACCACCGGCGTGGCGGACGGCTGGCGACCGAGCACCTCATAGAGCTGGGCCACGAGCACATCGCGCACGTCCGCGGCCCCGCCCACCTCTCCGTGGCGCAGGACCGGCACGACGGCTACCGGGAGGCGCTGGAGGAGGCCGGGCTGCCGTACGACGCGTCCCTGGTCGTCGAGGGCGGCTTCCTGGAGGAGGGCGGCTACGACGGGCTGCGCGCGCTGCGCCGCCGCCGGCGCCCGTTCACGGCCGTGTTCTGCGGCAACGACCTGATGGCCATCGGGGCGCTGCGCGCCCTGGAGGACGTCGGCCTCGCCGTGCCGGACGAGGTGAGCGTCGTCGGCTTCGACGACATCCACCTGGCGTCGTACCTGCGGCCCGGCCTGACGACCGTGCACCAGCCGATCCAGACCCTCGGCCGCCGGGCGGCCGCCCTGCTCATCGGGAGCGCCATGAACGACGAACAGCCGGCGAGCGAGGTGCTCGACGTGCACATCGTGCGGCGGCAGACCACCGCACGCCACCGCCGTACGGAGGTGCGCTGATGGGCTCCGTGACGGTGCTCGGCAGCCTGAACGTCGACCTCGTCACGAGCGTGCCGCGGCTGCCCGGGCGCGGGGAGACGGTCGCCGGCGGGCGGCTGCACCGGCTGCCGGGCGGCAAGGGCGCCAACCAGGCGGTGGCGTGCGCCCGCGCGGGCGCGACGGTCCGGATGGTCGGCGCCGTCGGCACCGACGAGGGCGGGGACCTGCTGCTGCGGGCACTGGCCCGGGAGGGCGTGGACACCACCGCCGTCCGGCGGCCGGCGGACGTGGCCACCGGAACGGCCACGATCCTCGTCGAGGACGGCGGGGAGAACATGATCGCCGTCACGACCGGCGCCAACGGGCACCTCGGGGACGAGGACACGGTCGCCGCCTGCGACCGGCTCGGACCCGGCGACGTGCTGCTGCTGCAGTGCGAGGTGCCGCTCGACGTGGTGCGCCGGGCCGGACGGCTGGCGGCGGCCCGCGGTGCGACGGTGGTGCTCAACGCGGCGCCCGCGCCGCCGCCGGACGCACTCGGCCTGCCGCTGCCGGAACTCGACGTGCTGCTGGTCAACGAGCACGAGGCCCGCCTGCTGGCCTCCGCCGGGACCGGGGGCGAGGGTGAGGGCGAGCCGGGGGCGGACTCCGCCGAGGGCGCGGCCCGCGCGCTGGCCGCTCGCAACGGCTGCCTCGTCGTCGCCACCCTCGGCGCCCGCGGCGCCCTGGCGACGCGGGGCGGCGCACCGGAGGTCTTTCCCGCACCACGGGTGGACGCCACCGACACCGTGGGAGCCGGGGACGCCTTCGCCGGCTACCTCGCCGCCGCCCTCGCCCGGGGAGCCGACCCGCACGCGGCGATCACCACGGCGGTCCTCGCGGCCTCCCTCGCGGTCACCCGCCCGGGGGCCCAGGAGGCCATGCCCCGGCACGACGAAGTGTGCAGCATCCGCAACACACCCTCCCCGGAAGGAGCCTGAATGCGCATCACCCTGGGCAACGACCACTGCGGTCTCGGCCTCAAGGACCACGTCAAGGAGGTGCTGGACCGGATGGGCGTCGAGGTGACCGACGTCGGCACGCACACCGCGGACCCGGTCGACTTCCCCGACATCACCCGCCTGGTGTGCGACCCGGTCCGGCGCGGGGAGGCGGACCGCGGCGTGCTGCTCTGCGGGACGGGCGTGGGCGCGTGCATCGCCGCCAACAAGATCCCCGGCATCCGCGCGGCCCTGTGCCACGACACCTTCTGCGCCCACCAGAGCGTCGAGCACGACGACGTCAACGTGCTCGCCATGGGCGCCTGGATCATCGGCCCGGTCACGGCCGAGGAGGTCCTGCGCAGCTACCTGAACGCCACCTTCAGCACCGAGGAGCACTTCCGCCGGCGCGTCGACAAGCTCCACCGCATGGAGCTGGACGGCGCCCGGGAACTGACCACCGCCACCGCAGACCCGCACCCACCCGCACCACGGAGTGATGCCTGATGACGGACCAGCAGGCGACCGCCGCCGGCGAGACCCTCACCTATCCCGAACCGCCGCCACGGCTGCGCAGACGCCTCACCCTGGTGGGAGCGGTCGGCGTCCTCGGCCCCGGCGCGATCATCGCCTCCGCCAACATCGGCAGCGGCGAGATGATCTTCGCCTCGCGCGGCGGCTCCATATTCGGCTACACGCTCATCTGGGCGTTCGTCGTCGCCGCCGTCACCAAGGCGGCGCTGGCGTACTCGATGAACCGCTACATGGTCGTGGCCGGCGAACACCCGATGACCCGCTGGGCGACGGTCTTCCCCGGCCCGCGCGGCTGGTTCCCCCTCGTCTTCGGCGCCACCTCGATCGCGGTGATCCCCTCCTGGGTCAGCGGCCTGGGCCTGGGCATCGGCGACCTGATCGCCGAGACGGGCATCGGCACCGGGGCGCTGTGGGCGTCCCTGCTGATCGTCCTGTCCGCCGTCCTGTCGTGGGTGGGCGGCTACGCGAAGCTGGAGATGGCGCAGACCGTCATCGTCGGCTTCATGCTGCTCGCCGTCGCGATCAGCGTGGTGGTGCTGCAACCGGACTGGCTGAGCGCGCTGAAAGGTTTCTTCCCGAGCGTTCCCGAGTACGCCGGCTGGCTCCGGGCCGACTACCCGGAGATCGCGGAGCGTTCGGTGTGGCTGGAGATCGGCGCCTACCTCGGCGCGATCGGCGGCGGCACGTACGACTACATCGGCTACACCGGCATGCTCCGTGAGAAGAAGTGGGGCCTGCTCGCCCACCGCCAGGTGCACGCCTTCAGCGAGCGCTACGAGGACGCCGGGCGCGGCGGCAGGCAACTGCCGCTGTCCGCCGACCCGGAGGAGGCGCAGAAGGCCCGGGCCTGGTCCCGTGCGCCGATGGGAGATGCGCTCCTGTCCTTCTCCGCGATCACCGTCTTCGCCATCATGTTCATGATGAACGGCGCGTCGCTGCTGTCGGAGTCCCGCAAGGTACCCGACGGGCAGCAGACCCTCACCCACCAGGCCGGGTTCCTCACCGCCGTCCACCCCATGTTCGAGTACCTGTACTTCGTCGCCGTCTTCTTCGCCTTCTTCGGCTCGCTGTACGCCTTCTGGGAGATGTACAGCTACACCGCCTACGAAAGCCTCGGCGCGGTGTCGGAGAAGGTGCGCCTGGCCGGGCAGCGTGCCGTCCGCCCGTACCTGTACGTCTACCTGCTCGCCGCCTCGCTGCTGCTGGTGTGGACGATCGGCGAGGTCGTCGTCATCGTCACCCCGGCGTCCGTCCTCGGCGGCCTGCTGATGAGCGGCGTGTTCTGCCTGGCCCTGGTGTGGACGGAGAAGAAGGTGCTGCCCAAGCAGTACCGGCTCGGCACCGCGGCACGCTGGTGGGTGATCCTCTCGGGTCTCTTCCTGGCCTTCCTCGGCTGCGTCTCGACCTGGCAGCTCTTCGCGTAGGGAGAACAACGATGACGATCCGTCCCGGAAGTGCCGTCGCGGCCGCGTGCCTCGTCCTGCTGTCCGTCCTGCGCTTCAGCGAGCAGGCGTACGGCCTCGCGGCGCTCTTCGCCCTCCTCGCCCTGATCGCCCTGGCCTTCGGTGCCCGCACGCCCCGCACCACGCCGTCGGCCTCGGCCGCGCCCCCGCCCACCGAGGCCGTTCGCGCGGCGGCGGCGCACGACCGCAACCACCGCACCTGGCGCACCATCGCCGTCTTCGGCCTGGCGGTGAGCGTGGTCGGCGCGTTCACCTTCCCGCCCATGGCGCTGGTGGTGGCCGCGCTGGCGGGGTACTCCGTCCTCCGGATGCGCCGGTCGCGGCGCTCCGCCCACCTCCTGGAAGGAACGATCAGCTGACATGAACGTCGGATTCGTCGGCCTCGGCAATCTGGGCCTGCCCCTCGTACGCACCCTGCTGCGCGGCGACTGGCCGGTGACGGTCTTCGACCCCGCCGCGGAGCGCGTCGCGGAGTGCGTCCGGGCCGGGGCCGCCGAAGCCGGCTCCCCCACCGGACTCGCCGACCGCGACCTGCTCGTGCTGGCCGTCCCCGACGACGCGGCGGTGAAGGGTGTGCTGAGCGGGCGCGACGGAGCGCTGGCCCGCATGGCGCCGGGCTCCGTCGTCGTCCTGCACAGCACGGTGCTGCCGCGCACGGCCGTCGCCCTCGCCGAGGAGGGCGCCCGGCACGGCGTCGGCGTGCTGGACGCGCCGGTGAGCGGCGGCCCCGAACGCGCCGGCACCGGCGACCTCACCGTCATGGTGGGCGGCGACGAGGAACACGTCGCCAGGGCCCGGCCCCTGCTGGAGACGGTCGGCTCGCACGTGCTGCACGTCGGGCCGCCCGGCGCCGGCTCGGCCGCCAAGCTCGCCAACCAGCTGATGATGTTCAGCGCACTGGCCGGCGCGCACGAGGCCCTCGCCCTGGCCGGCGCCTGCGGAGTGCCGGAGGACCACGTGCTGGAGATCGCCCGCACCGGCCTCGGCGACTCCTGGGTGGCCCGCAACTGGGGCTTCTTCGACCGGATGGCCGCCGACTACGACCGCGTGGGCACGCCGGTGAGCGAACGCTCGTGGAGCAAGGACCTGTGGGACGTGGTCGCCGCCGCCCGGGACACCGGTCTGCGGCTTCCGGTGGCCGGCCTGCTCTCCCAGCACCTCTCCGACGTGGTCGAGGACCACGCCCGCAGGGACGCGTCGTCCTAGCTCTCTGACACGCCCCTTCCCATGAGGCGGGGTGGAGGGCGCATACTGAGGGCCCATGACGAAGCCCACCGCGCCCCGGCGCCACCTCCCCACCAGTCCGTTCGCCCCCGCCGTCGTGGCGGCCGTCGAGGAGTACGCGGCCGGCGACCGCGTCTCGCACGACCGCTACGGCCTCGGCCGCGTCCTCAGCGTCGGCCACGACGACGCCCTGATCGTCGACTTCGGGTCGCATCAGGCCCGGATCGTCACCCCGTACAAGGGGATGGACAAGCTCTGACGGCGTCGAGCCTCCGCTCGAAGCACCAGGAACCGTCCACCCCGGCGTACGCCCCGAAGTTCGGGATGCGCCGATAGCCGGAGCGCTCGTAGAACCGGACGGCGGCAGGCTGTCCGTCGCCGGTCTCCAGCCGCAGCGCGGACCACCCCTGCCCCCGCGCCCCTTCTTCGAGCGCGGTCAGTACGCCGTCCGCCACGCCCGTTCCGCGCGCCTCCGGCACCACGTACATGCGCTTCACGTCGCCGATCCCGTCGCCGAGGGCGCGCAGACCGCCGCAGCCGACCGGCCGCGCGTCGTCGTCCCACGCCACGAAGAACGCGACGACGTCCGCCGCGGTCGGCGGCGTCCCGGGTTCGCTGTCCGGTCTGTCGCAGAGCGCCGCGATCTCCGCGCGCTGCCCCGCCCGCAGCGCCTCCGCGTCCGGGTGCGCCCCTGCCACCTGCCTGATCCTCACGCCCCCGCACTGTGCCCGGCGGTCGTTTCACCGGCGTGAACATCGCGTTCCGACGGTTCACCCGTTCGCAGGAAATCCGCTGGTCGCAGGCATCTCGGGGACTCTTCGTCCGGTATGGTCAACGGTATGGCAACCAAGAAGTACACCGTGACCCTCCCCGAGGAGCTCGCCGAGGCCATCCGCGCCGAGGTCGGCACCGGCGGCTTCAGCCGCTACGTCACGCAGGCCATAGAGCGCCAGCACGAACGCGACCGGCTGAACGAGGCCGTGGACTGGTGGGAGTCCGAGTACGGCGAGGTCACCGAGGCGGAGATGAGCGAAGCCGAGGCCGAGCGTCGGGAGATCGAGCGTATGCACGCCGAGCGCGCCCGGGCCCGGCATGCCGACGACCACGCTCCCGTCGCACACGAGAAGGCGGCGTGACGGTGCGCGGAGAGGTGACGTACCTGCTCGACTGCGAAGGTCTCTCCCAGTGGGTTTCCGGCGACCGCCGCATGGGCCTGCGACTCAAGGACGCCGCCAAGGCGGACATTCGCGTACTGACCACGTCCATGACGCTGATCGAGGCGTACGACATGAAGACCTACCGCCCCGCCTGGCACCGGGCGCTCTCCCGCCTCCACGTCGAACCGGTCACCGAGACCGTCGCCAAGGAAGCGGTCGAACTCCTCCGCGAAGCAGGACTGCACGGCCACAAGTACGCCATCGACGCCGCGCTGGCCGCCGTCGCCCTCCGCCAGCCCGGCCCCGTCACGGTCTTCACCTCCGACGAGGACGACATGCGCAAGCTCTGCGGCGAACGCGCCGTCGTCGTGAAGCTCTGACCGTGTACGCGCCGCGCGTACGAACCCGTCTCATCGAGCGTCTGTCAGGAGAGGCATGAGCAGCATCACGGTGGAGCCGAGCCACTTGCGCCGGGTGAAGAGCAGCCACAGCGGTTCGGACGGCGGCGACTGTGTCGAGGTCGCCGCCACGCCCGGCGCGGTCCACGTGCGCGACTCCAAGGACCACCACGGCCCCCGGCTCCGCTTCCCCGCCCGCGGTTGGTCCGCCTTCCTCTCCTACGCGGGGCGGCACACGGCCGCCTGAGCCGGCCCTCGCCGCCGCTCACAGGTCCTCGGGCAGCAGGCGGAAGGAGCTGTGGCCGGTCAGCGGGCGCATCATCCGGAAGTGGCGGTCCGTCGTGAACACGGCGTCCGTACGGTAGGCGGCGGCCAGGGCCACGTTCATCGCGTCGGCGAGCCCGACGCCGCGGCCCTGGTCGGCGTCTCGGTAGCCCTGCATGACGGCGACGGCGGTTCCGACGTGCGGTGCCACGTCGGCGATCTCGAAGCGCTTCAACGCCGCGTAGCGTTCCACGAAGCGGAGTGCCGCCACGGCCTTGTCCGCCCCTGACCGCTGGGAGATCAGGTAGTCGAGCTCCCCCAGGACGAGAGGCGAGATGACGAGGTGGCCGATGGCGCCCAGCGCCTTGCGGTGGGCCTCGTGGCCGCTCAGCTTCGGGTCGAGCATCCGGTACAGCGCGTTGGTGTCCGCGACGGCGAGTTCGGTCACGAACCCATCCCTCGGAGCGTGTCGTCGATCTCGTCGTCGGTGAGGTCCGGCAGGTCCAGGTCGGGAAGCTCGATGTCTCCCATCGGACCGACGGGATGAGGCGGGACGTCCTCGGTGACGTAGGGGCGGACGGTCGCCACCGGGCGCCCGTTCTTCGTCACGGTGATCGTCTCGCCCGCTTCGGCAGCGGCCAGTATGCGGGAGGAGTGCTGGTTGAACTCGCGCGCCGTGGCTTCCATGTACTACATGGTAGTACATGGAAAGGTGCCACGTGCTCCCCTGAGGACGTCGACCCCTGCCGCGGCACCACCGGGAGCGGATGCCCAGCAGGCCGGACCGTATGCGCGGGTCACGGCGTGATGAATGGCACCGAGTGCCACCTGTTCCGGGGAAGGGTGTCACCCTCTACGATCTCGGCATCCGGTCCGGAAGAGAGCAGGGAGCCGTATGTTGCGCAAGGTGCTCGTGGCCAACCGGGGCGAGATCGCCATCAGGGCGTTCCGCGCCGCCTATGAGCTGGGCGTCTCGACCGTCGCCGTCTACCCGTACGAAGACCGCAACTCCCTGCACCGGGCCAAGGCGGACGAGGCGTACCAGATCGGCGAGCCCGGGCACCCCGTTCGGGCGTACCTGTCGGTGGACGAGGTGGTGAAGGCGGCCCGGAAGGCCGGCGCCGACGCCGTCTATCCCGGTTACGGCTTCCAGTCGGAGAACCCGGAGCTGGCGCAGGCCTGCGAGGACGCGGGCATCAAGTTCGTCGGCCCGCCCGCCCACGTGCTCCAGCTGACCGGGAACAAGGCGCGCGCCGTGGCGGCGGCCCGCGAGGCGGGCGTGAGCGTGCTGCGGTCGTCCGAGCCGTCCGCCGACGTGGACGCCCTCGTCGGGGCGGCCGACGACATCGGCTTCCCCGTCTTCGTGAAGGCCGTCGCCGGTGGCGGCGGGCGCGGCATGCGCCGCGTGGAGCAGCCCGAGAAGCTGCGCGAGTCCGTCGAGGCGGCGATGCGCGAGGCCGAGTCCGCCTTCGGCGACCCGACGGTCTTCCTCGAAGAGGCCGTGGTCAAGCCACGCCACATCGAGGTGCAGATCCTCGCCGACGCCTCCGGCGACGTCGTCCACCTCTACGAGCGCGACTGCTCCGTGCAGCGCCGCCACCAGAAGGTCGTGGAGATCGCCCCCGCGCAGAACCTCGACCCCGAGGTGCGGCAGCGGATCTGCGACGACGCGGTGGCGTTCGCCCGGCACATCGGCTACGTCAACGCCGGCACCGTGGAGTTCCTGCTGGACGAGCGCGGGCGGCACGTCTTCATCGAGATGAACCCGCGCATCCAGGTCGAGCACACCGTGACCGAGCAGGTCACCGGCCGCGACCTAGTCATCGCCCAGCTGCGCGTCGCGGCGGGCGCCACGCTGAACGAGCTGGGCTACACCCAAGACGCCATCCGCACGACCGGCGCCGCCCTGCAGTGCCGCATCACCACCGAGGACCCGGCGAACGGCTTCCGCCCCGACACCGGCTTCATCAGTGCCTACCGCTCCCCCGGCGGCCCCGGGGTGCGGCTGGACGGCGGCACCACCCACACCGGCGCCGAGACCAGCGCGCACTTCGACTCCATGCTGGTGAAGCTCACCTGCAACGGCGAGAGCTGGGAGACCGCCGTACGCCGTGCTCGGCGCGCCATCGCCGAGTTCCGCATCCGGGGCGTGGCCACGAACCTGCCGTTCCTCGCGTCCGTGCTGGACCACCCGGACTTCTCCGAGAGCCGGGTCACCACCTCCTTCATCGACGAGCACCCGGAGCTGCTGGAGGCCCGCAAGCCCGCCGACCGCGGCACCCGGCTGCTGCACTACCTGGCCGACGTGACCGTGAACCGCCCGCACGGCCCCCGCCCGCAGGTCGCCGACCCGGCGCTCAAGCTGCCCGCCGTCGACCTGAACGCGCCCGCCCCGGACGGCTCCCGGCAGCTGCTGCGCGAGCTGGGCCCGGAGCGGTTCGCGGAGCGGCTGCGACAGCAGAAGGCGGTGGCGGTCACCGACACCACGTTCCGCGACGCGCACCAGTCGCTGCTGGCCACCCGCGTGCGCACCCGCGACCTGCTGGCCGTCGCCCCGCACGTCGCGCGCATCGCGCCGCAGCTCCTCAGCCTGGAGTGCTGGGGCGGGGCGACGTACGACGTGGCGCTGCGCTTCCTCGCCGAGGACCCGTGGGAACGGCTCGCGGCCCTGCGCGAGGCCGCGCCCAACCTCTGCACCCAGATGCTGCTCCGCGGCCGCAACACCGTCGGCTACACGCCGTACCCCACGGAGGTCACCAGCGCCTTCGTCGCGGAGGCCGCGGCCACCGGCATGGACGTCTTCCGCATCTTCGACGCGCTCAACGACGTGTCGCAGATGCGCCCGGCGATCGACGCCGTGCGCGAGACCGGCACCTCGGTCGCGGAGGTCGCGCTCTGTTACACGGGGGATCTCTCCGACCCGTCCGAGCAGCTCTACACCCTCGACTACTACCTGCGGCTCGCCGAGGAGATCGTCGAGGCCGGGGCGCACGTGCTGGCCATCAAGGACATGGCCGGGCTGCTGCGCCCGCCGGCCGCACGGAAGCTCGTCACCGCGCTGCGCGAACGGTTCGACCTGCCGGTGCACCTGCACACCCACGACACGGCGGGCGGCCAGCTCGCCACCCTCATCACCGCCATCGACGCGGGCGTGGACGCGGTGGACGCCGCGGTGGCCTCGATGGCCGGCACGACCAGCCAGCCGTCGCTGTCGGCGCTGGTCGCGGCGACCGACCACACCGAACGGGCCACCGGACTGAACCTGGCCGCCGTCGGCGACCTGGAGCCGTACTGGGAGGCCGTCCGCAAGATCTACGCCCCCTTCGAGGCCGCACTGCCCTCCCCCACCGGGCGCGTGTACCAGCACGAGATCCCCGGCGGGCAGCTCTCCAACCTGCGCCAGCAGGCCATCGCGCTCGGGCTGGGCGACCGTTTCGAGCTGATCGAGGACTGCTACGCCGCCGCCGACCGGATGCTGGGCCGGCTGGTCAAGGTCACCCCGTCCTCCAAGGTCGTCGGCGACCTGGCGCTGCACCTGGTCGGCGCGGGCGTCGAACCGAAGGACTTCGAGTCCGACCCGGGGAAGTTCGACGTGCCGGACTCGGTGATCGGCTTCCTGCGCGGCGAGCTGGGCGACCCGCCCGGCGGCTGGCCCGAACCGTTCCGCACCCGCGCCCTCCAGGGCCGCAAGCCGGGCGCCGAGTCCGTGCCGCTGTCCGGGGAGGACCGCGACGGGCTGCGCGACGACCGGCCCGGCACGCTCAACCGGCTGCTCTTCCCCGGCCCGGACAAGGAGTTCCGCGAGCACCGCAGCTCCTACGGCGACACCTCGGTGCTCACCAGCAAGGACTTCTTCTTCGGCCTCGAACCGGACATCGAGCACACCGCCGAACTGGAGCCGGGCGTCACCCTGCTGATCCAGCTGGAGGCCATCTCCGAGCCGGACGAGACCGGTCACCGCACCGTCCTGACCACGCTCAACGGTCAGCTCCGCCCGGTGTCGGTCCGCGACCGGTCGGTGACCACGGACGTGAAGGTCGCGGAGAAGGCGGACACCTCCAACGACCGCCACATCGCCGCCCCGTTCGCGGGCGCGGTCACCCTCCAGGTCGCCGAGGGCGACGAGGTGACGGAGGGCGACACCGTCGCCACCATCGAGGCGATGAAGATGGAGGCCTCCATCACCGCCCAGCGCTCCGGCACCGTCTCCCGCCTCGCCATCGGCAAGGTCCAGCAGGTCGAGGGCGGCGACCTGCTGATCGAGCTGAACTGACCCGCACGGCCGGGGCACGGCGGGCCACCCGCCGCGCCCCGGCCGTCCACGCGACGGCGGGGGCGTCAGCGCGAACAGTCGCGCCCGGGTTCGCACTGCCAGCCCGAGAAGCCGCCCTCCTGCGGATGCTCCAGGGCGTGGTCGAACTGGATGAGGCCCCAGGCCACCCAGGCGAGGAAGGCGACGCAGACGGCGAGTCCGGCCCACAGGGCGTACTGCTTGCCCCGGCTGCTGGGACGCGGTGTGTCGCGGTCCGCCGGCTCGTCCCCACCCCGCCTCTCGGCGGCGTCGGCCGCGCCGGCCGCCCGCGGTTCGCCGGGCTCGCTCATGGTTCCTCCCCCCTGGCCGTCGGCTCCGTGCCGAACCTACCGGCCGACGGGCCCACGGCGAACGGGCCGGCCGCCGTCTCCCGACGGCGGCCGGCCCGTTCGTGTGCGGGAGGGAGCCGTCAGCAGTGGCGCGGCTTGAGCCAGGAGCACTCCACGTGGGCCGGGGGTTCGCCGTTCCGCGCGGTGGGCGGGGTGATGCGGCGCGTGCCGTCCTCGCCGTGCGAGGCGAGGGTGACCGCGATGGCGTCCTCGATGCTCTTCACGGAGGAGGCCAGGTAGTTGTTGAGGAGGATGCTGAAGACCAGCTCGCGGCCGTCGGCGTCGGTGACGTACCCGGAGAGGCCCGAAGCACCGGTCAGCGAACCGGTCTTGGCGTGGACGTTGCCCGCGGCCGGGGTGTCGCACATACGGGAGCGCAGTGTGCCGCCGACCATGCGGTCGGACTCGCAGGCGACGGGCAGCGAGGCGTACCACGCGTCGAACCAGGGCGCGTCGCGCACGGAGACCAGGAGCTGGGCGAACTCCGCGCTGGGGATGTTGTTCATCCGGGACAGCCCGGAACCGTCGACCTGGCGGAGGGTGGAGGTGTCGACGCCCTCCTTGGCGAGGTAGTCCTCGATCGCGGACAGACCGGCGTCCCAGGTGCCCTCCCCCGCGACCTCGTGGCCGACGGCCTTGGTCAGCACCTCGGCATGGTTGTTGTTGGACAGCTTCATGAAGGGGACCAGCAGGTCCTCCAGCTTCATGGAGTCGTGCGCGGCGAGGACGTCGGCGTCGTCGGGCGCGGCGCGGCCGAAGCGGGTGTCGCCGTGGACGCGGACGCCGTGGTCGGCCAGCGCGTCGGCGAAGACGGCCGCGGCGAGGCCGGTGGGCTCCCACACGGCCGTCCAGGAGCGGGTCGGGTTCGCGCCGACGGGGATGTCGCCTTCGATGACGAGCGTGTTGTTCCCGTGCTCGCGGTCGATGGAGAGCGTGTCGGTCTCGCCCTCGGCGACGGTGGTGCCGCGCACGTCGACCGTCACGTAGTCGTTGGGCGGGGTGACCGTGACCTTCGGTTCGTCGCCGGGTTCGTCGCCCGGTGCGGCCTCGACGTAGACGGTGCCCGCGTCGTAGTCGGTGTCGGGGGCGACGGTGAGCGGTGAGATCTGCGAGGAGTAGTACGCGGACTCGTCGTCGGCGGCCCAGGAACGGCCGAGACGCCGGTCGTCGAACCGGGTGTCGTCGGCGACCAGGTCGCCGAACACGTGCTTGATGCCGGAGTCGGCGACCTCCTCGGCGAGCTTGTCGTAGTCCTCGGCGAGGATCGTCGGGTCGCCCGTACCGCGCAGGTAGAGGTCGCCGCGCAGCACGCGCCCGCGCTGCCGCCCGTCGGCGAGGACGTCGGTGCGGAAGCGGTGATCGGTCCCCAGCAGTGCGGTGGCGGCCACGGAGGTGGCCAGCTTCGTGTTGGAGGCGGGCATCAGCCGGTCGCCCGACTCGTGTGCGTACAGCACGTCGCCGCTCTCGGCGTCCTGCACGACCACGCTCGCCGCGCCGCCGTCGAGGCGTTCGTCGGCGAGGATGCGGTCGATCGCGCCCTGCAGCGCGGCGCCCTGCGGCGTGTCGGTGTCGGCGCCCGCGGGCGGTCCTCCGCTCAGCGTCAGCGCCAGCCCGGCGGCCACCACCCACACTCCGGCACGTGTACGGGACTTCAGCCCGGAACCTGGTCTCGTCATAGCTCGCCAGCATCCCGGACGTCGGCGCCGCGCGACAGATGCGGGACGCACCCGGGTTACACCCGAGGCGGCCGGAGAGTGGGGGTCTCCTTCGATCCCGCCGCACGGGCGGGATCGCGCAGCCGGAGTCGGCTGTACCGTCCCGTCGCGCCTGGCGCCCCGGCTGCGCCCGGAACGCCGCCACGGCACGGAAGGCACTTCCCCTCAGCCATCCCTCAAGGAGAGACGTGAAACGTCATCTGCTGCGCGGCCTGCTCGCGTCCCTGCTCGTCCTCTTCACCGCGATGATGTCCGGTCCCGCGCAGGCCCAGGCGGCCGGAGACGGAGACGGCGACGGCCTCGACGACGCCCTGGAGGACACCCTCGCCGCCCGGCACTTCCCCTGGGTCTGGTTCGACAGCGGCGAGGACTCGGGCTGCACCGACCCGGCGACGAGCAGCAACCCGGGCACCGCGCTGGCCCGGGTCAGACCCCACCCCGCCGACCCCGGCAAGATCGCCATCATGTACACGATCCTGTACCGGCAGGACTGCGGCGACTGGTTCGGCGGCGGGCACTCCGGCGACGTCGAGCCGTTCGCCCTCACGCTCGCTCCCCGCGCCGACTGCCCCAACGGCTACGGCGCCTTCGCGCTGAAGACGACCGCCCACCAGGGCACCGCCTTCGAGCACACCGACGAACGCCTGCTGGGCAACGACTGCTCCTGGGGCCGGGACGCCGGCGGCTCGCCCTACGTCGCACGGATCTACTCGGCCGAGAACAAGCACGGCAACTACGCCTCGCTCGGCTCGTGCGAGGACGGAGCGCTGGGCAACGACCACTGCTCGGAGAGCTTCACCCGGCAGTACGCGGTCCACAACGTGGGCGAGGACGGGGCACGGCGCATCGACGAACTGTCCGGCCACCAGTTCCCCGGCGAATACGCCTGGTCCCCGGTGCCGTTCAGCGGCAGCCTCGACCGCGGCAGCGACGCGGGCATGATCCGCACCAAGCTCCTCAGCGACGGCCTCCTGGCCCGGGGCTTCTGACGCACCCGCCCCATCCGTGTGTGGGGGCGGCAACGAGGTTGCCGTCCCACACATGCCCTCACCGGGCCGAGCGGAGATTCAGCTCGGCCCACACCGTCTTGCAGGGCGCGGGCCGGAGTTCGACGCCCCAGCGGTCGGCGAGGGCCCGGACGATGACGAGTCCGCGACCGGTCTCCGCCAAAGCGTCAGTCCTGCGGGCCGGGCCGGGCGGCAGCCGGTCGAACCGCGCGTCGACCACCTCGACGCGAAGCCGTTCCGCGTCGTCGAGGGCCATGCGCAGCCGGAAGTCGCGTCCCGGCACGCGCCCGTGCTGGACGGCGTTCACGGCCAGCTCGGCGACGACGTGCGCGACGGCACCGGAGGCGACGGAGTCGTAGCCCCAGCCCCACTCGGCGAGTTGCTGGACGGAGAGCCGACGTGCGAGCCGGGCGCCACGGCGGGTGGCGGACAACTGCACGGAGAACTGACGACCCGTTACGGGGGAACTTTGACGATTCACGTCACCCAGCGTGTCCGTCCGCCTCTACGGTGAACAGTGATTCCGCCCGTACGCACGGTCACCGTCCGGCTGCCGTCCGGTCGTTGTCCGGGCTGCACAGCGTGACGGCATGCGGGCAGCGGCGGTTGAGCACAGCCGGGACATGGAGGTGGGCATGGAGGACGGGACAGAACACCCGCCCGGAGGCGCGGCGTGGGACGAGGACGACACGGCGGCCGTCGTCCGGACGGTCGGCAAGCTGGTGAAACTCTGCCGGGAGCGGTCCGGCATGACGCAGGCCGAACTCGGTGCGGCCATCGGGTACAGCCTGGAGCAGGTCTCCTCCGTCGAGCGCGGCCGACGGGTGCCGAAGCCGGAGTTCCTGAGCAAAGCGGACGAGGTGCTGCACGCGGACGGCTTGCTGACCGCGCTGCAGAAGGACGTGGCCGAGGCCCGGTACCCGAAGAAGGTGCGCGACCTGGCGAAGCTGGAGGCCGACGCGGTCGAACTCGGCGCTTACTCCAACCACAACATGCACGGTCTGCTGCAGACCGAGGAGTACGCGCGTGCTCTGTACGGCATGCGCTGGCCCGCCTTCTCCGAGGAGCAGATCGACCAGCATGTCTCTGCTCGCATGGCTCGGCAGGAGGTCATCCGGCGCTCGCAGCCCCCCACGCTGACTTTCATCCAGGAAGAGGTGACGCTCCGCCGTCCGATCGGGGGCAGTATGGTCCTACGTCGACAGCTCGAACACCTGTTGGAGGTCGGGCGGCTGCGTCATGTAAGCATCCAACTGATGCCGACGGGGAGGGAGGAGCACGCAGGGATGGCCGGCGAAATCCGGTTGATTAGGCTGAGCGACGGCACCACCTTGGGGCACTCGGAAGCCCAACTGTCCAGTCGTGTGATCTCAACGCCCAAAGACGTGCACATCCTGGAGATGCGCTATGGGTTCCTGCGAGCTCAGGCCCTCTCACCTCGCGAATCCGTGTCCGCAATCGAGAAGATTCTGGGAGAGACATGACGCTCAGGACCGGCGCTGCCGAGCACGAGTCCACTCCAAAGTGGACGAAGAGCAGCTACAGCAGCAACGACGGACCTGACTGCATCGAGGTCGCCGCCGCGACCGACGCCGTGCACGTGCGGGACTCCAAGGACGTCGCGCGTCCCGGCTTCACCGTCTCCTCCGCAGGCTGGACGGCGTTCACCGCCTACGCAGCGCGCCAGGAAGCCCGTTCCTGAGGACAAGGCCCCGGCTCAGCCGATCTGTTCGGCCAGGGCGACGATGATGCCTGCGGGGCCGCGCAGGTAGCAGAGCCGGTACATGTTCTCGTACTGCGCCACCTCACCCAGGAGTTCGGCGCCGTGGGCCCGCAGACGGACGAGGGTGCCGTCCATGTCGTCGACGGCGAACATGACGCGGTGCAGGCCCAGCGTGTTGGGCGGAGGGTTCTCCGGCCCTGCGCCGGACAGCTCGGGTGCGTGGTACTTGGTCAGTTCCAGCTTGCTGTGGCCGTCCGGGGTCCGCATCATCGCGATCTCGCTCCGGATGCCGTCGAGTCCAACGCTGAGGTCAGCGAAGCCTCCCTCGATCTGCGCCCGGCCCTCCAGCTCCATGCCGAGTGCCGTGAAGAACTCGACGGCCGCGTCCAGGTCTTCGACGACGATGGCGACGTTGTCCATCCGTTGAATGCTCATGCCGCCGAGCATATGGACAGATGTCAGGCGGCGCGCTGTCCGCCACACGAGCGCGCGCCTCACACAGAGGGAACGTTCGGGTACCGTCCCCGCTCCCGGGGACACCCCTGCACTTTCCCGGCCGGCACATGAATTGTCGGCGGCCCGGTGTACGTTCCTACCGCCTTTCGAAGTTCGCCATTTCTCGCACTAGCAACCGAGGTACGTCATGACCAGATCCAGACTGCTCGCTCTCGCCGCCCTGTTGATCGTCCTCGGCGTGGGACTGATGGTGTGGGAGCCCGAGGGACCGGAGGCGGAGTGTGCCAAGGACTCCAGCGTGACGTCGGGCTTCGTCGACGAGGAGAAGGGCTGCCCCATATCCATCGAGAGCTACAACCGCATCCGCGAGGCCGAGTCCGGACCGCAGTGGGACAACATCGGCGGACTGGTCCTGGTCGTGGGCGGCCTGACCGCCGGCGTCGTCGGCCTCGTACGGAAGCCGCGCAACGGCTAACCGGTCTCCTCGAAGCCGCTGAGCGCTTCCGTCACGCATTGCGAGCGCGGGCGACCCGCGTCGCGCGTATCGCACACTCGCCCGGCGGCGTCGCCCGCGGTCCCGCAGCCTCGGGGCGGCTGCCTTGCGGTGGGGGCGGGCTACCCGGGGAAGCGAAGCGGAGGGGGCCGACGGCAGGGCGCGCCCCATGCCCTCCGCGTGCTCACACTGGCACTGCCGTCATACGCGTATTACGATTCTTTCATGGCGAAGACGCGCATCACCATCAGTCTGGAGAACGACCAGGCCGAACGCATCAAGCAGCACGCGGAACGGGCTGGCATGGACGTCTCGGCCTATGTTCTGCATGCCGCAACACTCCAGATGGCGGAGAGCGACGCCATAGAGGCACAGTTCGCTCAGGTCGACGCCCTCATCGCCCAGGCTGAGCGGGCAGCGGACGGGCTGTCCCCCGACTCCGCTCCGGAGCCGACCGCAGCACTGACCGAGCAGGAACGCCGCGAGGTCGAAGCGGCCCTGGGTCTGGTCCAGGGCCTGGACCAGACCCAGGGCCGCCGCCCGGGGCATGCCGCGTGAGCGCGCGGGTGCCGGTGTATGACACCGGCATGCTCATTGCCCTCGCCGACCGCAAGGCGAAGGCCGTGGCTCTCCACGAAGGACTGCGTTCGGTCCCGCACCGGGCGCTCGTACTCGGACCGGTCCTCGCCCAGGTGTGGCGCCCCCAGCCGGCCTTGGTACACGCTCTCTCCGGAGTCCTGAAGGACTGCACGATCCCGCAGGCCCGTACGTCCGAGCCGCCCATGCGGGAGATGAAGGCCGGCCGTCCGGAGTGCCTGGCCTGCGCGACCGGCCCGGACCTCGCAGACTGGCGGCGTATCGGTACCGCTCTGGGGCAGGCCTCCCTGGCGGCTAAGAAGCGGCCGGACGCAGTGGACGCCTGGGTGGCCCTGGCAGCGGCACGGCACGGAAGCGCGGTGATCTTCACCACCGACCCGGAAGACATCCACGCCTACCTGGCGGTCCTCGCACCGGCAGACGTACATGTGGTCGCCATCTGAAGGCTGCATCGTCAGGGCGCTTCCCGCGAGAAAGCTGTCGATGACCTGGGGCATCCCCCTGACTCAAAATTCCTCCTACTCACCCCACAGCGGATCGTGATCTGTCGCGACTAGACCATTAATAAGACTCGGCCACTCAGAACCGCAAAGTTGATACCCCAGCACCGATGGGGCTCAGAGAAAGCACAAGAGTCGACTCTTGGATCAAGAGTGCTTGAACTGAGGTAGATAACGCCAGGACGTCATTTTCTCGAATTTCCACGTTTGTGAAATATGAGGATGCCCAAAAGCAAGAGAGCCAAGGTCGTCAGCACCACACAAGACCACCAGACGGCTGGGAGATCAAGCGCGTTTGGCGACATCGCAATAAGTGCGGCTGTTGAGATAGATGCGATGAAGGCGAGGACGCCTACCCAACTCTTTTCCGTCATCGACTCCTTCTTTCGACACCTGTTACAGTAACTGCTGACAGGATTGCAACATGCCTACTGGAGCGCAATCCAGCCATCGCCGTGCTCGCCTCAGGTGATGAGCAGCACCACGAGGCTGATTACCACGAGCGCTACAGCGGAGAGACCC
Organism: Streptomyces hazeniae; assembly: GCF_031845485.1. Taxonomy (NCBI): domain Bacteria; kingdom Bacillati; phylum Actinomycetota; class Actinomycetes; order Kitasatosporales; family Streptomycetaceae; genus Streptomyces; species Streptomyces hazeniae. The sequence goes on from NZ_JAVREQ010000001.1 coordinate 255,678, forward strand.
ATCACTCTATTTCTTGCTTCTTCGGGTGTCCCGCTCCGCCATGTACTTCACCAGCACGGCCATCATCGTCAGCAGCGCAAGGGCGACGAATGCGTAGCTCAGCTTATCCATGCTTATCACCCCCTAGCCTCAGGGAAAGGCACGCTCCGGCTACGGAAAACTTTGCCAGCCCGCAGATAGACTGATGCCGCCCAGCACAGGCGCCCCCTCCATTCTGGTGGTGTGACGGTGATCCCCTCTCAAAAGCCAGATAGGAAAGGGAACTGATCGCCCGTGGAGATCACCCCGTCGACCCTGGAGCCATTCGACCCCGCAAAACCCCAAGACTGCTACCGCTATAAGCCCCAATGAAACGAAGGGAACGAAGAAGCGCGCAAACTTCTCTTGCAGCCTAATTCCTCGCTCCCCAAAGAATGCATAGTGGCTCGCCGTTGAAGCGTCTATCCATTTCTTGCGAAAGATGAATACCAGAACTCCCCCAATCAGGGGGAGGATGAACATAATGCGTTCCATCTGTGGTTTCTCTCCTTGCGTGCCGGGAATGACGGGCCGCGCCGCCACCCCTGACAGAGCTCTCGTGTCTCCCTGAGCGAGGTGTATCCCTCCCTGAACAAGGTCACCAACTGCTCCCAGAATGTCCCACGAGGAAAGTCCCGTTCCTGGCCCGAGAGGTCGGGTTCGGTGAACCGGCCGGTGCGGCTGTCGTGGTAGCGGTCATTCTCATTTATTTTCTGCCCTACGGCTGCGCCGCCCAGAAATCATTAAGGGCGGCGCAACTGCGAATTCCAGTTAGGGGATGAAGCATCTGAGACCGGATTCGCGACCGCTGGAGCGAAATGCTCCACCTAGCCGAGCGAAGGCAGTAGGCTAGGTTAGCTTGCGACGTCGTCGCGCTAGTGCGAGTGTCAAAATGCCACTACAGAGGAAGAAAATTGGCGCTACCCCAAAGGGAATTCCAGGCTTACCGGAAGCTGCCACAGCAAGCACTATTCCACCCATCAATAGCGCTCCCACAAGTTGCAGATAGCCCAGCATTCTTAACGGGCTCCCATCTTGTAGAGGTGGGTGGGGTCGTGGTAAGTGCCGGTGAAGTGGTAGGGCTGCGGCACCTGTTCGCTGCTGCCGGCGCGGAGGGAGCCGCGGGGCTTGTAGTCGTAGGCGTTGACCTTGTTACCGGACTCGTCGGTCAGAGCGACGACGGAACCGAGAGCGCTGGAAGCGCTTGCGCTGCAGTTCCCTTCAGCTTCTGCTGTTTTTCTCCCTCAGGAAGGTGACTAGCGCGCCAGCGACTGTTCCGGCGCTTCCGAACAGAATCGCTGCTTGCCAGACAGCACCTTCCAACAGGCCGATGGCTGTTGCCAGGCTGCCGGCAGCAGCGGCTAGTGCACCGGAGGCCAGGACTGGAGCGACAGCGCGCTTCAAGCGTTGCATTCTGTAGGCGATCCCATCAGGAGGTGGGGAAGATCCACGCGGCTATGCCCGAGGTCGCGCCTCCGGCCATTCCGCCAAGAGTTCCGTTCTTGCGTTCAGCTGCCGTCCCGCCGGCGAGGGTCGAGCCCAACGCGCCGCCACCCGCTCCCCATAGCGCTCCGGTCACCATCGCGCCCGCGACGCAGGTGATGCCCGCAGTAAGTGCGCAGGAACTGGCCACAAGGGCAATTCCAGCGGCTCCAGCCAAGGTGCCCGTCACGATGCCCACCGAATCGGCGAAGCTGAACAGGCCGCTCGGATCGATCCGGTTGATGAAGTCGCCTTGGGCGTAGAGGTAGGGGTTGGTCTCTTGGCCGCTGGGGTCGGGTTGGGTGAAGCGGCCCGTGCGGCTGTCGTAGTAGCGGGCTCCCATCTTGTAGAGGTGGGTGGGGTCGTGGTAAGTGCCGGTGAAGTGGTAGGGCTGCGGCACCTGTTCGCTGCTGCCGGCGCGGAGGGAGCCGCGGGGCTTGTAGTCGTAGGCGTTGACCTTGTTACCGGACTCGTCGGTCAGAGCGACGACGGAACCGAGGGCGTCGGTCAGGTAGTAGTAGCTCTCCCCGCCGCGCGTCATGGAGTTGAGTGTGCCCGCCGGCTCGCGAACGAACCCGGTGGTGACGCCGCCCGTCGTCTGAGCGGACAGACCCAGCGGAGTATTGCGGAACGTCGTGTCACCGAAACGCACACGTTCGGCGTTGCTGGTGCCCGCGTACTCCGCGGTGTAGGTGGCGCCGTCGTGGGTGATCTCGGTGAGCTGGTCGTAGGCGGAGTACTTCTCACCGGTCCGGGTGTCGGCCGTCGTCGGCGCACCGGCAGTTTCGTTGCCGGCCTCGTCGTAGGACCAGCCCGAGCCCTCCCCGTTCTTCGCGGTGAGCTGGGAGGCGTCGTTGTAGGTGTACTCGGTACCGCGAGGACACCCCTCGGTCACGCCCTGGGAAGTGACGTTCCCCGCCGGGTCGTAGCAGTACTGCCAGCCCGCCACCTTCTCCGAACCGTCCTGCTCCTCCGCATAGGACAATCGGCCCGCCGAGTTGTAGCTGTAGGTGTAGTCCAGACCCGTGACATGGTCGGTCTTCGCTCGGATCTTCGTCCCGTCGACCGTCTCACCGCCCTCGGTGCGGGAGTAGTCGTAGGACAGATCGACCAGGGTGCCGACGTCGGAGGTGGCGGTGATCCGCTGCGGACGTCCCGAATCGTCCAGATCGATCTCCTGAACGGTGCCACCGGGATAGGTGGTCTTGGTGCGCTCGCCGTTGCTGTTGTGGTCGAAGGTGGTGGTCTTGCCGTCCGGCGCGGTCAGGTCGGTCAGACGATTCGCGGCGTCATAGGTGTAGTCGGTCTCGCCGCCGGCGTCGCGGTAGTAGTCGAGGTTGCCGTTCGGGGTGTAGGCCAGCACGGTCTGCGAGCCGTCCTGGAGGGTGCGCACCGTCTCGCGGCTCAGGTCGTCGTAGGTGTATCCGGTGGTGCCCGTGGTGTCGGTGCGGGAGGTGCGGTTCCCGTCGTCGTCCCAGGTGTAGACGATCGCGGCGCCGGTCTCGGGCTCCACGCGGGTGACGCGGTCGCGGTTGTCGTAGGTGTAGGTGAGGGTCTGCTCGCGGCCGTCGGTGACGGTCTTCGTCCGGCCCAGAGCGTCGTAGGTGTAGGTCGTGTCGCCCTTCGGCTCGGGGGGATCGACCGTGGTCAAGTCACCGTCGCCGTTATAGGTGAAGTGCGTCGTGGGAGCAGACTCGCCGTCCTTGTGCGGCTGCTCTGCCGTACAACGCTGACCGTCGAAACCGCCGCAGTCGGTGTCGGAGTCCTGGTAGGTGAACTCCCGGCTGCCGCCGTCGTCGCCGGCGACCGCGACGGAGAGGGTGTTGCCTTTCGTGTCGTAGTCGTAGTCGGTTTGTTCGCCGTCCGGGGTGGTGATCGTGCCCGGCAGGTCGGCGCCCGAGATGGTCTGGTAGGCGCTGAGTGAGGTGGTGGCGCCGGTGGGCAGTTCTGCGGAGGTCATCGCGCCGCGGTTGTTCCAGCCGAAGGTGGTGGCGTTTCCGGGGTCGCCGCCCACTCCCATGGCGTCGGTGGCGGTCACCACGCTGTTGTCGGCATTCCATTCGGCGCTGCGTTCGTGGCCGAGGGGGTCTTCGGTCTTGCGGGTCCGCCAGCGGGAGTCGACCGTTTTGAGGGTGTGTTCACCACGGGGGCCGGTGATGCGCACCACGCCCTCGCCGGGCGAGCCGGGCTGCGGCAGGACCCAGCGGAAGGCGGTGGTGGGCCCGGTTCCTTCGGCTTCGTCGGTGACGCGGGTGATCGAGCCGACGCGGTTGGTGTCCCAGGTGAAGGTCGTCCGCCGGCCTTCCGGAGTGGTCACCTTCGTGAGCCGGTGGGAGGCGTCGTAGTCGAAACGGGTGGTGGCACCGGCGGTGTCGGTGAACGAGGCCAGGTCCGGCCCGTCCCAGGCGTAGGTGGCCTCCCGTCCGGTGTGGTCGGCCACCTTCACCAGGCGTCCGTCCTGATGGGTGAAGGTCAGCTTCCGCCCCGAGACACCCGTCATGGTGCGGGTCAGGCCACCGTCGTAGGCGAAGGTGGTGGCGTTGCCGTTGTTGTCCTCGATCCTCGAGACCCGCGCCGCGGTGCTGATGTCGTCGTCCGGACGGGTGAAGGTCGTCTCGCGGCCGCTGCCGCGGTCGGTGAGGGTGAAGGTCTTGCCGTCCGAGGACTCCTCCAGGTCCTGCCGGTACCCCGGAGCCGGGGTGAGGTCGTCGCCGTCCCGCTCGAAGACGGCGATCGTGCCGCTGGGGCCCTGGACGTAGACGGCGCCGGAGTTCGGCTCCCGCACCAGATAGTCCGCGCCCGTGGAGGACTTCCAGGAGGTGTTCAGGCCGTTGTAGGCGTGCCCGAACTTCAGCCCCCCACCCGGTCCGGGGTCGGCCACGTCGAAAGCGGTCAGCGTGAGCAGCAGGTTGCCGTTGCCCACGTTCACCTGCGCGGCGACCGCGTCGGTCAACTGCGCCTGATGGAAGTCCGACCAGGGCACCTTCCCCGTGCCGATGCCCTGGAAGGAGGACTGCAGGATGCCTGCGGTGACCGTCGGCCGCTTACTGCCGGGCACGCCTATCGGCGTACTGGTCGGCGCCTTGGTCACTCCTTGCGGCACCGGCGGCGGGTCGGCGGTGAACACCGACCTGGCCGGTGACGCGGTCTGGTCTGCCGCCGCCGTGGCGGGCACCAGCGCGACGACCGTGGCCGTCGCAGCGGCGACGGACACCGCCGCCAGACGGACCCGGCGTCTACGGCGCCGGATAGCGGGCATGCCAACATGCATGTGGGACTCCCCCAACTGTCGCAATCGGATGGACCGGGACGTTCTATGGCGGGTGGTGCCGTGCCAGCGGCACCACCCGCACCCCTTGCCTTCTCGCTCAGAGACCTGAGGGCCCGGCGCAAGGGAGACCGGACCAGAACACACCGCTCCGTCGGGGAGCCGGAGTGTTCCTGGACCGGAAGCGGCTCTCAGCAGCGCTTCGAGGTGCGCGCCGGGTAACCGCCCTGCTCACCAGGCACGGTCAACACGCCGTCGCCCGAGGTGCACTCCTCGACCGTGTCGGCGCCACCGCTCCAGAACTCCTGCTCGTGCGTGTCGAACGTGGTCTGTGCGCCGACCACGTACTCCCGCTCGTAGGACCACACGCCCACCGTCAGGTCGAAGGTGATGTCCTTGTCGAGGAAGGACTTCCACACCCACACGTAGCCGTAGTTCTCGTTGCACTCCGGCGAGTAGAACTGCTTCACCGAAGCGATCTCCTCGCCCTGCCGGTAGGCATAGGACGTCGTGCCGATCTGGTAGGCGTCCGCACACACCCCCGCCGCCTGCGCCCGGACGCTCGCCGGGTTTCCCGCCTCGGTCGCGGCCGACCCCGACGCCGGAGGCTGCTCGGGCTCCGGGCCCGAACCCGCCAGCGCGACGCCACTGCCCATCAGGGACAGCACCGCGCCCGCGGCGACCGCGGACACCGCCCTGCCCCACGGCAGCGGCCTTCGCCGACACGGGACCGCGGGCACACCACCGGCGAACCCCCACACGTTCGCGACGCGGGCATGCCGAACAGACGTGCTCAAGGCACGTGTACGCATACGCTTCCCCCCAAGGAAGTGTCAGTCGACGGCCTCCCCTGACCGCCTGACCCGCACAACATTCCACACCTCTGCACACCGCGCGCCGCATATACGGCGCCCCAGGCTCAAACGTGCGAGAACAAGCCCCGCCGGGGGACGTCCTCTGCCTGCACTGATTGCCGGGAGGCAATGGTTGCCCGGCGCCACAACGAGCACTGCAGACCGGACAGTTGGCCGAATAGGTCCCCCGGTATGTGAGGGAACGGCACATGTGCGGTGCGGCGCGCCCACCGCTGAAGCCGCCGTCGCGTCGCTGGTCCCGGCCGTCTGTCGTAGCGCCCACGCGCGCCACCGGGCGCTACGACTACCGGCATCGCCCACGCGCGAGCACCGTCGAACACGCCAGGCGGGCCCTGCTTCCACTGCCGCTACTCCGAGGAGCGCTGGAGCGAGGCGCTGCGCGCGCAGGTGCGTCCGCATGTGGCCTGGGTGCTCGCCGAGATCGACCGGCTGAGCCCTCGGGACGCACGGCCGTAGGACACCTGGGGCCTCATGCAGAGGCGTTCCCGAGATGGTCGGCCAGGGTGGCGAGGGCTTCGGGGCCGACGAGGTCGCCCGGGAGGAGCGGGACGTCGAGGAGGGGGACGTCCGGGAGACGGTCCCGGAGGCGGGCGAGGTGGGCGTCCTCCTGTTTCCGCCGCTGGGCGAGGAGTTCACCGGCGTCCGCCGGGGAGCGGCGGTTGGCGACGAGTGCGGTCACCTCGACGCCGAGGCCGGTGAGCTTCTCCTGCACCTCCAGCGTCTCGGCGATCGGGAGGGGTTCGGCGGTCAGCACGAGTACGAAGGCCGACTGCGCCGGGTCCGTCACCACCTCGCGCAGCCGGGCGAAGCGGTCGCGGCGGCGCAGCAGGATGCGGCGCAGCTCGGCGTCGCGGTCGGGCTCCTCGTCGCCGCCGAGTCCGCGCAGCGCGGCGCCGAACCGTTCGGAGCGGTCGCGGTTGGCGAGCAGGGTCTCGGTCCAGGAGGTGAGCTGTTCGGGCAGGGCGAGCAGCCGCAGCGTGTGGCCGGAGGGGGCGGTGTCGAAGACGACCAGGTCGTAGGAGGCGTCCCCGAGTTGCACCGCCTCGGCGATCCGTTCCAGGACGGCCGACTCGTGGGTGCCGGGGGCCTGCCGGGCCAGGTCCAGGTGGCGGGCGGCGGGTCCGTGCATCCGTTCGGGGAGCAGGCGCCGCATCGTGGCGGAGACGGCGGACAGGTGCTGGGCGACCGTACGGTCCGGGTCGATCTCCAGCCCGTCCACGTGGCCCCCGGTCTCCCCTGCACCGGAGGATTCGGCGAGGCGTACGGGCTCGTCGCCCACCGGGCGGTCCCAGAGGTGGCCGAGGTTGTGGGCGGGGTCGGTGGAGACCAGCAGCACGCGGGCGCCCGCCCGGGCACGGCCCAGGGCGAGCGCCGCGGCGACGGACGTCTTGCCGACGCCCCCCTTGCCGCCGACGAAGACGACCCGGCGCGCGGCGAGGAGGTCCAGGGCAGGGCCTAGCAGCATCCGACGTGCTCCAGGGGTGAGCGGTCCATGCCCATGCGGCGGTGCCAGGCGTGGAAGTCCTCGTAGAGGGCGGGCATCAGCTCGGCGGTGTAGTACGCCGCCGGGTCCGGCACGCCCAGGGCCTCCGCGAGGACGACCATCCGGAAGAGGTCGTCCTCCTCGCGCCGGGCGCGGGCGAAGGTACGCCGGTAGGGACCGGCGTAGAACTCCTCCAGCCCGGCCCGGAACGCGGACCAGCGGGCCCGGAACGAGGCCCGCCGGGACGTCGTCGTCACCCCTTGATCTCGGCCTTCTGCGTCGCGTCGGCGTCCAGGGCCTCCGGGGGCTCCTGGGAGGCCTTGCGCATCGCGACGACGGCTTCGAAGGCGACCCACACGGCGGCGACGATGATGACGAGGTCGATGACCAGCAGCAGCCAGTCACCGGTGTCGTAGAAGTCGCCGAGCTGCACGAGGGCTGCCCAGAACGCCATCACGAACACGAAGGCGAGCGGCACCAGCGCGGGCACCGGGTTGCGCCGCTTGCGGATCAGCATGACCGCGACGATGGACAGGGTCAGCGAGGCCAGCAGCTGGTTGCTGGTGCCGAACAGCGGCCAGATGCGGAGGCCGCCCTCGCCTCCGGCGCCCTGGCTGAAGGTGAGTCCCAGACCGACGCCGACGGCGATGAGGGTGCCGACGCCGTTGTTGATCTTCACCTTCGCGACCTCGCCGGCCTCCTGGACGACGAAGCGCAGCAGGCGCACGCCGGTGTCCATGGTGGTGGCGGCGAACAGGATCGCCATGGTGGCCAGGACCGTCGCGCTGAGCGAGACCGGCAGGCCCAGGCCGGCGTTGAGGATCGCGCCGCCGCCGTCGACGAACGCCGTGACGCCGCCCTCGCCGAAGGCGCTGTAGACGGCCTCCCAGTCGGCCAGGGTGCGGTAGCCCGCGATGGCGGCGATGATCGCGCCGAGCGCGAGCAGGCCCTCGCCGACCGCGCCGAAGTAGCCGACGAAGCGGGCGTCGGTCTCCTTGTCGAGCTGCTTGGAGCTGGTGCCGGAGGAGACCATGCCGTGGAAGCCCGAGATGGCACCGCACGCGACGGTGACGAAGAGCAGCGGCATGAGGCCCGGAGTGCCTGCGGGCACGGCGTCGTTGAGGGCCGGGGCGACGACCGTCGGGGCGCTGAGCAGCACCGAGCCGAACAGGATGCCGAGGCCGACGAAGAGCTGGACGCCGTTGATGTAGTCACGCGGCTGGAGCAGCACCCACACGGGCAGCAGGGAGGCGATGCCGGCGTAGACGAAGAGCGCGAGGATCCAGAAGGTGGCCGGGGACATGCCCAGGATGGGGTCGGGCAGCTCCACCGGGACGGCGTCGCCCAGCAGGATCAGGCCGTAGAGCGCCGCGACGCCGACGACGGTGACCAGGCCGAGGCTCATCTTGTAGCGGTAGACGGCCTGGCCGACCAGCAGGGCGACCGCGACGGCGCCCCAGGCGGGGATCACGGCGGAGGGGGTGGAGATCAGCAGGTTCTTGATGACGACCGCGAAGGCCGCGACGACCATCAGGAGCAGCAGGAAGATCACGACGAGGAAGAGGTTCGCGCCCCGGGCGCCGATGTAGCGGCCGGAGAGCGCGCCGATCGAGCGGCCCTTGTTGCGCGCCGAGGCCCACAGGGCGCCGAGGTCGTGCATGCCCGCGAAGAAGACGGTGCCGAGGGTGACCCACAGGAACGCGGGGACCCAGCCCCAGATCACGGCGACGGCGGGGCCGACGATCGGCGCCGCTCCCGCGACCGAGGTGAAGTGGTGGCCCCACAGCACGAACTTGTTGGTCGGGACGTAGTCGACGCCGTCCTGCATCTCGTGCGCGGGGGTTCTGAAGGACGGGTCGAGCTTGTAGACCCGGTTGGCGAGGAACTTCGAGTACAGGAGGTATCCGCCCGCGAACATCGCGAGGCCGATCAGGAGCAGCGGCAGTGCGTTCATAGGAGATGCCCTCGGGGGTCGGGGGGACGGAGCTGAAAGCCCGCGCGGCGTGTGCGCCGGGCAGGCAGACGGCGGGGGCCGGGAAGAGCGGTCCTCACCGGCGGGGGAAGGCCGGGCCGGAACGCCTCGGCGGCACAGCTCCTCCTGTGCACGCCGTGGTGGGTGCCATCACCGCGTCCGCCCTCATTGCCGGATCTGCCGGTGATGACCGAATGAAGGTTCGAGTCATTGCCCGTTCATGCTAGGGACCGAACCCGCAGATGAGGAGACCCCGGGGGTGATCGATGCGCGGTGCAACCAGCATCTCGCAACCCCTTTTGTCCCATTTGCCGTCATTGATGACACTTCGTCCGGTATCCCGTCGCCCCGCGATGGCCCGGCGCGGGCATGGCGGAGGGGGCGGTGCCTTCCGCACGAGGCACCGCCCCCTCCTTCGGTCCCGGAACCGGCCGGCGTCGGTGAGGGTGAAGAGAACGCCGACGGCCCCGGAAGCGGCTTCCGGTCAGCCGCCGTTGGCGGCGGCGCGGCCCGCCTCCAGGCGGGCGACCGGGATGCGGAACGGCGAACAGGACACGTAGTCCAGTCCTGCCTCGTGGAAGAAGTGCACGGACTCCGGGTCGCCGCCGTGCTCGCCGCAGACGCCGAGCTTGAGGTCGGGGCGGGTGGCCCGCCCTGCCTCGACCGCGTTGCGGACCAGCGAGCCGACGCCGTCCTTGTCGATGGTCTCGAACGGGGAGACGCCGAAGATGCCCTTCTCCAGGTAGGCGGTGAAGAAGCTGGCCTCCACGTCGTCCCGGCTGAAGCCCCACACGGTCTGCGTGAGGTCGTTGGTGCCGAAGGAGAAGAAGTCGGCGCACTCCGCGATCTGTCCGGCGGTCAGCGCGGCGCGCGGCAGCTCGATCATGGTGCCGAGGGTGAGGCCCAGCGAGGTGCCGTAGGCGCCCTCGACCTCGGCGATGACCTCCTCCGCCTCGTCGCGGACGATCTCCAGCTCCTGCACCGTCCCGACCAGCGGGATCATGATCTCGGCGCGCGGGTCGCCCTTCGCCTGGGTCTTCCGCTCGGCGACGGCCTCCGCGATGGCGCGCACCTGCATGGTGAACAGGCCGGGGATGACCAGGCCGAGGCGGACGCCGCGCAGGCCGAGCATCGGATTCTGCTCGTGCAGGCGGTGCACGGCCTGGAGGAGCCGCAGGTCGTTCTCGTTGTGGTCCTTGCGGGACTCGGCGAGGGCGACGCGTACGGACAGCTCGGTGATGTCCGGCAGGAACTCGTGCAGCGGCGGGTCGAGCAGCCGCACGGTCACCGGCAGGCCGTCCATGGTCTCGAACAGTTCGACGAAGTCCGCCTTCTGCAGCGGGAGCAGCGCGCCCAGGGCCTCTTCGCGCTCGTCGTCGGTGTCGGCGAGGATCAGCCGCTCGACCAGCTCGCGGCGCTCGCCGAGGAACATGTGCTCGGTGCGGCACAGGCCGATGCCCTGGGCGCCGAAGCGGCGGGCGCGGCCGGCGTCCTCGGCGTTGTCGGCGTTGGCGCGCACCCGGAGGCGGCGGACGCGGTCGGCGTACGCCATGATCCGGTGCACGGCCTTGACCAGCTCGTCGGCGTCGTCGGCGCCCGCGTGCATGCGGCCCTCGAAGTACTCGACGACCGGCGACGGCACGACGGGCACCTCGCCGAGGTACACCTTGCCGGTGGAGCCGTCGATGGAGACGACGTCGCCCTCCTCGACGACCGTCCCGGCGGCGGTGGTCAGCCGGCGGCGCTTGGTGTCGACCTCCAGTTCCTCCGCGCCGCACACGCAGGTCTTGCCCATGCCGCGGGCGACGACGGCGGCGTGCGAGGTCTTGCCGCCGCGGGACGTGAGGATGCCCTCGGCGGCGAGCATGCCGTCGAGGTCGTCGGGGTTGGTCTCGCGGCGGATGAGGATGACCTTCTCGCCGGAACGCGACCACTTGATGGCCGTGTACGAGTCGAAGACGGCCTTGCCGACGGCCGCACCCGGGGAGGCGGCGATGCCCCGGCCGATGGTGTCCAGCTCCACGTCGGAGGCGAAGCGCGGGAACATCAGCTGCGCGAGCTGCGCGCCGTTGACGCGACGCAGCGCCTCCGCCTCGTCGATGAGGCCCTGGTCGACGAGCTGCGTGGCGATGCGGAACGCGGCGGCGGCCGTGCGCTTGCCCACGCGCGTCTGGAGCATCCAGAGCTTGCCGCGCTCGATGGTGAACTCGATGTCGCAGAGGTCGAGGTAGTGGTTCTCCAGCCGCTCCATGATGTCGAGGAGCTGGTCGTACGACGCCTTGTCGAGCTGTTCGAGGTCGGCGAGCGGCACGGTGTTGCGGATGCCGGCGACGACGTCCTCGCCCTGCGCGTTCTGGAGGTAGTCGCCGTAGATGCCCTGGTGGCCGCTGGCCGGGTCGCGGGTGAAGGCGACGCCGGTGCCGGAGTCGGGGCCGAGGTTGCCGAACACCATGGAGCAGATGTTGACGGCGGTGCCGAGGTCGTGCGGGATGCGCTCCTGGCGGCGGTACAGCTTGGCGCGGTCGCCGTTCCACGAGTCGAAGACGGCCCGGACGGCGAGGTCCATCTGGTCGCGCGGGTCCTGCGGGAAGTCGCGGCCGGTCTCCTTGGCGACGATCGCCTTGAACGCGTCGACGAGGTTCCGGAGTTCGGAGGCCGGGAGGTCGACGTCGGTGCGGGCGCCGTGCGTCTTCTTCGCCTCGTCGAGGGTGTCGGAGAACAGCTCGCCGTCGATGCCGAGCACGGTCTCGCCGAACATCTGGATCAGGCGGCGGTAGGAGTCCCAGGCGAACCGCTCGTCGCCGGACTGGGAGGCGAGCCCCTGCACGGAGGCGTCGGACAGGCCGATGTTGAGGACGGTGTCCATCATGCCGGGCATGGAGAACTTGGCGCCCGAGCGGACGGACACCAGGAGGGGGTCGTCGGCCTGGCCGAGCTTCTTGCCCATCTTCCGCTCGAGCGCGTCGAGGTGGGCGCTCACCTCGTCCCGGAGAGCCGGGGGTTCGGCACCGGAGTCGAGGTAGACCTTGCACGCCTCGGTGGTGATGGTGAAGCCGGGCGGCACGGGGAGGCCGAGGTTGGTCATCTCGGCGAGGTTGGCCCCCTTGCCGCCGAGCAGGTCCTTGAGGTCCTTGTTGCCCTCGGTGAAGTCGTAGACGAGCTTCTGACCCTGCTGGGGTGGTGTGTTCACCGCGTGTTCCGACACGGGACTCGACTCCTCGCGAACGGTTGCCCTGACGGCGGGGAGCGTACCCATTTCGAAGGCACAGGAGTACGTCCATCGGTACGCCATGTGGGTGTGACCACCCGTTTGCCGAGTGATCAAAAGTGACCAGCCGGTATGAGTGCGGGGAGGTCACGTTCATGAAGTGAACTGATGACAACGCTGAGCACACACATCTTCGCCCTGTGTGCCGAAATCAGAAACTTTTGGACGAGAAGGCTTCAGGTTCGTAACCAAGGAACAGTAAAGCCGGGGGCCGCTCATTAGGGATCTGACGCTCACATTTGAGCGCTCATGTGAGCGCAGCATCTCTCAAGGTGGCGAGAATCACGCCCTGCCGGGGTCGGATTTCCACGATGCGGACACGTTTTCAGGCCACGCGAGGCGGACGGGTTCCCGACCGGCGAGCACGGGGTGAGTGCGACCCGGCCGTCGCGGTGAGCCGCGATCCGCCCTCACGGGCCACGGCTCACCGCGACGGCGGCGCGGAGTCACGACGGCACCGGGAGGCCCTCCCGGCGGGCGTAGGCCGCCCGGCACGCCTCGGCGCAGAAACCGAGAGTGTCGCCTCCCTGCTCGAGCGTGACGGCGCGCTTCCCGAGCGTGACCCGCATCCCGCACATCGGGTCGACCACGACGCCCTCGGGGACATCGGGATCCCCTGCGGTGTACGACGTCCGGAACTCCTCGGTCATGTACCCGACCACGTCGTCGGCCGTCATGGACGTGCCGTTCAGCCCGATGCTGCCGTCGGCGATGCCGACGATGTTGATCCACAGGTCGCCGCCCGTCCGCGCCCGGCCGCGAACCGCGTCCAGCCGGCGCACCGCCCGCCGGATCCGGCCGATGAAGGCCCTCGACGTCTCCTCACGCCAGGCTTCGGGCACGCTCATCGTGATCCACAGCGGTGGGGCGGCGGCCGGGTCCCACGGCCCGTCCCCGGTGTGCCAGGCGGCGAGCTCGCGGAATCCGACGTGGGTCATGGTCCGGGCGCGGCGCAGCGTCGCCTCAGGAGCGTCCGCGCCGGCGGTGGCGCCGTCACCGACCAGGCCGGCGATGATCTCTCCCGCGAGGAGTGCGCGGTCCTCCTCGCCGAGCGCACCGGCGGGGTGGCTGATCTCGATGAGGTTCACGATGCCTCCTCTGCGTGAGCGCGCGCGTCGAAGCCCTCCGGGGCGCGGTCGAGGAACGCCGTGACCGACGCGATGCGGCCGGAGGCGTCGACGACGAGCACGTCGGTGCCCTCGGCGAACGACGCGCCGCCGACGACGAGCTCCCAGCGCAGCCGGGCGCGGTCGTGGTGCGTGTCCGGTTCGGTGCGGGCCCGCAGCTCGTAGGCTCCGGCCTCCTCGCGGAAGTGCCGGGCGAAGGCGGCGAGCTCGCCCACGCCGGTGCGGATGCCGACCGGTGTCACGGAGGTGACGTCGTCGGCGAACACGTCGGCGCCGAGCTGCTCCTGCTGGCCGGGCGGGGCGTTCCAGAAGCGCAGGTACCGCGCGACCGCGTCGGTGAGCGGGGCGGGGGTCGGATCGGTCGTGGTCCGGGTCATCGTTCTTCTCCAAGGTCTCCGCCGCTCCGGACGGCGGCGTCGTTCCTGCAGCGTCCGCGCCGACGCTGCGCCCTGTCGATTACCTCGGAGGTAGTTGCCCGACGCCACGGCGGTCGGCACCCTTCTTGCCATGACAGTCGCTCAGGAACCCGTGGGGAGCCTCGTCCGGCGCTGGCGCGAGCGGCGTGGCCGGTCCCAGCTGGACGTGTCGATCGCCGCGGACCTGTCCGCCCGGCACCTCAGCTTCATCGAGACCGGACGCGCCGTGCCCAGCCGGACGATGATCGACCGGCTGTGCGCGGAGCTCGACGTCCCGCTCCGGGAGCGCAACGCCTTCTTCCTCGCCGCCGGGTTCGCCCCGGCGTACACCGAGCGCCCGTGGGACGACCTCGGCGTGGCGCGTGCTGCGGTCGATGCCGTGCTCGCCGGTCACGAGCCGAATCCCGCGCTCGCGGTGAACGTCCGCTGGGAGATGCTCGCGGCCAACCGGGCGATGTCCGCCTTTCTCGGCGGCCTGACGGGGGTGCTCGCCACGCCGCCGGTCAACGTGCTGCGGGCCACGCTGCACCCCGAAGGGCTGGCGCCCCGGCTGCGCAACTACGCCGAGTGGCGCGACCACACCGCCCGCCGGGTACGCCGCCAGCTGGAACGTACGGCGGCCGACGGGCTCGCCGAACTGCTGGCCGAGATCGAGTCCTATCCGGTGCCTTCCGGCGCGGACGTGGACACCGGGGGCCTGGCCGACGGCCTGATGGCGCCGATGGTCCTGGCCGGTGAGACCGGGGATCTGCGCTTCCACTACGCGCTGACCGTCTTCGGGGCTCCGCGCGACGTGACACTCGACGAGATCGCGATCGAGACCTTCTTCCCGGCGGACGAGGCGACCGCCACGGCTCTCCGGGCCCTGGCCCCGCACTGACTCCCGTGGGCGGCCGGGCGGGCACGCGAGCGCACCGTCCTCCGTCGCGGGGCGGCGTCAGGCGACGAGTGCCTGCTCCAGGAGTTCCTGGAGGCGGAGGCCGCGGTGGGCGTCCAGCGGGGAGGTGCGGCCGGTGCGGACGGCGGCGGCGAACTCGGCGCGCAGCACCGGCCAGCACTCCTCGTGGTCCAGTTCGGCCGTGTCGTAGACCAGTTCCGGCCCCGGGCCGAGGAGTTCGACGCGGGTGCGGGCGCGCGGGAGGTTCACCGCTCCCGAGAGGGACGCCTGGCTGACGGCGCCGTTCTCGTGCTCGCAGGTCAGCTCGATCCACCGGCACGGGTCGCCCGTGCCGCGCACGGTGGCGATGCGGCCGACGGCCTCGTCGAGGAGGTCGAGCAGGTGCGGGCCGAGGTCGAGCAGCGCGCCGTGCTCCAGGCGCCAGGCGGTGGCCAGGTCGCCGCCGAGGAAGGCGCCGTGCAGGTAGCAGGAGCGGGCGCCGGCGACCTCCGCGCCGGCCGCGCGGCGGAGGAAGTCGCGGGTCGCCGGGTGGTACCGCTTGGTGAGGACGAGCTGCGAGACGACGCCCGCTTCGGCGACGGCCTCGGCCACGCCGCGTGCGGTGTCCAGGTCCGGGCCCAGCGGCTTCTCCAGCAGCAGGGCCTTACCGGCCCGCGCGGCGCGCGGCGCCAGTTCGGCCTGGACGGCGGGCGGGACGGCGAAGGCCACCGCCTCGCACCGGCCGAGCAGTGCGTCGAAGCTCTCGGCGACGTCCGCGCCGTACGGTCCGGCGACCTCCCGGGCGGCCTCCGGCCGCCGTGCCCAGACGGCGGTGAGCTTGGTCTCGGGGCCGGCGGCGAGCATCCGGGCGTGCATGGCGCGCGCCCACGGCCCGGCGCCGACCAGGCCGACGCGTACGGGCTCGGGGGCACGGCAGGCAGTGTCGGCGGTACGGGGGGCGGTGTCGGGCATGGGTTCCGTTTCCTACCGCCCCAGGTCCGCGAGCCGGGCGTCGGCGCGGTCGGGGGCGTAGAGCTGTTCGACGACCATGGCGGCGGCGCCCGCCAGCCCGGCCCGGTCGCCGAGCTGGGAGGTGACGACCTCCAGGTGGGCGGTGGTGCGCGGCATGGCGCGCTGGTAGAGGAGTTCGCGGACTCCGGTGAGGAACGGCGTCCCGGCGAGTTCGCCGGCGATCATCAGCACGCCCGGGTTGAGCACCGTGACGACGGTGACCAGCACCTCGCCCACCCGGCGCCCGGCCTCCCGCGCGAGCCGTACGGCGTCGGGCTGCCCGGCGGCCAGGTGGGCGCTGACGTCGGAGCCGGAGGCGGTGGGGACGCCCGCGGCGGTGAGCCGGCCGGCGAGCGCACGGCCGCTGGCGACGGCGGCGAGGCAGCCGTAGGAGCCGCACATGCACAGCGCGTCGGTGCGGTCGTGCAGGCGGATGTGGCCGATGTCGCCGGCGCCGCCGTCGATGCCGCGGTACATCTCGCCGTCGACGACCAGTCCGGCGCCGATGCCGGTGGAGACCTTCACCAGCAGGAAGGCGGCGCAGTCGGCGTGGCCGGCGCGCTGTTCGGCGTACGCCATGAGGTTGGCGTCGTTGTCGAGGAGCACGGGCAGCGGCCCGCCCGCGTCGGCACCTTCGGGGTCGCCGACGTGCTCGGCGTACGCACGGCGCATCCGTTCGGCGACGGGGTAGCCGTCCCAGCCGGGCATGATGGGCGGCTGGACGACGAGGCCGGAGGCGTGGTCGACCGGCCCCGGCACGGACAGCCCGACGCCGCACACGCGCGCGGACGGCACGCCCGCCTCGCCGAGCAGCGTCCCGAACCACCGGCCGAGGGTGTCGAGCACGCCGTCCGGGCCGTCCTCGATGAGCAGCGGGCCGCGGTGTTCGGCCAGCGTCCGGCCGTTGAGGTCGAGCACGGCGGCGCGGGCGTTGCGCGTCTCCAGGTCGGCGGCGAGCACCACGGCGTGCGTGCCGTCGAACTCCAGGCGGGTGGACGGCCGTCCGCCCGTGGGGTGCGCGGCGGTCGCTCCGCCGCTGCCGGGTGCGGCCTCCCGGATCCAGCCGGCTGCGAAGAGCTGGTCGAGCCGGTGGCCGACGGTGGAACGGGACAGTCCGGTGGTGCGCTGGAGCGCACCGCGCGTGGTGGCGGTGCCGGTGCGGATCAGCCGCAGCAGGTGACCCGCGGTCCCCTGGGTGCCGTTCATGCCTGCGTCTCCGTCAGGTGCGTCCCGTGTGCCACGTGCTTACCGTCCTGCCTCGTTCCCCGTCGTGTGCGCCGCAGCGTGCCCGCGCCGGTCAGCTCTTGTCCGCGCCGCTGGTGAGGCCCTCGGTGAGCATGCGCTCCGCTGCGAAGAACAGCAGTACCACGGGAACGGTGAGCACCACGGAACCGGCCATCAGGACGGTCTTGGAGACCTCGATGCCGTCGGAGAGGAGCTGGAGGCCGAGCGAGACCGTCCACTCCTCGGGCTCGGCGGCGAGGAAGAGCAGCGCGAACAGGAACTCGTTCCACGCGATCATGAAGATGTACAGCGCCGTCGCCATGATCGAGGGGGTCGCCAGGGGCAGCACCACGCGGCGCACGGTCTGCAGGCGGGAGCAGCCGTCGAGTGCGGCGGCCTCCTCGATGCTGGTGGGGATGGTGACGAAGTAGTTCTTCATCATGTAGATCGACACCGGCACGGTCTGCGCGATGTAGACGACGGCGAGGCCGACCAGGCTTCCCTGGAGCCCGAGTTTGGCGAACATGACGAACAGCGGCACCGCGAGCAGCGTCGCCGGGAAGAGGTACACGGCGAGGAAGAGCGCGCTGACCTGGCGGCCGCCGAAGAAGCGGAGCCGGCTGATCGCGTACGCGCCGGGCACGGCGGCGACCAGCGTGAGCAGGACGGTGCCGAGGGAGACGACCGCCGAGTTGGCGAGCATCCCGACGAAGCCCTGGCCGCCCTCGGAGGTGGGCCGCAGCACCTCCTCGTAGGTGGCGGTGGTGAACTCCTTGGCCGACACCCACAGGCTGCCGGGGTCGAGCAGCAGCGAGTCGATGGACTTCACCGACAGCAGCAGCATGTAGTAGAAGGGCACGATCGTGATGACCGCGAGGAACGCGATCACGACCCAGCGGGCGATCCCGAAGAACCGCTCCTCGAAGACTGCGCGGCTCATGCGGACTCCTCCTGCACCTTCTTGGCGAAGAACCTGAAGTAGACGCCCAGCAGGACCATGAGGATCACGGCCAGGACGAGCGCCTGGGCGGCTGCGGCGCCGACGTCGTAGCGGGCGGTGAGGAAGTCGTAGACCCGCACCGCGGCGACGTCCGTGCCGGAGCCGCCGCCGGTCAGCAGGTAGACGTCGTCGAACTTGTTGAAGCTCATGATGAAACGCAGCACGCACAGCAGGGCGATGACCGGCATCAGCTGCGGCAGCAGCACGTGGCGGAAACGCTGGGTGAGGGTGGCGCCGTCCACCGTCGCGGCCTCCTCCAGCACGTCCGGCACCGCCTGGAGCCGGGCCAGCAGGAAGAGGAACGCGAACGGGAAGTAGCGCCACGCCTCGAACGCGATGACGGTCAGCAGCGCGAGGGGGACGTCGAAGGAGAGGCCGAGCAGCTCCACCTCGTACGAGCGGGTGGAGAGGAACGCGATGGGCTCCTCCCAGCCGAAGACCGAGGTCCCCCATTCGTTGAGGATGCCGAACTGCGGGCTGAGCGCGACCTGCCAGACGAACGTGACGGCCACGACCGGCGCGACGTACGGCAGCAGCATGGAGGCCCGCATCAGGCCGCGGCCGGGGAACGTGCGGCGCAGGGCGAGCGCGGCGACCAGGCCGAGGAGGACGGAGCCGACGGTGGCACCCACGGTGTAGACCAGGGTGGTCCACAGGCTGGTCCAGAAGCCGGGCGAGCCGAAGACGGCGTCGAAGTTCTCCAGCGTCCAGTCGCCGAAGAGGCCCATGCCCTGGATGTCGACCAGCCGGGCGTCCTGGAAGGCCAGCAGGACGGTCCACAGGATGGGCAGGATGACCACCACGAGGACGACCAGAAACGTGGGGGACACGAAGGCCAGGCCCGCACGGTTCTCCCGTGCGCGGGCGGTGCGGCGGCGGCCGTTGCTCGGCGGTGTGGGGGCGGCCGGGGGTGCGGCCTCGGGTGCTGTCGTCGTCATGGGTCGGACTTTCTCGGGGGTCACTGGAGGGACTCGCGCAGCGCGGTGACTTCCTCGTCCGCCTGGCGGGCGGCCTCGCGCGGCGGGATCTGGTCGCTTGCCATGGCTCCGATGGCCTGCGGCACGGGCAGTTCGCCGTTCGTGGCGCCGACGAGGAGCCCCTCGCCCTGCGTGATGCCCCAACGGCGCATGTTGCCGACGCCCTCGGACATCCGGTCGAGCAGTTCGGAGGGGTAGACCTCTTCGAGGGGCTTCTTGCTGTCGACGCCGATCTCGCTGGCGCGCCAGGCCTGCTGGAACCTGTCCGGGTCGCTCGCGGTGCCCTCGCGGACCGGGATCTTGCCCTCGGGGGCCATCCCGAACCACTCCTCGTAGCCCTCGTCGAGCATGAAGCGGACGAACTTCCCCGACGCCTCCTTCTCGGCGGTGCGGGTCACCGCCCAGGAACTGATCTCGCCGAACTGGGCGGGCTCGGCGCCGTCCGGGCCTTCGAGCGCCGTGACCACGCCGCTGTTCTCGGCGAGGTAGCCGGGGTCCTTCTGGCACGCCGGGCAGCTCGGCAGGGCGTCCTTGCGGAGCCCGGCCAGCTCGTCGAGCAGGAAGGAGGACCACATGATGATCGGCGAGCGGCCGGCGAAGTACGTGGCGCGGGTGGTGTCGACGGTCTGGACGCCGTCCGCGCCGTACTCGCTCGCCAGCTCGTCGTAGGCGGCGAACGCCGTGCGGCAGGCGGGGGATTCGAGGGCGACGTCGTCGCTCTCGACGAGCCGGCAGTCGTTGGCGAGGGCGAAGCTCTCGAAGCTCTGCTGGGTGAAGAGGTCGCTGGGGTCGGTGGCCAGCGAGATGCCGGTGCCCGGGCCCTCGTCGAGTGTCTTCGCGGCGCGGCGGAGGTCGGCGTAGCTGTCGGGCACCGGGAGGCCGGCCCGCTCCAGCATGTCCTTGCGGTAGACGAGGATCTGCTGCCAGGAGTCGGACGGCACGGCGAGGCGGGTGCCGTCGTCGGAGGCGAGGCCGAGGGCGTTGTCGTTGAACGTGCCCGGCCCGAGGTCGTCGACGATCTCGCCGGTCAGCTTGGTGTCGAGCAGTTCGTTGCCGTACATCTGCCAGATCTGGCCCAGCGGTACGGCTCCGATGACGTCGGGCAGGTTGCCCGCGGCCGCCGCCGACATGATGAGCTGCGGCAGCTTGCTCTCGTCGACGCCGACGAGCTTCACCTCGACGCCCGTCTTCTTCTCGAAGCGGGCGACGACCTCCCTCCCGACGGCCATCCGGGGCGGCAGGTTCTCCAGCGACCACACCGTGATCTGGTTGTCGGGCTTCGCCGACGCCGTGTCGCCGCAGCCGGCCAGCAGGCCGGTGCCCAGTGTCAGGGCGAGTGCGGCCGCGGTCGTCCTCGACCCTCGGGTCCGTATGCGCATGCCTAGTCCTTACACCACTTCCGCTTCTTCGGCACGCATCACAGCACCACTTTTGCGTTATGGCAAGACGTATCCTTAAGGTGTTCCAGACACAACGGGCCTCACACGGCCCGAAGCCCAACCCGAAGCGGAGCGCTCGTGGAACGCGTCGTCCAGTTCACCGGTCCCCGTCAGGTCGAAGTCGCCGAACTCCCGAGCACGCCGCTGCCCCCCGGGCACCTGCGGGTCCGCACCCGCTACTCCGGCATCTCCGCAGGCACCGAACTCACCGCCTACCGCGGCACGAACCCCTACCTGACCCGCACCTGGGACGCCGGGGCGCGGATCTTCCGGGACGGCGCGGCCGGCATCGAGTACCCGGTCGTCGGCTGGGGCTACTCCGAGGTCGGCGAAGTCACCGAGGTGTCCCCCGACGTCGCCGGCACACCCGGCACTCCCGCCGTCGGCGACCTGGTCTGGGGCATCTGGGGCCACCGCAGCGAGGGCGTCGTCCCCGCGGAGAAGCTGAACGGCCACACCCTCCCCGCCGGTCTCGAACCATTGGCCGGCGCGTTCGCCCGGGTCGGCGCCATCGCCTACAACGCGGTGCTGGCCTCCGACATCCACGTCGGCGAGGACGTTGCGGTGTTCGGGCAGGGCGTCATCGGCCTGCTCACCACGCGCCTCGCCCAGCTCAACGGCGCCCGCGTCACCGCCGTCGACGCCCTCGACGGCCGCCTGGAGTGGGCCGCACGCTACGGCGCCGCCCTCACCCTCAACGCCCGCACGGACGACGTCGCCGAAAGGGTCCGGGAGGCCACCGGCGGGCTCGGCGCGGACGTCGCCATCGAGATCAGCGGCGCCTACCCGGCCCTGCACGAGGCGCTCCGCGCGGTCACGGTCGGAGGCCGCGTCGTCGCCTCCGGCTTCTACCAGGGCGACGGCGCCGGGCTGCGGCTCGGCGACGAGTTCCACCACAACCGGGTCCAGCTGGTCTGCTCGCAGATCGGCGGCGTGCCGCAGCAACTCGCCGGCCGCTGGAC
Organism: Streptomyces hazeniae; assembly: GCF_031845485.1. Lineage (NCBI taxonomy): Bacteria > Bacillati > Actinomycetota > Actinomycetes > Kitasatosporales > Streptomycetaceae > Streptomyces > Streptomyces hazeniae. Next base: position 277,077 of record NZ_JAVREQ010000001.1, read on the forward strand.
CGTCGAACGGCTGCAGCAGACCTTCCTGCGGCTCGTCGCCGAGGGGCGGGTCGACGTGGAGTCCCTGGTCAGCCACGTGGTGCCGGTCGCCGACGCCGCCGAGGCGTACGTCCTGCTGGACGAACGGCCGCAGGACGCGCTGCAGACCGTCCTCGAGTTCTGACCCTCCCCCTCCACGCCACGCCACGCACGGAACCCTCCGGAAAGGCCCCCTCCATGTTCAGAACCGCCTGCCAGGAACAACTCCTCCCCGGCGACACCCTCCAGGAGAAGTGGGAGTTCGCCCTGGCCGCGGGATACGACGCCGTCGAGGTGCGCGGAAAGGGCGACTTCGCCTTCCGCGACCGCCTGCCGGAGCTGCGGCAGGCCGCCGCCGACGGCGTCGTCATGCCGACCGTCTGCGTCGACATGCCGCACTTCCTCGGCGCGTTCGACGACGAGCAGCGCAAGGACGCCGTCGCCCAGATGAAGTCGCAGCTCAGCGTCATCGCCGAGATCGGCGGACGCGGCGCGCAGACCCCCGCCTCGTACGGCATGTTCTCCCGTCGGCTCCCGCCGTTCACGCCGCCGCGCGGGGAGGAGGAGGACCGCGAGGTGCTGCTGGAGGGCCTGTCCGAACTCGGCGCACACGCGAAGGCGGAGGGCGTCACGCTTTTCCTGGAACCGCTGAACCGCTACGAGGACCACATGGTCAACCGCCTCGACCAGGCCGTGGACCTGATCCGGGAGGTCGGCCTGGACTCGGTGCGGATCGGTATCGACAGCTACCACATGAACATCGAGGAGTCCGACCCCGCGGCGGCGATCCTCGCCGCCGCCGCGTACATCGGGCACGCCCAGGTCTCCGACTCCAACCGCTTCCAGCCCGGCGCGGGCCACCTGGACTGGCCGGCCTGGCTGGGCGCACTGGACGCCGCCGGCTACACCGGCGAACTGGCCCTCGAATGCCGCCTGACCGGCGACCCGGCGGAGGCCGTACGGTCCGTCCCGCCGTTCCTCACGCGCGCGGCCGGACTGCGGGAGACCGGACTGCGGGAGACCGGACTGCGGCAGGCCGGACTGCGGGAGGCCGACGGATGACCGCGCCCGTCCTCACCCGCCCGCACGGCCCCGCCCACACCCCACAGGGGCGCACGGCGCTGCGCCGCGCCGCCCGCCGGGTGCTCCTGCACAACTGGACCGGCACCTCCACCGTGCCCTCCCACGGCCTGTACCCGCACCAGTGGAGCTGGGACTCCGCGTTCGTCGCCATCGGCCTGCGGCACCTGTCCGTACGCCGGGCGCAGCGCGAGCTGGAGACGCTGACGGCTGCCCAGTGGGGCGACGGGCGGGTACCGCACATCGTGTTCAACCGGGCCGTGCCGCTCGGCGCGTACTTCCCCAGCCCCGACTTCTGGCGTTCCTCCACCGCCGGGGCGGCGGCCGGGGCTCCCCAGGAGGTGGAGACCTCCGGCATCGTGCAGCCGCCGGTACATGCCCTCGCGGCCTGGCTGGTGCACGAGGCCGACCCGGCCGCGTCGCGCCGTCGCGGCTTCCTCCCCCGGCTCTACCCGCGTCTGGCCGCCTGGCACCGCTACCTGGCCGACCGCCGCGACCTGGGCGGCGGCGGGCTGGCCGCCGTGCTGCACCCGTGGGAGCCCGGCATGGACAACAGCCCGTGCTGGGACGGGCCGTTGCAGCGCGTCGAGCCGGTCCCGGCGAGCACGTTCCGCCGCGCCGACCTCGACCACGGCGCCGCCTCCGACCGGCCCACCGACCTGGACTACGGCCGGTACGTGCGGCTCGCCGCCGACTACCGCGACCGCGGCTACCGGGACGGCGGCCCCGGCGGGGCGCACGCCTTCGCCGTGGAGGACCCGGGCACGAACGCGCTGTTCGCCGCCTCCGAGCACGCTCTCGCCAGGATCGCGGCCGAGGTCGGCGCAGCCCCGGGGCCACACGTCCGGCGCGCGGAGGCCCTGACCGACGCACTGGTGACCCGGCTGTGGGACGCGCAGACGGGAGTGTTCCGGTGCCGCGACCTGCGGGCCGACGCGCTCGTGCCCGAAATCGGTGTCGGCGGGCTGATCCCGCTGCTCGTGCCCGGCCTGCCCGCAGACGTGGTGCGGGCGCTGGTGCGTACGGCCGCCGGGCCGCACTTCGGCCTCGGCGACACCGTGCGCATGGCGCCCAGCTACGACCTCGCCGGTCACGCCTTCGACCCCGGCCGATACTGGCGCGGCCCCGCCTGGTTCAACGTCAACTGGCTGCTGGAGCGCGGCCTGCGGCAGCACGGGTACACCGACCGGGCCGACGCCCTGCGGGACGCCGCCCTGGACGCAGCGGGCGGCTCCGGGTTCGCCGAGTACGTCGACCCGTACAGCGGGGAGGCGCGCGGCACCCGCGACTTCAGCTGGACGGCCGCGCTGGCGCTCGACCTGCTCGCCGCCGCGCCCGCGCCCGTGCTTGCTGCACCCACTCCCGAGGAGGACACCGCGTGATCCCCGACTCCCGACTCCTCGTCCACGACGGCACGTTCGCCGTGCTGGACGCCGCCGGCGACGTCACCGGCCGCAGCGGCGCGTCCCCCGACGGGCTGTTCCTGCACGACGGCCGCCACCTCAGCCGGTGGCGGCTGGGCCTGGACGGCTCGGACCCGGACGTGCTGGTGCCGCTGAGGACCGACGGCAGCGGAGGAACGGCCGTGCTGTGTCCGCCGTTCCGCCGCGACCGGCCCCCGGCCTGCACCGTGCACCGTGAGCAGGCCGTGGACTCGGGCGCTCTCGTCGAACGGCTGCGGCTGACGGCCAACGTCGGCCACGAGGTCACCGTCCGCGTGGCGCTCACGGCGGCGGCCGACTTCGCCGACGTGTTCGCCCTGCGCGGCGACCACACCTTCGGCACGCCCGGCGCCGAGCGCAGCGCCGAACCCCTGGCGGACGGCGTCGCGTTCGGCTACCGGCGCGAGGGCTGGCGAGCCGGAACGACGGTCACCGCCCAGCCCCCGCCCGAGTCCGTCACCCCGGTGAACGCGGCGGACGGGCGTCCGGCGGACGGCGGCGACGCGCACCGGCTGGAGTGGACCGTCACCCTCCCGCCGCACGGCAGCGCCCGCATCGACCTCCGGGTGACCGCCCGTCCGCACACCGGTCTCGGCTCCGGCGAGCCGGCCTCCTCGCCCGCCGCCGCGCGCGACCGCGTCTCGGGCGAGGTGGACGCCTACGTCTGCGCCGACCCCGCGCCGGCACGGCTCACCCGGTGGCCGGAACTGCTGCGTGCCTGCGAGCAGGGCCTCGCCGACCTGGCCGGGCTGCGCGTACCCGCCGCCGGACCGGACGACGAGCCGCTGCTTCCGCCCGCCGCGGGCGTGCCGTGGTTCCTCACCCTCTTCGGCCGGGACTCGCTGCTCACCTCCCTGTACGCGCTGCCGTACCGGCCGGACCTGGCCGCCGCGACGCTGCCCGCGCTCGCCGCCACCCAGGCCACCGGAGCCGACCCTTCCCGGGTCGCCCAGCCCGGCAAGATCGTGCACGAGATCCGGCACGGCGAGCTCGCCCACTTCGGCCAGGTCCCGTTCGGCCGCTACTACGGCACGGTCGACGCCACGCCGCTCTTCCTGGTGCTGCTCGGGGAGTACACCGACCACACCGGCGACACGGCGACGGCCCTGCGCCTGGAGCAGCACGCACGAGCCGCCGTGGACTGGATGTTCCGGCACGGCGGACTGGACGAGCGCGGCTACCTCGTCTACGAGTCCGACGCGGGAGGGCTGGCCAACCAGAACTGGAAGGACTCCCCCGGCTCGATCTGCGACGCCGACGGCACCCCCGCGCAGGGCGCCCTCGCCGTCAGCGAGGTGCAGGGCTACGCCTACGACGCGCTGCGCCGTACCGCCCGACTGGCCCGCACGGTGTGGGACGACGCGGCGTGGGCCGACCGGCTGGAGGAGGCGGCCGACGACCTGAAGTCCCGTTTCCGGCGCGACTTCTGGATGGACGCCGAGGACTTCCCCGCCCTCGCCCTGGACGGCTCCGGGCGCCGGGTCACCGCGCTCGGCTCGGACGCCGGGCACCTGCTGTGGTCCGGCATCCTCGACGGCCGTGACGCGCGAGCCGTCGGACGGCGCCTGCTGGAACCGGACTTCTTCAGCGGCTGGGGCGTCCGCACGCTCGCCGCGGGCCAGCCCGCGTACCACCCGCTGACGTACCACCGGGGCAGCGTCTGGCCGCACGACAACGCGGTCATCGCGCTCGGCCTGGCGCGCCACGGCCTGCACGACGAGGCCCGCCGCCTCGCCGAGGGCGTCCTGGCGGCAGCCGAACGCACCGGCTGGCGACTCCCGGAGGTCCTGGCCGGCCACGGCCGCGACGACCACCCGGAGCCCGTCTCCTACCCGCACTCCTGCTCCCCGCAGGCATGGGCGGCCGCGACGCCGCTCGCCCTGCTCACCGCCGTGGGGGCCGCACCGGGCGCCTGACACCCCGGCCCCGCCCCCACCCGCCGCCCCCGGCCGCACTCCCCCCCTCGCGGCCGGGGGCGGTCCCCGTCCGCAGCACTTCCCACACGTGACCTCCCCTCCACAACCCTTGTTAACGGACGTTAACGCATGTCAGGCTGAGCAGCGACACCTGTGGACGAGGAGAGGGCCGCCATGCACGACGCCGACCTGGATCCGGCGCGCGAGAAGCTGATACGCGAGAGCATCGACCGCCAGACCATGCTGGCCACGCTCGGGGTGGAGGTTGCGGAGGTCGGCGCGGGGCGCGTCGTCCTGGAGCTACCCTTCCGCGGCGACATCTGCCAGCAGAACGGCTTCGTGCACGCCGGCGCGATCACGACGGTCGCCGACTCGGCGTGCGGCTACGCCGCGCAGACGCTGATGCCGGAGGGCAGCGACGTCCTCAGCGTCGAGTTCAAGGTGAACCTGCTGCGCCCGGCGGTCGGCGAACGGTTCCGGGCCGAGGCCGCCGTCGTCCGCGCCGGCCGCACCCTCACGGTCTGCTCCGCCGACGTCTTCGCCCTCGCCGCGGACGGCTCCAGCAAGCAGATCGCCCTGATGCAGGCCACCATGACGACCGTTCACCCAGCCCCCCGACCCGCCTCCTGACCCGGTGCCGCACCGTGCGGTCACGCCGCCGGGGTGACGTGGGAGTGGGTGCAGAGCCAGCCGGTGGGCGTGCGGAGGTAGACGTCGGTGGTCCACTCGTCGGCGTGGAACGCCTGGCCGCGGTAGTGGGCGGTGTTGACCACCCGCGCGGTGAGGACGGCGGTGTCCCCGTACACGCGGACCCGGGCCGTGCCCTCGACGGTGCGCATCATCTCGTGCGTCAGGTCGCCGGAGGCGACCAGCGACAGGAACTTCTCCCGGGTGCCGATGCCGTCCTGGTCGACGAGGACCCAGTCGTCCGTCATGTAACGGCCGATGGCGCGCACGTCGTTGGCGACGATCGCGTCCGCCCAGGCCTGGGCGAGTGCGAGGAGGCGTTCCTCGTCGGTGCCGTTCATGCCGGAGCCTCGTTCCTGCGGTGGCCGGGCGAGGAGGGATCGAAGACGTACGGCCTCGTGGTCGTCAGGCGGTGGAAGCCGAGCCGCTCGAGGACCGGGCGGCTGGCGTCGGACGCGTCGACGTGCAGGTAGCGGAAGCCGCGTTCGGCGGCGTGCCGTGCGCGGGCGGCGACCAGCGCACGGTACAGGCCGCGGCCGCGCCACTCGGGAAGGGTGCCGCCACCCCACAGCCCGGCGAAGCCGGTGCCGGCGGGTTCCGGCGGGAGGCTCGACCGGGCGGCGGAGACCGGGCGGTCGCCGGCCAGGGCGACGACCAGGTGCACGGTCTCGGGCGCCGTCTCCAGCACGGGTCCCAGCCAGGAGCGCAGTGACGTGCCGTCGGGGCCGAACACCGCGTCGTGGACCTCGTCCAGGAGGTGCAGGTCGGCCGGGTCGGTGACGGTGTGCAGGCGCACGCCCTCGGGGAGCGCGGCGTCGGTCGGTACCGACGTCACCTCGGCGACCATCACGGCCTCGTCCGGCCCCGGCGTGAAGCCGGCGCGGCGGAGGCGTCCGGCGAGGTCGGCGGGGCGGTCGTGCGCATACACCTTCCACTCGAACGGATGACCGTACGCGGCGAAGGCGCGGAGCTGGGCGGCGATGGCGGCGTCGGCGGTGTCCTCGTCCAGGTCGGACCAGCACACGCCGTGCCAGCCGCGACCGTCCGGGACCACGTGGCGGAGGACGGCGCCCGCGCCGTGGTCGCGTTCGAGCCGCGCGCCCGGGCCCTCGGCGGGCGCGTCGCGCCGTACCACCGCGTCGTAGCGGCGGAGAGCGCTGTGCAGGTCCATGTGTCCATCCCAGCACCGGGGCGGCGGCCGCACCACCGTATTTCCGCGGCGTAGAGCGGCCGGATCGGGGAACCCCGTGAGGCCGGACCGTCCGCGTACGAGTTGGAGGCGCCATGAGCGAGCACACCTACCGGGTGACCGAGATCGTCGGCACGTCGCACGAGGGCGTGGACGCCGCGATCAAGAACGCGATCAGCCGGGCCTCGGAGACGCTGCGGCACCTGGACTGGTTCGAGGTGGCGGAGGTACGCGGACACATCGAGAACGGCCAGGTCAAGCACTACCAGGTGGGTCTGAAGGTCGGTTTCCGCCTGGAGGACGGCCAGTCGGCGGGAGCGTAGGCGGGCCTCGCCTCCGGAGTCAGCCGCCGGAGGTGTCGAGTTCGGCGTCGGGGGTGACGCAGGCGGCGTCGTAGGGGTCGTCGAGCCAGCCGTCGGGGAGGACGACCCGGTTGCGGCCGGCGGTCCGGCCGCGCGGGCCGTCCGCGCCGGCGGCGGGCCAGGGCTGGTCGAGGTCCAGCTCGCCGAGCAGGTCGCCCATCTCGCTCAGCGAGGAGGCGACGGCCAGGCTGCGCCGCATGTCGGAGCCGACGGAGAAGCCCTTGGTGTACCAGGCCACGTGCTTGCGGAAGTCGATCACTCCGCGCGACTCGTCCTCCAGCCATGCGCCCAGCAGCCGCGCGTGCCGCAGCATCGTGTCCGCGACCTCGCGCAGCGTGGGTCGGGCGTAGTCCTCCGCGCCCCGGCCGTCGAACGCGGCGACCAGATCGCCGAAGAGCCAGGGGCGGCCCAGGCAGCCGCGGCCGACGACGACGCCGTCGCACCCGGTCTCGCGCACCATCCGCAGCGCGTCGTCCGCCGACCAGATGTCGCCGTTCCCGAGCACGGGGATGTCGGAGAGCGCACCGACGGTGTCCTTGAGGCGGGAGATGGCGTCCCAGTCGGCGGTGCCGCCGTAGTGCTGGGCGGCGGTGCGGCCGTGCAGGGCGACGGCGGTGACGCCCTCCTCGACGGCGATGCGCCCGGCGTCCAGGTAGGTGAGGTGGTCGTCGTCGATGCCCTTGCGCATCTTCATCGTCACCGGCAGATGTCCCGCGCCCGTCACGGCCTCGCGCAGGATGGCGCGCAGCAGGTTCCGCTTGTACGGCAGGGCGGAGCCGCCGCCCTTGCGGGTGACCTTGGGGACCGGGCAGCCGAAGTTGAGGTCGATGTGATCGGCCAGGTCCTCTTCGACGATCATCCGGACTGCCTTGCCGACGGTCACCGGGTCGACGCCGTACAGCTGGATCGAGCGCGGACGCTCGCCGGCGTCGAAGTGCACCAGCCGCATCGTCTTCTCGTTGCGTTCCACCAGCGCCCGCGTGGTGATCATCTCGCTGACGAACAGGCCGCGGCCGCCCGAGAACTCCCGGCACAGGGTGCGGAAGGGGGCATTGGTGATCCCTGCCATCGGGGCGAGGACCACCGGGGGCGAGACGGTGTGGGGGCCGATCTGCAGCGGCTGTGTCGTCATGGCCGGGGACGGGCCTTTCGTCGGGGAGTCGGGGGCCGGTCCCCCATTGTCGCGCACCCGTGCCCGGTGCCGGACCGGGCGGGTGGGCCGGCCGTACGGTGAGGGGATGCGACTGCTGCTCACCTCCGACACCCACCTCCCGAAGCGGGCCCGGGAACTCCCCGGCGAGCTGCTGGAGCGGGTGGCGGAAGCCGACGTCGTCGTGCACGCGGGCGACTGGGTGGACACGGCGACGCTGGACCTGCTGGAAGCCCGGTCGCGGCGCCTGATCGGGGTGTACGGCAACAACGACGGGCCCGAGCTGCGGGCGCGCCTGCCCGCGACGGCGTACGCGGAGCTGGGCGGGCTGCGCTTCGCGGTGGTGCACGAGACGGGCGGCCGGCAGGGGCGGGAGCGGCGCTGCGCCCAGCGCTTCCCGGACGTGGACGTGCTGGTCTTCGGGCACAGCCACATCCCGTGGGACACGCGGGCGGAGGGTGGCCCGCGGCTGCTGAACCCGGGGTCGCCGACGGACCGACGACGCGAGCCGTACTGCACGTACATGACCGCCGAGGCTGCGGACGGGCGGCTGTCCGGGGTCGTCCTGCACCGTCTGCCGCGCCGTGCCCCTTCCTGACGCAAGCGCGGGGGCGTCCCGGGCCCGCGGGGACGCCGCTCGTGCCCGTTCCGCACCCGTCTCACCGGCCGGACGGCCGGGCCCTCCCCCGCCCTCGTTCGCGCGGCTACGGTGACGGTGATCCGCACGCCGTCGAGCCGAGAGGCAGCCGCTCACCGTGAACTCCCGACCCGCCACCGCGCCCGTCGCAGGTCCCGTCGCCGTGCTGGGCGAGTGCGTCGCGGACGCCTTCGTCGAACCGGGTACGGCCCCGCCGGGCGCCCTCCGGATGGAGGTGCGGGCGGGCGGCGGCCCGGCGAACACCGCAGTGGCCCTGGCCCGGCTGGGCACGCCGACCCGCTTCCTGGGCCGGCTCTCCGACGACGTCTTCGGCCGCCTCTTCCGCACACACCTGGAACGCTCCGGGGTGGACGTGCGGGCGACCGTGCGGGCGGCGGAGCCGAGCACGCTGGCGGTGGCGGACCTGGCCGACGACGGCAGCGCCGCGTACTCCTTCCACGCCCGCGGGACCGCCGACTGGCAGTGGACGGCGGCCGAGCTGAGCGCGGCCACGGACGGGCTGCTGTCCTGCCTGCACACCGGTTCGCTCGCGCTGGTGCGGCCGCCCGGCGGGCAGGCGGTGGAGGCGCAGCTGGCGGACGTGCGGGAGCGGGCGACGGTGTCGGTGGACCCGAACGTGCGGCCGCTGCTGGTCGACCCGGCCGACTACCGGGAGCGGCTGCCGCAGTGGTGCGCGGCGGCGGACGTGCTGCGGCTGTCGGACGAGGACCTGGCGCACCTGCGGCCGGGTGAGAGCCCGGAGCGGGCGGCCGGGTGGTTCCACGAGCACGGGGTGCCGCTGGTGGTCGTGACGCTGGGCGCGCAGGGCGTCTTCGCGTCGCTGGACGGGAAGACGCTGCACGCGGCGACGCCGCGGGTCGAGGTGGTGGACACGGTCGGCGCGGGCGACTCGTTCATGGCCGGGTTCCTGCACGCGCTGCACGCGGCGGGGGCGCTCGGCGGGCGACTGGACGGGCTGACGGCGGCCGGGGTGGAGGCGGCGCTGGCGTTCGGCGCACGGGTGGCCGCGGCGGTGTGCGCGGTGCGGGGTGCGGACCCGCCGTGGGCGGCCGACCTGACCGAGTGAACGGCCGGGACCACGCCCGGCCGGGCGGGACCGCGCGGACAGCCCCCGTCGCCCGCCGTGCCGGATGCGGCGGTGGACGGCGTCAGCGGGCAGCGGGCGGCAGGGGCTGTTCGGCCCAGATGGTCTTGCCCTGTCGGGCGTAGCGGCTGCCCCAGCGGCCGGCGAGCTGCGCGACCAGGTAGAGCCCGCGGCCGCCCTCCTCGGTGCTGCCCGCCCGTCGCATCCGCGGCTGGGTGTTGCTGGGGTCGGAGACCTCGCAGATCAGGGTGCCTGCGCGGATGAGGCGCAGCTCGATGGGACCTCCCGCGTGCCGGACCGCGTTGGTGACCAGTTCGCTGGTGACCAGTTCGGTGGTGAACACCAGGTCATCCAGGTCCCAGTCCACGAGCCGCCGCGCGACCATCCTGCGCGCGTCGGCAACCACCTCCGGGTCGGCCTCCAGCGTCCAGGCGGCGGTGTCGGCGGGCGGCACGGCCCGGGTGCGGGCGAGCAGAAGGGTGATGTCGTCCGGGACCTGCGTGGGGGCCAGCCCGGCGACGACGTCCCGCCCCACCTCGGGGAGCGGACGCAGGAACGGATCGGCCGTGCGCAGACCGTGCAGCAGGGCGGCCATGCCGGTGTCCACGTCGCCGTCGCCCCGCTCCACCAGCCCGTCGGTGAAGAGGGCGAGCACGCTGCCCTCGTCCACGGTGGTCTCCACCGGCTCGAACGGCAGGCCTCCGACGCCCAGCGGCGGACCCGGGCTGACCTCCAGGTATGCGGCGCGGCCGTCCGGGGAGAGCACCGCGAGCGGCGGGTGCCCGGCGCTGGCGGCGGTGACCAGGCGGGACACCGGGTCGTAGGTGACGTACAGGCAGGTGGCACCGAAGGAGTCGTACGGCACCGGCGGCACCGGCGCCTCCGTGCCGGTCCGGTGGTGGCCGGCCCCGGTGCCGATGCTGCTCGGGGACTCGCCGGACTCGACGGTGAGCTGGGAGACCAGGTCGTCGAGGTGGGTGAGCAGTTCGTCGGGCTCCAGGTCGAGGTCGGCCAGGGTGCGGACGGCGGTACGCAGCCTGCCCATGGTCGCGATGGCGTGCAGGCCGTGGCCGACGACGTCGCCGACCACCAGGGCGACCCGGGCGGAGGACAGCGGGATCACGTCGAACCAGTCGCCGCTGACTCCGGTGGACACCTCGGTGGGCAGGTAGACGCTGGCGCTGCGCACGCCGACCGTCTCGCTCTCGGCCGGCGGCAGCAGACTGCTCTGCAGGCTCACCGCGGCCCGGCGTTCCAGGCCGAAGCGGCGGGCGTTGTCCAGCACCAGCCCGACGCGTGAGGCGATCTCGTCGAGCATCTCGACGTCCTTCTCGTCGAACGGGACGTCGCCGGTGCGCCACACGGTGACGCGCCCCAGCAGCAGGCCGCGGGCGCACAGAAGGGCCGACATGCCGCTGCGGGCGCCCTCGACGGCGGCCTCGTCGTCGAAGCGGGGCCGCGCGGCGGGGTCGCGCTGCCACAGGCCGTGGGTGTGCGGGCCGTCGACGTCGATCTCCACCAGCCCGCCGGAGCGCGGGCGTACCGGCAGGTCGCCGGTGGTGGCGGCGCGGCGCAGCAGATGGGTGCCCTGGTCGTCCGGGGCGGGGCTGCGGTGGCCGAAGACGGCCTCGGCGATGTCCACGGCGGCCACGTCGGCGAGGCCGGGCGTCAGCACGTCGGCGAGGTCGCGGGCCGTGCCGGTGACGGAGAGGGAGGACCCGACGAGGGCTGTGGCCCGGTGCAGCAGGTCGAGCCGGGCCCGGGCGCGCTGCTCCTCGGTGGTGTCGTTGAACAGCGTGGTGACGCCGGCGATCTGCCCGTCGGACAGCTGGAGCCGGAAGGCGGCGACGGTGAAGGTGCGCGCCGCGCGCGGGTCGGTGCGGGTGCGGGCGGAGACCTCCTCGCCGATCAGGGGTTCGCCGGTGCGCACCACCCCGCGCAGAAGGTCGTCCACCCGTTCGGCGTCCTCCTGCCGCAGGAAGTCCGCGAGCCGCATGCCGGTCAGGTCGTCGGGCACCCCCGGGTAGTCGAGGAGCGGGGTGTTGGTGCGGACGATCCGCAGGCCGGGGTCGAAAACGGCGAGCCCGACACGTCGCTGGAGGAAGAGTTCCTCGATGAAGGCGTGGTTCTGCCGCCAGCGGGTCATCAGCGGCTGTGGCACGGCGAGAACGAGGCACCGGGAGTCGGGGCCGGCGCTTTCGGTGAGGGTGAGCACCGAGAAGGAGACCTCGACATGGCGGGCGTCGCCGATGCGCAGGGTGGCCGTACCCTCCCGGAACGTGCCGTCGTCCCGGACCGGCGCGGCGGGCCAGTCGTCGGGCTCGGTCAGCAGGGAGGGCAGTGGCCGTCCGCGCAGCTCGCGGGCGGGGCGGCGGAGCAGGTCTTCGGCTCCGGGGGTGCAGCCGAGCACGGTGGCCTCGCCGTCCACGATCAGCGCGGCCACGTTCGCGGGGTGGAACGGGTCCTCGTCGTTGCGGGCCATGCGTCTGCGCACCTCGCTCGCCGTTGCTGCCCTCTCGGACATTGTCGGGCGGTGCGGCCGACGGCGCCCGCCCGCACTGCGGCACCCCAGACCTGAGTCCCCCGTCCGAGTCCGCCTACGCCCTCGGGGCCCTCAGCCGCTCTGGGCCGCCGAGGTCTCCGAGGTGCCGCCGCGACCGGGCGTCCCCTTCCCCCCTCCGCCGTCGGGGGCCGAGCGCCGTACGGCCCCCTCGCCCGCGCGCTCGCCCACGGCCGCGGCGGGCGACGTACGGCCGCCGGCACCTCCGGAGGCGCGCCACCAGGGGGTGTCCGGCAGGTCGCGTGAGGACGGCTCGAAGGAGCCGCCGGGCGGCGGCACGGCCAGCCGGACGCCGGCTTCGGAGGTGGCGGACAGCATCCGCTCGCCGGGCTCGTACCAGGGGTGCGGGGCGAGGTTGAAGGTGCCCCAGTGGATGGGGAGCAGCACGCTGTCAGCGGCGGTGCCGCACAGGTCCAGGTGGGTGCGTACGCCTTCCTCGGGCGTCATGTGGATGTCCGGCCAGTAGTCGCTGTAGGCGCCGACCTGGATCATCGTGGCGTCGAACGGGCCGTGCGCGGAGCCGGTGTCGGCGAACCCGGCGAAGTAACCGGTGTCGCCGCTGTGGAAGACGCGGTGGTCGGGGCCGGTGACGACCCACGACGCCCAGAGGGTGCGCTGCCTGTTGCGGAGGCCCCGGCCGCAGAAGTGGCGCGCCGGGGTGGCGGTGAGGGTGAGCCCGGCGACCCGGGTGGACTCGTGCCAGTCCAGTTCGGTGAAGCGGTCCGGGCGCAGCTTCCAGCGTTCCAGGTGCGCACCGACGCCGAGCGGGACGACGAAGTGCACGTCGGACCGGGCGAGGGCGCGGATGGTCGGCATGTCCAGGTGGTCGTAGTGGTCGTGCGAGACCACCACGACGTCGACGCCGCCGAGGGCCGCCAGGGGCAGCGGCGGCGGGTGGTAGCGGCGGGGGCCGACGAAGGTGAAGGGCGAGCAGCGCTCGCCCCAGACGGGGTCGAAGAGCACCCGCCGGCCGTCGATCTCGGCGAGCACGGTGGAGTGGCCCAGCCAGGTCAGCCGCAGTCCCGACGCGGGCGGCTCGGCCAGGTCGGGGCGGCGGACGCGGACGGGGGCGGCGGGGCGGCGCTCCTTGCGGTTGAGCATCACCCGGGCCATCTCCAGCCGCGAACCTTCCGCGCGGGGGGCCGTGGCGGCGTGGACGGGGTTGCGGAAGGTGCCGGTGGCGGCGTCGTAGTGCGGTGAGCGTTCGATGCGGCGAAGGCGCTCACCTGCCGGTTCGGCGCCGAACGACGCGAGCCGTGGTAGGGACATGGAACCTCCCGTCAGCAGATGTGAGGAGAAACGCTCCGGTGCGTGTGGATGTTCCTCCCCGCAGGACGCCGTTCGCACGCGGGGTGCACGCGTACGGCCCTGAGGAAGGCTCCCCAGGGCCGTACGAGGTTGCCGGTCGGACCGTTCAGCAGCCCAGGAGGCGGCCGGCCAGGTAGCTCTCGATCTGGTCGAGGGAGACCCGGTCCTGCTTCATGGTGTCGCGCTCGCGCACGGTCACGGCGTTGTCGTCCAGGGTGTCGAAGTCGACGGTGACGCAGAACGGGGTGCCGATCTCGTCCTGGCGGCGGTACCGGCGGCCGATGGCGCCGGCGTCGTCGAACTCGATGTTCCAGTGCTTGCGCAGGGTCTCGGCGAGGCCGCGTGCCTTGGGCGACAGCTTCTCGTTGCGGGACAGCGGCAGCACGGCGACCTTGACCGGTGACAGGCGCGGGTCGAGGCGCATCACGGTGCGCTTCTCCATCTTGCCCTTGGCATTCGGCGCCTCGTCCTCGACGTAGGCGTCGAGCATGAACGCGAGCATGGCGCGGTTGACGCCGGCCGCGGGCTCGATGACGTACGGCGTCCAGCGCTCGCCGGCCTCCTGGTCGAAGTACGACAGGTCCTGGCCGGAGGCCTTGGAGTGCGCGCCGAGGTCGTAGTCGGTGCGGTTGGCGACGCCCTCCAGCTCGGAGAACTCACTGCCGCCGAAGTGGAAGCGGTACTCGATGTCGGCGGTGCGCTTGGAGTAGTGGGAGAGCTTCTCGGCCGGGTGCTCGTACCAGCGGATGTTCTCCTCGCGGATGCCGAGGTCGCGGTACCAGTTCCAGCGCTGCTCCATCCAGTACTCGTGCCACTTCTCGTCCTCGCCCGGCTTGACGAAGAACTCCATCTCCATCTGCTCGAACTCGCGGGTGCGGAAGATGAAGTTGCCCGGCGTGATCTCGTTGCGGAACGACTTGCCCATCTGCGCGATGCCGAACGGGGGCTTCTTCCGCGAGGTCTGCTGGACCTGCGCGAAGTTCGTGAAGATGCCCTGGGCGGTCTCGGGGCGCAGGTAGGCGACGGAGCCGGAGTCCTGGGTCGGGCCGAGGTGGGTGGCGAGCAGGCCGGAGAACTGCTTGGGCTCGGTGAAGGCGCCCTTGTTGCCGCAGTGCGGGCAGTTGACGTCGGCGAGGCCCTTCTCCGGCATCCGGCCGTGCTTCGCCTCGTACGCCTCCTCCAGGTGGTCGGCACGGAAGCGCTTGTGGCAGGAGGTGCACTCGGTGAGCGGGTCGGAGAACGTGGCGACGTGCCCGGACGCCTCCCAGACCTCGGAGGCAAGGATGACCGACGAGTCGATGCCGACGACGTCCTCGCGCGAGGTGACCATGGAGCGCCACCACTGGCGCTTGATGTTCTCCTTCAGCTCCACGCCGAGCGGGCCGTAGTCCCAGGCGGCACGCTGACCACCGTAGATCTCGCTGCAGGGGTATACGAAGCCACGGCGCTTGCTCAGGCTGACGATGGTGTCGATCTTGTCGGCGGCCACGGTGCTCTCTTCATCAACGACGACGGAATACCTCAGATTACCGGCGGGACAGGGTCCCGGATCAAATCGGCGACCGCCTCCGGCGGTCGGGCGGGCGGGGCCTCCCGAGTGAGCGAGATCACCCATTCGGGGCATTTGACAATCATTTCCACGTGGCGTGAAAATGACTGTCATGAACGCTCGCTCCACGTCCTCCCGCCGCCCCCTCATACGCACGGCCGCCCCGGCGGTGGCGGCCGTGCTGGGCCTGCTGCCGCTGACCGCCTGCGGCGGCGACGCGGGCGCCGACGACGGCCGGGTCGACGTGGTCGCGTCCTTCTACCCGATGGAGTTCCTGGCCGAGGAGATCGGCGGCGAGCACGTGGACGTCACCGGCCTCACCTCGCCCGGCGTCGAGCCGCACGACCTGGAACTCGCCCCGAAGCAGGTCGGCATGCTCAGCGACGCCGACCTGGTCGTCTACCTGAAGGGCCTCCAGCCGGCCGTGGACGAGGCCGTCGAGCAGGCCGAGGCCGAGCACGTCGCCGAGGCCACGGCGTACACCTCGCTGGAGAAGCACGGAGGCCACGCGGGCCACGACCACGGCGGCGAAGAGGCGCACGGGCACGAGGACGGTCACGCCCACGAGGAAGGCGGGGGCCACGCGGGCCACGACCACGCCACCGAGGGCGGCGGCGACCCGCACGTCTGGCTCGACCCGGTGCGCTACGCCGAGATCGCCGAGGGCGTCGGGAAGCAGCTCGCGCAGGCCGACCCCGAGCACGAGAAGGCGTACCGGGAGAACACCGAGGACCTGGTCGGCCGCCTGAAGACGCTCGACGACGACTTCCGCACCGGCCTCGAGGGCCGGAAGACCGACACCTTCGTCACCACCCACGCCGCGTTCGGCTACCTCGCCGACCGGTACGGGCTGCACGAGGAGTCGCTCTCCGGCGTCGACCCGGCCTCCGGCTCCATCAGCGCCGCCCACATCAAGGAACTGCACGAGATCGTGAAGGAGGACGACGTGAGCACCGTCTTCTTCGCGAGCCGCGCCAGCGACGACGCCGCGGACACCCTCGCGCAGGACCTGAACCTGCGGACGGGCGTCCTCTCCTCGCTGGAGTCCGTCGAGGACACCGGCACCCAGGACTACCTCTCCGTCATGCGCCAGAACCTCCAGGCCCTGCGCACCGCGCTCGACACGCAGTGAGCCCACCGCTCCCGCAGACGCAGCACACCACCGAAGGAGCCGCCGTGACGCAGCAGCCGGAAGCCGCCATCTCCCTCCGCGAAGCCACCGCCGTGCTCGGCGGCCGCCAGGTGCTGCGCGGCGTCGACCTGACCGTCGGACGCGGCGAGGTCGTCGCGCTGCTCGGCGCGAACGGCTCGGGCAAGTCCACCACCGTGCGCGCCGTCCTCGGGCGTACCCCCCTCGCCTCGGGCTCGCTGGACCTGTTCGGCATCCCGCTGCGCCGCTTCCGCGACTGGCGCCGCGTCGGCTACGTCCCGCAGCGTTCCACCGCCACCGCAGGGGTGCCGGCCACGGTCCGCGAAGTCGTGTCCTCCGGCCGTCTCGGTCGCCGCCGCTTCCTCCCGCTCGGCGGCGGCGACCGGGACGCGGTCGACCGCGCGCTGCACGTCGTGGGCATGGCCGGACGGGCCGGGGACGCCGTGGGCGCCCTGTCCGGCGGCCAGCACCAACGGGTGCTCATAGCCCGCGCCCTCGCGGGCGAACCGGATCTGCTGATCATGGACGAGCCGTTGGCCGGCGTGGACCTGGTCAGCCAGCGCGTGCTGGCCGAGGCGCTGCGCGAACAGGTCGGCCGCGGTACCTCGGCCTTGCTGGTGCTGCACGAGCTGGGCCCGCTCGCGCCGCTCATCGACCGCGCGGTGGTGCTGGAGGACGGCTGCGTCCAGCGCGTCGACGACCCGGACCGGCTGCACGACCTGGCCTGCCACCCGCACGACACCCCGGCGGCCGAGCCGGCCCCGGCGATCAGGACCGGACTGCTGTCATGACCGAGATGCTCTCCTACGACTTCATGCAGCGGGCGCTGCTCGCCGCCCTGCTCGTCGGCGTCACCGCCCCGGCCGTCGGCATCTACCTGGTGCAGCGCCGCCAGGCGATCATGGGCGACGGCATCGGCCACGTCGCCCTCACCGGCGTCGCGCTGGGCTTCCTGCTCTCCACCAGCCCGGTGTGGACGGCCGTGCTGGTCGCCGCGCTGGGCTCGGTCGGCATGGAACTCATCCGCTCCTACGGCCGGACGCGTGGCGACGTGGCGCTCGCCCTGCTGTTCTACGGCGGCATCTCCGGCGGCATCATGCTGATCAACCTGACGCCGGGCGAGTCCAACGCCAGCCTGAACACCTACCTCTTCGGCTCCATCACCACGGTCTCGGAATCCGATCTGGTCACCATCACGGTGCTGGCCGTGCTGGTCGTCCTCGTCGCGTTCGGCCTGCGGCGGCAGCTGTTCGCCGTGTGCCAGGACGAGGAGTTCGCCAAGGTGACCGGGCTGCCCGTGCGGTGGCTGAACCTGCTGCTCGCGGTCACCGCCGCGGTGACCGTCACCGTGGCCATGCAGGTGGTCGGGCTGCTCCTGGTCAGCGCGCTGATGGTGGTGCCCGTCGTGGCCGCGCAGCAGCTCACCCGCGGCTTCGCGGTGACGCTGGCGCTGGCCGTCGGCTTCGGAGTGCTGGTCACCTTGTCCGGCACGGTGACCTCCTACTACGCGGCCGTGCCGGCGGGGGCCGGCACCGTGCTGCTGGCCATCGCGCTGTTCGGCCTGACCTCGGTGGCCGCGGTGCCGCTGGCCCGCCGGCGGGGGGCGCGGGCCACCGAGGGGGATCCGTCGGGCACCCTGGAGGGAGAGCACGCCACGGCAGGCGTCCGCTAGCTCGCTGCGCGGGCCGGTCGGAGCCACCTGGCACAATGGCGAGCCGACCCGCACGGCAGCTCGACGAGTGGAGGAGGCAACGGTGGCGACCGCAGGTCCCCCCGTCCGCGGACGGTCGACCCGGCAGCGCGCAGCCGTGGCGGCCGCGCTGGCGGAGGTCGAGGAGTTCCGCAGCGCACAGGAGCTGCACGACATGCTCAAGCACCGCGGCGACTCCGTGGGGCTGACCACCGTCTACCGGACGCTCCAGTCCCTCGCCGACGCCGGCGAGGTCGACGTGCTGCGCACGGCCGAGGGCGAAGCCGTCTACCGCCGCTGCCACAGCGACGACCACCACCATCACCTGGTGTGCCGGCACTGCGGCAAGGCCGTCGAGGTCGAGGGCCCTGCCGTCGAGCGGTGGGCCGAATCCGTCGCCGCCGAACACGGCTTCGTGGACGTCGGCCACACCGTCGAGATCTTCGGCACCTGCGGCGACTGCGCGAAGGACTGACACCCGCCCGCCCCGCGGCTCCCCGCCCGCGCGGCTCCCGGGGCTCCGGCTCCCCGCCCGGCCGGGTGAAGGAGTGACACCGGCCCCCACCCGGCGTGCCGGGCCCGTCCCCGCTCCGCCGCGCGACCACCCTGGTCGTGCCGGGCGGAACGTGCCGCTCCGGCCCGGCGGGGCGGATCGTGCCGCTCCGGCCCGGCGGCGCGGATCGTGAGGAGCGGAACGATGACGACGGACTGGTCCGCGGTCGGCACCGTCCGCATCGGCCCGGACCTTGAGGTGCGGCGACTGGGTTTCGGCGGAGCGTGGCTGACCGGCCCCGGCACCTACGGCCCGCCCGCCGATCCGGACGCGGCGCGCGCGGTGGTGCGCCGCGCCGTCGAGGCCGGTGTCCAGCTGGTCGACACCGCCGACTGCTACGGGCCGGAGATCAGCGAGACGCTGATCTCCGAGGCGCTCACCCCGTACCGGGACCAGGTGGCGGTCTCCACCAAGGGCGGACGACGGGCGCTCGGAGGCGGCTCCTGGCAGGCCGACGGCCGCCCGGAACACCTGCGGCGCGCGTGCGAGGGCAGCCTGCGGCGGCTGCGGCGGGACACGATCGACCTCTACCAGCTCAACGCCGTCGACCCGGCGGTTCCCGTGGAAGAGTCACTGGGAGCCCTGGTGGAACTGCGCGACGCGGGGAAGATCCGGCACATCGGCGTCTGCAACGTCACGGTCGCACAGCTGGAGGCGGCGCTCGCCGTCACCGCGGTCGCGTCGGTGCAGGAGCGGTACGACCTGACGACCCGGGACCACGAGGACGTGCTCGACGCGTGCGCGGCGCGGGGCCTCGCCTTTCTCCCCTGGTTCCCGCCGGCGAACGCGCTGCGCGCCGCACCGGGCTCCGCGCTCGCCCGGGTCGCCCGGTCCCACGAGGCGTCCCCCGCCCAGGTCGCGCTGGCCTGGCTGCTGCGGCGGTCACCCGTGACCCTGCCGCTGCCCGGAACCACGGACCCGCAGGGGTGGGAGGAGGACCTGGCGGCTCTCCGGCTGCGGCTGTCCGAGGCCGAGGTGGACGCGCTGGCGGCACCCGTCCCGCCGCCCGGCGGGCGCCCCTGATCCGCTGCGGGACCCCGCCGGGGCGGCGGGTTCAGCCCTGCTGCGGGGTGGTGGACACCTCGTTGGGCCGGGCACCGCCGAAACGGCGGTCGCGGCGGGCGTACTCCAGGCAGGCGTCCCACAGATTGCGGCGGTCGAAGTCCGGCCAGAGGACGTCCTGGAAGACCATCTCGGCGTACGCGCTCTGCCATATCAGGTAGTTGGAGGTCCGCTGTTCCCCGGAGGGGCGCAGGAAGAGGTCGACGTCGGGCATGTCCCGGTAGTAGAGGTACTTCGCGAACGTCTTCTCGCCGACCTTGTCCGGGTCCAGGCGTCCCGCGGCCACGTCCGCCGCGATCGCCTTCGCGGCGTCGGCGATCTCCGCACGGCCGCCGTAGTTGACGCAGAAGTACAGCGTCATCGCGTCGTTGTGCTTCGTCTGCTCCTGCGCGACCTGGAGCTCCTGGACGACGGACTTCCACAGCTTCGGCATCCGGCCCACCCAGCGGATGCGGATGCCGAGGGCGTCCATCTCGTCGCGGCGACGGCGGATGACGTCCCGGTTGAAGTTCATCAGGAAGCGGACCTCTTCGGGCGAGCGCTTCCAGTTCTCGGTGGAGAAGGCGTACAGCGACAGGTTCTTGACGCCCATCTCCAGGCAGCCCTTGAGCACGTCCAGCACGACGCCCTCGCCGACCTTGTGGCCCTCGGTGCGCGGCAGGCCGCGCTCCTTCGCCCACCGGCCGTTGCCGTCCATCACGACCGCGACGTGGTTCGGGACCAGCTCGGCCGGGATCTGCGGGGGACGGGCTCCGGACGGGTGCGGCTCGGGGAGGGCGTAGGCGGCTGATCCGCGACGCTGCCGGGACAGCATTCCGCGACGGGCCATGGGTCTCAGCTCCATCGGATCGTGCGAGGACTTCTCCCCGGGAGCCTAGTCCACCCCGGGAGACCCCTACGCCGGGCCGCCGTTCCGCACGTAGCGCAGGGAGCGCAGGCCGCGCTCCAGGTGCCAGTGCAGGTAGGCGGAGACCAGCCCGTTGCCCTCGCGGACGTGCCGGGGCTCGGCGGCGTCCGCGGCCGGCCAGTCGCCGGTCAGCAGTGCCCCCAGCAGCCGTACGGCTTCCGGGGACGGCACCACGCTCCCGGGCACCCGGCAGTCGCCGCACACCGTGCCGCCCGCCGCGACGGAGAAGAACCGGTTGGGCCCGTGGATGCCGCACTTGGCGCAGTCGTCGAAGCTGGGCGCGTAGCCGTTCACGGCGAGGGAGCGGAGCAGGAAGGCGTCCAGCACCAGGCCCGGCGCGTGCTCGCCGCCGGCCAGCGTGCGCAGGCCGCCGACGAGCAACAGGTACTGCTGCACGGCCGGTTCGCCCTCGTGGTCGGTGAAGCGTTCCGCGGTCTCCAGCATCGCGGTGCCGGCGGTGTAGCGGTCGTAGTCGCCGACGATGCCGCTGCCGTACGGCGCGATGGTCTCGGTCTGCGTGCACAGCGGCAGCCCGCGGCCGACCAGGTCGCTGCCGCGGGCGAAGAACTGCACGTCGACGTGACTGAAGGGCTCCAGCCGGGCGCCGAACTTGGACTTGGTGCGGCGTACGCCGCGGGCCACCGCCCGCACCCGGCCGTGGCCGCGCGTGAGCAGCGTGATGATCCGGTCCGCCTCGCCCAGTTTCTGGGTGCGCAGCACGATGCCGTCGTCGCGGAACAGGCTCATGGGGTCATTCTCCCGTACGGCCCGCCCCGCCGGCGTCGCCGGGGGCGATCAGCACGGACGCGTACGCCGCGATCACCAGCTGCGCCCGGTCCCGCACCGCGAGCCTGCGCGTTCTCGGGGAGGCAGGGCCGTCAGGAGGGGGTGCGGGCGGCGGCCAGCAGGCGTTCGGTGTCCGCGGGGCGCAGCGCGAGGGCGCAGCCGACGGATTCCAGCATGTCGCGTTCGGCGGGTTCGTACGGGCCGTCGGCGAGGGCGATGGCGGCGCCCTGGAGCAGCAGCGCCTCGCGGCCGGCGGCGGCGAGGTGCGGCGCGAGGGGTTCCAGCGCCTCGCACAGTTCGATGTGCACGGCCATGTGGTGGTCGGCGGCGGCGAGGGCGTCGGGGAACTCCGGCCCGCCGGGTTCATGGGCAGCCGGGTCGTACAGCGGGTCCGCGCAGAGCGCGGCCAGCCTCTCCAGCAGGGAGTCCTCGTCGCACTCGGGGTAGCCGGCGGCACGTACGGCCTCCACGGCCGCCTCCAGGGTGGCCCGCGAGTCGGCGCCGGAGGCCGCCAGGACGGACAACGCGACGGAGTGCACGGCCTCCCGCAGCATGGTGGCCAGCCGGTTGGTGGTGGGGTGGTCCAGCGCCCCGGTGTCGTCGTGGCGGCGGCAGGCGGCGCACTCGACGACCGGCGGCACGTCGCCGCGCGGTACGAGCGGGATGCCGAGCACGGCGAAGCGGCGGCGTCCGGCGCGCAGCCGGTAACTGCGGTCGCCGCCGCAGCCGGTGCAGAAGAACTCGCCGTCGTCGAGGGTGCGCCAGCTGGTGCGGACGCCTGCGAGGCCCGCGAGGCGCGGGCCGGCCACCGGACGGTCTCTCGGGTCTCGGGAACGCACCACGCACCTCCATCACACTTCGGCAGCGCTGCCGGGTCGAGTGATGTTAACCACAGTCCCGAACCCCCGTCAGCCCCTTCGCAGAGCGGAATGCGCTTGCCGGGCGGAAACCGGCCGTGGAACTGCATTCCTTGCGCGAAGCGGAATGCAGCTCTCGGCGGCCGTCCGGTGACACGGGTGGACGGCGGAGCGGCGGCGCGGGCACCGGGGCCTCCCCGCACACCGAGGCAACCGGGCCTTTTGGCGCCACGCCCGGGCGGGAATGCTGTGACCATGACATTTCTGGCGAGACGGAGGGGGCTTCTGACATGACGACTCTCATCGTGGCGGTGGGCGGGACGGCGGTGCTCCTCGGCTGGCTGCTGTGGCGCATCGTGCGCCGGGAGCGGCGGCGCATCAGGCTGGGGCACGGCTTCCGGCCGGAGAGCAAGGGGCTGGCGGACATCCGGGAGGCGCGCCGCTCGGCGCGGACGGTGCGGGAGGTGGGCGCGCTCCACCCGCCGCGTGACCGGGGCTGACATGGACCGGGCCGGGGGTGACGGGCGGCGTCCGGGTCCGGGGAACCTCCCGGCATGGAGCGGCGGGACCGGGTTACCCGTGGGCCCGCAGACGTCCCCGAGGGAGGTCCCCGGCATGTCCACCATCGATCCTCAACCCAGAAACCCGGTCAGCGACGCCTGGAACACGGTGGCGAGCTACGACTCGTACGAGAAGGCGCAGACCGCCGTCGACACGCTGTCGGACGCGCACTTCCCGGTCGAGCACATCGACATCGTGGGGTCGGACCTCCGGCTGGTCGAGCACGTGACCGGCCGGCTCACCAAGGGGCGCGCGGCCGGGGCCGGCGCGGCGACCGGTGCCTGGTTCGGCCTGTTCATCGGCCTGCTGGTGGGCCTGTTCACGCCCGGCCCGACGTGGCTCGGGCTGATCATCGGCGGCCTGCTGATCGGCGCCCTGTGGGGCGCGGTCTTCGGCTTCGTCGGGCACGCCGCGACCGGGGGCCGCCGGGACTTCTCCTCGACGCGCTCCCTGGCCGCGTCCCGCTACGACGTGATCGCCCGCGGCGGACGGGTGGAGGAGGCGCGGGGCATCCTCCAGCGCGAGGGCCTCTCCGGCGCCGCATGACCGGGGCGCGTGCGTCGCGCCCGCCGGTGGGCCCGGCGGGCGGGACGCAAAACGCGCACGCCGGCCTGCGGCAGGTGGCGGAGCGCCTGCGGGGCGGGCCGCTCAGTGCCGGGACGCCCGGTTGACCGCGGAGACGACGGCCTGCAGCGAGGCGCGGACGATGTTCGCGTCGATGCCGACGCCCCACAGCACCTTGTCGCCGATCGCGCACTCGATGTACGAGGCGGCCTGCGAGCCGGCGCCCTCGCTCATCGTGTGCTCGACGTAGTCCAGCAGGCGCACGTCCACGTCGACGGCCTGGAGGGCGTCGAAGAAGGCGGCCAGCGGGCCGTTGCCGCTGCCGGTCAGGACGGCGTCCTCGCCGTCGACGACCGCCTGCACGGTGAGCGCGGTGGCCTCCTCGCCGCCCCCTTCGCTGGAGGTCGCGGTCTGCACGCCGTGCAGCGCCACACGGCCCCAGCTCGCCTCCGGGGTGGGCAGGTACTCGTCCTGGAAGACGGACCAGATCTCGGCCGGAGTGACCTCTCCGCCGTCCGCGTCGGTGCGGGCCTGGATGATCTTCGAGAACTCGACCTGCATCCGGCGCGGCAGCGACAGGCTGTGGTCGTTCTTCAGGACGTAGGCGATGCCGCCCTTGCCGGACTGCGAGTTGACCCGGATGACCGCCTCGTAGGAGCGGCCGACGTCCTTGGGGTCGATCGGCAGGTACGGGACCTCCCAGGTGACCTCGCAGGCGGGCTTGCCGGCCCGCTCGGCACGCGCCTCCATGTCCTCGAAGCCCTTCTTGATGGCGTCCTGGTGGGAGCCGGAGAAGGCGGTGTAGACGAGGTCGCCGACGTACGGGTGCCTGGGGTGGACCTCCATCTGGTTGCAGTACTCGGCGGTGCGCTTGATCTCGTCGATCCGGGAGAAGTCGATCTGCGGGTCGACGCCCTGGGAGAAGAGGTTCATGCCCAGCGTCACCAGGTCGACGTTGCCGGTGCGCTCGCCCTGGCCGAACAGGCAGCCCTCGACGCGGTCGGCACCGGCCATCAGGGCCAGTTCGGCGGCGGCCACCGCGGTTCCGCGGTCGTTGTGCGGGTGGACGGACAGGCACACGTGCTCGCGCCGGGACAGGTGGCGCGACATCCACTCGAACCGGTCGGCGTGCGTGGAGGGCGTGGAACGCTCCACGGTGGCGGGCAGGTTGAGGATGATCTCGCGGCCGTCCTCGGGCTGCCAGACGTCCATCACGCCCTCGCAGACCTCCAGGGCGAAGTCCAGCTCGGTGTCCGTGAAGATCTCGGGGCTGTACTGGTAACCGAAGACGGTCTCGTCGGTGAGGATCTTCTCGGCGTACTCCGTCACCAGCCGGGTGCCGTCGACCGCGATCTGCTTCACCTCCTCGCGGGAGCCGCGGAAGACGATGCGGCGGAACGCGGGCGCCGTGGCGTTGTACAGGTGGACCGTCGCACGGTGGGCGCCGCGCACCGACTCCACGGTGCGCTCGATCAGCTCCTCGCGCGCCTGGGTGAGGACGGAGATCGTCACGTCCTCCGGAATCGCGTCGTCCTCGATGATCGAGCGGACGAAGTCGAAGTCGGTCTGACCGGAGGAGGGGAAGCCGACCTCGATCTCCTTGTAGCCCATCGACACCAGCAGGTCGAACATCGCGCGCTTGCGGGCCGGCGACATCGGGTCGATCAGGGCCTGGTTGCCGTCCCGCAGGTCGGTGGACAGCCACCGCGGGGCCTCGGTGAGGCGCCGGCCCGGCCAGGTGCGGTCGGGAATGTCGACGGTCTCGTACCGGCCGTACCGGTGGAAGGGCATCCCGGAGGGGCGCTGGCGCACGGTGGCGGCGGTGATCGGCGTGGCGGGCCGTACGGAGGTCGGCTCCGGCTGGGAAGTGGTCATGTCGCGCGGGGCTCCTTGGCTTCAGGCTTCGGGACCGACGGTGGCAGCACCGGACTCCGCGGGGAGGGGGTCGGCCGTGAAGACTTACGAACCCTCGCCGCGGCAGCTAAGGAGAAGCAGCCCGCAACGCATGATGGCGCCACGTTAGCGGACCCCCGGCCGGTCCGCCGGGGGCGTATCACCATGCGGACCACCACCGGGGGCGGCGCGCGGGCGGTGCAACTCCTTCTCGCGAATCATGACAGCAGCCGGTGACAATCCCGTGACCGAATGCCACATTGCTGGACATGAACCCTCACACGGACGTTCACCCGCCGCTTCCTCCCCGCTGCGGCATCGTGCCGCCCCATCTTCTGGACCGGCTCGCCCGGTCGGACGACCCGGTGCTCGCCGCGCCCGCGCGTCGCACGCTGGAGCGGGACGCCGCCCAGCGCACCCGCCGCCACCTGGTCGCGCGGGCCACTCCCGCCCAGCCGCTGCCGCCCCGCCCGGCGGCCGAGCCCGCGCCGCGCCGCGCCGTGTACGACGCGCAGAACCGCGAGGAGCTGCCCGGGCGGCGGGTGCGGTCCGAGGGCGAGGGCCCGGTGCGGGACGCCTCGGCCAACCGCGCCTACGCCGCGCTGGGCGCCACCTTCGCGCTGTACCTCAGCGCCTACGGGCGGGACTCGATCGACGGTTCGGGCCTGCCGCTGGACGCGACCGTGCACTACGGCGAGCAGTACGCCAACGCGTTCTGGGACGGCGGACGGATGGTGTTCGGGGACGGCGACGGCGAGGTCTTCCGCGATTTCACCCTCGCGGTGGACGTCATCGGACACGAGTTGACGCACGGAGTCACGCAGTACACCGCCAACCTGCACTACAGCGGCCAGTCGGGGGCGCTGAACGAGTCGGTGTCCGACGTCTTCGGCGCGCTCATCAAACAGTACGAGCGGGAGGAGACCGCGGCGGACGCGGACTGGCTGATCGGCGCGGAGCTGTTCACCGACCGGGTGCAGGGCCGGGCGCTGCGGTCGATGAAGGAGCCGGGGACGGCGTACGACGACGACGTGCTGGGCAAGGACCCGCAACCGGGCCACATGGACGACTTCGTGCACACCACCGACGACAACGGCGGCGTGCACATCAACTCCGGCATCCCCAACCGGGCGTTCCAGCGGTTCGCGGTGACGCTCGGCGGCCGGGCGTGGGAGCGGGCGGGGCAGGTCTGGTACGACACGCTGACGTCCGGTTCGCTCAGCCCGGACGCCGACTTCGCGGACTTCGCGGCGGCGACCCTGGCCGCCGCGAGGGAGCAGCACGGGCCGGGCGAGGTCACCAAGGCGCTGTCCCAGGCATGGACGGACGTGGGCGTGCCGGTCTCCGGCTGACCGCGGCGGTGTGTGCGCCCCGGGGCGGGCCGTCTCGGAGACTCCCCTCCCGCCTCCCCCGCTCCTCCCCTCCCGCCGCTCACGCGACGGGCGGGGGCGGGGAGGCGGAGCTGCGGCGGGTGCGGTCAGAACAGCGAGTCGCGCTGCCGCACCATCTCGTTGAGCCGGTGCTGGACGGTGTCCTTGACCTCGCCGGCGAGCTTGTCCACCACCAGCGCGTCGTCCGCCGCGCCGGGCGGGAAGGTGTCCGTGTGGACGGGCGGGTCGAAGCGGATGGTCCACTTCGTCGGCAGCGGGACCAGCCCGAGGACGCCCAGCAGCGGAAAGGTGGGGGTGATCGGGAAGTACGGCAGCTTCAGCATCCGGGCGAGAGTGCGGGACTCGCCGATCATCGGATAGATCTCCTCGGCGCCCACGATCGAGCAGGGCACCATCGGCCGCCCGGTGCGCAGCGCCACCGCGGCGAAGCCGCCGCGGCCGAAGCGCCGGAGCCGGTAGCGCTCGTCGAACGGCTTGCCCAGGCCGCCGTAGCCCTCCGGCATGACGCCGACCAGCGCGCCCTCCAGGAGCAGGCGTTCGGCGTTCTCCGGGCAGGCCCGCACGTGTCCCAGCTTGCGCGCCAGGTCGCGGACCACGGGGAGCTGGAAGGCGAGATCGGCGGCGAGCATCCGCAGGCGGCGGTGGTCCGGGTGATGGTCGCGCAGGCAGAGCTGGAGCATCAGCGCGTCCAGCGGGAGGGTGCCGGAGTGGTTGGCCACCACCAGCGCCGAGCCGTCGGCCGGGACGTGCTCCAGACCCTGCACCTCGACGCGGAAGTACTTCTCGTACAGGGGCCGCAGGGCGGGCATCAGGGCGTCGTCGACGAGGTCGGGGTCGAACCCGAAGTCGTCCACGGCACCGTCGTCGGAGGTGAGCCGGCCGTAGAACTCGACGCCGGAGGCGACGAGTTCCTGCATCAGCTGGGTCGCCAGGGATGGCCCGCCCTCGAAGGGCTTCTCGTCGTTCGGCACGGCCTCGACTCTCCTCGGGTGTCGGTGAAGCGCGGCACGGCGGGGCCGGGCAGGTCCCACCGCTCCGCGTCCTGCTGGTCGTGAGGTGGCCGCGTCCCGTGGCAGTCGGGGCTCCCGGCCCGTGAAGCAGTCAGTCTTTCCTCCGTCACCCTCCGTGTCACCGACCAACTTGCTGTTCTCTGCCGTGAACGGCCGGGGGTCTCGGTCAGGAGGTCCACCGTTCGTCGAGACGCGCTCGAGCCGGGCCTACCGCGCTTCGCGCGGGCGGTGCGGGAGGATGGAGGCATGCGTATCACCGTCATCCGCACGGGCGGCTTCGGGGGCGTGACCCGGCGGGCCATGCTGGACACCGGCGACCTCCCGGACTCCGGCGAGGTGGCCGCCCTCGCCGACCAGGCCGTGGCCGAGGGACACCGGGACGAACGCCCGGTCGGCGTCCCGGACGGCTTCCACTACGAGATCGAGGCCGACGGCGCCACGGCCTACTGCGCCGACCCCCGCCTCACCGACGCCCAGCGCACCCTCATCACCCGCGTCCTCAAGGAAGGTGCGTGAGCGCCGTCCGGCATGCGCGGGCGTAGTCCAGGTACCCGGCTTCCGGGCCGAGGCCGACGCCGCAGCGCAGGTCGTCAGGTCCGGCCTACGGAGACGGTCACCCGGCGCCGCAGTTGCCCTGCGCGGCCAGGATGCGGGCCGCGACGGCCGGTGAGTCGACCAGGGGATGGAGCCCCAGCGCCCGCAGCGCCGCACGCCGGGAACCGGTGTCGGCGGCCTCGATCGTCGCCCGCTCCACCGCCTTCAGCTGGAGCATCAGCCCCAGTTCGGCCTCCCCCGGCGCCGTCACCGCGTCCCACCGCGGCCGTACGCCGTCCGCGTCCGCCGCGCACACCGTCTCCACGACGGCGTCGTCCGGCAGCCCGGTCACCCTCCCGCCGCCGCGCACGTTGAGGATCAGCTCGGCCCGGGTGTCGCCCGCGAGGGCGTGCATCAGAGCGAGCGCGACCCGGTCGTAGCCGCCGCCGTCCAGATCGCAGGTGTCGCGCTCCCAGCCGCCGCTCGCCTCGCGGCTCTCGGCCATGTACGTCTCCTCGCGCTCCAGCCGCGTACGTTCCCACAGCTCCAGCGCGCGTTCCGGTTCCCGCCCGGCCGCCGCGAAGAACGCGCGCTGCTGCCGGTCGAGGAAGGCTCCCCGCGTCTCGGGGGCCTCCCGCACGGCGGCGAGCGTCTCACGACGGAAGTAGTAGTAGTGCAGGTACTCGTTGGGCAGGCTGCCGAGCGCGCGCAGCCAGGGGCCGCCGAACAGGCGGCCCTCCTCGAAGGAGGCCAGTGCCGCGTCGTCGGCGAGCAGCCCGGGCAGCAGGTCGCGGCCGGCGGCCGTGAGGGACCGCAGCCAGCCGAGGTGGTTGAGGCCGAGGTAGTCGTAGCGGACGGCCGCCGGGTCGGCGCCCGCGGCGCGCGCCGCGCGGCGCACCAGGCCGACCGGCGAGTCGCAGATGCCGACGACCCGGTCGCCCAGCACCCGCGCCATCGCCTCGGTGACGATGCCGGCGGGGTTGGTGAAGTTGATCACCCACGCCCCGGGGGCGACGGCGCGGACGCGTTCCGCGATGCGCATCGCGACGGGGACCGTGCGCAGCGCGTACAGCACGCCGCCCGCGCCGACCGTCTCCTGCCCGAGGACGCCCTCGGCCAGCGGAACGCGTTCGTCGCGCACCCGTCCCTCCGTGCCGCCGACGCGGATCGCGGAGAAGACGAAGTCGGCGCCGCGCAGCGCGTCGTCCAGGTCCGCCTCCACGCGGACGGGCACGGGGTGGCGTTCCTCGCGGGCCTGTGCGGCGAGCACCGAGGCGACGACGCCGGCGCGGGCGGCGTCGGTGTCGTGGAGGACCAGTTCGGTGCAGCGTCCCGCCGCGTCCCGGTGTGCCTCTGTCAGCAGGGCACGGTAGACCAGAGGTACACGGAATCCGCCGCCGCCCAGAATCGTCAGCCGCATGCTGCGGAACGTACCGCACGGCGGCGGGCGCACGGGCGGTGTCGCCGGCGGGGTCGGCGCGGGACACTGGCCGGGAGGAGCACGAGGAGAGACGGTGAGCACGGCAGGCACGGACGGCACAGCAGGCACCACCGGCGCGCACGGCACGACCGGCGGGCGCGGCACGCACCACGAGGACGGCGTCCCGGACCGCCCCGACACGCAGGGAGACGCCACCGAACGGCTGGACCCGCTCGCCGCGCTGCGCCGCCCGGACGATCCCGCCTGCGACGTCTACCTGACGGGCACGGTCTTCCTGGACATCATCTTCACCGGCCTGGACGCCGCCCCGGTCCGCGGCACCGAGTCCTGGGCACGCGGCATGGGCTCCAGTCCGGGCGGGGTCGCCAACATGGCGGCCGCGCTGGCCCGCCTCGGCCTGCGTACGTCGCTGGCGGCCGCCTTCGGCGACGACATGTACGGCGACTACTGCCGGGACTCCCTCGAACGCGGCGAGGGCATCGACCTGTCGATGTCGCACACGGTGCCCGGCTGGCACTCCCCGGTGACGGTCTCCATGGCGTACGAGGGCGAGCGGACGATGGTCTCGCACGGCCACGTGGCGCCGCCGCGCGATCCGGCGCTGGAGGGCGACCGCGAGTGTCCGCCCCGGGCACGGGCCTGCGTGGCGTCGCTGGTGCCGGGGGAGCCGCAGGAGTGGGTGGCGACCGCCGCCGGGCGCGGCAGCCTGGTGTTCGCCGGGGTCGGCTGGGACGACTCCGGCCGCTGGGACCTGGCGGCCCTGCCCGAGCTGGGCCACTGCGAGGCGTTCCTGCCCAACGCGGCCGAGGCGATGCGCTACACCCGGACCGAGTGCCCGCTGCGGGCCGCGCGGGCGCTCGCCGAGCGGGTGCCGCTGGCGGTGGTCACCCTGGGCGCCGACGGCGCCTACGTCGCGGACGGCCGCACCGGTGAGACCGCGCGGGTCCCGGCCATCGCGGTGGAGGCCCTGGACACCACGGGCGCGGGCGACGTGTTCACCGCGGGTTTCCTCACCGGCACCCTCGCGGGCTGGCCGCTGGAGGACCGGCTGGCCTTCGCGGGTCTGACGGCGGCGCTGTCGGTGCAGGAGTTCGGCGGTTCGCTGTCGGCGCCCGGCTGGCCGGAGGTCGGGGCCTGGTACGAGGGGGTGCGGCAGTACACGCTGTCGCCGGAGGCCGCAGCCGCGGCCGGGCAGGACCCGGAGGCGCTGCGCCGGTACGCGTTCCTGGACGCGCTGCTGCCCCGCTGCGGCAGGCCGGGGCCACTGCGCCGGGCGGTCCCCACGATCGGGTTCCGCCGGGCGTGACCCCACCGGGGCGCCGGCAGGGCAGCCGTGCGGCGGAAATCCCCTCGGGCGTGTCGGTGGGTCGGCGTATTCTTGAGGAACCAGTCGTCGCAGCACGGAGAGGGATGAGCAGGCCCCAGAGGCCGCCCATGACGCAGACAACCACGAACCAGGACACCGCCCGTTTCGCCGTCCCGTCGAAGCACCCGATGGTGACCGTGCTCGGCTCCGGCGACTCCCTGCTGCGCGTGATCGAGGAAGCCTTCCCCGAGACCGACATCCACGTCCGGGGCAACGAGATCACCGCCACCGGTGCGCCCGACGAGGTCGCGCTGATCCAGCGGCTCTTCGACGAGATGATGCTGGTGCTGCGCACCGGTCAGCCGATGACCGAGGACGCGGTGGAGCGCACCATCTCGATGCTCCGCAAGGCGGAGACCGGCGAGGGCGGCGGACACGCCGCGCCGGCCGAGGTGCTGACGCAGAACATCCTGTCCAACCGCGGCCGCACCATCCGCCCGAAGACGCTCAACCAGAAGCGGTACGTCGACGCGATCGACCAGCACACCGTCGTCTTCGGCATCGGCCCGGCCGGCACCGGCAAGACCTATCTCGCCATGGCAAAGGCGGTGCAGGCCCTCCAGTCGAAGCAGGTCAACCGCATCATCCTGACCCGGCCGGCGGTCGAGGCGGGCGAGCGGCTGGGCTTCCTGCCCGGCACCCTGTACGAGAAGATCGACCCGTACCTGCGCCCGCTGTACGACGCGCTGCACGACATGCTGGACCCGGACTCGATCCCGCGGCTGATGGCCGCCGGCACGATCGAGGTGGCGCCGCTGGCCTACATGCGCGGCAGGACGCTCAATGATGCGTTCATCATTCTGGACGAGGCGCAGAACACCAACCCGGAACAGATGAAGATGTTCCTCACCCGGCTCGGCTTCGAGTCCCAGGTGGTCGTCACCGGCGACATCACGCAGGTCGACCTGCCGGGCGGCACCAAGAGCGGCCTCCGCCAGGTGCGGGACATCCTGGACGGGGTGGACGACGTGCACTTCGCGATGCTGAACAGCTCGGACGTGGTCCGGCACAAGCTGGTCGGCCGCATCGTCGACGCCTACGACCGGTACGACGAGCAGAACGGCACGGAGAACGGCGGCACCCCCGAAGGGGGTTCCCGCCGCCGGAGTGGCAAGGACCGCGCGCACGACCGCGCCCGAGGCAACGGGAAACGCTGAGCACCGCACATGTCCATCGACGTCAACAACGAGTCCGGGCGCCCCTTCGACGAGGAGTCCGTGCTCGACATCGCCCGCTACGCCCTGAACCGGATGCGCATCCATCCGCTGGCGGAGCTGTCCCTGATCGCCATCGACACCGACGCCATGGAGCAGCTCCACCTCCAGTGGATGGACCTGCCCGGGCCGACGGACGTGATGTCCTTCCCCATGGACGAACTACGGCCGCCCGCCCGGGACGAGGAGGAGCCCCCGCAGGGCCTCCTCGGTGACGTCGTGCTGTGCCCGGACGTCGCGTCGAAGCAGGGCGCCGACGCACCGACCCGGCACTCGATGGACGAGGAGCTGCAACTGCTCACCGTCCACGGCGTGCTGCACCTGCTGGGCTACGACCACGAGGAACCGGCCGAGCGGGCCGAGATGTTCGGCCTCCAGTCCGCGATCGTGGACGGCTGGCGCGCCGAACGCGGCCTGGAAGGCCCCTCCCCGGCCCCCACCACCACCTCATGACCGCGCAGCTGCTCGTCGGCGCCGGGGCCCTGGTGATAGTGGCCTGGCTCGCGGCCTGCGCCGAGGCGGGTCTGGCACGCACCACCAGCTACCGCGCCGAGGAGGCCGTACGCTCCGGCCGGCGCGGAGCGGCCAAGCTCGCCACCGTCGCCTCCGACCCGACCCGCTACCTCAACCTCGCCCTGCTGCTGCGGGTGGCCAGCGAGATGGCCGCCGGCGTGCTCGTCACCTACGCCTGCCTGCGGTCCTTCGACCGGACGTGGGAGGCGCTGACCCTCGCCATCGCGGTGATGGTGCTGGTGTCCTACGTCGCCGTGGGCGTCTCGCCGCGCACCATCGGCCGGCAGCACCCGCTGAACACCGCCACCGCCGCGTCGTACGTCCTGCTGCCGCTGGCCCGCATCCTGGGCCCGCTGCCGCAGCTGCTGATCCTCGTCGGCAACGCGCTGACGCCGGGCAAGGGTTTCCGCAAGGGCCCGTTCGCCAGCGAGGCGGAGCTGCGTGCGCTGGTGGACCTCGCCGAGCAGGAGTCGCTGATCGAGGACGAGGAGCGGAAGATGGTGCACTCCGTCTTCCAGCTCGGCGACACGCTCGTGCGCGAGGTGATGGTGCCGCGTACCGACCTGATCACCATCGAGCGCTTCAAGACCGTCCGCCAGGCCCTGACCCTGGCGCTGCGTTCCGGCTTCTCCCGCATCCCGGTGGTCGGCGAGAGCGAGGACGACGTCCTGGGCATCGTCTACCTCAAGGACCTCGCCCGGAAGGTGCACATCAACCGGGAGAACGAGAGCGAGCTGGTCTCCACGGCCATGCGGCCGGCCGCCTTCGTGCCCGACACGAAGAACGCCGGCGACCTGCTGCGCGAGATGCAGCAGGACCGCATCCACGTCGCCGTCGTCATCGACGAGTACGGCGGCACCGCGGGCGTGGTCACCATCGAGGACATCCTGGAGGAGATCGTCGGCGAGATCGCCGACGAGTACGACAAGGAGCAGGACCCGGTGGAGGACCTGGGCCACGGCCGCTACCGCGTCACCGCGCGGCTGGACCTGGGCGACCTCGGGGAGCTCTACGACCTGGTCGGCTGGGACGACGAGGACGTGGAGACCGTCGGCGGGCTGCTCGCCAAGAGCCTGGGCCGCGTCCCGATCGCCGGTGCGACCACCACGGTGGACGTGACGGAGGACCACTCCGACCCGACACTCACCGCCCTGCGCCTCACCGCGGAGTCGCCGGCGGGCCGCCGCAACAGGATCACCACGGTCCTCGTCGAGCCGATACGGTCGGCCGAGGCCGCCGCCCCCGCCGGGACGAAGGTCCCCGCCGACCGTCACGACCACGACCACCACCCGGCATGACGACCGGGCGGGCGCATATGCTCGCCTGCATGAGTGAGCAGGGTGAGCAGGCGGCCGCGCAGGACATGGACCCGGAGGACCGCAAGATCGTCACGCTGGCGCGGTCGGCGCGGGCGCGGAACGGCGTGCCGGAGGGCGCGGCCGTGCGGGACGAGACCGGGCGGACGTACGTGGCCGGCTCGGTCGCGTTGCCGTCGCTGCCGTTGAGCGCGCTGCGCACGGCCGTGGCGATGGCCGTGGCGTCCGGCGCGAAGAGCCTGGAGGCGGCGGCCGTGGTGACCGAGGCCGGGCGGCTTCCGGACGAGGACCTGGCGGCCGTGGGCGACCTCGGCGGCGCCGGCACGCCGGTGCTGCTGGCGGGCCCGGACGGCGCGCTGCGCGGCACGCTGCGGACGGGCTGACCGGGGCCGTGGGGCGAGGCCGCGCGGCCGCCGCGGCGGGCGCTGGTCGGGGCTGCCGCTGCGATCGGGGAGAATGGTCGCCATGAGTGACCCCTCCCCCTCCTCCCCCGCGGCGGCGGACGCCGCGCACCGTTCGGGCTTCGCGTGCTTCGTCGGCAGGCCGAACGCCGGCAAGTCGACGCTGACCAACGCACTGGTGGGCACGAAGGTCGCGATCACCTCCAACCGCCCGCAGACCACGCGGCACACCGTGCGCGGCATCGTGCACCGTCCGGACGCGCAGCTCGTGCTGGTCGACACCCCGGGCCTGCACAAGCCGCGCACGCTGCTCGGCGAACGGCTCAACGACGTGGTGCGCACCACCTGGGCCGAGGTCGACGTGATCGGCTTCTGCCTGCCCGCGGACCAGAAGATCGGGCCCGGCGACCGTTTCATCGCCAAGGAGCTGGCCGGCCTGAAGCGCAAGCCCAAGGTCGCGATCGTCACCAAGACCGACCTGGTCGACTCCGAGACGCTGGCCGAGCAGCTCATCGCGGTGGACCGGCTCGGCAAGGAGCTGGGCTTCGAGTGGGCGGAGATCGTGCCCGTCTCGGCGACCGCGGGCAAGCAGGTCGAGCTGCTCGCCGACCTGCTGGTGCCGCTGCTCCCCGAGGGGCCTGCGCTCTACCCGGACGGCGACCTCACGGACGAGCCGGAGCAGGTCATGGTCGCCGAGCTGATCCGTGAGGCGGCCCTGGAGGGCGTGCGGGACGAGCTGCCGCACTCCATCGCGGTGGTCGTGGAGGAGATGCTGCCGCGCGAAGGGCGGCCGGCGGACCGCCCGCTGCTGGACGTGCACGCCAACATCTTCATCGAGCGGCCGAGCCAGAAGGGCATCGTGATCGGCCCCAAGGGGCGCCGCCTGAAGGAGGTCGGCACCACGTCCCGCAAGCACATCGAGGCGCTGCTGGGCACTCCGGTCTACCTCGACCTGCACGTGAAGGTCGCCAAGGACTGGCAGCGCGATCCCAAGCAGCTCCGCCGCCTGGGTTTCTGAGGCCCGGCTCCTCCGGGCGGACGCATGCGTGATCCGTGCGGCACGGTGCGTGCCCGGGGCGCGGACGGGCGCTTCAGGCGCGGCGCCTGGGCAGGGGGACGCGGTCCAGGTCGCGGGCGGTGGTGAGTTCGCCGTCGAAGCCGGCCGCGCGGGCCTGCGCGGCGAAGGCGGCGGGGTCGGGGTAGCGCTGGCTGAAGTGCGTGAGCACCAGGTGCCGCACCCCCGACTCCGCCGCGACGCGGCCCGCCTGACCGGCCGTCAGGTGGCCGTACTCCCCGGCGAGCGCGGTGTCCTCGTCCAGGAACGTCGACTCGATGACCAGCATGTCGCAGCCCTCCGCGAGCGCGTACACGCCGTCGCAGAGCCGGGTGTCCATGACGAACGCGAACCGCTGGCCGGGACGGGGAGCGCTGACCTCCTCCAGGGTGACGCCGCGCAGGGAGCCGTCGCGCCGGAGACGGCCCACGTCCGGGCCCGTGATGCCGTGCGCGCGCAGCCGTTCCGGCAGCATGCGGCGCCCGTCCGGCTCGGCGAGGCGGTAGCCGTACGCCTCCACGGGGTGGGAGAGGCGGTGCGCGGTGAGGGTGTAGGCGGCGCTCTCGTACAGCACGGCCTGCTCGGCGTCGGGGACGGGCTCCGTGCGCAGGGGGACGGTCTCCCGGTAGGCGGTGGCGTGACGCAGCCGGTCGAAGAAGTGCGCGCCGGACGCCGGGTAGTGGGCGGTCACCGGGTGCGGCACCCGGTCGAGGTTGATGCGCTGCAGGACCCCGGCGAGGCCGAGGGAGTGGTCGCCGTGGAAGTGGGTGACGCAGATGCGGTCGACGTCGTGTGCGGCGACCCCGGCGTACAGCATCTGCCGCTGGGTGCCCTCGCCCGGGTCGAAGAGCAGGCCCTCGCCGTCCCAGCGCAGCAGGTAGCCGTTGTGGTTGCGGTGCCGGGTCGGCACCTGGCTGGCGGTGCCGAGGACGACGAGTTCGCGGACGGACATGGCCGGGTCCTGTCGGGGCGGGCTGCGGCGGGCGGCCGTGGGCGGCTCAGCCGGGCGGCCAGTTGAGGCCGCGGCCGCCGAGCACGTGGGCGTGCGCGTGGAAGACGGTCTGGCCGGCACCCGTGCCGGTGTTGAAGACGACGCGGTAGCCCGTGCCCGGTCCGCCCTCGGCGACCGCGATGCCCTCCTCCTCGGCGACCGCGGCCGCTTCGCGCAGCACGTCGGCGGCGATCTGCGGCGCCTCCACCGCCAGTGTGACGGCGTCCTGGTGGTGCGCCTTCGGGATCACCAGAACGTGGGTGGGGGCCTGCGGGTTGATGTCGCGGAAGGCGAGAGTCGTCTCCGTGTCGCGTACGACGGTCGCGGGGACGTCCCCCGCGACGATCTTGCAGAACAGGCAGTCGGCCTGCGGTTCTCCCGCCACGGTGGCGCCTCCGGCTGTGCGTCGTCGGTGTACCCAGCGGATCGTACCGCCCGGGCGGCTGCGGGACGTGCGCACGCCCCGGCACGGTCGCGCGCATGCGTGTGCGGGCCGCTCGTGCGGCCGCTGGACGCCCATGGGTGTCCGCGCGAGCGATGCCCTGATGGAGGTCAGGCGGAGGCCGGGAAGCGGTAACGGGTCTGGCCGTGCGGGTCCTTGGCGAACGCGAGCACCTTGACGGGCTCCACGCGGAACACGGCGGCCGCGTCGTCGCCGGAGCCGAACACCCCGTCGCCGACGTCGAAGTGCCAGTCGTCGCCGTACTTCGTCTCGTAGGCCTCGGCGATCTCCCGGAGTGCGGCGCGGCCGGTGACGGGGACGGCGACGCCCTCGACGACGACGTCGAGGCCGCGGTTCCAGGCGTTCGCGCCGGTCGTCAGCGCGACCCGGCGGCCGTGCCCGAGGTTGCGGGCCTTCTGTTCGCGCAGGCCGGTGCAGAAATGGACCTCCTGCCCGGCGCCCCCGGTCACGCCGATCAACGGCGTCACGTGCGGGCGGCCGTCCCGGCGGACGGTGGTCAGCCAGTACAGCTCGGCCTCCCGGAGCGTCCGGGCGACCTCCGCCCACGGTGTGGCGACGGCCTCCGGCGCGCCGAACCGGACGTCGATCTCGGGCGCGGGGACGAGGGTCATGGCGGACCTCCTGCGGGACGGGGTGCTCTCACAGGGGGACGACTCCTCGCACCGGGCGAAATCATCGCCGCCCCGGCGCGGGCCGTCAGGACCAGCGGCCGGTGCGGGTCAGCAGGAGGGAGGTCGCGGCGGTGCCCGCCGTGGAGGTGCGCAGCACCGTGCGGCCCAGCCGGTACGGCTCGGCGCCCGCCTCCGCGAACACGGCCAGCTCCTCCGGGGAGACGCCCCCCTCGGGACCGACGACCAGCACGACGTCCCCGTCCACCGGGAGCGGAGCGGTGGCCAGCGGCGCGGCACCCTCCTCGTGCAGCACGGCGGCGAACGCGGCACCGGACAGCAGCGGCGCCACCTGCGCGGTCGTGGCCGGTTCGGCGACGTGCGGAAACCGCAGGCGCCGGGACTGCTTGCCCGCCTCGCGCGCGGTGGCACGCCACTTCGCCAGCGACTTGGCGGCGCGTTCGCCGCGCCACTGCGTGATGCACCGGGACGCCGCCCAGGGCACGATCACGTCCACGCCGGTCTCCGTCATCGTCTCCACGGCCAGCTCGCCCCGGTCGCCCTTGGGCAGCGCCTGCACGACGGTGATCCGGGGACGGGGTACGGGCTCGGACC
Source organism: Streptomyces hazeniae (assembly GCF_031845485.1). Classification (NCBI taxonomy): domain Bacteria; kingdom Bacillati; phylum Actinomycetota; class Actinomycetes; order Kitasatosporales; family Streptomycetaceae; genus Streptomyces; species Streptomyces hazeniae. Next base: position 315,020 of record NZ_JAVREQ010000001.1, read on the forward strand.
GGACGTCGGTGACGGCGACCTCCAGCCGGTCCTTGCCCTCGACGGCGGCGACCGTGCCGTGGGCACCGGTGCCCGCGCCGTCGGTGAGGACGATCGACTCGCCCACACGCATGCGCCGCACGGAGACGGCGTGCCGGCCCTCCGGACCCGTCAGCCACACGCTGCCGGCCCCGGTGAGGGGCGGCGCGTCCGGCCCGTCGAGCAGGAACACGGGAGCGGTCACGCCTCCACCTCCCGTCCCGTCGACGCGGCGCGGGCGGAGGCCAGTTCACCGGCGAGCACCTCGACGAGCCGCGCGGCGGGCATCGTACGGGCCAGCCGGTGGCCCTGGCCCGCCCACAGCGCCAGACCCTGCGGGTCGCCGGCCTTCCCGGCGGCACGGCGCAGGCCGGTGGTGAGGTGGTGGACGTCCGGGTAGGCGGCGGGGGCGTGCGGACCGTGCTCGCGCACGAACCGGTTGACCAGGGCGCGCGCCGGGCGCCCGGAGAAGGCACGGGTCAGCTCCGTGCGGTCGTAGAGCGGGTCCGTCAGCGCCCGCTTGTGCTCGGCGTGCGCACCGGACTCGGGACACACCAGGAACGCGGTGCCGAGCTGAGCGGCGCTCGCACCGGCAGCCAGCACCGCGGCGATCTGCGACCCGCGCATCAGCCCGCCGGCGGCGACCAGCGGCAGGCGCACCGCCTCGCCGACGAGGGCCAGCAGCGTGAGCAGTCCGGTCGCGCGGCAGCCGCCGTCCGCCGCCGGGTCGTCGTGGTGGGTGCCCTGGTGGCCGCCCGCCTCCGCGCCCTGCACGCACACCGCGGCGGCGCCGCGGTCCTGGGCGGTGAGCGCCTCGTCCACGGAGGTGACCGTGACGACCGTCGACGTGCCCGCCTCCGCGAAGCGGCGCAGCACGCGCTCCTCGGGGCAGCCGAAGGTGAACGACACCAGCGGCACGGGGTGCTGGAGGAGGATCGCGACCTTCGCGTCGTAGGCGTCGCTGCCGCCCCGGTCGGTGTCGCCGAGTGCGGCGTCGTAGCGGTCCGCCTCGGGGGCGAGACGCTCGCGGTAGGCGGCCACGGCAGCCGGCCCGGCGACCGGCTCCTGGGGCAGGAAGAGGTTGACGCCGAAGGGGCGGGGAGTGAGCCGGCGCAGGTGGCGCGTCTCCTCGTACATGGCCTCCGGCGTCTTGTAGCCGGCGGCGAGCATGCCGAGACCGCCGGCCCCACTGACGGCGGCGGCGAGTTCCGGGGTGGAGGCGCCGCCCGCCATGGGGGCCTGGACGACCGGATGACGCAGCAGGGGGAGGGAGAGGTCGGGGGCCATGTGACCATCCTGTCACGCCCCGTACGCCACCCCGGGCGGGGGCGGCGGTCGCACGCCCACCCGGCGGGCGGGCGTGCGACCCGGCGGGGTCAACGGCCGTTGAACGCGTCCTTGAGGCGGTGGAAGAGGCCCTGCTGCCCCGGCTGGAACTGGCCCTGGGGACGTTCCTCGCCGCGCAGCGTCGCCAGGCGCCGCAGCAGGTCCTCCTGCTCCGGATCCAGCTTGCTCGGCGTCGTCACCTCGACGTGGACGATGAGCTGGCCGCGGCCGCCGCCGCGCAGGTGCGTGATGCCGCGCTCGTGCAGCGGGATCGACTGGCCGGACTGGGTGCCGGGCCGGATGTCGATCTCGTCCATGCCGTCCAGCGTCTCCAGCGGCACCTTCGTGCCGAGAGCGGCCGCCGTCATCGGGATGGTGACCGTGCAGTGCAGGTCGTCGCCGCGGCGCTGGAAGACCGAGTGCGGGGTCTCGTGGATCTCGACGTAGAGGTCGCCTGCCGGACCGCCGCCCGGGCCGACCTCGCCCTCGCCGGCGAGCTGGATGCGCGTGCCGTTGTCGACGCCGGCCGGGATCTTGACCGTGAGGGTGCGCCGCGAGCGCACCCGGCCGTCGCCGGCGCACTCGGGGCACGGCGTGGGCACGACCGTGCCGAAGCCCTGGCACTGCGGGCACGGGCGCGAGGTCATGACCTGGCCGAGGAAGGAGCGGGTCACCTGCGAGACCTCGCCGCGGCCGCGGCACATGTCGCAGGTCTGCGCCGACGTGCCCGGTGCGGCACCCTCGCCGGAGCAGCTGCCGCACACGGTGGCGGTGTCGACCTGGATCTCCTTGGTGGTGCCGAACGCGGCCTCGTTCAGGTCGATGTCCAGCCGGATCATCGCGTCCTGGCCGCGCCGGGTGCGCGAGCGCGGGCCGCGCTGGGACGCCGTGCCGAAGAAGGCGTCCATGATGTCGGAGAAGTTGCCGAAGCCACCGCCGCCGAAGCCGCCCGCGCCGCCGCCGGGACCCGCCGGGTCGCCGCCGAGGTCGTAGACCTGCTTCTTCTGCGGGTCGGAGAGCACCTCGTACGCGGTGTTGATCTCCTTGAACCGGTCCTGCGTCTTCGGGTCCGGGTTCACGTCCGGGTGCAGTTCGCGCGCCAGCCTGCGGAAGGCCTTCTTGATCTCGTCCTGCGAGGCGTCGCGCTGCACGCCGAGGACGGAGTAGTAGTCCGTCGCCACTTAGCTCTCCGCCAGGATCTGTCCGACGTAACGTGCCACTGCGCGTACCGCTCCCATCGTTCCGGGGTAGTCCATCCGGGTCGGCCCCACCACGCCGAGCTTGGCGACCGCCTCGTCGCCCGAACCGTAACCGACCGAAACCACGGATGTGGAACTCAGCCCCTCGTGAGCGTTCTCGTGACCGATTCGCACGGTCATGCCCGAGTCGGTGGCCTCGCCGAGCAGCTTCAGCAGGACGACCTGCTCCTCCAGCGCCTCCAGCACGGGCCGGATGGTGAGCGGGAAGTCGTGGCCGAAGCGGGTGAGATTGGCGGTGCCGCCGATCATCAGCCGCTCCTCGGTCTCCTCGACCAGCGTCTCCAGCAGGGTGGCGAGAACGGTGGAGACGGTGCCGCGGTCGTCCGCGTCGAAGGAGTCGGGGAGGTCCTGCACCAGCCGGGGCACGTCGGTGAAGCGCTGGCCGGCGGTGCGGCCGTTGAGCCGTGCGCGCAGGTCGGCGACGGTGTTCTCGCCGATCGGCGCGGGACAGTCGACCATGCGCTGCTCGACACGTCCGGTGTCGGTGATCAGCACCAGCATCAGGCGGGCCGGCGCGAGGGCCAGCAGCTCCACGTGCCGCACCGTCGAGCGGGTCAGCGACGGGTACTGCACCACCGCGACCTGCCGGGTGAGCTGCGCGAGCAGCCGCACGGTGCGGCCGACGACGTCGTCCAGGTCGACGGCGCCGTCGAGGAAGTTGTGGATCGCGCGGCGCTCCGGCGAGGACAGCGGCTTGACGCCCGCCAACTGGTCGACGAAGAGCCGGTAGCCCTTGTCGGTGGGGATGCGTCCGGCGCTGGTGTGCGGCTGCGCGATGTAGCCCTCGTCCTCGAGCGCCGACATGTCGTTGCGCACGGTCGCCGGGGAGACCTTCAGGTTGTGCCGCTCCGTGAGCGCCTTCGAGCCGACGGGCTCCTCGGTGCCGACGTAGTCCTGGACGATGGCGCGCAGCACCTCGAGTCTGCGTTCACTGAGCACGCGCACACCTCCGTCCCAGGGCCGTCCGCCGTGCTGCCCGGCCGCTGCTGGCCTGGCACTCTCCTTGGTCGAGTGCCAGCGGTTTCCCAGCAAGTGTACGGCCGGGGGACGTGGCCGGGGCAAGGGCGGCTCCACTGCGGTTCGGTGGCGATTCCGTGGCGGTCGGGAGCGGGTCGGCGCGAGGACGCGGGGTGCGCCCCGTTAGCGTCGGAAGACATGGACATCGGTTGGGAAGAGCTCGCGCCGGGCGTGCTGCGCGCGCGGCTGCCGCGGTGGGACGCCACGGTGGGCGCCGTGGCGGGTGCGGAGGGAGCGCTCGTGGTCGACACCGGCTCCAGTCTGGCCGAGGGCGCTGCGGTCCGTACGGCGGTGCGCGAACGGCTCGGGCTGCCGGTGGCCCGGGTCGCGCTCACCCACGCGCACTTCGACCACGTGCTGGGCACCGCCGCCTTCGCGGGCGTGCAGGTGTACGGCGCGGTGGGGCTGGAGCGCGTCCTGCGGCACGACCGGGAGGCGATCCAGCGGGACGCGGTGCGGCACGGCCTGGACCCGGCCGCCGCGGCGCAGGCCACGGACGCCCTGGTGCTGCCCCAGCACGCGGTGAGCGGGGAACTGACACTGTCCCTCGGCGGCGGACGACAGGTGCTGCTCGCCAACGTGGGGCCCGGCCACACCGGCCACGACCTGGCCGTGCTGGTGCCGGGGCGCGAGCCCGGCGCGCGGGAGGTGGTGTTCTGCGGCGACCTGGTGGAGGAGTCCGGAGAACCGCAGGCCGGGCCGGACGCCCTGCCGGCCCGCTGGCCCGCCGCACTGGACCGGCTGCTGTCCCTCGGCGGCGAGGACGCGGTGTACGTGCCGGGGCACGGTGCGGTGGTCGAGGCGGCGTTCGTCCGCGCCCAACGCGACGCACTGGCACGGCGTTTCGCCCGGCCGTGACGCCTGCGGCCAGAATGGGCGGATGCGCAGCCGCCGGTACGACCCCGACCTCACCCCGCCCTGGAAGCGCCGCACGGCCGCGGTGCCCGAGGTGCCCGCCGACCCGGACCTCGTCGTGGAGGAGGCCGGGACCGGCTTCTGCGGCGCGGTGGTCCGGTGCGAGAAGACGGCGCAAGGGCCGACGGTGACGCTGGAGGACCGGTTCGGCAAGCACCGCGTGTTCCCGATGGAGCCGCGCGGCTTCCTGCTGGAGGGAGAGGTCGTCACCCTGGTGCGGCCCGCGTCCGTCGCCCCCGCGGCGCCTGCCGCCGCCGGGCGCACGGCTTCCGGCTCGGTCGCCGTGCCGGGTGCACGGGCCCGCGTCGCACGGGCCGGACGGCTCTATGTGGAGGGGCGGCACGACGCGGAACTGGTGGAGAAGGTCTGGGGCGACGACCTGCGCGTCGAGGGCGTGGTGGTCGAGTACCTGGAGGGCGTCGACCACCTGGCCGGAATCGTGGACCTCTTCGGCCCCACCTCCGACGCACGGCTGGGCGTGCTCGTCGACCACCTGGTGCCCGGGTCGAAGGAGTCCCGGATCGCGGCGGACGTGACCGCGACGTGGGGCGCGGAACGGGTGCTGGTGGTGGGCCACCCGTTCGTCGACATCTGGGAGGCGGTCAAGCCCGCGGCGCTCGGCATCGACGCCTGGCCGCGGGTGCCGCGCGGGCAGGACTGGAAGACGGGCGTGTGCGAGGCGCTGGGCTGGCCGGCGAACACCGGGGCCGCGTGGCGGCGCATCCTCGGCGCCGTCCACTCCTACCGCGACCTGGACCCGGGCCTGCTCGGCCCGGTGGAACACCTCATCGACCACGTCACCGTGGGCGGCCCGATCGGCGGCTGACCCCACTGACGTGACCGGCTCAGGTCAGGGTCCGGAACTCGACGGTCTCGAGGGAGACGCCCAGCACGTCCACCGGCATCGGTTCGCCGAACTTCGTCGTCCGCTCCACCCGGTAGTCGGCCGCCTCACCCTCGCCCGCCGGTTCGGTGAACAGCACGCAGCGGCCGGCCAGCGGGTCGATCAGCAGGTAGGCGGGGATCCGCCCCGCCGCGTACATCGACCGCTTCACCCGGTAGTCGCGGTCCACGCTCGTCCTGGAGACGACTTCGACCACCAAGGTCAGCGCCGGGGCGGGCACCAGCCTGCCCGGCCCTTCGAAGGCTCCACGCTCGTGCACCACGAGGTCGGGTTCCGGTTCACTCGCCTCGCCCGGAATGGCGATGTCCTGGGTCTGGAGCCGGTGCCACCTGTCCGCCGGGATCTGATCGGCGACGGCCTGAACGATCACGTTGTGGACCCAGTCGGGCCCGGCCATCATCACGATTTCCCCCCGCAACAGCTCTGCCTTGTATCCCTCCGGTACCTCGAGTCGCTCGAAGAGCTCTATCACCCGGTCGTCCACGACGGTCATTCTAGAACCTCCCCTCCCGGTAGTGCACTCACAGTAATCACCGCAGCACGACGGCGCATGCCACCACCGGTCGGTTCACTTGTTCGAGTGACGGGCTGGGTCCTCGCGGTCACCGACCCGGCCACCGGGATGCAGGTGGGCGCAGAGGAAGGCGAGAGCCATCGCCCCGGCCATGCAGGCGAACACGACCTGGGTGGCCTCGGCGAAGTCCATGCGCACGGCGTCCATCGTCTCCCGCATGAACGACGACACCGCGCCGCTGCCGCCGGGCTCCGACTCGTCGCCGTGGCCCGTGACGGACTCCGCCACGCGACGCGCGACCTCGGCGGACCGCTCCCCCGTGAAACCGCGGCGCTCGAAGGTGTCCAGCACCCGGTCCGTCGTGACATGGGTGAGCACGGTGCCGAAGACCGCCAGCCCGACGGCGGCCGCGAAGTTGCGCAGGGTCTGCGTGATGCCGGTGACCTCGCCGTACGAGGCGGAGAGGGCCCGGTTCACGGCGTCCGTCGAGGCGGGCGACAGCAGGAACCCGATGCCCGCGCCGGCCATCACGATGTACGGCCACTGGTCGTTCAGCGACAGCTCGGTCGCACGGTGCGCCCACAGCGCGAACCCGGCGGCGCCCAGCGCGGTCCCCAGGAGCATGGGGTGCTTGGCGCCCCGGGTGTCGAGCATCCGGCCGCCCAGCTGGGACGCCACACCGAAGCCGGCGAAGAACACCAGCATGTAGATCCCCGCCTCGTTCGGTGACGCACTGAGCGACACCTGCGCATAGACCGAGGCGAAGAAGAACACCGGCACGAACGCGGTCATCGCGAAGAACAGCACCAGGTTGTCCGCGACGAACGCCCGGTCCCGGAACACCGCCATGGTGATGAGCGGATGACGCGTGGTGCGCAGTTCCACGCGGACGAACAGTGCCAGGATCAGCAGCCCGCCGGCGATGCACGCCCAGGTGGCGACGCTGCTCCAGCCCCACGCGGACGCCTGCATCAGCCCCAGGACGCTCAGGCCCATGCCCGCAGCCACGAGGACGGCGCCGGTCACGTCGAGTGTCTCGCGACGCGGTTCGTCGCGGATGCGGGCGAGCAGCGTGAGCACGATGGCGATCAGGGCGACGGGGATGTTCACCCAGAAGATCGCCCGCCACGTCCACGAGGTCAGCCAGCCGCCGAGGATCGGGCCCACGGCGGTCAGGCCGCCGGACAGCCCGAAGAACAGCGCGAGCGCGCTGCCGCGGCGCTCCAGGGGGAAGACGGCGACCACGACCGCGAGGGCGGCCGGGAACATCAGCGCCGCGCCCAGGCCCTGCGTGGCGCGGAAGCACACCAGCCACACCTGGGCGAAGGAGTCGTCGGGGACGAAGCCGCACAGCGCCGAGGACACGACGAACAGGACCGTGCCGATCAGCATGACGCGACGGTGACCGTAGAGGTCGGACAGCCTGCCGCCGAGCGCGAAGAAGGCCGCGAGGGAGAGGAGATAGGCGTTGACGATCCACTGCACGCCGGACGACGACAGCGACAGCTCGTCGGAGATCTCGGGGGCCGCGATGGCCACGATCGTCTGGTCGATGAAGGTCATCGACACGGCGAAGAGCATGGCGGCCAGGGTCAGCCCCAGGCTCCCGGTACGGCGTGCCCCGGAGGGCGTGCCGGCGGTCTGTCGGCCCATGTCTGGCATGCTCGCCCGGCCCGGGGCGCGGGGCACCTTGCCCCCAGCCGTCCGGGTGACTCCTCGGCACCTCGCTCGCGCCACGACCGACCGCCGCCACGCCGGGCGGGAGGCGTCCCCCGTGCGGGAGGCGCAGCGCGGACGCCGAACGCTCCGGGCGAGCGGGCAGCGGGCGGGCTGCCGCCCGGCCCGAGAGGTCAGTCCGTGAGGGCGCGGACGACCGCGTCCGCGAGGAGGCGCCCCCGGAGGGTGAGGACGGCGCTGCCGGCGGCGTAGGGGCCGGGCTGGAGGAGGCCGTCGTCCAGCGCGCGGCGCGCGCCGGCCAGCCCGGCGGGGGTGAGGAGCCCGAGCGGGCATCCCGCCGCGAGCCGCAGCTCCAGCAGGATGCGTTCGACGCGCCGGTCCTCCGCGTCGAGCACTTCGCGCCCCGCACCGGGCGACCGGGACTCCCCCAGCGCCTGGGCGTACGCACCGGGGTGCTTCACGTTCCACCAGCGCACGCCGCCGACGTGGCTGTGCGCGCCGGGGCCCGCACCCCACCAGTCGGCACCGGTCCAGTACAGCTCGTTGTGGCGGCACCTCCCGGGCTCCGAGGCCGCCCAGTTGGAGACCTCGTACCAGGCGAACCCGGCTGCCGTCAGCGCCTCCTCGGCGATGAGGTAGCGGTCGGCGTGCACGTCGTCGTCGGTCGTCGGCACCTCGCCGCGCCGGATCCGGCGGGCGAGCTGCGTACCCTCCTCGACGATGAGCGCGTACGCCGACACGTGGTCGGGTCCGGCACCGATCGCCGCGTCCAGGGAGGCCCGCCAGTCGTCGTCGGTCTCGCCCGGCGTGCCGTAGATCAGGTCGAGGTTGACGTGGTCGAACCCGGCGGCGCGGGCCTCGGCGACGCACGCCTCCGGACGGCCCAGAGTGTGGCTGCGGTCCAGGACGCGCAGCACGTGCTGCCGCGCGCTCTGCATGCCGAAGGAGATCCGGTTGAAGCCGGCCTCCCGCAGTTCGGCGAGGTAGCGGGCGTCGACCGACTCCGGGTTGGCCTCGGTGGTGATCTCCGCACCGTCGGCGAGGCCGAATGCGTCCCGGACCGCCGCCAGCATCCGGCCCAGGTCGGCGGCCGGGAGGAGCGTGGGCGTGCCACCGCCGACGAAGACGGTCTCCGCGGGGCGGGGGTCGTCACCGAGCACCTTGCGCGCGAGGCGGATCTCCTCGGCGAGGCTGTCGGCGTAGTTCTCGCGGGAGGCGAGGGCGCCGCCGGAGCCGCGCAGCTCGTTCGCGGTGTAGGTGTTGAAGTCGCAGTAGCCGCAGCGGGTCGCGCAGTACGGGACGTGCAGGTAGAAGCCGAGCGGACGGTCGGCCGCACCGGCGGTCGCGGAGGCCGGCAGCGTGCCGTCGTGCGGCACGGGCTCGCCGTCGGGGAGTGCGGAGGGCATGGGGCCATTGTGGCCCGCCCGCGCCGCGTTCCCGTCCCCGAGCCCGTGCCGCCCGCCGGGGCGGGCCGGGTCAGGCCTCGCGCGACCCGGCGTACATCTCCTCGATGAGGTGACCGAACTCACGCTCCACGGCGGGCCGCTTCAGCTTGAGGCTGGGCGTCAGCTCGCCGTGCTCGACGTCCAGGTCCCGCGGCAGGATGCGGAACTTCTTGATCGTCTGCCAGCGCTGGAGGCCGGAGTTGAGCTGCTCGACGTAGTCCTCGACCATCTTCCGGACCTGCTCGGAGGCGACGACCTCGCTGTACGGCCTGTCCTTCAGCCCGTCCTGATCGCCGGCCCACTGCATCAGCGACACCTCGTCGAGGGCGATGAGGGCCGTGCAGAAGTTCCGGTCGGCGCCGTGCACCAGGATGTTGGAGACGTACGGGCAGATCGCCTTGAACTGGCCCTCGACCTCGGCGGGCGCGATGTACTTGCCGCCGGAGGTCTTGATCAGGTCCTTCTTGCGGTCGGTGATGCGGAGGTAGCCGTCGGTGGAGAGTTCGCCGATGTCGCCGGTGTGGAACCAGCCGTCCTCCTCCAGCACCTCGGCGGTCTTGTCGGGCAGCTGGTGGTAGCCCTCCATGATGCCGGGGCCGCGCAGCAGGATCTCGCCGTCGTCGGCGATGCGGACCTCCGTGCCGGGCAAGGGCTTGCCGACGGTGCCGGTGCGGTAGGCCTCGCCGGGGTTGACGAAGCTGGCCGCACTGGACTCGGTGAGGCCGTAGCCCTCGAGGATGTGGATCCCGGCGCCCGAGAAGAAGTAGCCGATGTCGGGGGCGAGGGCGGCCGAGCCGGAGATGCAGGCGCGCAGGTTGCCGCCGAAAGCCTCCCGGATCTTGGCGTAGACCAGCTTGTCGGCGACCGCGTGCTTCGCCTTGAGGCCCACCGGGGCGGAGGCGACGCCGGTGCGGCGGAAGTTGTCCTGGGTGACCTTCCCGTACTCGCGGGCCACGCCGGCGGCCCACAGGAAGATCTTGTACTTGACGGGGCTGCCCGCCTTCGCCTTGGCGGCCACGCCGTTGTAGACCTTCTCGAAGATGCGCGGCACGGCGGCCATGTAGCTGGGCTGCACCACCGGCAGGTTCTCGATGATCTTGTCGATCCGGCCGTCGACGGCCGTGACGTGACCGACCTCGACCTGCGCGGCGGTCAGCACCTTGCCGAAGACGTGCGCCAGCGGTAGCCACAGGTACTGCACGTCGTCCTGGGTGACCAGCCCGGTCTGGGCGATGGCCTTGGCCATGTACGACCAGCAGTCGTGCGGCAGCCGTACGCCCTTGGGCTTGCCGGTGGTGCCGGAGGTGTAGATGAGGGTGGCGAGCTGGTCGGCGCGCAGCGCGGCGACCGTCTCCTTGACGCACTCGGGGTGGGTGTCCAGGTAGACGCGTCCGCGACGGGCGAGTTCGGAGAGGGAGAGGACCCAGTCCTCCGGGTCCCCTTCGGCGGACACGGCGTCCGCCTCCTCGATCACCACGACGTGGCTCAGCTCGGGCAGTTCGCTCCGCTTCTCCCGCGCCTTGGCGAGCTGGGAGGCATCCTCGGCGATCAGCACGCGGCTGGAGGAGTCGGCGAGGATGTACGCCGTCTCCTCCGCGTTCGTGCTCGGGTAGACGGTGGTGGTGGCCGCGCCGGAGCAGAGGATCGCGAGGTCGCTCAGGATCCAGTCCACGCGGGTGTTGGAGGCGATCGCGACGCGCTCCTCGGGGCGCACGCCGAGGGCCGCGAGGCCGGCGGCGACGGAGAAGACGCGGTCGGCCGCCTCACCCCAGCTGTAGGACCGCCACTCGTCCGGGCCGCCGGCGGCCGGCACGGGGTAGCGGTACGCCTCCGCGTCGGGGGTGGCCTGCACCCGCTCCAGGAAGAGCGTCGCCACGGAGGGCGGCCGGTTCTCGATCAAGGGCTGTGTGTCGCTCACGACATCCTCCGGGCGCGCGTGAAGTACATGCTCGGTGACTCTCCCTTGTGACTCGCGAGTAACCGGGGAGACGCGCTCAGACTAAGCGCCACGGACCTCCCGCGTAAGGGGTCCGGGGTCGTGTCGATACCGGAGCGTGACCGAGGGCGCGGCGGAACGGGCGGGCTCTCACATGATCGCCACACGCTTCACGGCGCGCCCGGAGGCACGCCGTGAAGGGGAACGGGCGGCGCCGGTCGTCACGACCGGCGCGCGCGGCTACTTCTTCGCCTTCGAGTCGCCACTCTCGTCGGAGGACAGGGCGGCGATGAAGGCCTCCTGCGGGACCTCGACCCGGCCCACGACCTTCATCCGCTTCTTGCCCTCCTTCTGCTTCTCCAGCAGCTTCCGCTTACGGGAGATGTCACCGCCGTAGCACTTGGCGAGGACGTCCTTGCGGATGGCGCGCACCGTCTCGCGGGCGATCACCCGGGAGCCGACGGCCGCCTGGATGGGCACCTCGAACTGCTGGCGGGGGATCAGCTCGCGCAGCTTGGTCGCCATGCGCACACCGTAGGAGTACGCCTTGTCCTTGTGCACGATCGCGGAGAAGGCGTCGACCTTGTCGCCCTGGAGGAGGATGTCGACCTTGACCAGGTCGGCGACCTGCTCGCCGGTCGGCTCGTAGTCGAGCGAGGCGTAGCCGCGGGTCTTGGACTTCAGCGCGTCGAAGAAGTCGAAGACGATCTCGGCCAGCGGCAGCGTGTAGCGCAGTTCGACGCGGTCCTCGGAGAGGTAGTCCATGCCCTGGAGGTTGCCGCGCCGCGCCTGGCACAGCTCCATGATCGCCCCGACGAACTCGCTGGGGGCCAGTAGCGTGGCCCTGACCATCGGCTCCTCCACCTCGGCGATCTTGCCGACGGGGAACTCGGTGGGGTTGGTGACGGTGTGCTCGGTACCGTCCTCCATCCGCACCTGGTAGATCACGTTGGGCGCGGTGGCGATCAGGTCGAGGTTGAACTCGCGCTCCAGCCGCTCCCGGATCACCTCCAGGTGCAGCAGCCCCAGGAAGCCCACGCGGAAGCCGAAGCCGAGCGCAGCGGAGGTCTCCGGCTCGAAGCTCAGCGCGGCGTCGTTGAGCTGCAGCTTGTGCAGGGCCTCGCGCAGTTCCGGGTAGTCCGAACCGTCCAGCGGGTACAGGCCGGAGAACACCATCGGCTTGGGGTCCTTGTAGCCCGCCAGCGGCTCCTCGGCGCCCTTGTTCTGCTGGGTGACGGTGTCGCCGACCTTCGACTGGCGGACGTCCTTCACACCGGTGATCAGGTAACCGACCTCGCCGACGCCGAGACCGTCGGCCGCCGTCATCTCCGGCGCGTTGGTGCCGATCTCCAGCAACTCGTGGGTCGCGCCGGTGGACATCATCCGGATGCGCTCGCGCCGTCCGAGCTTGCCGTCGACGACCTTCACGTAGGTGACGACGCCGCGGTAGGCGTCGTAGACGGAGTCGAAGATCATCGCGCGGGCGGGCGCGTCCGCCACGCCGACCGGGGCCGGAACCTGGCGCACGACCTCGTCCAGCAGGGCCCCGACGCCCTCGCCGGTCTTCGCGGAGACCTTGAGGACGTCCTCGGGCTCACAGCCGATGAGGTGCGCCAGCTCGGCCGCGAACTTCTCCGGCTGCGCGGCGGGCAGGTCGATCTTGTTGAGCACCGGGATGATCGTGAGGTCGTGCTCCATCGCCAGGTAGAGGTTGGCGAGGGTCTGGGCCTCGATGCCCTGGGCGGCGTCGACCAGCAGGACGCAGCCCTCGCAGGCGGCGAGGGAACGGGACACCTCGTAGGTGAAGTCGACGTGGCCCGGGGTGTCGATCATGTTCAGGATGTGCGGGGCGGCGGCTGCGTCCGCCTCCTCCGTCGGCTTCCACGGCAGCCGTACGGCCTGGGACTTGATCGTGATGCCGCGCTCACGCTCGATGTCCATCCGGTCGAGGTACTGGGCGCGCATCTGGCGCTCCTCGACGATGCCCGTCAGCTGGAGCATGCGGTCGGCGAGGGTCGACTTGCCGTGGTCGATGTGCGCGATGATGCAGAAGTTGCGGATCAGCGCCGGGTCGGTACGGCTCGGCTCCGGCACGTTCGATGGGGTCGCGGGCACGCAGGGTCCTGTCGGGTCTGGATAAGAGTCGGCTTCGTCGCTTCGGAGAACGCTAGTCGCCCCCATCGTCCCATGCACATGCCGTGCGGACGGCACCGGCGGCCGTACGCGCCCGTACGCGGGCCCGGCGGGCGTACGGCGGCGGGCGATTCGGCGGGCCGGGCCGCTGCTGGTAGCCTGGGCCGCTGTGCCTGCGTGCATGCTCGTGCACGTCGGACACACCCAGAAGACCGTACTGAACCCGCAAAGGCTCATTCGTGGCGAACATCAAGTCCCAGATCAAGCGGATCAAGACCAACGAGAAGGCCCGCCAGCGCAACAAGGCGGTCAAGTCCGAGCTGAAGACCGCGATCCGTCGCACCCGCGAGGCCGTGGCCGCCGGTGACCTCGAGAAGGCCACCGAGGCCGCCCGCGTCGCCTCGCGCAAGCTCGACAAGGCCGCCAGCAAGGGTGTCCTGCACAAGAACAACGCCGCCAACAAGAAGTCGGCGCTCGCGCAGAAGGTCGCGTCCCTCAAGGGCTGACCTCTTCTCGGTCGGACCGCTTCGACGGACCGGTACGGCCCCGGCGGGCCCTCTCACTCCGCCGCGTACCGGAACCGAGACTCGGCACCGCGCCGCACGCGGCCTGCGTTCGCCACGCGGGTGCGGCGCACCACAAAGATCGCACCGAAGCCCCCGTCCACGGCCTTTCCCCAGGCCACGGACGGGGGCTTCGGCGTGCGCGGGGGGCCGACGGGACGAGCGCGGGTCGGCGGGAGAGCGGCCTCGCCCGCGGTGTCAGCGGGAGCGGGCGGCGCGGGAGACGGCGATGACGGCCTGTTCCAGGGCGTACTCCGGGTCGTCGCCGCCGCCCTTCACACCCGCGTCGGCCGCGGCGACGGCGCGCAGCGCCGAGGAGACGCCGTCCGCGGACCAGCCGCGCATCTGCTGGCGCACCCGGTCGATCTTCCACGGCGGCATGCCCAGCTCGCGGGCGAGGTCGCCGGGGCGCATGCCGCGCGGCGCCGACGCCAGCTTGCCGATCGACCGCACACCCTGTGCGAGGGCGCTGCTGATCAGCACCGGGGCCACGCCGGTCGCCAGCGACCAGCGCAGCGCCTCCAGCGCCTCCGCCGTGCGTCCCTCGACCGCGCGGTCGGCCACGGTGAAGCTGGACGCCTCCGCGCGGCCGGTGTAGTAGCGGGCGACGACCACCTCGTCGATGGCGCCCTCGACATCGGCGGCCAGCTGCGCGCAGGCGGAGGCCAGCTCGCGCAGGTCGCTGCCGATCGCGTCGACCAGCGCCTGGCACGCCTCGGGCGTCGCCGAACGGCCGGCGGTGCGGAACTCGGCGCGGACGAAGGCGAGTCGGTCGGCGGGCTTGGTGAGCTTCGCGCAGGCCACCTCGCGAGCGCCGGCCTTGCGGGCGGCGTCCAGCAGGCCCTTCCCCTTGGGGCCGCCCGCGTGCAGCAGAACGAGGGTGATCTCCTCGGCCGGCGAGGCGAGGTACGCCTTGACGTCCTTGACGCTGTCCGCCGCCAGGTCCTGCGCGGACCGCACCACCACGACCTTGCGCTCCGCGAACAGGGACGGGCTCGTCAGCTCCGCCAGCGTGCCCGGCTGGAGCTCGGGGGACGTCAGGTCGCGCACGTCGGTGTCGGGGTCGGCGGCGCGGGCCGCGGTCACCACCTGCTGCACGGCGCGGTCCAGGAGCAGTTCCTCCTGCCCCACGGCCACCGTGACGGGCGCGAGCGGGTCTTCGGACGTCTTCTTACGGGTACCGGCCATCGCCCACCAGCATCCCACGCCCCACCGACAGCGCCCGCCCCTCCTCTCCGGCGTTCCCCAGGTTCCCGGACAATGACCGGGTGACGCAGCACGTACGACACATCCTGGTCCTTCCCGACCGCGACGCCGCCGAGGAGGTCGCCGACGCACTGACCGAGCGCTTCGGCGCCGGCCCGGACGAGCCGCAGCTCGTGCGGGAGGCGCTGGCGGGCGAGGACGACGCGGAGGACGCCCAGTGGCTGGTCGTCCTGGAGGACGGCGACGGCTCCTACGACGCGGAGGCGCTGGCCCTGCTCGCCGAGGAGTACGAGGGCTGGCGCGAACGGGAGTAGGCCCCGGGGCGGAGAGCGGCTCGGGCCGCCGCCCGATGTGGCGCGGCACACGCCATCCCTACGGTGCCGGTCATGACGACGACACGCCCCGCACCCCGCCCGGCCGACCAGCGCAGAGAGGCGGTACTGGAACGTCTGCGCACGGAGGAGGACGTCTGGGTGGCCACGGCCAACCCCCGGGGCGTGCCGTGCCTGGTGCCGCTGTCCGTGCACTGGGACGGTGACGCGGTGTGGCTGTCCACACGGGGCGCCAACCCCACCGGGCGCAACCTCCTGGAGACGTCCGCGGTCCGGATCTCGTTCGGCGACACCCGGGACGTGGTGCTCATCGACGGGTCCGTGGAGGCGTTCTCGCTGGACGAGGTGGACCCGGCGGACGCCGACGCGTTCGCCGCACGCTGCGGCTGGGACCCGCGCCGCGCCAAGCGGCCCGGCTCGCCCTATCTGTACTTCCGCGTCACCCCGACGGACGTGCAGGCGTTCCACGGCGAGCACGAGCTGACGGGGCGCCACCTGATGCGCGACGGCCTGTGGACGGTCCCGGCGGACTGACCGCACCGGAGGTGCGCGGGCCGAGGTGACGGACGGGGTGCCGTCCGGCATGACGGCGACGGCGAGCGCCCCGGAGGTGTCCGTGCGGCGCACCAGGGCGCCGTGGCGGTGCAGCAGACGGAGAGTCTGCGGCGCGGGGTGGCCGTACGGGTTCCCGGCGCCGGCGGACACCAGGGCGATCCGCGGGGCGAGGCGGGCGAGGAGCGCCGGGTCCTGGTAGGCGGAGCCGTGGTGAGCGACCTTGAGGACGTCCACCGGGCCGAGGCCGGGGCGGGTCTCCAGCAGGCGGCGCTGGGCCGGGGGTTCGAGGTCGCCGGGGAGCAGGACCGTGAGCCCGGCGACGCGGACCAGCAGCGTGAGGCTGGCGTTGTTGGCCACGTCCTCGTCCTCCCCCTCCGCCGGGGCGCCGGTGTGCCGCGGCCCCGCGAGTGGCCACAGCACCTCCCAGGAGAGCACGCCGAGGGTGCGTCGCTCGCCCGCCGGGGCACGCACCAGCGGCACTCCCGCCCGTCCCGCGACGCGGTGCACGAACGCGGCCTGGCCGGCGGGTTGCTGCACATGGGTGGCCTGGATGGCGCCGACCTCGCGGCCGCGCAGCGCGCCGGGGAGTCCGGCGACGTGGTCGGCGTGGAAGTGGGTCAGGACGAGGAGCGGGATGGCGGTCACGCCGAGCGTGGTCAGGCACGCGTCCACCGCGTCGGGGTCGGGTCCGGCGTCGACGAGGACGGCGGTCCCGTCGCCCCCCGCGAGGACGACGGCGTCGCCCTGACCGACGTCGCACATCACCAGCCGCCAGTACGGCGGTGGCCATCCGGACAGGGTGCGGGTGAGCGGGGCGGGGCGGGCGAGCGCCGCCAGGAGGAGCAGGGCGACGGCGGCGCAGAGCCAGGGACGGCCCGGCAGGCGGCGTGCCAGGACCGCGAGGGCCAGGACGAGCAGGCTCAGGAGGAGTGCTCCCGGCCAGGTGTCGGGCCAGGGCACGGTGGCTCCGGGCACGGACGCGCCGGTCCGGGCGATGCGGGCGATCGCCGCGGTCGGCCAGCCGCCGAGCCAGGCCAGCCCTTCGGCGAGGGCGGGCGAGAGCGGCGCGGTCAGGAGCGCCGCGAAGCCGAGGACGGTGGCGGGAGCGACGACGAACTCGGCGAGCAGGTTGCAGGGAACGGCGACCAGGCTGACGTGGGCGGCGAGCACGGCGACGACGGGCGCGCAGACCGCCTGTGCGGCGGCGGCCGCGGCGAGGGCTTCGGCCGGCCGTCCCGGAACCCCGCGGCGACGCAGTGCACGGCTCCAGCGCGGGGCGAGAGTGAGGAGCGAGCCGGTCGCGAGAACGGAGAGCAGGAAACCGGGATCACGCGCGAGCCGCGGGTCGTGGAGCACGAGGAGAAGGACGGCGGCGGCGAGGGCGGGAAGCAGGGAACGCCGGCGGCCGGTGCCGATGGCCAGGATGGTGATCAGGCCGCAGGCGGCTGCCCGCAGCACGCTGGGCTGGGGACGGCACACGAGGACGAAGCCGAGCACGACCAGGGCGGCGAGTACGGCGGTGACCCGCAGGGGGATGCCGAGCCGGGGCGCGAGGCCGCGACGTTCCGCGAGGCCGGCTCTGCCCGGCGGTCCGATGAGCAGGACCAGCAGGACGGTCAGGTTTCCTCCGCTGACGGCGAGCAGGTGCAGCATGTCGGTGGCGTGGAAGGCGGCGTCGAGGTCGTCGGGGATGCGGGAGGTGTCGCCGACGACGAGGCCGGGAAGCAGCGCCCGGGGGTCGGGGGCGAGACGGTCCGTGGCGCGGCGGAGACCGGCGCGCAGGTCGCCTGCGAAGCGTTGCAGGGCGGTCGGCGGCCGTACGACGGTGGGTGGTTCGGCGCCTCCCGTGCGGAGGACGGCCGCGATGTCCCGCCCGCCCGCCGAGGCGCGCGGCGGGGCCAGACGCACCTCGGCGCGGAGGCCGGTGGAGGGCAGCAGCCGGCGCCAGCCGGAGGCGGTGCCGTCGTCGCCGTCGACCAGCAGGAGCGCCGGGGTCCGCACGGCGACGGGGTCGGGCGCCGCGGGGGCCGACACCCGGGTGACGTCGACCGGCACGACGAGGACGCCGGGGACGCGCCGGGTGCCGTGGACCCGGGCGTCCGTGCGGTGCGGGTCTCCGGTCACCGTCAACTCGACGGTGGCGTGGGAGTAGTCGGCCGCCAGCTCGGGGAGGGGGCCGCGGCGGGCGTCCGCGGCGTGGAGCGTGGCGGAGGCGGCCCCGGCCGCCGCGCAGACCAGGGTGAGGGCGAGGGCGAGCCGGTTGCCGTGACGCAGGTGCCGGTGCGGGGTGGCCGGGCGGCGGCGCGGACGGAGGAGGACGGTGGCGAGGAGTCCGCAGAGGGCGGCGGCGCCGAGCGCGGTCGCCGTGCCGGGGAGTGCCGGGGCGAGGGCGGCCGCCGCCCATGCGGCGAGGGCGGGTGGCAGGAGCCGGAGGTCGGGTGGGCCCTCCTGGCGGGGGTCTGCGGCACCCAGCGGGTTGCGGGACGCCCGGTGCGCGGGACTGCGAGCGGTACCGGCGGCGGTTCCCCGCGTCACGGCCCGACCCGGGGTCGGAGGTCCGCGAAGCGGGCGGGGCCGATGCCGTCCACCTCGCGGAGCTGGTCGATCGAGGTGAAACCCCCGTGCTCGGTCCGGTAGTCGACGATGTGGCCGGCCAGCACGGGGCCGACCCCGGGCAGCGTCTCCAGTTGTTCGGTGGTGGCGGAGCTCAGGCTGATGCGGGCGGGTGTCGCGCCTGCGCCCGGGGGCACACCGGCCGCGGGAGCGGGCACCGGCCCGCCGACGGCGCGGGCGGCGGGCTCGCCGACCAGGATCTGCTCGCCGTCGACCAGCCGCCGCGCCTGGTTGAGCCCGCCGAGCTGCTTCGGGTCGGTGCCCGGCCGGACTCCCCCGGCCGCTTTCAGGGCGTCCGCGACGCGCGATCCTCGCGGCAGCCGGTGGACCCCGGGCTCCCGGACGTCACCCACGACGTCCACGACGACCGGACCGCCGACGCCGGAGGAGGCCCCGTCCGGTGAGGCGGACGGCGGCGGCAACGGCTCGGCCGCGGCGGCGGCTCGCGGTGCGGCGACGGTCTGGGGACGGCCGGAAAGGAAGTGGTGGACGGCGAAGCCGAGGGCGACGAGGAGCACGAGCCCCAGTGCGGCGAGCGTCTTGGGCTCGACGGCGCAGCGGAGTTGCACCCACAGCGGGAGACGTTCGAGGAGCGCCTCCCGCAACCGCCCCGCGAACGACGGAGATACCGCTGCCGGGACCTCCGGGTCGTCGGCTCCGGAACGGTCGGGCGCGGCACGCCGGGTCGGCGGGTCCGCGTCCGTGGTGTGCGGACCGGCCTCCGGGGTGTGCGGACCGGCGTCCGTGGTGTGCGGACCGGCCTCCGGGGCGCGTTGACCGGCGTCCGGGGCGACGGGTGGAGCGGCGTCGGGCCGGGCAGGCGGTTCCGGGGCACGGCCGCGCTCCCGGGCGGCGGCCACGGCCGCACGGGCGACGGCGATCGCGACGGGCCGGGGCAACGGGGGCGCGAGAGCGGCAGCCCCGTTACCGGGAGGTGTGGAGGTGGCGGTGGTCGCCCGGCGGACGACGCGGGCGCCCCGGCATGCCCGGGAGCGCGCGGGCCACGGCGGTGGCGGGGCGTCGTCCGGGGGTTTCCTCGGCGAGGGCACCTCGGGCAGCGACCTGCCGCCGATCGGCGACAGCAGGGTGTCCGCGCGGCGGCGGACGGACAGGTCGGTGGGGTGCGGTGGTCCGGAGCGGCCGCCGGCACGCGAGCGGTGCCGGCCCCCTCGCCCCGGACCGCGGCTGTCGTGGCGGCTTCGAGTCGTCATGCCACAGGACGCTAGAAGGCGCGGGACGTTCGCGACGGATACGGCCGATTCCGGTGGACGACACCCAAGTTGTGGACAACTTCGTCACCCCAGCGGGGGCGTCCCGCCAGGGGTTACGTTGCTCTGAGGCTCTTTCGGTAGACCGTGGACTGGTGGCGCACCTGCATCCCCATGCGCAGGTACGGCGTGAGCGCGCCGGTCTCGGAGTGCGTCCCGAGGGTGCAGGTCCGTCGACCGTGCCGGTGGAAGGCTCGAAACGCGTGCCGCAGCAGGAGGCGGGCGATCCCTCGGCCTCGGTGATCACGGCGTACGGCGACCTGCTCGATGTAGCCGTCGCCCGTGTCCGTCAGGTCCAATGAGACGACAGCACCCACCAGTTGGTCTCCCGCGAAGGCGAGCGCCGACATGGCAGGAGCGAACGAGGGTCGTTCGACGGTGTGCTGGACCCACTCCTGGTAGGGCATCCGCCGCTGCTGCCATTCGTCGAAAGCGTCCTGGATGAGTTCGTACGCCGCACGCTGGTCGCCGGAGGGGAAGGGTCGGACGCTGACGCCCTCGGGAGGTTCTGGGACCGCAGGCTCATCCGGCATGTCGAACGCGAGGAGCCACTCCGTCACCATCCGTTGATATCCGCGGGAGCGCAGCAGCGCGACAGCCTCCGCATCGTCGTCGGGCACGGTCTGGACGATGTAGTCGCTGCCTGCTTGGACGGCCCGGGCATCGGCCCAGTCCAACAACGCAGCTCCGAGACCGCGTCCGCGGTGCCGGGGGTGCACGTCCACCGCTGAGCGCCGGTTCACCCACGCACGGGCGACCAGTGCTCCTGACGGGTCATGGACGACACGGGTGTCCAGCTCCGGGACGAGGCCCGGCCGTGCGAGCTCGGCGGCGACGAGCCCGGGGTCGCACTGCACCCGGCCCTGGATTTCCCGCTCACACGCCCCCACCAGGTGACAGAGGGCATCGACGTCCTCGGCAGTTGAGGGGCGAGCGCGGTACCCATGCGGCAGCGCCGACGCGAGGTCGAGCGTCGAGGGGCCGTCGGGGGCGGGGCTCATCACGGCTCACGGCCCCCTGAAGCTCTCGACGTCGCCCCGCCGCCGGGTGCAGCGCACGTGGGGCGGCGGGTCCGGGAACAGATCATCTCAGCGGCGGGAGAGTACGACGCCGAGGAGGCCGGGGCCGGTGTGGGCGCCGATCACCGCGCCCACCTCGCTGACGTGCAGGTCGGTCAGGCCCGGGACACGCTCGCGGAGCCGCTGGGCGAGCTGGTCCGCGCGCTCGGGAGCCGCCAGGTGGTGGACGGCCATGTCGACCTGGGCGTCCCCCGAGTGCTCGACGGCGATCTCCTCGAGCCGGGCGATGGCCCGGGACGCGGTGCGCACCTTCTCCAGCATGCCGATGCGGCCGTCCGCCAGCTCCAGCAGCGGCTTGACGGCCAGCGCGGACCCGAACAGCGCCTGCGCGGCGCCGATGCGGCCGCCGCGCCGCAGGTAGTCGAGCGTGTCGACGTAGAAGTACGCCGCCGTCCCCTCGGCGCGTTTCCCGGCCGCCGCCGCCGCGTCGTCCGGTGTCCCGCCCGCCTCGGCGGTCTCGGCCGCGGCCAGGGCGCAGAAGCCCAGCGCCATCGCGACCATGCCGGTGTCGACCACGCGCACCGGCACCGGCGCGTCCCGGGCGGCCAGCACGGCCGCGTCGTAGGTGCCCGACACCTCCGCGGACAGGTGCAGCGACACGATGCCGTCCAGCCCGGGCTGGGATTCGGCGAGGGCGCGGTAGGTGGCGGCGAAGGTTTCCGGGCTGGGCCGGGAGGTGGTGACCGGCCGGTGCTTGCGCAGGGCCTCCGCGAGGGCCGGCGCGGAGATCTCCGTGCCCTCCTCCAGCGCCTCCCCGTCGAGGACGACCGTCAGCGGTACCGCGGTGATGTGGTGCTTCTCCAGCAGCTCCGGGGGCAGGTACGCCGTGGAGTCGGTGACGACAGCGACATGACGGGCCATGCCGGGGAGGCTAGCGCCGGCGCGGGCCGACGTGTGGCACCGGCCCGGTGGTTCGCCCTCCCGCGTACTCACGCCGTCGCTCACCGCGGGTTCTGCGGGCCGTCCCGGTCGACGCCGGGAAGCGTCTGTGCGTCCGACCAGTGCTGCTCGGGCGCGGACTTCTCGGCGTGCTGCGGCTCCGGCCAGTGCGGCTTCTGCGGGGAGTTCTGCTCCTGGGAGTCCGGCTTCTCCAGGCGCGCCGGCTCCGGGGCGGCGGGGGGACCGTGCACTTCGGCGGGCTGCACCCCGGCATCCACGGCTCCGCCCAGGGGCAGGGGTGCGTCACGGAAGCCGCGAAGCGCCCCGGACTCGATCTCGATCTGCTCGCGGAGCGCGTCGAGGCCGTCGTCGTCGTACTGGCGGGCACGGTCCTGGGCAGCGAAGCGGAGCGAGTCGGCGGACTTCTTCAGCGCCGCCGCGCGCTCCCGCGCGTCCGGCAGCCGGGCGGCGATGCGCTCGCGGTCGGGTTCGCGCTCCATGAGAAGGCGCAGCTCGCCGTCGAGCCGCTGGGCGTGACCCTGGAGCTGGTCGAGCAGCGCGGCCGCCTCCCGGAGCGCCGGGTCGTCGGAGGCTCCCGAGGTCAGCGCGGCGCGGGTGCTGTCGAGCGACGTGCGCAGCTCCAGCCGGAGCCGGGCGGCCTCACCGACCGGGCCCGGCTGGGCGGTGCGCGCCTTCAGCGTGGTGTCCTCGACGGTACGGCGGACCTGGGCGCTCGTACGCTCCACGCCGCGGCGGACGGCGCGGGCGGTCTTGAGGGTGACGATCACGCCGAGGGCGGTGAAGAGGACGAAGAGGACGACCAGGGCCCAGATGACGAACTCCACGCCTTGCTCCTTCGGGGTGCGCCGACGGTTGATGGGGGCCGGGTGTGGTGGTGCGGCTCCCCTTCAGCGTAAACGGGCGGGGTGCGGTAGGTGGTTCCTGACGGCGGACGGGACGGTGAGCGCGCCCCGCACCGCCCCCACCCCGTCCGGGACGACGGTGGGGGCGGGCGGCAGGCGCCGCGCCGGATCAGGCCGGGACGATGTTGACCAGCTTCGGGGCCCGGACGATGACCTTCCGGATGCCCGCACCGTCCAGCGCGGAGACGATCGCCGGTTCGGCCAGTGCCGCTGCCTCCAGGTCGGCTTCGGTGACGGAGGGCGAGACCTCCAGGCGGGCCTTGACCTTGCCCTTGACCTGGACGACGCAGGTCACCGTCTCGTCGACCACGTACGCCGGGTCGGCGACGGGGAAGTCCGCGTGGACGACGCTGCCCTCGTGGCCCAGCCGGTGCCACAGCTCCTCGGCGACGTGCGGTGCCAGCGGGGCGACCAGCAGCACCAGGTGCTCGGCGACCGACCGCGGCACCCGCGCCACCTTGGTGACGTGGTTGTTCAGCTCGGTGACCTTGGCGATGGCGGTGTTGAACCGCAGGTCGGACAGGTCCTGGCGGACTCCGTCGATCGCCTTGTGCAGGGCGCGCAGGGTGTCCTCGTCGGGCTCGTCGTCGGTGACGACGACCTCGCCCGTCGTCTCGTCCACGACGTTCCGCCACAGGCGCTGCAGCAGGCGGTACTGGCCGACGACGGCGCGGGTGTCCCACGGCCGGGAGACGTCCAGCGGGCCCATCGCCATCTCGTACAGGCGCAGCGTGTCGGCGCCGTACTCGGCGCAGATCTCGTCCGGGGTCACCGCGTTCTTCAGCGACTTGCCCATCTTGCCCAGCAGCCGGGAGACCTTCTCGCCCTGGTACCAGTAGGCCCCCTCCTGCTCCTCGACCTCGGCGGCAGGCACGGCGATGCCGCGCGCGTCGCGGTAGACGTAGGCCTGGATCATGCCCTGGTTGTACAGCTTGTGGAACGGCTCGGCGGACGAGACGTGGCCCAGGTCGAACAGCACCTTGGACCAGAAACGGGCGTACAGCAGGTGCAGCACGGCGTGTTCGGCGCCGCCCACGTACAGGTCGACGCCGCCGGTGGGCATGCCCTCGCGCGGGCCCATCCAGTACCGCTCGACGGCCGGGTCGACCAGCTTCTGGTCGTTGTGCGGGTCCAGGTAGCGCAGCTCGTACCAGCAGGAACCGGCCCAGTTGGGCATGGTGTTGGTCTCGCGCCGGTAGCGGCGCGGGCCGCGGCCGTCGCCCAGGTCCAGGGTGACGTGCACCCAGTCCTCGTTCCGGGACAGCGGGGTCTCCGGCACGGTGTCGGCGTCGTCCGCGTCGAAGGTGCGCGGCGCGTAGTCCTCGACCTCCGGCAGCTCCAGCGGCAGCATCGACTCGGGCAGCGCGTGCGCGATGCCGTCCTCGTCGTAGACGATCGGGAACGGCTCGCCCCAGTACCGCTGCCGGCTGAACAGCCAGTCGCGCAGTCGGTAGTTGACGGTGCCCTCGCCGATGCCCTGCTCGGCCAGCCACCCGGTGATCTTCGCCTTGGCCTCGGTCACGCCCAGACCGTCCAGGGCCACGCGCGGGCCGGAGGAGTTCACCAGCGCGGCGTCGTAGGAGACGAACGCGTCGTCCCAGGTCGCCGGGTCGGTGCCGCGCCCGTCGGTGGGCTCGACGACGCAGCGCATGGGCAGTTCGAAGGCCCGGGCGAAGGCGAAGTCCCGGCTGTCGTGGGCGGGGACGGCCATGATGGCGCCGGTGCCGTAGCCCATCAGCACGTAGTCGGCGATGAACACCGGCACGCGCTCACCGCTGACCGGGTTCGTCGCGAACGCGCCGGTGAAGACGCCGGTCTTGTCCTTCGCCTCGGCCTGCCGCTCCACGTCGGACTTGCCGGCGGCCTGCGCGCGGTAGGCCTCGACGGCCTCGGCTGGGGTGGCGTGGCCGCCGGTCCACGCCTCACGCGTGCCCTCGGGCCAGGCGTCCGGGACGACGGAGGCG
The DNA here is from genome assembly GCF_031845485.1 of Streptomyces hazeniae. Lineage (NCBI taxonomy): Bacteria > Bacillati > Actinomycetota > Actinomycetes > Kitasatosporales > Streptomycetaceae > Streptomyces > Streptomyces hazeniae. Next base: position 339,546 of record NZ_JAVREQ010000001.1, read on the forward strand.
GCGTGGCCCTCGCCCGACACCAGGTCGTGCTCGGGCGCCAGCACCATGTACGTCGCACCGAACAGCGTGTCCTGACGGGTGGTGAAGACGGTGATCGCCGCGTGTTCCTCGCCGTGCGCGGTGTCGACGGGGAAGTCGACGCGGGCGCCCTCGCTGCGGCCGATCCAGTTGCGCTGCTGCAGCTTGATGGCCTCCGGCCAGTCCAGGCCGTCCAGGTCGTCCAGCAGCCGCTCCGCGTAGGCGGTGATGCGCATGTTCCACTGGCGCAGCTTCGCCTTGAAGACGGGGAAGTTGCCGCGCTCGGAACGGCCCTCGGCGGTGACCTCCTCGTTGGCCAGCACGGTGCCCAGACCCGGGCACCAGTTGACCGGGGCGTCGGAGGCGTAGGCCAGCCGGTACGCGCCCAGCAGATCGGCGCGCCCGGCGGCGTCCAGTTCGGCCCAGGGCGCGCGTCCCTCGGGCGTGGGACGCCGGCCGGACGCGAACTCGTCGACCAGGTCGGCGATCGGGCGGGCCCGCTGCGCCTCCGTGTCGTACCAGGAGTTGAAGATCTGCAGGAAGATCCACTGCGTCCACTTGTAGTAGGACGGCTCGATGGTGGCGAACGACCGGCGCTGGTCGTGGCCCAGGCCCAGGCGGCGCAGCTGGGCCTTCATGTTGACGATGTTGGCTTCGGTGGAGACGCGCGGGTGGGTGCCGGTCTGCACGGCGTACTGCTCGGCGGGCAGCCCGAAGGCGTCGAAGCCCAGCGTGTGCAGGACGTTGTGGCCGGTCATCCGCTGGTAGCGGGCGAAGACGTCGGTGGCGATGTAGCCCAGCGGGTGGCCGACGTGCAGACCGGCACCCGACGGGTACGGGAACATGTCCATGATGAACTTCTCGGGCCGGGCGACGGTCTCCTCGTCGCCGCCCAGCGCGCCGCCACCGGGGTTGGGGGCCTCGTACGTCCCCTGCTTGTCCCAGAAGTCCTGCCAGCGTGCCTCGATGTCGGCGGCCAGCGCCGCCGTGTAGCGATGGGGAGCCGTGTTCTGTGCGGCTGCGGTCGTGGTCTCGCTCATCGTCCTCAAAGCTCCATCGGTCGTCTCTGCTCAGGAAACGAAAAATCCCCTCGCACAGGAGGGGACGCCGCGCCGATTCCGACCCTGCCGTTTCCACCACGGCCCTGGGGGTCGGGACTGATCAGCGCGGCCGGCTAAGCAGAAGGCGTACGGCACGCATGCGCACAGGATACCGCACGGCACAAGGGGCTTCCGGTGCGATTCGGGCATCCGGACGAGGCGCGGGAAGCGCCGGTCGACGGACGGGGACGCCGGCGGCGCAGGGGTACGCAGGGGGAACAGCGAAAAGGGCCGCCTCTGCGAGACGGCCCGTCGCCTGTGTGTGGAGCTAAGGAGAATTGAACTCCTGACCTCTTGCATGCCATGCAAGCGCTCTACCAACTGAGCTATAGCCCCGAGTCTGGTCCGACGCGCGAGATGTGAGCAGATCTCCTGCGGTATCCCCGCGACGGCGATGCCTACTGTACACGGCCCACGTGGTGATCCGCCAAATCGGTTCTCGGCCCGCGGGCGTGGCGCCGGGGAGGCTCTGAAGGGCGGTACCGTCGTCCGCCGTGTACCCGCTGCGTCGCCCCCTCCTCGCGAGCGGTCTGCTGTGCCTGGCGTCCTTCGCCCTGTTCTGGACGGCGCAACGGGCGGCGGACGTCTCGCTGATCGACGTGATGGTCTACCGCGCGCAGGGCGAGGCGGTGCTGCGCGGCGAGGACCTGTACGCCCTGCGCACCACTCACGCCGAGCTGCCGGCGACCTACCCGCCGTTCGCCGCCCTGCTGTTCGTGCCGCTGGCCCTGCTGGAGGCCGGCACCCTGCGGACCGTCGCCACGGCGGCGAACCTGGTGCTGCTGGTCCTGGTGGTGCACCTCTCGCTGCGGCTGACGGGCCGCCCGCTGAGCGCGCCGACGACGGCCGCGGCCCTGGCGGTCTCCGCCCTCGCCGTGTGGTGCGAACCGGTGTGGACCACCTTGCGCTACGGGCAGGTCAACCTGCTGCTGGCGGCCCTCGTGCTGTGGGACCTGTCACGGCGCTCCGGGCACCGCTGGGCGGGAATCGGCATCGGCGTGGCGGCGGGGGTGAAGCTCACCCCGGCGCTGTTCGTCGTGCTGCTGGCGCTGGCGGGCGTGGTGGAAGCCTGGCGCCGACAGGGCGGGACGGGGCTGAGCGGGCCCGTCCGCGGGGGAGGACCGGCAGCCGTCCGCACGGCACTCGCGGGGGCGTGGAACGCGCACCTGCGGCAGGCGACGGTCGCCACCGGCACCTTCCTCGGGACGGCCGGACTGGCCGCCACCGTGCTGCCGGGCGACTCGCTCCGCTTCTGGACGGAGATCCTGTTCCGCGCGGACCGCGTGGGAAACGCCGAGGACACCGCGAACCAGTCGCTGCACGGCATGCTGGCCCGCGCCCTGCACACCGGCGATCCGGGTGCGGCGGCGACCGCGCTGTCGGTGGCCGTGGCGGTGGCGGGGCTGGCCGTGGCGGTGGCGGCGCTGCTCGCCGGCTCCCTGCTGCCGCGGTCGCGCGCCTGGGCGGGGACGGCCTGCGCGCTCACGGCGCTGCTGGTCAGCCCGGTCTCCTGGTCGCACCACTGGGTGTGGTGCGTGCCGGTCGCCGTTCTGCTGGGCGCCGAGGCGCTGCACCGCCGCGACGACCGGTGGTGGTGGGGTACGGCGGCCTGCGCGGCGGTGTTCTGCACGTACGCCCTGTGGTGGGTGCCGCACAGCCCCGACCGGGCCGAGCGGCTGGAACTCCGGCAGGGTGCCGGGGAGATGCTGCTCTCGGCCGTCTACCCGCTGACGGGTGCGGCCTTCCTCGCACTCGCGGCGGCGGTGGCCGTGCGCGCAGCCGGGCGGGCAGGCCCCTACCCGGGCGCGCGGGTGGTGCGGGCGCGGAGCGAACTTCAGGCCGTGGCGAAGGAGTAGAAGCGCTTGAGGGTGCAGTGCTCGTCGAGCAGCCGTCCGTAGATGGGCTCGCCGTCCAGCTCGCGGTAGGTCTCGATGGGATCGCCGCGTATGATCAGCGCCCGCGCGCAGTCCTCACACCAGTACTGGTAGCGCTCGTTCGCGGGTTCCATGTCGCGCACCACGGGCGTGCCGCTGCCGCACCAGTCGCATTTCCTGCTGTGCGCGCCCATCCGTCAGCTCCAGGTGTGGCCGCAGGCCGTGCACACGTAGGAAACCCCTCCATTGTCGCCGAGCACCACGGCGACGTCCGATGATCCGCAGGCGGGGCAACTGAGAGACGCGGTCGGCATCGGTCCTGCCTCCCTCGGCGTGCCTCCTTCACCCTGGCGGCGATTCTGCCACGTTACCGGCGCCCGCAGGAGAGGGGACAAAGCAACGATCCCGCCCTGGTGAGGACGGGATCGCGAGGGACCGAACTGTGGAGCTAAGGAGAATCGAACTCCTGACCTCTTGCATGCCATGCAAGCGCTCTACCAACTGAGCTATAGCCCCGTGTCCCCCGGCGCTCGCGCGCCGTGAACGAGTAGAAGCTTAACCGGTGGTCCGCCGGATTGAGAAATCCGCGCCCCGGTTCAGTCGTCGTCGCCGAGGACCGGTTCCGGCAGGGTGCCGGCGTTGTGCTCCTGCAGACGCCAGCCGCGCAGGCTCTCGCCCAGCACCGACCAGCAGCAGTTGGAGAGGCCGCCGAGCGCCTCCCAGGTGCTCGGGTGCAGGCCGAGCAGCCGGCCGATGGTGGTGCGGATGGTGCCGCCGTGACTGACGACGACCAGAGTGCCGCCCTCGGGCAGCTTCTCCGCGTGCCGCTCGACGACGGGTGCGGCCCGGTCGGCGACCTCGGTCTCCAGCTCGCCGCCGCCGCGCCGGACGGGTTCCCCTCGCTTCCAGGCGGCGTACTCCTCGCCGTGGCGCTCGACGATCTCCTCGTGGGTGAGGCCCTGCCAGACGCCCGCGTAGGTCTCCCGCAGGTCGGCGTCGTGGGTGACCTCCAGGCCGGAGAGGCGGGCCAGCTCGGCGGCGGTGGCGCGGGTGCGCTGGAGGTCCGAGGCGATGATCGCCTGCGGCTGGAGGGCGGCGAGCAGCCGCGCGGAACGGCGCGCCTGCGCCACCCCCTCCTCCGTGAGCGCGATGTCGGTGGAGCCCTGGAAGCGGCGCTCGAGGTTCCATGCGGTCTGGCCGTGCCGCCACAGGACGACGCGCCGCCCCGTGGGGGCGAGACGCCCGTTGGAGACCGGGCGCCCGGCCGGGGGCGGGGTGGCGGCGGTCACGGGGCGTCCTCCGCCTCCGCCTGCTCGCCCTTGCCCCGGGTCGCCTTGGCGTCCTCCGGCAGATCCAGCTCCGGGCAGTCCTTCCAGAGGCGTTCCAGCGCGTAGTAGACACGCTCCTCGCTGTGCTGCACGTGCACGACGATGTCGACGTAGTCCAGCAGCACCCAGCGGCCCTCGCGCTCGCCTTCCCGGCGGGCCGGCTTGGCGCCGTGCTCCTTCAGCAGGCGCTCCTCGACGGCGTCGACGACCGCCTTGACCTGGCGGTCGTTGGGGGCCGAGGCGAGGAGGAACGCGTCGGTGAGGGTCAGGACGTCGCTCACGTCGTAGGCGACGACGTCGTGGGCCAGCTTGTCGGCGGCGGCCTGGGCGGCGGCGTTGATCAGCTCGACGGAACGGTCGGTGGCGGTCACAGGCAGTGCTTTCGGTCGCGGGTGGGCGGGATGGTGGTGCCGTCCCTCAGGATCTCACGCCTCGCCGACGGCCCCGCCGAGGCCCGGGCAGGGCCGTCGGCAGGGCGCGCGGCGGAGCGGTGTGCGGTGCCGCGACTCAGCCGTCGTAGTCCTGGCCGAGCACGACGGTGACGTCCGCGTTGCCCGCCGCGTCGCCCTTCCGTACCGCGTCGTCGGGGAGGCCGAGGGTCTTCGCGACCGCCTGGGCCCGCTCCTTCTGCGCGGCGTCCGCGTACAGCACCTTCGAGGTCTTCTCGGTCCCGTCGGCCTCCGAGGCGCCCACGACGCTGAAGCCGCCGTTGACCAGCGTCACACGCGCGGCGTCGTCGGCGCCCTCGTCGCCAGCGGCGTTGCGCAGGGAGACGCGCGGCGCGGCGTCGGGGTCGGAGTTCTGTACGGTGCCGCCGAGCACGTCCTTGACCACGCCGTCGCCGGCCTCGGCGCTGAGCGTGCCGTCCGGCTCGGCGGGCAGCACCCGGGTCTCGTACGCGTCGGCCTGGGCGCGCGCCGCCAGCGAGGCAAGCGACGCGCCGAGGGACGCCTGGGAGAGCGACGGGTCCAGGATCTGACCGAGGGCCTCGACGGTCTTGGTGGCGGAGGCCTTGTCCGTGGACATCTGGTCCAGCACGGCCTCCATCACCTGGCCGAAGCGCTCCAGCTGGGCCGTCCTGGGCTCGGCGTCCTCACGGTGGGTCGCGTAGGCGACGGCGGCGCGGCCGTCCAGCTCGCGGTCCCGTCCCTTCTCGACCAGCGGGTCGTCGCCCTTCTTGTCACCCCGGACGGTGGCGTCGACGTCCAGCGTCACGCCGCCGACGGCGTCCACGAGGGTCTCCAGGAAGGGGGTGTCCAGGCGCCAGGTGCCCTTGATGTCGGCACCGAGGAGCTGGCTGAGGGCGTCCCGGGTGGGGGTGGCGCCCTCGGACTCGACCGACTTGCCGAGGGTGGTGGTCGAACCGTCGGACGTGGTGACGGCGAGGGAGTTCGGGAGGAGCAGGGTGGTGCCCTGCTCGGTGGTGGCGTTGTCGACCAGCAGCGCCGTGGCGTTGGCCTCGCTGTCCGGGTCCCGCAGGTGCACCACCAGCACGTCGCGCTGCTGTCCGGCGGCCGGGCCACCCGCTCCGGGGCCGCCGTCGAGTCCGGGCAGCTTGCCCGCCCACCAGAGGTAGCCGACACCGCCGAGCAGAGCCATCACCAGAAGGATCACCAGCGCGCGCTTCCGGTTGCGGCCGCGCCGTTTGGCCTCCTCCCTGCGCTCGGTGCGGCTCTCGCTGAACTTCAGCCAGTCGATGACGTCCTCGGACTCCTCCGCTTCCTCCTCGACGAACGAGAACTGGTCGGTGTCGTACGCGTCGGCGTCAGGGCCGGTGCCACGGCGTGCGGCGCCCGTACGTTCCGCCGCGGGCGGCGGGGACTGCGCGGGCACGGTACCCGCGCCGGTGTCGGCGGCGGGACCGTACGGGTCATAGCTTTCCGGGGCCGCCGGGGCGCCGTACGGCCGGCCGGCGTACGGATCGGTCACCGGAGGGATCGACCCCGTCTGCGTCCCGTACGGATCCGTCACCGGAGGGACCGACCCCGTCTGCGTCCCGTACGGATCCGTCACCGGAGGGACCGACCCCGTCTGCGTCCCGTACGGATCCGTCACCGGAGGGACCGACCCCGTCTGCGTCCCGTACGGGTCGTAGGCGTAGGCGTCGAAGGTCCCGGTGTCGTACGTCCCGGTGTCGTAGCCGCCGGTGCCGTACGTCCCGGCGCCCTGGCCGGTGCCACCGTAGGCGCCCGCGTCGTACGGCTGCCCGTAGCCGTACTCCTGGGTGCCGGTCTGCTGCCTGCCACCGCCCTGTCCTGCCGGGTCCTGGGCGTAGACGGGGCGGCCGTACTCGTCGTATCCGAGGATCCGCGGCTGCTGCCCGTCGTACGGGTTCCACCCGTGGTCGTCGCTGTCGTGGGGTTGGCTCACGTCCCGGCCGCCTCCTCTCCCCCGTCTCGGTACAGCTGCCGCTTGTTGATGTAGCGCACTACACCGTCGGGCACCAGGTACCAGACGGGGTCGCCGGCCTCGACGCGGGCGCGGCAGTCGGTCGAGGAGATGGCCAGCGCGGGCACCTCGATCAGCGAGACGCCGCCGTCCGGCAGCCCGGGGTCGGCCAGGGCGTGACCGGGCCGGGTGACGCCGATGAAGTGGGCGAGGGAGAACAGCTCCTCGGCGTCACGCCAGGTGAGGATCTGGCCGAGCGCGTCGGCGCCGGTGATGAAGAACAGCTCCGCCTGGGGGCGCCGGGCCCGCAGCTCGCGCAGCGTGTCGATGGTGTACGTGCGGCCGGGCCGGTCGATGTCGATCCGGCTGACGGAGAACTGCGGGTTGGACGCGGTGGCGATGACCGTCATCAGGTACCGGTCCTCGGCCGGGGACACCTGCTGGTGGCTCTTCTGCCACGGCTGTCCGGTGGGCACGAACACCACTTCGTCCAGCTCGAACCGCGCTGCCACCTCGCTGGCGGCGACCAGGTGGCCGTGGTGGATCGGGTCGAAGGTCCCGCCCATCACCCCCAGCCGCCGTGCGCCGGTGCCGGGCACTATGTGCTCTCCCATGCGAGCCGACCCTAGCCTCTCTTCTCCTCGCGGCCCATCCTCCGCCTGGCGGGGTGCGGCGCCGCCGCGGTGGCCGGCCGCGGCCCCCGTCCGGACGAGCGCCGGGCGGGAGGCCCGGCGACCCGGTCGGGGGCGGGTCAGCGGTCGCGGTTGAAGCGGGTGGTGATCCAGAGGAGGAGCAGCAGGGCGAGCAGCGCGCCGCCGCCGGTGACGTACGGGCTGAGGCTGGAGTGCTCGCCACCGTGCTCGGCGCCGGTTCCACCGCCGGAGGCGAGGACGACGAGGGTGCTGTGCGCGGAGCTGATCAGAGTCATGGCTGCTTCGAACCGTCCCGGTGAGAGTGTGCAGGGGGCGTGCGGTCTTCCGCGCCACATCGTATGCGTCCGCCCTCCGGGGGCTCACGCCGACCGGTCCCCCGGACCTCCCGGCGGCCACGGCGGACCCGAGGCCCGGTCATGGCGGGGCGCGTTCGTCGCAACCCGGGAACAGTCCCGGCCGCTCGCGGGCCGTTCGGACTACGCTGGGTGTTCCAGCCGACGAGGGGGAGCACCATGACAGAAGGCAACGACAGCGCCCGGCACCTGCCCGGACGGGAGCGGCGCCGTTTCCCCGGGATCTCGTCCCGGGCCTACGAACACCCCGCTGACCGCTCCGCCCTGGTGGCGCTGCGCAAACTCAGCGGCTTCGACACCGTCTTCAAGGCGCTCAGCGGCCTGCTGCCCGAGCGGAGCCTGCGACTGCTGTTCCTCTCCGACTCGGTGCGGGTGGGGGACGAGCAGTTCGCGCACCTCCATCACATGCTGCGGGACGCCTGCTACATCCTGGACCTGGAGAAGGTCCCTCCGATGTACGTCAACCAGGACCCGAAGCCGAACGCCATGTGCATCGGCATGGACGAGCCGATCATCGTGGTGACGACCGGGCTGGTCGAACTCCTCGACGAGGAGGAGATGCGGGCGGTCGTCGGGCACGAGGTCGGTCACGCGCTGTCCGGTCACTCCGTGTACCGCACCATCCTGCTGTTCCTCACCAACCTGGCACTGAAGGTCGCCTGGATCCCGCTGGGGAACGTGGCGATCATGGCGATCGTGACCGCGCTGCGCGAGTGGTTCCGCAAGTCCGAACTGTCCGCGGACCGGGCCGGTCTGCTGGTGGGCCAGGACATCCAGGCGTCGATGCGCGGCCTGATGAAGCTGGCCGGCGGCAACCACCTGCACGAGATGAACGTCGACGCGTTCCTGAAGCAGGCCGACGAGTACGAGGCGGGCGGCGACCTGCGGGACTCCGTCCTGAAGATCATGAACGTGCTGCCGCGCAGCCACCCGTTCACCACCGTGCGCGCCGCCGAGCTGCGCAAGTGGGCCGCGACCCGCGAGTACCAGCGGATCATGGACGGGCACTACGACCGGCGGGAGGACGACGGCGACACCTCGGTCGCCGACTCCTTCCGGCAGTCCGCGAACCACTACTCCGAGACCGTGCGGAACAGCAAGGACCCGCTGATGGGGCTGGTCCGCGACATCGCCGGGGGCGCCGGTGACCTGGGCGGGAAGCTGCGGGACAGCTTCACCGGCCGCCGGCAGAACGGCTCCGCGGGCGGTCAGGACGAGACCGGCAGCACCTCGTAGCCGACGCCGTCCCCGGCCCGCCGCGGCGGGCCGGGGAGGGACGTCAGCCGGTGCGGGCAGGGTCGGGCATGGCGCTGCGCGCCAGCACTCCGCAGACGGCACCGCGGGAGTCGTCCCTCGCGTACGGGTCGGTGCCGGCCGGGAGGTCGTCGCCGGCCCGCTCCCCCGCCAGCAGCGGGACGAGGGTGTCGGCGTGGCCTGCGGAACAGGCCATCGGCCCGGCCCGTACCGACACGCTCCGCACCTGGAGCTGGTGCTCGGTGAGGTCTTCCCGGTGGAAGTGGAACCGGACCTCGCGGCGCACCGTGAACAGCGAGGCGTCGGAGGCGTCGGCGCTGCCCTGCGGGTGCAGGGCGTACACGAAGACATGGTCGGCGGTGACCTCGAGCGCGTTGCGGTGGATCTCCTCGACCGACAGCGTGCCGTTCACCCGCACCTCCGGGGCGGCGAGGGCCACCCGCCCGGGGTCGAACCGCACCATCCAGCCGGTGAGGGCGTGCCGGCCGTCGCTGCGCGGCCGGTCGACGCTCCGCTCGAACTGGGCACCCTGGCCGGGGTCCAGCATCAGCCGCACGGACCGCACCTCCCCACCGGTGAGCACCGCCGGGTCCAGGGAGCTGGCGACGACGTAGTCCTTGGCCCCGGTGAGCGCGGCCAGCACCTGGTTCTCGGTGAAGTGGTCCGTGCGGTACGTCGAGGGCAGGGTCACGCCGTCCGCTCCGGTGCGGTATGCGGCGGCGGGCGAGTGGGCGAACAGGTCCTCCGGCGTGGAGCCGGGCACTGCGTCGCGCGGCGCGAGCGGCACGGTCGCCATCCGGGCCGGCTGGGCGGGCGACGGGGCGGGGTCCGGCAGTGGGTTGCGCACGCCCATGTACACGGCGGTGCCGAAGGCGAGCACGATGAGCAGGACGAGTACCAGGCCCTGCCGCGAGGCGCTGCGGGCGGGCGGCTCCTCGCTCGGGGGACGGCTGCGGACGGCGGCGTGGTCCTCGTCGTCCATCCGCTCCTGGGCGGAGTACTCCTGCAGCCGCGCGGCATCGACGAACGACTCGTCGAAGACGACGGAGCGGTATTCGTCGTCTCCGCCGCCGGGGACGCCCTCGACCGGTCCCTCCGGAGGCTTGCCACGACCTGCCATATGAAAAGGGTAGGTCGCGGCGGGGCTCGGTAAACGCGCGCCTGTGGGCGACTTCGGCCGGGATCACGGGCTGAGGAGAAGTCGCCCGCCGTTCACCCGTTCGAGTGATTGCCGCCCCGGAGGACCGTTCAGGAACCCGGCCCGGCCTCGCCGACGCGGTCCTCGACGCGGTCCTCGACGGGGAGCCCGACGCCGCGGCTCGGCGGCGGCGGGGCCGGCTCGTCGCGCTCGCCCGCGGCGCCCCGGTAGACCGCCGCGAAGGCGAGGGCGACCATGCCCACGCCCATCACCACGGCCAGCACCCAGGCGACCGGCCGCTGCCAGCGCACGTGCCCCCGGTACGGCCGCGGTCCGGCCGCCGCGTCGTACGGACCGTCCCCGTCCCCGTACCCGTCGCCGTCGTCGTCGCCGTAGGTTCCGGGGTCGTACCCGCGGCGATGACGGCGGCCGTAGCCGAAGCCGTAGCCGTGGGTGGTGTCGTCCGCGTCCGGGTCGTAGTGGAGGTCGTCGTCGTGGGGCGGGCCGTAGACGTAGCCGTCGTCGTACGGGCGGGGCACTTCGGACTCGGCGTGCGACTGGGCCGCGGCGAGCATCCGCTCGGCCGCGCTCGGCTCGTGGATCCCCGCCGCCCGGACGAAGTCCTCGTCGAGGACCACGGCCGCGAACTCCTCGTCCGCGGTTCCGTGGTCGTCCTCGGGTTCCTGGCCATCCGGGAACGGCTGGCCCCCCACATCCTCCGGCACGTCGTCCAGCGTAGTGCGAATCGGGCGATGTGGGCAGGGAGAACGGGAATCCGGCGGGAACCGGACAGTGCGCCGGGACTCCGGCCGGGCCTCAGTCGCGCACGTGGCCGGAACCGGTCACCACGTACTTGGTCGAGGTCAGCTCCGGCAGGCCCATGGGGCCCCGGGCGTGCAGCTTCTGGGTGGAGATGCCGATCTCGGCACCGAAACCGAACTGGCCGCCGTCGGTGAAACGGGTGGAGGCGTTCACCATCACCGCGGTGGAGTCGACCAGTGCGGTGAACCTGCGGGCGGCCTCGGTGTCGCCGGTCACGATGGCCTCGGTGTGTCCGGAGGTCCAGCTGCGGATGTGGGCGACCGCGGCGTCCAGCGAGGGCACGACGGCGGCGGCGATCTCGTAGCCCAGGTACTCGGTGGCCCAGTCCTCGTCGGTGGCGGGGACGACCGCGGTGTCCGCCTTCTGCCAGGCCGCGTCCCCGTGCACGGTCACCCCTGCCTCGCGCAGCGCGGCGAGCGCGCGCGGCAGGAACTCCTCCGCGACGTCGGCGTGGACCAGCACCGTCTCGGCGGCGTTGCACACGCTGGGGCGCTGCGCCTTGCTGTTGACCAGGATGCGCAGCGCCATGTCGAGGTCCGCGCGGGCGTCGACGTAGACGTGGCAGTTGCCGACGCCGGTCTCGATCACCGGGACGGTCGACTCCTCCACGACGGTGCGGATCAGCGAGGCGCCGCCGCGGGGGATCAGCACGTCGACCAGGCCGCGGGCGCGCATCAGCTCCCGTATCGCGTCGCGGCTCTCGCCGGGCACCAGCTGCACCGCGTCGGCGGGGAGCCCGGCGCCCGCCACGGCGTCCCGGAGCACTCCGACCAGCGCCGTGTTGGAGGCGTACGCGGACGAGGAGCCGCGCAGCAGCACGGCGTTGCCGGACTTCAGGCACAGCGCGGCGGCGTCCACGGTGACGTTGGGCCGGGCCTCGTAGACGATGCCGACGACGCCGAGCGGGACGCGTACCTGCCGCAGCTCGAGCCCGTTCGGCAGCGTGGAGCCGCGTACGACCTCGCCCACCGGGTCGGGCAGCGCGACGACGTCCCGCACGTCGGCGGCGATGGCCGCGATGCGCTCGGGGGTGAGGGTGAGGCGGTCGACGATCGCGTCGGCCGTGCCGGCGGCCTGCGCGCGGGACACGTCCTCCGCGTTCGCGGCGACGATCTCCGCGCTGCGGGCGACCAGCGCGTCCGCCACCGCGAGCAGCGCGGCGTCCCGGGGGGTGCGCGGCAGCGGGGCCAGCGCGGCGGCCGCAGCGCGGGCGCGGCGGGCGGTCGCGGTGACGGGCGTGTCCGGAGGGGTCTCCGGGGATGCGGCCCCGGCTGCGCTGGTGCTCATGTGTGCAGCCTAGCGAGCCTGCGGTGGCCTTCCGGGCGTTCGTCCACCGTGCGAGACGGCCCCGGCACGGCGGGTGAGGCCGGGCACCGAACAGGTCCTAGAAGGGATGGACGCCGACCGGGGTGGCGGGGGCGGGCCCGTGACCCTGCGCGACGCGCTGGCGGTAGGTGTCCCGGCCGATGACCTCCAGGCCGACGATCTCCCACGGCGGCAGCTTCGCGGTCGAGCGGTGCTCGCCCCACAGCCGCAGCGCGACTGCCGCGGCGTCGTGCAGGTCCCGCGCCTCCTCCCAGTAGCGGATCTCCGCGTGGTCGCCTGCGTACCGGCTGGTCAGCAGGAACGGGTGGTCGTGCGCGAGCTGCTCCAGCCCCCGCCGCACCTCCCGCAGCGGAGCCTCCACGCCCGCGACGCTGAGGGTCACGTGCCACAGCCGGGAGGTCCCGGGCTGCTCGACCGGCGTGCCGGGCACGGGCCCCGGGAAGGGCCGACGGCCCACCGTCTCGACGCTGGCGAGTCGTCTCACCGGGCCTCCTGTGGGGTGCGCAGTCCTGCGGGCGTCTGCGGGGGGCGACGTCCGGCGGACCGCGTCCTTCGCACGGCCCTCCCTCGGCAGTCGACCAGCCCGCGAGCGACCGCGTGGCCTTTTTACCGAAGCCGACCGGTCGATGACGGGACTTTCGCCGATCCCGCCCGTACGTGGCCGCTCGGCGACGTCCTCGGGGCCGCCCGGAGGGGGCGGTTCACGAACGCAGCAGCACCAGGTCGTCCCTGTGTACGACCTCGCGTTCGTACGCCGGGCCGAGCTCGCGGGCGAGTTCGCGGGTGGAGCGTCCGATCAGCCGGGGGATCTCGCGGGCGTCGAAGTTGACCAGTCCGCGTGCCACGGCGCGCCCCGCGTCGTCCCGCAGCTCCACCGGGTCGCCGGCGGTGAAGTCGCCCTCGACGCGGGAGATGCCCGCCGGGAGCAGCGAGGAGCGGCGGTGCACCACCGCGTCGACCGCGCCGTCGTCCAGCACCAGGGCGCCGCGCGGGGTGCTGGCGTGCGCCAGCCAGAGCAGCCGCCCAGCGGTGCGGCGGCCGGTGGGGTGGAAGTAGGTGCCGGACTCGCGGCCGGCGAGGGCGTCGGCGGCCCGGCTCGCCGAGGTGAGCACAACGGGCACGCCCGCGGCGGCGGCGATGCGGGCGGCTTCGACCTTGGTGACCATGCCGCCGGTGCCGACGCCCGCGCCGCCCGCCGAGCCGATCTCCACCCCGGCGAGCTGCGCCGGGCCGGTGACCTCGGCGATCCGGCGGGTGCCGGGGGTGGCCGGGTCGCCGTCGTAGAGGCCGTCCACGTCGGAGAGCAGCACCAGCAGGTCGGCGCGCACCAGGTGGGCGACGAGGGCGGCGAGCCGGTCGTTGTCCCCGAAGCGGATCTCGTCGGTGGCGACGGTGTCGTTCTCGTTGACCACCGGCACCGCGCCCATCGCCAGCAGCTGGTCCAGGGTGCGGTAGGCGTTGCGGTAGTGGGCGCGGCGGCTGGTGTCGTCCTCGGTGAGCAGCACCTGTCCGACGCGCCGGCCGTGCCGGGCGAACGAGGCGGTGTAGCGGGCGACGAGGAGCCCCTGGCCGACGCTGGCGGCGGCCTGCTGGCGGGCCAGGTCGCGGGGGCGGCGGTCCAGGCCCAGCGGCGCCAGTCCGGCGGCGATCGCCCCGGAGGAGACCAGGACGATCTCCCTGCCGCGGTCCGCACGGCCGCCGTGCGGGGCGTCCAGGTGCCGGGCGAGGACGTCGACGAGGGCGTCCACGCGGTCGGCGTCCAGGCCGCCGGCAGCCGTGGTGAGCGACGAGGAGCCGACCTTGACCACGATCCGGCGGGCGTCCGCCACGTCCTGCCGCCGCCCTGTGTCCCGTACCACCCTCGGCCCTCTCCACCGTTGTCCCGACCTGCCACAATCTACGGCAGGCCGACCGCCGCCGACGCCGCCGTCCAGCCTCCGGACGGCAGCCGCCTCCCGCTCACCGCACAGCGCCGGGACATCCCTTTCAGGTGTTTCGTGCGCATCGGGCGGGAGCGGAAATTGTCACCGTGCCCGTCTCGTCATACGGTCGGTGGTCAGCCCGAACCAGGCCCGGCCGCCCCCGCGACTTCGGACGGGCCTCATCCCAACGCCTCCTGCCAGGAGCTCAGCCCCGTGCCCTCTGCCGGACTCCCCCTACGCCGCGTCGTCCAGTTGGCGGCGCTCTTCACGTTGCTGGTCCTCTTCGCGGCCCAGCTCGCCGGCGCCCTGCTGGCGTACGTGCCCCTCTTCGTGGTCGCCTCCGCCGGCGGCGTCGCGCTGGACCTGTACCTCCAGCAGCGACAGCCCGGGCTGATCGCGGTGCTCGGCAAGGTCCGCTTCGAGGCGGTCAGCCGGCAGCTGCTCCGCGACATGCTGATCGTGGTGGCGCTGGTGCGGCTGCCGAAGGTGAACGCGATGGAGGAGCGCGCGCTCGTCCTGCTGCTGCTCGGCTGCTACGGCCTGCACTTCCTGTGCCAGGCGGTGTCCGTGCTCGTGCGGCGCAACCGCACGCTGCCGATCCTGACGCGGAACATCGACACCTCCGGGCTGCGCCTGTCCCCCGCCCCGCCGCGGGTGCTGGCCCGGCTGCAGAGCCGGCGCCTGCTGACCTTCATGCTCCCGGCCACGGCCGGCCTGCTGACCACCAGCGCCACCGCGCAGAACGTGTGGGCGCTGGCCGGTCTCGCGGCCAGCCTCGCGCTGTTCGTCGGCGGCACCGTCTACCTGGGCACCTGGCTGCTGCCGAAGAAGCGCACGCCCGGCGAGGCGCGGGTGCTGAACTGGCTGAACGCCTGGCTGGCCGACTACCGGCCGACGGTGGGCATGTACTTCTCCGGCGGCGCGACCTCCGCCTACCAGGCCAACATGTGGCTCGGCACGCTCGCGGAGCTGGACGCCAAGCCGATCATCGTGCTGCGCGAGCGGTTCATGGTCCAGAAGATCGACGCCACGGACGTGCCGATCATCTCCATCCCGAAGGTCGCGCACCTGATGCACCTGGAGCA
This sequence comes from Streptomyces hazeniae, assembly GCF_031845485.1. NCBI lineage: Bacteria > Bacillati > Actinomycetota > Actinomycetes > Kitasatosporales > Streptomycetaceae > Streptomyces > Streptomyces hazeniae. The sequence continues at coordinate 354,807 of NZ_JAVREQ010000001.1, forward strand.
GTCCACGCTGAAGGTGCTGCTGCACCCGGCGAACTCCGGGAAGACCTCGCAGGTGCTGCGCATCCCCACCATCAAGCACGCCTTCACCAACCACGGCGAGAGCGACAAGCTGTCCTCCTGCAACCCGTACGCCAAGGCGTACGACGAGGTGTGGGTGGCCGGCCCGGCCGCCCGCGACCGGTACCAGCTCGCCGACATCGGCATCGACGACCGCGACGTGGTGGAGGTGGGACGGCCGCAGCTCGCGCCCATCACCCCCTACGCGGGTCCCCCCGCGGACGGCACGCGGACGACCGTGCTGTACGCCCCCACCTGGGAGGGCTGGACCGACGACCCGGGCAACACGTCGGTGATCCTGGCGGGGGAGAACATCGTCCGTGAACTGCTGGCCGACCCCGGCGTGCGCCTGCTGTACAAGCCGCACCCGATGACCGGCTCCGTCGACCCGCGGGCGGGCGCCGCGGACCGCCGCATCCGGACGATGATCGCGGAGGCGAACGAGCGGCGCGGCGCCGGCTCCGCGGTCGCGCCGGGCGCCGCCGCGGAGCTGGCGCGGCGCACGGCCGCACTGGACGCGCTGACCACGACCTCGTTCCGCGGCAGCGCCGACGAGGCGGAGCGGATGCTGCTGCAGTCCCGCCCGGAGGAGGGCCGTGCCGAGGCCGTGGCGGCGGCGACCGCCGCCTGGGAGGAGGCGTACTGGGCGTCGTTCCCGGAGGACGAGCACCTGGTCGTCACGGCGGCCCGCCCCGGCATCTACGGCTGCTTCAACCAGGCCGACCTGCTCATCAGCGACGTGTCCAGCGTGGTCTCCGACTACCTGAGCAGTGAGAAGCCGTACGCGGTCGCGAACACCAGCGGCCGTTCCGAGGCGGACTTCCGGGCCAACTTCCCGACGGTGCGGGCCGCGACGATCCTCAGCCCGGAGGCCAAGGAGGTCCCCGGCCTGCTGGCCGCCGTCCGCGACCCGGGCAAGGACGCCTTCGCCGCCGCGCGCGGCGAGTTGAAGCAGCACCTGCTCGGCCCCTCCGACCCGCCGTCCCTCGCCCGCTTCAACCGGGCCGCGCTGGACCTGTGCGACGCCGCCGACGCGCGCAACCGCCGGGCGGCGGCCCGCGCGGCCGCCGAGTTCCCCGGGCAGCGCGCCGTGGAGGAGACGGCCGACCACGAGGTGGTCGTGGACGACGAGGCCGAGGCGACCGCGGAGGCGGCGTCCGACGCGGCGGAGGCCACCGAGCTGGTCGAGGTCTCCGAAGGGCCGGAGGCCGGCGAGGCCCAGCAGCGCACCGCCGACGCGACCGAGACCGCCGACGACGAGGAGGCGGGCGCGGAGACGGGATCCGAGCAGGTCAGGAGCTGACCGAGGACTCGCCTACGACCCTTCGGCGGCCGCCGTCCCGTCCACGACGAGACGGCGGCCGTCGGCGTCGCGGCGGGTGAGGCCCGCGCCGTCGAGGTGCTCGAGCAGGGGGATCGCGACGCGGCGGCTGACGGCCAGGATCCGGCAGCAGTCGCCGACCGTGAACGGCCGCGGCGCGGCGTCGCGCAGTGCGGCGGCGGCGCGGCGGGCGCTGCCGCCGGGCAGATGGACGGCGCCGGTACCGGTGCCGTGGCGCTCCAGGACACCGTGGCGGACCAGCGCCGCGAGCGCCTGCGCGGTGGCGCCGAGGGCGTCCAGTTCGGGCCGTGTGGGGGCGTGGAAGGCGCTTCCGGCGTCGCGGCCGGCCTCCTCCAGACGGCGCGCCACGGCGGCCAGGGCCTCGGGCAGCGTCTCGTCTACCGCCCCGAAGACCCTCCCGTCCCGCACCACCAGGTCCGGTGGAGGCTGCTCGGGTCCGCCGGGTACCGGCGCCGGGGCGGGAGTCGTGACGAGGGCCGGGACGAGGTCCGGCGCGGGCAGGCCGAGACGGTGCGCGGCGGCGGCGAGGGGAAGGCCGGGGTCCGCGGGGCGGGCGCGGCCGTGGGCGTCGACCTCCGCGCGGAGCGCGGCGCGCAGCCGCTCCGCGCGGGCCGGGTCGAGCAGCCACTCCCCGGCCCGTACGGCGCCGGGCGGGTGCGGCAGGCCGGCGGCAGCGAGTTCACCGGCCCGCACCAGGCCGCGCAGGCCGAGGTGGACGGCGGGGTCCCGGCCGTCGGCGGGCAGATCCGCCAGGGCGCGTACGCGGGCTGCGGCTGCTCCCCGGCGGGTGAGGCGGGGCGGTGCCACGTCGAGCACCCGGGCGCCGGTCAGCCGTCGGCTGCCGGGGTCGCGCAGCAGCAGCCGGTCGCCGATGTGCAGGTCGAGCGGGGTGTGCAGGCGCAGGCGGGCGTACGGGCCGCCGAGCGGCCGCACCCGGGCGCCGGTGAGCGCCGTGCCGCAGTGGACCAGCGGTTCGCCCGGCAGTGCGCGCGCGTCCGCCGCGCCGGGGAGGCCGGGCCCGTCGGCCTCGGACGGGTCCGCCGGTTCGGCGAGCCGGATGTCGACGGTGTCCGTGCGCCGCCACCGGCCGGGCGTGACGAGCGCCTGACCGCGGCCCACCGCGTCCGCGGAGACGCGGCGCAGGTTGACCGCCACCCGGGCCGGCGCCCGTACGCCGTCCCGCGCGGCGCCGAAGCACTGCAGGCCGCGTACGGTGACCTGCTGTCCCTCAGGGGCGAGTTCGAGGGTGTCGCCGACCGCGAGGGTGCCCGCCGTGAGGGTGCCGGTGACGACCGTTCCGGCGCCGCGCACGGTGAACGCGCGGTCCAGCCAGAGCCGTACGGGTGCGTGCGGGTCGGGTACCGGCGCGCTGTCGGCCAGGGCTGCCAGGTGCCGGCGCAGGACGTCCAGGCCGGCGCCGGTCAGGGCGCTGACCGGGACGGCGGGTGCGTCGTGCAGGGTGGTGCCGGCGACGCGCGCGCGGGCGTCGGCGGCCACCGGTGCGGGGTCGGCCAGGTCGGCGCGGGTGACCACGACGATCCCGGTGCGGATGCCGAACGCGTCGACGGCCGCGAGGTGTTCGGCGGACTGCGGCTGCCAGCCCCGGTCCGCGGCGACCGTGAACAGCACGGCCGGGGCGGTGGCGATGCCGGCCAGGGTGTTGGCGAGGAAACGCCGGTGGCCCGGTACGTCCACGAAGCCGACGGCACGTCCGTCGGGGAGCCCGGTCGCGGCGAAGCCGAGGTCGACGGTCAGGCCGCGCCGTTTCTCCTCGGCCAGCCGGTCGGGGTCGGTGCCGGTGAGGGCGCGGACCAGGGTGGACTTGCCGTGATCGACGTGCCCGGCGGTCGCCACGACGTACACGGTCAGCCCTGCCCGTCGTCGGTGTCGGGGGCGGTGGCCGTACGCGGGGTCCGCGCCGCGGCGGCGCGTACGGCGCCGGCGAGCCGCTCGTCGTCCCCGGCCGGGACGGTCCGCAGGTCGAGCAGCAGCCGGCCGGCGTGCACCCGTCCGACGACGGCGGGCCGGCCGTTGCGCAGCGGGGCGGCGAGGGCGCGTGCGACGGCGACGGCCGCGCCGGGCAGTTCCACCTCCGGTGCTCCGCCGCCGCCCACCCGGGCCTGGGACGGGACGGCCTCGGCGGGCACGCCGGCTGCGCACAGGCGGGCCGCCAACGCCTCGGCGCGGGCGACGAGCGCGGGCCCGGCCAGGCCGAGCGCGGCCGGCACCGGCGGTTCCGGTCCGCGCAGGGTGGCCTCCAGCGCGGCGAGGGTGAGCTTGTCGACGCGCAGGGCGCGCGCCAGCGGGTGGCGGCGCAGCCGGGCGACCAGGTCGGCGTCGCCGAGCAGCAGCCCGGCCTGCGGTCCGCCGAGCAGCTTGTCGGCGCTGGCGGTGACCAGCGCGGCGCCGTCCGCGAGGGCGCCTGCGGCGTCCGGCTCGCGGGGCAGCGCCGGGTGCGGGCGCAGCAGTCCGGAGCCGATGTCGTACACCACGGGCACGTCGAGCGTGGCGAGTTCGCGTACCGGGGTGTCGGCGACGAAGCCGACGGTGGCGAAGTTGGAGGGATGCACCTTGAGGACGAAGCCGGTGTCGGGGCCGACGGCGGCGGCGTAGTCGGCGCGGTGGGTGCGGTTGGTGGTGCCGACCTCGCGGAGCCGGGCGCCGGTGGAGGCGAGCAGGTCGGGGAGGCGGAAGCCGTCGCCGATCTCCACCATCTCGCCGCGGCTGACGACGATCTCGCGGCCCCGGGCGAGGGCCGTGGCGGCGAGGACGAGGGCCGCGGCGTTGTTGTTGACGACGTGCACGCCGCCGGCGGCGGGTACCGCTTCGGCGAGCGCGGCGAGCGCCCCCGTCCCGCGCGGGCCGCGGCGGCCGGTCGCCAGGTCGAGTTCCACGTCGGTGCACCCGGCGGCGGCGTCCACGGCCGCCCGCGCGGCGGCGGACAGCGGTGCCCGGCCCAGGTTGGTGTGCACGAGGACGCCGGTGGCGTTGAGCACCGCGTGCAGGCTCGCCGCGGTGGGCGGCAGTGCCGCCAGGGCGGCGTCGGCGGCCCGCTCCGGGGGCAGTTCGCCGTCCCGCACCCGCTCCAGCGTACGGGTCACCACGCCGCGGACCAGGTCGCGGCCGAGTTCCCGGGCGGCCGCGGCCAGCCGCGCGTCGCCGAGCACCGCGTCGGTCCGCGGCACCCGGCTCCTGCGGTCCCGGTCCATCGGCTGCTCCCCCAGGCGTACGAAGTTCCCGGCGATTGTCCCACCACCCCCGGCGGCGGGAGCCGGGGGCGCGGACGTGCGGCACCGGCCATGGCGGGTACCGCGGTGCGCGAGCCCGGCGCGGGTCCTTACCATCCATTGCGCACCGTACGTCGCCGCACACAGGGGAGCACGTGAGCACGCAGACCGAAACCCATGAGTTCCAGGCGGAGGCCCGCCAACTGCTGCGCCTGATGGTCCACTCGATCTACTCGAACAAGGACATCTTCCTCCGGGAGCTCGTCTCCAACGCCTCCGACGCCCTGGACAAGATCCGCCGGGCGAAGCTCGTCGACTCCGGCCTGCGGGCCGACGTCGAGGACCTGCACATCCGGATCGAGGCGGACCCCGGGCAGCGCACGCTGACCGTCCGCGACAACGGCATCGGGATGTCCCGGGACGACGTCGTGGACCTGATCGGCACCGTCGCGAAGTCGGGGACGGCCGAACTGCTGGAGCAGCTGAGGTCCGCCGAGGACGCCGAGGGGTCCCGGGAGCTGATCGGCCAGTTCGGCGTCGGCTTCTACGCCACCTTCATGGTGGCCGACCGGGTCACCCTGGTCACGCGCCGGGCGGGCGAGGACACCGGTACCCGGTGGGAGTCCGACGGCGACGGCACGTACACCGTGGAGCCCGTCCAGGACGCTCCGCAGGGGACCGCGGTCACCGTGCATCTGAAGCCGAAGGACGAGGAGGACAGCCTCTTCGACTACACCGCCGAGTGGAAGATCCGGGAGATCGTCAAGCGGTACTCCGACTTCATCGCCTGGCCGATCCGGATGGAGGTCGAGCGGAGGGGCGACGGCGGAGACGGGGACGGCGCAGGGGACGGCGACGGGCCGCAGCGTGAACTCGCCACGCTGAACTCCATGAAGGCGCTGTGGTCCCGGCCGCGCTCGGAGGTCGCGGAGGAGGAGTACAAGGAGTTCTACCGGCACGTCAGCCACGACTGGAACGACCCGCTGGAGACCGTCTCCCTGCGCGCGGAGGGGGCGTTCGAGTACGAGGCGCTGCTGTTCCTCCCCTCCCACGCACCGCTCGACCTGTACACCCGGGACAGCCGGTCCGGGGTGCAGCTGTACGTCAAGCGCGTGTTCATCATGGACGACTGCCAGGAGCTGATGCCCGAGTACCTGCGGTTCGTCAAGGGCGTGGTGGACGCCCAGGACCTGTCGCTGAACATCTCCCGTGAGCTGCTCCAGCAGGACCGGCAGATCCACCTGATGCGCCGTCGCCTGGTGAAGAAGGTGCTCTCGACGGTCAAGGGGATGATGACCTCCGACCCCGACCGGTACCGCACCTTCTGGCGGGAGTTCGGCGCCGCCGTGAAGGAGGGCCTGCTCAGCGACACCGACAACCGGCGCACGCTCCTCGACATCGCCTCCTTCGCCTCGACCCACGACCCGGAGCAGCAGACCACGCTGGCCGCGTACGTGGAGCGGATGAAGGAGGGGCAGGAGGAGATCTACTTCATGACCGGTTCCTCCCGGTCGCAGATCGAGAACTCGCCCCACATGGAGGCGTTCCACGCCAAGGGCTACGAGGTGCTGCTGCTGACCGACGCGGTGGACGAGATGTGGGTCGAGGCGGTCGCGGACTACGACGGGAAGCGCCTGCAGTCCATCGCCAAGGGCCAGGTCGACCTCGACGACGCGGCGGCCGAGGAGAACGAGAAGCAGGAGGACGACCAGCGCCGGGAGGAGTTCGCCCCGCTGCTGTCCTGGCTCGGGGAGTCGCTCGGCGAGCAGGTGAAGGAGGTCCGGCTCTCCACGCGGCTCACCTCGTCGGCGGCGTGCCTGGTCAACGACGCGCACGACATGACGCCGGCGATGGAGCGGATGTACCGGGCCATGGGCCACGCCGCGCCCTCGGCCAAGCGGATCCTCGAGATCAACCCGGACCACCGCCTGGTGACGGGACTGCGGGAGGCTCACCGGAAGGAGCCGTCCGGCGCGGCGCTGACGGAGACCGCCGAGCTGCTGTACGGCACCGCGCTCCTCGCGGAGGGTGGTGCGCTGGACGACCCGGCCCGCTTCGCCCGCCTCGTCTCGGAGCGTCTGGCCGGCACGCTGTAGACCGCCGGTGCGGACGGGCCGGGCCGCCTTCCGGGCGGCCCGGCCCGTCCCGCCGTCCGGCACGGAAATGCGCGGGGGAAAACAGCAGAGAAACCCCTGGAATTTCCGCGCACCATATTGCGCGAATCACCGGAATGTGCCTCTCGGAGCGCCCGGCCGAACCCCCGTTATGCCCGTTTTACGACATCGGCCCCGTGGAATCCCGGAAGCGTTCCGGAATCATCCGGACTAAACCCTTCCGCATGCTCCGGGTGGTACGCGGATCGCGCCACGTTCTCTGCGCATGATCCCGTGGAGTCCGGCTTTCCGCACGCCGCGGAATCGATGCCCACACGAGGGTGACCGTCCCGGCGGAGCCTTGACAGGAGCGGGGATTCGGCCTGACTCGAACACCCCGGGCAGCGCCACGACGGGCCTCCTCGGCGACGCGCCTTTCCGCATGCGCGCGGTGCAGAATTTCCCCCGGCAGGGCTGTCGAATCCGCATTTCTCTGCTATTCCTATAGGGTCCCTCACCCCCACCATTCGGAGACGACACCTTCCATGCGTTTACTCAGAGTACTCGTCGCCGCCGTCATGGCGCTCGCCGCCACGATGACGGTCGCCGGAACGGCTCAGGCGGCAGACGAAACGGCACTCGCCGGCAAGTACGTGGCGCTCGGTGACAGCTATGCGGTCGCTCCCGGCACCTGGACCTACGACGACCCGGACGACCCGTGTCGCCGTGGTCCGCTGACGTACCCCCGGCTCTGGGCCGCCGCCCACCCGTCGGTCGACTTCGTGGAGGCCTCCTGCTCGGGAGCCACCACGGCGGACATCCTCAACACCCAGGTCGGTTCGCTCACCGCGGACACCACCCTGGTCACCCTGCAGGTGGGCGGTAACGACGTCGGCTTCGTCGAGGTGCTGACCAACTGCATCCTCACCATCGACGACCAGGACTGCCTCGACGGGGTCGCCCTCGCGAAGCAGGCCGCCAACGGCGTACTCTCCCCTGCACTCCAGCAGACGTACGCCGCCGTCCGTGCCAAGGCTCCCAACGCCCAGGTGATCGTGGTCGGTTACCCCCGGCTCTACACCATCGGCGGCGACTGCGGCATCCTCGGGCTCAGCGACCGTGAGCGTACGGCGCTGAACTCGGCTGCGGACACCCTCGCCGGGATCATGTCGTCGCGGGCCGCCGAGGCCGGTTTCACCTTCCTCGACGCCCGTCCGATCTTCGACCCGCACACCCTGTGCTCCGGCAACTCGGAGTGGGTCACGAGCCTGGAGTGGGAGAAGCTGAACGAGTCGTACCACCCCAACACCGCGGGCCACCGGGACGGCTACCTGCCGGCCATCACCAACATCACCGGCTGACCACCGGTCGATGAACCCGCCGCGGGGGCGTCCTCCACTGGAGGGCGCCCCCGCTTCGTGCGTCACCCGGCGGCGCGGACGCTCCGCGCCGCCGGGCCGCGTTCACACCTGGACCGGGCCGTACGCGACGCCTTCTTCCTCGTCCGCCGCGTCGTCCGCGCCGCTCTCCTCCTCGCCCACCAAGAGCTGGGAGGCGGCCAGTTCGCGGTACAGCGCGTCGGACTCGACCAGAGCCCCGTGGCCGCCGAGCGCCCGCACCCGGCCGTGCTCCATCACCACGATCTGGTCCGCCTCGGTGACGGTGGACAGCCGGTGGGCGATGAGCAGCACCGTGCACCGCAGGGAGGCCTGGTCGACGGCTTCGCGCAGCGCGTGCTCGTTCCGCGCGTCGAGCTGGGCGGTCGCCTCGTCGAGCAGCAGCACTTCGGGTTTGCGCAACAGGGCCCGGGCGATGGCGAGTCGCTGGCGCTCGCCGCCGGACAGCGTCACCCCGCGGTTGCCGACCGCCGTCCGCAGGCCGTCGGGGAGCCGTTCGACCAGCGTGTCCAGCCGGGTGACGCGCAGCGCCTCCGCGATGTCCTCGGCGGACGCCCCGGTCGCGGCGTACCGCAGGTTGTCCTCCAGGGTGCCCGCCATGACGGGTGCGTCCTGCTCGACGTACGCGATCCGGCGGCGCACCTCGGCCCGGGGCAGGGTGGCGATGTCCACGCCGTCGATGAGGATGCGGCCGGACGACGGCTCGTGGAACCGCTGCAGCAGCGCGAACATCGTCGTCTTGCCCGCTCCGGACAGCCCGACCAGCGCGGTCTGGGTTCCGCCGGTGACGGTGTAGGAGACGTCGCGCAGCGCGGGCCCCCGGCCGGGGTAGGAGAACCCGACGTTCTCGAAGGCGACGGCCGGGGGGACGGCCGGGCGGGGCGGCGCGGAAGCCGGCGGGGCGTCCACGTCCTCCTCGATCGGCATCCGCTTGACCTCCTCGATACGGCCGACGGCGCCGAGTCCCTGCTGCAGCATCCCGAGCCCGGCCACCAACGACCCGATGGGGCTGGCCAGGTAGAAGACGTAGAGCAGGAAGGCGATCAGGGCGGGCGCGCCGAGTTCGCCGGCGGCGACGAGCGCTCCGCCGACGCCCAGCACCGCGAGGAAGGCGGCCTGCAGGGAGACGCCGGAGAGGATCTTCACCCATGCCGCGTAGCGGGCCCCCACCAGACCGGCCTGGTACGCGCCCTCGATCGCCCGCCCGGCGTCCTCGGTCTCGCGTCCCTCGGCTCCGTTGGCCTTCACCGTGCGCGCGGCGCCGAGCGTCCGCTCCAGGGAGGCGCTCACCGCGCCGATCGACTCCTGTGCGCGGGTCACGGCCTGCCGGATGCGGGGCAGCAGGTACGTCATCACCAGGGCGACCGACAGCAGGACGCCCACGGTGACCCCGAGGAGTCCCAGGTGGACCACGCCCATCAGGACGGCCGCGCCGGCGATGGTGAGCACGCCGTTGGCGACCATCACCAGCCCTTCGGTGGCGGCGTTCTGCAGCAGGGTGCTGTCGGAGGTGACCCGGGCGATGAGGTCGCCGGTGGGGCGGCTGTCCAGTTCGGGGACGCGCAGCCGCACCAGCCGGAACACCGTGTCGCGGCGCACCTGGCGCACCACCCGCTCGGAGGTCCGCTGCTGCCACCACGACTGCATGCCGGTCAGCGCGGCGCCGATCACCACCAGCGCACCGAGCAGCAGCACCGCGTTCGTCACGTCGCCGCCGTCGCCCAGCACCTCCAGCACGTGTTGCGCCACCAGCGGCTGCACCAAGCCGGACGCGCTCGCCGCCAGCACCAGCAGCAGTGTGGCGAACAGGACGGCACGGTGTGGGCGGGCGTAGCTCAGCAGGGTGCGCAGAGGCGCCTGTTCCTGGGGAGGCGGTGCCTTCTGCGGAGCCGCTCCCTCGGGACCGGCCCCGTCCGGGGCGGGCGCGTCCGGGGCGGCCGCGGGGGTGGTCGCGGGGGTCTGGGATGTCGTCGTCATGGAGAGGTCCTGGAGTCCGTCGCGGCGCACCGGGCCGGTCAGCCCGCTGCGGTTACGTGGGAGGGCCGCGCGGCGGCCCGTTCGAGGTGGTCCGCGGCGGCCACCGCGCCGCCCGCCGCGCGCAGCCGGGCTCCGATGGCCTCGGCCGCCGCCCGGTGTCCGGCCCCGGGGTCGAGTACGGTGGCGATCGCCGCGCCCAGCCGGTCGGCGCGCACCCGGTTGAAGCGCACCCGGACTCCGGCCCCGGCGTCGACCACCTGCCCCGCGACGATGGGCTGGTCGTCCCGGATGGGGGCGACGACCAGCGGTACCCCGTGCCACAGCGACTCGCAGACGGTGTTGTGCCCGCCGTGGCACACCACGGCGTCCACCTTCCCGAGGAGTTCGAGCTGCGGTACGTGCGCGCGTTTCACCATGCCCGGCGGCACGTCGCCGAGGTGACCGCCCGGGTCGACGACCACCCCCTGCACCCGGTCGCCGAGCGCGTCCAGCGCGGCGACCGCTTCGGTCAGGAAGGGGCCTCCCGCATCCGTGTTGGCGGTGCCGAGGGAGACCAGCACCGTGCTCCGGTCCGGGTCCAGGGCCTCCCAGGGGAAGTCCGACTCCCCGGCGCGCGGGGCGATCGCCGGCCCCACCAGGTGCACCCGGTCGTGCGGGAGCGGCGCGTCGCCCAGCAGGTCCCGGCCGGTGAAGGCGAGGACGCCGTGCGGCGAGAACCGGGGGTCCCCGGTCGCCCGGGGGTCCCCGATCCGCGACCGCAGTTCCGTCAGCAGCCCCTGGAGCCAGGCGCCCACCTTCGGCAGACCGTCCAGCGGTTCGGCCAGTTCGGCGGAGGTGGTGGCCGAGGAGAGATGCACGACTCCGCGCCGTTCGGCGACCAGTGCGCCCGCCACCGCGTGCTGGTCGGTGAGCACCACGTCGGGGCGGAACTCCTCGATCGCCGCATCGACGCCCGGGGCCATCAGGTCGGCCAGCGGCAGGAAGAACTCCTCCCACAGGAACCGGAAGGCGGCCGGCCCGGTCAGCTTCGGCGGCCGCCTCAGCCCTCCGTCCGGCATGGCGCAGTCGAACACCTCGGCGGCGGGCCCGGCGAGCCGGCGGATCTGGTCCCCGTAGCCCGCCCAGGCGACCTCGTGTCCGCGCCGGGCCAGTTCGTCCGCCACCCCGACCAGCGGGTTGACGTGCCCGACGAGCGGCGGCACCACGCAGAGGAACCGGCTCACCGCACCGCCCCGGTCAGTGCGTGGTGTTCGCGCACCCAGTCCAGTACCAGTTTCCGGGTCTCCTCCGTCCGTTCCACCAGTACGGAGTGGCCCTGGTCGGGAAGGACCACGGTGCGGCAGCGTTCCACCAGCGCCTCCAGCCACGGCACCTGGCGGTTGAGTCCGGAGCCGTCGCCGAAGATGGCCAGCAGCGGAGCGGTGAGGGCGCCCAGGTCGTCGTCGATGACGCGGCCGGAGGCCACGTCCTCGGCGAGCGTGGTGCGCTGCAGGATGCGTCCGGCTCCCCGGGAGAGCTTGGCGGTGTGGGCGCCGTACCGGTCGGAGATCCAGCCGATGACCTCGTCGCGGACCAACTGCTCCTTGGCGTCGGCGAGTCCGCCCTTCATGTGTCCGGTCCAGCGCTCGACCGGCGGCTCCGCCTCGATCATGGTGACCGTGGCCACGCGGTCCGGGTGCCAGGCGTCCAGTGCCGAAGCGATCGTGCCGCCGAAGGAGTTGCCCACGACGTGCACCCGCCGCGTCTCGCCCAGCGCGTCCAGCAGGGCGACCAGGTCGTCGACGAAGTCCTCCAGCCGGTATCCGGTCGCGGGCCGGTCGCTGCGGCCGTGACCGCGCAGGTCGTACATGATCACGTCGACCCCGGCCTGGGCGAACGCCGGGCCGAGGGTGAAGTAGTAGCTGGCCAGGCTGTCGGTGAGCAGCCCGTGCACGAACACCACGACGGGCGGTTCGCCGGTGTCGTCCGGGCTCCGCTCGGCGTGCAGCCGCTGCACGTGGGTGGTGATCGTCGAGGTCGCGAGCTTGGTCATGTCTCAGCTCTCCGTGGCCCGGAGCGAGCTGACGATGTAGTCGACGAGCTGGCCCACCCTGAGGGCGATGATCTCGTCCAGCTCGAGGTCGGCGATGAACTCCGCGAAGTTGACCCGGTCCCCGTAGTGCTCGCGCAGCGAGCCGGACAGGGACACCAGGTCGATGCTCTCCATCTCGAGATCGTCGTGGAACGTGGTGTCCCGGGCGATCTCGGCGTCCTCCAGGCCGTACTCCTCGAGCATGACGCGCAGCATTCCGGTGAGGTCCGCCAGCACCGCGTCGGAGTCGGCCGCCAGGGCGGCCCTCCCCCGCTCCTGAGTGGTGGTGGCCCCGCTGGTCTCAGTGGTCAACGTGCTCTCCTGTCCTCTCGTCACTGGTCGTCCACGCGAGCACGTACCTGCGCTCGGGCAGCGTGGACGGGTTGGCGGTCAGCCGGACGGACACGTCGTACGTCGTTCCGTCGACCGCCACGCGGACCTGGTCGGGGTCCGCGGCGACCACCCGGAAGGCGGCGGGCCGGCCGGCCAGGCCCGTGCCGCGTGCCTTCGCGACGGCCTCCTTGGCCGCCCAGAACCGGGTGAACCAGACGGGCTCGTCGTCGCCCCCCGACGACACGAGCGTGTCGAGCAGCTCCCGCTCCTCGGGGCCGCAGGCGGCCTCGACGGTGGCGCGGGGCCGCTCGGTGATCTCCTCCACGTCCACGCCGCAGGGCCCGCGCCGGGCGAGGGCGACAGCCACCTCCGCGCGGTGGGCCAGCGACACGGTCAGCTCGCCCAGCGTGCGGCCGTGGACGCCGGTGGCCAGCGGCCGTCCCGAGGCGTCGTTGTGCAGGGCGATCTCGGCGGGATAGACCTCGCCCTCGCCCTCCCGCCACAGCAGTCCGCGTACCGCGTCCTTGGCCGCGATCCGGCCGAGCAGCCACTGGCGCCGGCGGATCGGGGGCAGCTCCTCGTAGCGGGCCCGCTCCGCGCTGCCCAGCATGTTGTGCATGATCAGTTCCCGGGTCGCCAGATCCGGCCAGCGCTCGTGCACCACCGCCGGGCCGTCCGGCTCCAGCGTGGAGAGCGTGTTCTGGCCGGGGAAGCGGTCCACCGCACGGATGCCGGGGTCGGTGTCGAACCGGCGGTCGGCCCAGCCGGTGAACTCGGCCCAGACCCGGCCGTCCCGGGCCAGCTGCATGTCCGCCACCAGGGCCCGCTCGGTGAGTTCGGTGATCCGCACGTGGCAGGTGAGCCGTTCGCCCCCGCGCGGCTCCGGGCCGTGGAAGCGGATGTGCTCCATCCGCACCGGGAACACGGTGGTGCGCTCGGTGAGGGAGGCCATGATCCAGTAGCCCAGCAGCTGGCCGATGTTGTCCATCAGCGCCCCCGGGGCCGCGGGTGCGGTGAGCACGCCCCGCACGTGCCGCTCCCCGATGGCGGTCAGCTCGCTCACGCCCTGGAACCGGGGGCCGTGGAACATCCAGCGTTCGCTGTAGAGCTGTTCGGCCTCCATCTCCGGTTTCCGCTCCGCCGCCGCGTCGACCGGCCACGGCCGGGGCGGCTGCGGGTAGGCGGGCGCGAGTTCGACCTCGGCCCTGGCCGAGCCGTCCAGGGAGACCTCCACCCGGTCCGGCGCGGGCCGGCGCACCGTCACCGGCACGTCGACGGCGGGGAGGGCCTCGATCCACTTCATCAGCCGCACGTCGTGCACCGCGACCGCGCGCATCCCCGGCACCGCACGCTCGGCGATCTCCATCATGTGGGTGATCACCGTGGTCGCGGGGACGATGGGCCAGCGGTCCACGTCGTCCGGCCAGCCGGGCCGCTGCCGGAAGAAGCAGTGGTCCAGCAGGTACGGCATGGTCCGCACGTCGACGCGCAGCACCTCGGGCACCGGCGCCGTCTGCGCGGGGGCGGGGGCGGCGGGGGCCGTCCGCGCCGGCGGCCGAGGCCGGAGCGCGGCAGCCCGTGGCAGGGCGGGCCGTGGCGTCGCAGCCCCGGGCACCGCGGGCCGGGCGGCGGTCGGACCGCGCCGCGCCCCCTCGGCACCGATCAGCTCCGTCGCGACCGCCGCCGTGTCGTGCAGCAGCGCGGCCAGTTCGGAGGCCGCCGGGAACCGGTCGCTCGCCTGCTCCAGCCGGGCCAGCGCGCCGTTGCGCTCCGCCGGGCCGGCCGACGCCGCGGGGCGCAGCGCCCGGCGCACCTGGGGCGGCAGGGAGACCAGCGCGCCGCCGAGGTCCAGCCGGACTCCGGGCCGCTCCGGCGGTGCACCCGCAGATGCGGACGCCGTGCTCCGGGTGGGCGCGGCAGCCGCTCCGGCGCCGGAGGCCGCCGCCCGGTCGAGCAGCGGCACGGCGTCCGGGGTGCCACCGTCCGCCCAGAGCGCGGTGACGACGCGGCGCAGCTGGGCCAGGCTGTCGCGCGATCCGGCGTGGGCCGAGACCGTGAGGTGGTCGCGTCCGGCCAGGATGTCGTCGATCAGCGAGCCGAGTTGCCCGGCGCCCAGCTGCACGAAGGCACGGAATCCCGCGTCGTGCAGAGCCAGCACGGTCAGCCGGAAGCGCACCGGCTCCAGCAGGTGGCGGACGAACAGCGCGCGCACCGCGTCGGGCTCGGTGGGGAAGGGCGCGGCGGTCGTCGCCGACCAGACCTCGGTGGTCTGCGGGTGCAGGGTGTAGGTCTCCGCGGCGCGCCGGATCGGCTCCAGGTACGGCTCCAGCATCGGAGTGTGGAAACCCGACCGGAACGGCAGCACCTGCCCGATGACGCCCTCCGCCCGCAGCCGCAGCACCAGGGCCTCGACCTCTTCCTCGGGGCCGCAGACCATCGACTGGTTCGGAGTGTTGTCGTGCGACAGCACCACGTCGGTGCGGTCGCCCAGCTCCTCCAGCACCCGCTGCGCGGGCAGCCCCAGCACGGCGAAGACCGCGCCCGGCACCTGGAGGGCGTCCGGGTCGAAGCCCGCGAGGAAACGGTCGACCTCGTCGGCGGCGTGGATGCCGCCGCACGCCATGGCCGTCCACTCGCCGACGCTGTGCCCGGCGACCGCGTCCGGCACGATGTCCAGTCGGCGCAGCGCCGTGTCCAGCATCCGGCCGAGCTGGAACACCGCCGTGCCGTGGCGGCCCACGTCGCCGACGCGGGCGTCCTCGCCCGGCGACCAGGGCAGGGCGAACCACTGGGCCAGCTCGGCGACCCGGGGGGTGAACTCGGCCTCCAGGCCGGGGAAGACGAACGCGGTACGTCCGCCCGCCGGGCCCAGCAGCGGCTGCGGGCTGAACCAGACGTCGCTGCGCCCGCGCCACGCCCGGCCCTTGGCCACGGCCTTGCGGGCCAGGGCGAGCCGCCGCTCGGTGGGGTCGACGATGCCCAACCGGACCGGCTCGGTCACGGGGTCGCGTTCGTCCAGTGAGGCGGCGAGGACGGCGGAGTCGTCGGCGTCGAGCAGCGCCGCGAGCGACGCCGGGTCCGGCGCGGCGAGCCGCAGCACCCGCTCCGGTTCGCTCACCTCGACGCGGGGCGCGTCCCCGCCGGGAACGGTGCGGGCCTGCGCGGCGGACGCCCCCGGGGCCGAGACGGTCGCCGTGGGCGCGGGTGCGGCGGGGGCACCGGCGGGCTGTTCCAGCACCACGTGGGCGTTGATGCCCCCGAAGCCGAAGGCGTTCACCCCGGCACGGCGCGGTGTCCCCGAGCGCGGCGCCTCCCACGGCCGGGCCTGCGCCAGCGGCGCGAACCGGGTCTCGGCGAGTGCCGGATGGGGGTCCTCGCAGTGCAGTGTGGGCGGGAGGACGCCGTGGTGCAGCGCCAGGGCCGCCTTGATCAGTCCGGCGATGCCGGCGGCCGGCATGGTGTGGCCGATCATCGACTTGACCGAGCCGATGGCGGCCGGCGCGTGGTCGCCGGCAGGTCCGAACACCTCGGCGATGGTGGACAGTTCGGCCTTGTCGCCGGCTGGGGTGGCGGTGCCGTGCGCCTCCAGCAGCCCGACGGAGTCAGCCGCCCGCGGGTCCAGTCCCGCGGCGTCCCACGCCTGGCGCACCGCGCGTACCTGGCCGCCGGGGTCGGGGTTGAGGAGGCTCGCCGAACGGCCGTCGCTCGCCACGCCCGTACCGGACACCACCGCGTACACGCGGTCGCCGTCGCGCTCCGCGTCGGCCAGCCGCTTGAGGACGACGATCCCGGTGCCCTCGCCGATGAGCACGCCGTCCGCGCCGCGGTGCAGCGGCCGGATGCGCTGGCTCGGCGACAGCGCGCCCAGCTGGCTGAACACGCTCCACAGCGTGATGTCGTGGCAGTGGTGCACACCGCCGGCCAGCATCACGTCGCACCGGCCGGCGTCGAGCTCGCGCACCGCCTGGTCGACCGCCACCAGCGAGGAGGCGCACGCCGCGTCGACGGTGTAGGCGGGGCCGCGCAGGTCCAGCCGGTTGGCCACCCGGGAGGCCGCAAGGTTGGGCACCAGGCCGATGGCCGACTCCGGTTGCTCGGGGCCGAGTTGCTCGGCGAAGGCGGCGCGGACCTGCTCCACCCGGTCGTCGTCCAGCTCCGGCACGAGTTCGCGGAGGGTGCGCGCCACCTGGTGTGCGGTGCGCACCCGCTGGTCGAGCCGTACCAGGCCCGGCGTCAGGTAGCCGCCGCGGCCGAGCACCACACCGGCCCGCTGCCGGTCCGTGGGCAGCGCCGCCTCGCCCCCCGCGTCCACCAGCGACCGGTGGGCCACCTGGAGGGCGAGCAGCTGGTCCGGCTCGGTGCCCGGCACCGATGCGGGCATGATCCCGAAGCGGGCCGCGTCGAACTCGGCGTCCTGATCGACGAACCCGCCCCGCCGGCAGTACACGCGGTCCGCACGGCGCGGGCCGTCCGGAGCGTAGTACTCCGGATCCCAGCGGGCGGCCGGTACGTCGGTGACGGAATCGACCCCTCCGACGATGTTCCGCCAGTACGCGTCGAGGCCGGAGGCGCCCGGGAAGAGCGCCGACATGCCGACGATCGCGACGGGGGTGCGCGAGGACACCGGCGTCACCATCCGGACGCGGTGTAGACCACCGCGTGCGCCGACGGGGCGCCGTAGGCGAGTTCGCGCAGCAGGCTGAGCGGCCCTTCCTCGGGGTCGATCAGCTTGATGCCGCGGGAGACGTAGGAGCGCATCAGTTCCGGGGTCACCATCCCGCCGTTGGTCTCGGCGGCGGCCCACGGCCCCCAGTGCACGGTCAGTCCCCGCCGGTCCGGGGTGGACCAGCGGCGTCCAAGCTCCTCCAGGGCGTCGTTGGCGGCCGCGTAGTCGCTCTGGCCACGGTTCCCCAGCGCCCCGGCGATCGAGCCGAACAGCACCGCGTACCGCGGGCCGCCGGGCAGCGCGCCGACCGCGTCGAGCAGGACCCGTGCGCCGTCCACCTTGGTGGAGAACACCCGGTGGAACGACTCGGGCGTCTTCTCCGCGATCAGCTTGTCCTCGATGACCCCGGCCGCGTAGACGACGCAGTCGAGGCGGCCGTACTCGGCGTGCACGTCCTTCACGGTGGCCCGGACGGCCTCCTCGTCCAGCACGTCCACCGCGTGGTAGCGCACGGTGCTGCCGAGGGCCCGCAGGTCGGCGACGGTGCCGCGGACCTCGCGCGCCGCCAGTACGGCGCCCGTGGCACGTTCCACCTCGGCGGGCGAGGTCATCCCCGAGGCGATGAACGCGGCCCGCAGCGCGCCCCGGTCGGGTGCCGAGGCGGTCCCGGGCTCCTCCTGCTCCGCGGGCACGGGGGTGCGGCCCATCAGCTCGATGCGGCAGCCCGCGGTGGCGGCCAGCGTCCGGGCGAAGCGGGCCGTGATGCCGCGTGCTCCGCCGACCAGCAGCACGACGGAGTCGCGGTCGAGCCCGGCGGCGGCGGCCTCGGCGGCGCCGTCTCCCGCGGGGCCCGCGCCGGTGGCGCCGAGAGTGCCCAGGTCGGTGAGGGACAGCTGGAGGGTGTGCCGTCCTCCGGCGCGGGAGAGCACCACCGGCTCGCGCTCGGTGGCGGCCAGTTCGACGGCCACCGCGTCGGCCACCGCCGCGGGTGCGTCGTCCGGTCCGGTCTCCAGCAGGGTCGCGGCGAGGTCCGGGTACTCCCGGGCCACCGAGCGGAAGAAGCCCCGGAGCCCGTCGACCGGCCCGGTGGTCCTGCCCGCGACCGCGAGCAGGCGCCGCGGAGTTGCGGCGAGCACCGCCTGGTACAGCCCGAACGCCTCCGGCAGCCTGCCGCCGTCCTCGTCCGTGCCGTGCAGGACGACGACGGTGTCGCCGAGCTGCTCCGGGCGTGCACCGTGCGGGTGCTCGGTGACGTCGGCTCCGGCGTCACGCAGCCGCGCGGCGACGGCTTCGGCCGTCGGTCCGCCGCCGATCAGGGTGACGGAGCCGCCGTCCAGGGACGCGGGCTGCGGCACGGCGAGTTCCACTTCGGTGAACTCCAGGCGCTGCGGGGGCAGCACGCTGTCGGCCGGGGTCGGCGACGCCGGCTCGGCGGCCGGGTCGGAGGCGGCGTCGGCGGGGGCACCGAGGCGGTCCAGCAGCAGGTCCGCGACACCCCGCGCCGTACGCGCCGTACTCAGCTCCTCCACATCCGTCGACGCGTCCGTGGGCAACCCCAGACGCACCGCCAACTCCCCGGCGATCTCCGCCCGCTTGATCGAATCCACACTCAGATCCGCCTCGAGATCCAGCTCAGGATCGATCATGTCCACCGGATAACCCGTACGCTCCCCCACCACAGCCAGCACCGCCTCCAGCACCGCTGCCGGCTCCAAAGCCGCCGAAGCGGCAGGAACGGCAGCCGGTGCGGCAGCGGCCGGAGCGGCGACAGGCGCGGCGGCGCCGAGGCGGTCCAGCAGCAGGTCCGCGACACCCCGCGCCGTACGCGCCGTACTCAGCTCCTCCACATCCGTCGACGCGTCCATGGGCAACCCCAGACGCACCGCCAACTCCCCCGCGATCTCCGCCCGCTTGATCGAATCCACACTCAGATCCGCCTCGAGATCCAGCTCAGGATCGATCATGTCCACCGGATAACCCGTACGCTCCCCCACCACAGCCAGCACCGCCTCCAGCACCGCCGCCGGCTCCAAAGCCGCCGAAGCGGCAGGAACGGCAGCCGGTGCGGCAGCGGCCGGAGCGGCGACAGGCGCGGCGGCGGGCAGCGCCGCCGGAGCCGCCGGGGCGGCGGCGGGCTGCGGCACGGCGGGGGTGAACTCCCCGGCGCCCAGGTAGCCGAGCAGGACGTCGCGCTGGGCGCTGACCATCTCCCGGCTGGTGCGCAGGAACTCGGCGATCAGCGCGTCCGGGCCGGACTGGGGGGCGCCGGTGGTGGCGGGGGTCTCCGACACGATCACTCCCGTGATGGGGCGGGCGGGTTGCAGGGCGTTGGGCGGGAAGGTGCCGTCGGCACGGCGCACGAGGTGGCCGTCGACCGTCCAGCCCACCGGGGGAAGGGCGGTCTCCGTCTCGGGGTCACGGGTGTCGCGCCCCTGGAACAGCCGCCCGGTCCGCACGTCGGTCCCGGCGACGGCCAGCTGGGCCAGCGCGGTGAGGAAGTCGGTCAGCCCCGAGCTCGGGGAGCCCTGGAGGGGGACGGTGCGGTGCGGCCGGTCTCCGAGCACGTCGTCGACCAGGCGGGACAGCACGCGCCCGGGGCCCACTTCGAGGAACGTCCGTGCTCCGGCGGCGTACATGGCCTCGATCTGGTCGGCGAACCGCACCGGTGCGCCGATCTGGGCGGCGAGCCCGGCCCGTACGGCGTCCGCGTCGGCCGGATAGGGCTCGGCGGTGCGGTTGGCGAAGACGTCGAGGCCGGGTGCGCGGACCGTCAGCGCGTCCAGCCGCTCGGCGAAGGCGGCTCCCGCGCCGGCCACGAGCGGGCTGTGGAAGGCGCAGGCCACCTGGAGCTGCTTCACGGAGTAGCCGGCGTCCCGCAGCCGGCCGACCGCGGCGGCCACCGGCTCCGACGGCCCGGAGATCACGGTCTGCCGGGGGGAGTTGCGGTTGGCGGCGACGACGTCCCCGTCCAGCTCCGACAGCCGCAGCACCTCGGTGACCTGCTCCGGGGTGGCGGTGACGGCGGCCATCGACCCCGGATCGCCCTCGCGGACCTCCGCCAGGATGGCCTCCGCCCGCTGGGCGCTGGCCGTCAGCAGATCCTGCGGCGACAGCGCGCCGGAGACGGCGAGTGCGACCAGTTCGCCGTAGCTGTGGCCGGCGGCCATGCCGGGACGCACACCGACGCCCGACAGCAGTTCCGCCGCGGCGAGTTCGACGATGCCGAGCGCGGGCTGGGCGACGGCGGTGTCGGTGATCCGGGCGAGCTGCTCGGCGCGCGCCCGCTCGTCGAAGGCCGCCGGCGGATAGAGCGCCTCCGCCCAGTCAGCACCCAGGTGGAGGTAGCGCTGGAGTTCGGGGAAGGAGACGAACAACTCCGCGAGCATGCCGGGACGCTGGCTGCCCTGCCCGGGGAACAGGAAGGCGAGCGGCCCGGCGTCCGTCGTGCCCCCCTCCGGGGTGGCGTCCGCGGTGAACACGCCCTCTGGCGGTGTCCCGGAGCCGTCGCCCGCCGCGTGGCGCAGCTGCGCGGCCAGCATGTCCAGGTCCTTCGCGACCAGCGCGATCCGCACCTGCTCGCCGCGTGCGGCCGCCAGGTCGCTGCGCCGGGAGGCGCAGCGTGCGTAGTCCCGCAGCCGCCAGGTGCCGCCGCGCTCCGTCAGGGAGAGCAGCGCCTTGGCGGCGCGCCGGGCCCCCGCCGTGTCCTGGCCGCGGAAGGTGAACAGTTCGGCGGGCCATTCGTCGCGGGAGTGCGCGGGCGGCACGTGGTCGTACGCGCGCAGCACGACGTGGAAGTTGGTGCCGCCGAACCCGAAGGCGCTCACGCCCGCGACGCGTTCGGCCGCGTCGGCGGCCCAGGGGCGTGCCGCGTCGTGGAACACGAACGGGCTGCGGTCCGCGTCCCAGGCCGCGTTGGGCTGCCGGATGTGCAGCGTCGGCGGCTTGACCCCGTGGTACAGGGCCAATGTGGTCTTGATCAGGCCCGCCAGTCCGGCGGCGCACTTGGTGTGGCCGATCTGCGACTTCACCGAGCCGACGGCGCAGGTGCCCGGCGCGGCACCGGCTTCGGTGAACACCTCGGTCAGGGTGGTCAGTTCGGTCCGGTCGCCGACGACCGTCCCGGTGCCGTGGGCTTCCAGCAGGCCCACGTCGGCCGGGGAGACCCCGGCGTTGCGGTAGGCGCGGGTGAGCGCGGCCCGCTGGCCTTCGGGGCGGGGCGCGGTCAGCCCGAGGGCGCGGCCGTCGCTCGCGCTGCCGACGCCGTCGATCACGGCGTAGATCCGGTCGCCGTCGCGCTCCGCGTCGGAGAGCCGCTTGAGGACCACGCAGGCCACGCCCTCGCCGAGGGCGATGCCGTCCGCGTCGCCGTCGAAGGTGGCGGAGCGGCCGGACGGGGAGAGGGCGTGCACCGAGGAGAAGAGCAGGTAGTCGTTGATGCCGTTGTGCAGGTCGGCGCCGCCGCAGAGCACCATGTCGCTGGTGCCGGTGATCAGTTCCTTGCACGCCACGTCGACGGCGGTGAGCGAGGACGCGCAGGCGGCGTCGACGGTGTAGTTGGCACCGCCCAGGTTGAGCCGGTTGGCGATCCGGCCCGCGATGACGTTGGCCAGCACGCCGGGGAAGGAGTCCTCGGTGAGCCGGGGCAGCTGGGCGTCCAGTTCGGCGGGCAGCGTGCCGACGTAGGAGGGCAGCACGGTGCGCAGCACGCTCGCGTTGGACAGGTCGCTGCCCGCCTCGGCTCCGAACACCACCGAGGTCCGTGCGTGGTCCATGGGCGCCTCGTAGCCGGCGTCCGCCAGGGCACGGCGGGCCGCCTCCAAAGCGAGCAGCTGCACCGGCTCGACGCTGGTGAGGGAGGCCGGCGGGATGCCGAACCGCAGCGGGTCGAAGGGGATCTCCGGGAGGAAGCCTCCCCACCGGGACGGCGTCTGCTCGCCGTCGCCGTCCGGCGCGTAGTAGAGGTCGGTGTCCCAGCGCTCGCCGGGGACCTCGGTCACGCAGTCGCGGCCGGCCAGCACGTTGGCCCAGAAGGCGGCGGTGTCCGGGGCGCCGGGGAACATCCCGGCCATGCCGACCACGGCGATCCGCAGCGGCTCGGGGGCGGCGTCCTCCACCGGGGCCATGCCCAGTTCCTCGCGCAGCCGTGCGGCCCGGGCGCGCAGCCAGCGCGCGGCGCCGTCCCCGACGCACTCGTGCAGCGCGGCGACGGTGGTGACCTCGCTGCGCAGCACGCAGACCTCGCCGGCCATGAACATGCCTTCGCCGGCCTGCCGGTCCTCGTCGACGGGGCGCAGTTCGGCCCCGACCCGCTCGATGCCCTTGCTGGCCAGCCGCAGCCTTCCGACGTTGAACCGTTCGAGCTGTTCCCACGCCTCCCGGTCGGGGACTCCCCCGGCGCTCAGTTCTTCCTTGAGCCCGGCGAAGTCGGCGGTGAAGCCGCTGTGGGCGCAGCGGGTGGCGTGCCCGGGCGCGGTCTCGAGCAGGTCGGTGCGCTCCGCGGCGAGGATCTGCCGCTGGAACAGGGGCCGGATCGCGCCGGCCGCCACCGCCTCCTCGGTGAAGAGGTAGGCGGTGCCCATCAGCAGCCCGCAGGCGACGCCGGCGCGGGTCAGCGGTGCGGAGAGCGCCGCGACCATCGCCGCGGACCGCTCGTCGTGCACGCCGCCGGCGAACAGTACGGTCAGCCGGGCGGCCTCGTCCGGGCGCGCGGTCTCCAGGTACTCCAGCAGGACGCCGACCTGCGCCTCCCAGAGCGGGAAGCTGTTCCGCGGCCCGACGTGCCCGCCGCACTCCGCTCCCTCGAAGATGAACCGGCGTGCGCCGGCGGCGAGGAACTGGCGCAGCAGGCCGGGGGACGGCACGTGGAGGAACGCGGCGATGCCCTCTTCCTCCAGTGCGGCGGCCTGTGCGGGGCGGCCGCCGGCGATGATCGCGTGGGTCGGGCGCAGTTCTCGCACGATCTCCAGCTGGGCGGAGCGGATCTCCTCGTCGGCGAATCCGAGGATGCCGACGCCCCAGGGCGCGTCGCCCAGCGCGTCGCGGGTGCGTTCCAGCAGGGTGCGGGTCTGCTCGGGGCCGGAGAGGGCCAGCGCGAGGAACGGCAGCGCGCCCTGGCCGGCCACGGCCTCGGCGAACTCGGCCTGGTCACTGACGCGGGTCATGGGGCCCTGGGCGAGGGGCAGCGCGGTGCCGAGGGCGCGCGCCCCCGGTGAGCCGGCGCCCAGCGCTCCGGCCGGTGCGTCGTCCTCCAGCGCCGTGGAGAGCGCCGCGCGCATGCCCCGCGCGACCTCGCCCACGGTGGACCAGCGCGCGGCGAACTCGGAGGCGAGGAAGACGTCCTGTCCGACCGGCAGGAACTGCTCCCGGAGATCGTCGCCGCCGACCCGGGACAGGAACTCCGCCCGGTCGCGGGGCAGTTCCGGGGTGCCGGGGCCGCGGCGGAGCAGGACGCGCGTCCCGTGGTGCAGGGTGGTCTCCGAGCCGTCGCGCCTGCTCACCGCGTCGGTGATCTCGGCCGGCAGCGCGGCGTCGTCGAGCAGTGCGAGCTGGGTGTCGAGGACGACGCCTGCGGCGCCGCCCGCGAGGGCGGCGGCGGCCGTGTGCGGGCCGATGCCGCCCCAGGCCCAGACGGGCAGCGTCGGCTCGGTGTCGGCCAGGACGTGCTGGAGGAGCACGAAGGTGCTCAACTCACCGACGCGACCGCCTGCTTCGGCGCCCCGGACGATCAGGCCGTCGGCTCCCGCCGCTGCGGCCCGGCGTGCCTCGTCCCGGTCGACGACCTCGACGAGCACCCGGCGTCCGGTGAACTCCGACGGGGAGCGTTCCGGGTCGGCGAGCAGCACCGTCTCGGCGGGGCCGGGCAGGTCGTCGGCCGTCACGGTGCAGCCGGGGCGTACCCGCACGCCGAACGGGGAGTGAGCCCATCGGGTCGTGAGGTCGAGCACCTCGCGTGCTGCGCCCGCACCGCCGAGAGGCAGTTCGAGGACGCCGAGGGCACCCGCGCGGGCAGCGGCGGCGGTGAGGCGCGGCGAGGGCCGCTGCACTGGGTTCACGGCGATGAGCACACTCGCTCGCGACGACGCGACGGAGGTGCCTGACTCATGCGTCCGCATGAATGCTCCCGTACTACACGAATCGACGAAACTGACGCTTGCCTGAAGTTCCCCCGGCGAGGCGCAGCCCGGCGCGGACCGGCTGACTACTCGTGGGTACTGACCCTCCGTCATGCACTCCCGGGTGGTCGAACCAGGAGGGCGCACAGCCGGAAAGACCAGGGTCCCCACTAGGACTCTTCTGTCACGCTTCTGACTGGCTGTCAGTGAACAGGTCCGGCACGGATTGTCATGTGCATGGAATCACAGAGTGACGACCGGCGGGTAACTTTGTGGCCAACGTCACAGCAACCTTTTCCGAGATCGTTCGTCCGCGCGCGAGGGCGCGTCTTGCCGTCTCCGCCGTGTGCCGGCCGCAGGAGTACGCTGAGCGAGCCCGGTCACGGCCACGACGAACGGACCCACCATGGACGTCTCCTTCGCCGGCCGTGTCGTCGAATGGCGGGGGCCCGCGCCGTTCTTCTTCGTCCCGGTGCCCGAGGAGCAGTCCGCCGACATCCGGGACGTGGCGGCGGCCGCCACGTACGGCTGGGGCGTCATCCCCGTCGAGGCCCGGCTCGGCACCGTCGACTTCACCACCTCGCTGTTCCCCAAGGACGGCGGCTATCTGCTGCCGCTCAAAAAGGCCGTGCGCGCACCGCAGGGCCTCGCACCGGGGGACGAGGTCTCCGTGGAGATGACGGTCCGCCTGGGACCCTGACCGCGCGGCTCCGGCGTGACCCGCCCGGGGCGTGCGCCCCGGGGGCGTCACCAGGCCTCGGACTCCCCGGGAGCCTGCGACTCGGGCCGGGCTTTCTTCCCGGACCGCAGCCCCATCGCCGACAGGGGGAGCAGGAGCACGGAGAGCATCGCCGCGCCCACCAGCGCGGCCGCCTCCGGCGTGCCGATGACCTCCTGGTCCGTGCCGATGGTCGTGAGGGCGACGACGAGGGGCAGGCAGGTCGAGGCGAACAGCGCGAGGGCGGCCCGGTCGGCCGTGCCGAGGTCGCGCGGCGCGAGGAGGTACACCGGCGCCCCGCGGACCAGCAGGAAGAGCACCAGGAAGACCGGCACCAGCAGCAGGGCGCCCAGGTCGTCGAGCAGCGCCCGGAGGTCGAACTCGATGCCGGTCACCACGTAGAACAGCGGGACGAGGAAGCCGAACCCCATCGCCTCCACCTTGCCGAGCACCTCGGCGCTGCTCGCGGGTGCGGCGTCGTGCATCACGAGGCGGGTGAGGACGCCCGCGGCGAAGGCGCCCAGCAGCACGTCGAGGCCGAAGACCTCGGCGAGGCCCAGCATGCACGCCAGCAGGAGCATGACGAAGCGGACCGCGAACTGGCCGCTGCCGTGCAGGGTGACCTCCGTCAGCCGGGCGAACCAGGCGGGCCGCGGTCGCAGCGCCCAGAGCACGGCGACGGCCGTGATCGCCCCGAACGCGACCAGCAGCAGGGCAGACTCGGCCGGCCGTCGTCCGCTGAGCAGGAGCGCGATGGCGATGACGGGTCCGAACTCGCCCACCGCGCCGAAGCCGGACATCACCGTTCCGAACCGGCCGTGCAGCTGACCCCGGTCCCGGAGGATCGGCAGGACCGTACCGAGCGCCGTGCTGGTCAGCGCGGTGCCGATGACGAAGCTCTCGAACGTCTCGCCGCCGCTCATCAGCAGGGCGATCCCGAGGGCGAGGACGAGGGAGATGAGCCAGGCGCAGGTGGAGCGGCGCAGGGTGTCGCCGCGCACGGCCGTGAAGTCGATCTCGTACCCGGCGAGGAAGATCAGCATCGCCAGTCCGAGATCCGCCAGCGTGTCCAGGACCTGGCCCGTACGCGCCCAGCCGAGCACCTGCGGCCCGACGAGGATGCCGAGGGCGATCTCGAAGATGACCAGCGGCACGGGCACGCGCCGTCCCACGCCGTGCGCGAGAAGCGGCGCCAGCACGGCGACGGCCATGATCAGGATCAGCGTCCCCGGGTGCGTCACGGGCCGCGGCCGTCCCGCCGCGTCGGGGCACGGCCGGATGCCCGTCGGCCGTACCGCGGGCGGTGACCGGGCACAGGGCGTCTCCCTCCAGGGCGGCGTGGCGGGCCGTGGCGCAGCGGCTCCACCCGTGCCACTCTCGCCCCGCGGCGCGTGGAGCGGCCACCGGTCCTAACCCGTCCGGGGGACCGGGACGGGCGCGGCGCCTGCGTCCCCCGGGCCGACGGGATCCGCCCTCAGCACGTCGCGGACCATGCGCTCCGGCGCGGTGGCGAAGGCCCTCAGCACGTCCTCCAGGTCGGCGGCCAGCGTCTCGACGCGGCCCCGGGGGACGACGTCGGGACGGTGGTCGAACCGGAGTGCCAGGCCGCCCTCGCCGGCGAAGGCCACCAGCGTGAGGGGGTAGTGCGCGGCGTCCCGTCCTTCGATCCCCTGGACGCGGAGGCCCGGAGCGCCGTCGTGCAGCCCGGCCTCGTCCAGGGGGTAGTTCTCGAAGACCACATGGGTGTCGAACAGCTCGCGTCCCGCCAGCCGCTGGATGTCGCTCAGCCCCAGATGGTGATGGGGCAGCATGCGGGTCTGCTCCCGCTGGAAGCGCTGGAGCAGACCGGACACCGTCTCCTCCGGATCGAGCGCCACCCGTACCGGGACCGTGTTGATGAACAGCCCGATCATCGCGTCCATGCCCGGCACTTCGGGCCGGCGGCCGGAGACGGTGACGCCGAAGGTCACGTCGCGTGCCCCGGCACGGCGGGCCAGGACCATCGCCCAGGCGGCCAGCAGCAGGTTGCCGAGGGTGAGGCCCTCCCGGGACGCCGCACGTCGCAGGGCGTCCGCCGGCGGATCGGCGAGGACGAGGGGCATCGACTGGGGCGGGAGCGTCCCCACGCCGGCCGCGCCGGAGGTCAGCCCGGCCGACTCCGCGATCCCGGACAGCTCCCCCCGCCAGGCCTCGCGCGCCGCGTCCCGGTCCAGCTCCGCGAGGGCGGCCAGGTGGTACCGGTAGGGCGTGACCGGGGGCAGCGCTCCGGCGTCGCCGCGGTGGGCGTACAGGGTGAACAGTTCGCGCAGCAGCAGCGGCATCGACCAGCCGTCCAGCAGCAGGTGGTGGTTGGTCAGCACGATCCGGTGGTCGTCGGTGCCGCAGGCGAACAGGGTGAACCGGAGCAGCGGCGGCCGGTCCAGGGGGAAGCGGCGGCGCAGGTCGGCGTGCGCCAGACGGGCGAAGACGCGTTCCCGCCGGCCGGGTGCCACGCCGGTGAGGTCGACCTCCCGCCAGGGCGGTTCCACGTCGCCGGAGAGCACCTGCACCGGCCGGCTCGCGCCGTCGTACACGAACGCCGCACCGAGGTGGGGGTGGCGTGCCAGGAGGGCCCGCGAGGCGGCGCGCAGCCGGTCCGGATCGGGTCGCTCTCCGAGCCGGACGACGAACTGTGCCTGGTAGACGTCGGGGCTCTGCGGTGCGAACAGCGCGTGGAAGAGCAGCCCTTCCTGGAGCGGCGTCAGGGGCAGGACGTCGGTCACCTGCGGGTGCGCCGCCTCCAGCCGCTCGATCTCCGGCTGCCGCAGCCGCACGAGGGGCAGGTCGGAGGGCGTGAGTCCGCCGGCGTGCGGGGTGGCGGACAGGGCGACCAGCCCGTCCAGGGCCGCGAACCACAGTTCCGCCAGCTCCCGGATCTCGCTCGTCCGGAACAGTCCGGCCGTCCAGGACCACTCCGCGCTGAGCACCGGCCCGTCGGGGCCGTCGGCCGTCAGCGCGTTGAGGTCGAGGCAGTGGCCGCCGGGCAGCGCGGACGCGTCCGGCTGCGGGTCGTCGCCGGCGGAGGGGGCGAGGGCGCCGCCGGGGGGTGCGGGGGCGCCGCCGGGGGGTGCGGGGGCGCCGCCGGCGGTGGCGGGGGCGTCGCCGGGGGCGGCGGGTGCGTCGTCGCCGGGGCCGAGGGCGTCGCCGGTGACCGACCAGTCCTCCTCGGCGGACGCGGCGAAGCGGCCGAGGTAGTTGAAGCCGAGCTTCGGGGTGGGCAGGCCGGCGAGCCGGGGTCCGGTCCGCGGGTCGAGATAGCGCAGCACGCCGTAGCCGACACCCCGTTCGGGGACGGCCAGCAGCCTCTCCTTCACCTCCTTCAGCGCGCGGCCGAGGGCCGGCCCGGCGCCCAGCACGTCGCTCCAGGCGCATCCCGTCCGCGGCAGGCGTACCGGGTGGACGCTGGTGAACCAGCCGACGGTGCGGGAGAGGTCGACGCCGTCCGTTTCGGGACGGCCGTGGGACTCGCGGTCGAGGAGGACGTCCCCCTCGGCGAGTCCGCGGCGGCGGCGCCACTCCTCCACGGCGAGGGCGAAGCCGGTGAGGAGGACCGGTTCGACACCGCAGCGGAAGGCGGCACCGACCTCGGTCAGCAGGGCGCGGGTCCGCTCGGGTGGCAGGTGTGCGCGCAGCCGGCCCACCCCGCCGCCGCCGTGCGCGGGGGTGTCGGCCCATTCCGCGGCCCCGTCCGCGAGGGCGGCGGTCCACAGGGCCGTCTCACCGGCACGCGAGCCGTTCTCGCCCTGGGAGGCGAGGAGGCGTGCCCACCGGGTGAGGGAGGTGCCGGCCGGGGGTGGTTCGGGGCGCCGCCCGGAGGAGAGGGCGGCGTCGGCCGCGGCCAGATCCGGCAGCAGGATGCGCCACGACACTCCGTCCACGGCGAAGTGGTGGACGGCGAGCACGACGCGCCCGTGCCGGTGCGGACCCCCGTCGACGTACACCGCCCCCACCATGCGCCCTGCCCGCGGGTCGAGCGCCTGCTGCACCTCGTGCGTGGCACGGGCGAGCACGGCCGCGGGCCGTCGTTCGCCGTCGTCCGCACCGGCGGTGAGCGTCGGGGCGACGCAGTCCTCGGCCCGTACGGCGCCTGCCGGCTGGACGTGGAGGCTCCACGGCGCGGTCCGCTCCGCCGGACCCTCGGGGGCGTCGAAGCGCAACCGCAGCGCCGGGTGGTGGTCGATGACCGCCTGGAGGGCGGAGACGAGCCGGTCGCGGTCGAGCCCGAGAGGTGCCCGCAGCGTCATGCACTGGCTGAACCGCACGGTCTCGCCGCCGTGTTCGCGCCACCAGCTCATCACCGGGGTGAGCGGAACCGGCCCGCCGTCCTCGGGGGCGGGCGCCGCCGGCCCGCCGTCCGCACTGCGGGCGTTCCGCCCCCCGGACGCAACGGCCCGTGCGACGGTGGCGAGTTCGGCCACGGTGGGGTGCTTGAAGACGTCCCGGACGGTGAACCGCAGACCTGCGGCGCGCGCCCGGCTGACCAGCTGGATGGCGGTGATGCTGTCGCCGCCGAGGTCGAAGAAACGGTCGGTGACGCCCGGCTGGGGGACGCGCAGCAGGTCGGCGACGAGGTCGCAGAGCACCTTCTCGCGGTCCGTGGCCGGAGCCGTGCCGGTGGGCTGGGGCGCGGCCGGGTCGGGCGCGGGGAGCGCGGCCCGGTCCAGCTTGCCGTTGCGGGTCAGCGGCAGCCGGTCCAGCGTCACGTGGGCAGCGGGCACCATGTAGTCGGGCAGCACCCCTTCGGCGTGGCTCCGCAGGGCGGGCCAGTCCACCGTGTCTCCCTCGGCCGGGACGACGTACGCGACCAGGCGCCGCTCCCCCGGCCGGTCCTCCCGGGCCACGACAGCCACCTGACCGGCGCCGCCGTGGCCGGTCAGCGCGGCGGCCACCTCGTCCGGTTCGATGCGGAACCCGCGCAGCTTCACCTGGTCGTCGGCGCGGCCGAGGAACGCCAGGGCGCCGCTCGGGAGCCATTTGACCAGGTCGCCGGTGCGGTACATCCGCGCCCCGGGCGGCCCGCAGGGGTCGGCGACGAACCGTTCCGCGGTGAGGCCGGGCCGGTGCAGGTAGCCGCGGGCCACCCCGGCGCCCGCCACGTACAGTTCGCCCGCCACACCGGCGGGGACTGGCCGCAGCGTGTCGTCCAGCACGTGGACCCGGGTGCCGTCCAGGGGGCGCCCGACGGGAATCCCGGACCCGCCGTGCGGCTGCTCCACGTCGCCGGCGGCGAGGGTGTGCCGGGTGGCGAACGTGGTGGTCTCCGTGGGGCCGTAGCCGTTGACCAGGCGGGTGGACGGGCAGTGCCGACGCACCGCGCGGACCGCGGGCGGGGAGACCACGTCGCCGCCGGTCCACACCTCCTCGAGGGTGCGCAGCGCGCCGGGCTTCTCCTGGGCGACCAGGTGGAAGAGTCCGGCCGTCAGCCACAGGGTGGTGACCTTCTCCTCGGTGACGACCCGTTCCAGCCGTTCCACGTCCAGGTCGCCCGGTGGGGCCACGACGACGGTGCCGCCGGTCAGCAGCGGTCCCCAGAGTTCGAAGGTGGCGGCGTCGAAGGAGTGCGGGGAGTGCAGCAGGGTACGCCGCGGCGTCCGGTCCGGTGCGGCGCCGTCGAGGGCAAGGGCGACGATGTCGGCGTGGGTGACGGCGACGCCTTTCGGGGTGCCCGTCGAGCCGGAGGTGTACATCACGTAGGCCAGCGCGGCGGGGTCCGCTGCGGGCGCCGGTTCCGGCTCCGTCGTGGCCCCGGCTCCGGCGGGCGCCGGTTCCGCGGCGGCGCTCACGGCGACGACGCGGGGCCCGCCCGGCCACGCCCGGTCGCCGTCGCGCCCCTCGCGGGTGACCAGCAGCGCGGCCGCCGACTCGGCGACGACGCGTTCCCGCCGGGCGCGGGGCGCCCGCGGGTCGAGCGGCACGTAGGCTCCCCCGGCCCCGAGGACGGCCAGCAGGGCGACCACCAGGTCCGTGGAGCGTTCCAGGTCGACGGCCACCGGCGTCTCGGCGGTCACGCCGCAGGCCGTCAGCCGCCTGGTGAACTCCGCCGCGCGCGCGGCCAGTTGCCGGTAGGTCAGGGTCGTGTCGGGGGCGCGTAGCGCGACGGCGTCCGGGGCTGCGCGCACCTGTGCGGCGAAGCGCTCGGGCACGGAGCACCGGGCGGAGCCGGGCAGGGGCGCGCCGGTGCCCCACGCGGCCAGGAGACGGCGCTCGTCGGCGTCCCGCACGTCGAGGCGGTGGACCGGCCCGTCGGGATCGGCCGACGCGTGGTCCAGCAGCAGCCCCAGCCGCCGGCTGATCGCCGCGGCCGTGGCCCGGTCGAACAGGGCGCTGCGGTATTCCAGCCGGCCGTCCAGCCCGCGGCATTGCCCGTCCGGGTCGCGGTGTTCGTGGACGCTGAGGCACAGGTCGAACTTGGCGGTGCCGGTGGCGAGGGCGCTCACGGAGGTGTCCAGCCCGGGCAGGGCCAGGCGATCCGGCAGAGCAGGCGTCAGGGTGAGCATCACCTGGAAGAGCGGCTGTCCCGCCGCGCTGCGTTCCGGGTCGACGGCGTCCACCACCAGGTCGAAGGGCACCTCCTGGTGGGCGAAGGCGGCGAGGTCGGACGCCCGTACGCGGGCGAGGAGTTCGCGGAAGGTGACGGCTCCGGAAGTGTCCGTGCGGAGGACGACGGTGTTGACGAAGCATCCGACGAGGCGGTCGGTGCCGACGTCGCCCCGTCCCTCCACGGCGGTGCCCACGGGGATGTCCGTGCCGGCGCCGAGGCGGGTCAGCAGGGCGGCCAGGCCGGCGTGCACCACCATGAACAGGCTGGCTCCCCCGGCGGCGGCGAGGTCGGCGAGGCGCTGGTGCACCCGGGCGGGCACCTGGAAGGGCACGCCGTCGCCGGCTCCGTCGTCGCCGTCGGGGGACGGGGCGCGGTCGGTGGGCAGCGGGAGCCGCCGCGGCAGGTTCTCGAGTGCGGCGGTCCAGTGGTCCAGTCCGGCGGCGGGCTCCGGTGGGGGGAGCTGCCGCCGTGCGTGGTCGCCGTAGTGCACGGGCAACGGAGGCCAGTCCGGCTGCCGGCCGGCGCGTCGTGCGGTGTAGGCGGTGGCCAGGTCGGTCAGCAGCGGTCCGAGCGAGGCCGCGTCGCAGGCGATGTGGTGGAGCAGCAGAAGCAGGGCGTGTCGCCGAGGGCCGCAGGCGAACAGCTGGGCCCGCAGCGGCGGTTCCTTCTCCAGGTCGAAGGCGTGGCGGGCGGCCGCTGCCAGCGCGTCGTCCAGCTCTTCGGGGCCGGTGACGGCCTCGGGCTGCCACAGGGCCGCGGTCGAGGGGTCGAGCACGTGCTGCTCGGGGTGGTCGCCGCGGGTGGCGACGACGGTGCGCAGCGGTTCGTGGCGGGTGGCCACGTCGAGCACCGCGCGGCGCAGCGCGGCCTCGTCGAGCGGGCCCGATGTGCGCAGCACGAGCGGGATGTTGTAGGCCGGGTCGGGGCCGGTGAGGGACTGCTGGGCCCAGAGGCGGCGCTGCGCCGGGGAAAGGGGGGCGCGGCGCGGCCGGGGGCCTGCGGCGGGCGCCGGCCGCTGCACGGCCGGGGCGGCCGGGCGGAGGCGGAGGCGGGCGGCGAGTGCGGCGACGGTCGGGTGGGCGAACACGTCGCGCACGTCGATGTCGGCGTTCATCTCGGCGCGCACGCGAGCGACCAGGCGGGTCGCGCGGAGGCTGTCGCCGCCGAGATCGAAGAAGCCGTCCTCCGGTCCCGCCCGCTCCACCTCGAGCACCTGCGCGTACAGCGCGGCCAGTTGCCGTTCCCCGGCCGTCGCCGCCCGCTGCGGTGCCGGGTGGGCGGAGGGGCGCACGCCGGGGTCGGGCAGTGCCGCACGGTCCAGCTTGCCGTTGGGGGTCAGCGGCAGTCGCTCCGTCCGGACGAGAACGGTGGGCACGAGGTGGTCGGGGAGCCGGTCGCGGAGATGGGCGCGCAGCCGGGCCTCCCAGCCGCCGGACTCGCCGACGGCGCCGGACTCGGTGACGACCCCGGGCTCGCCGTGGTCCCGCGGCACGACGTAGGCGACCAGCCGGGCCTCCTCCCCCGTGCGGCCGGTCTTCGCGGCGACCGCGGCCTGTGCCACGCCGGGCGCGTCCGCGAGCGCGGCTTCCACCTCGCCGGGTTCGATACGGAAGCCGCGCACCTTGACCTGGGCGTCGGCCCGCCCGGCGTATTCCAGTCCGCCGTCGGCACGCCACCGGGCCAGGTCGCCGGAGCGGTACAGCCGCGTGCCCGGAGGGCCGAACGGGTCGGCGACGAACCGGGCGGCGGTCAGCCCGGGCCGGCCGAGGTAGCCGCGTGCCACGCCGGTGCCCGCCACGTACAACTCGCCCGTCGTGCCGGGTGGTACGGGTCGCAGCCGGTGGTCGAGGAGGTGGAGCCGCAGTCCCGGGAGGGCGGTTCCCATCGGGCTCCCGCGCCCGGCGAGGTGGTGCGGTGCGAGGTCGAGCCGGGTCGCGTGGACGGTGGTCTCGGTGATGCCGTACATATTGGTCATGGCGGGCGCGGCGTCGCCGTGCCGTCGCCGCCAGGACCGCAGGCGTTCGGGGTGCAGGGGCTCGCCGCCGAAGATCACCTGACGCAGCGCCAGGCCACGTTCCGGGCCGGGGTCCTCGGCGTCGGCGCGGTCGAGCGCGTGGAAGGCGGACGGCGTCAGGTTGAGCACGGTCACCCGCTCGCGGGCGAGCAGGTCCAGCAGCGCGCGGGGGGAGCGGGCGTCGTCGTGGTCCACCACGACGAGGCGGCCGCCGTGGGCGAGGGCGCCCCACATCTCCCAGACGGAGAAGTCGAACGCGCAGGAGTGGAACAGCGTCCACACGTCGTCGGGGCCGAAGCGGAAGGAGGCCGCCGCATCCCGGAGGAGGGACACGACGGCGTGGTGCGGGACGACCACGCCCTTCGGGCGTCCGGTGGAGCCGGAGGTGTAGATCACGTACGCGGGGTGCGCGGGGCCCGGCGGGGCTGGGCGGCGGTCCGCGTCCGTGAGCCCTGCCGGGCCCGCCGGGGCCGGTTCGCGGTCCAGTACGGCGAGGTCGTCCGGCGTGAGGGTGTGGACGGGGCGTGCGTCGTGGAGGATCGTGCGGAGGCGTTCGGCGGGCCAGCGGGGGTCGAGCGGCAGGTAGGCGGCACCGGTCTTGGCCACGGCGAGGAGCGCGGTGACCAGGTCGGCGGAGCGCGGCAGCCGGACGGCGACGGTCCGTTCCGGTCCGGCTCCCCGGTCCAGCAGCGACCTGGCGAGCCGGTTGGCGCGGTCGTTGAGCCGACCGTAGGACAGCACGGTCCGCCCCGCGGTGACCGCCGGGGCCTCCGGGGTGCGCGCGGCCCACTGCTCGACGAGCTGAGGGAGTGCGGCGGGAGAGGGCGGGGGCGCGGCGGGAGAGGGCGGGGCGGGGCGCGGCACGAACAGCCGCCGTTCGCCGGGGGTGAGCGGATCGATCCCGTCGGCGGGCAGGTCGGGGGCGCAGGCCAGCCGGCGCAGCAGGTGGGCGAACCGGCGTGCCTCGGCGGCGGCTTCGCCGCCGGTGAAGCCGGCCGGGTCCGCGTCGAGGACGACGCGCAGTCCGCCGCCCGGCCCGTCGCGGTGGACGGTGAGGGACAGGTCCTCGACCGGGCCGATGGCGATGTTGCGCATGACCATGGGCCGTCCGGCGAACGTCCCGCCGTAGTCGAAGGGCAGCACGTTGACCGTCATGGCGAACAGACGCCGTCCGCCGGGCCCTCGGCGCGGTCCGGCACCGGTCAGGCCGAGGTCGCGGCGCAGGTCCTCGATGCGGTACCGCTGGTGTTCGAGGGCCGCGGACAGTTCGGCGTCGGTCGCGCGCACCAGGTCGGGCACGGGCAGGCCGGCCCCGGCCGGCAGGCGCAGCGGCACCACGTTCGAGAGCATGCCGGGGGCCGTGCGGACGGCTTCACCCGCCCGGCAGGTCACGGGCAGACCCACCGTCACCTCGCCGTGGCCGTCGGCGCCGTGCCGGTCGCCGCCGGGGTCGGTGTGCGTGCGGGCGCGCAGGTGGAGGGCTGCGGCGGCGACGACCAGCGCGGGCCAGCGGACGTCGAGCCGCCGGGCCCGCTGCCGCACCTCCCGCCAGGCGGCGGCCGGGAGCACGGCGTCACGGCGCAGCGCGAGACCGGGCGCGTCGCCCTCCCCGTGCCCGGACGGGGTGCTCCAGCGCAGGTCGCCGGCGTCGGGCCGGTCGGCGGTTCGCCGCAGCCAGTACGCGCGGTCGGCGGTGTACGCGGGCGAGTCGCGGTAGGCGGCCTCCGCTTCGAGCAGTGTCGTCAGCGGCGCCAGGTGGCCCGCCGACGGTGGCGGCTGTCCCGCCTCCAGGGCGGCGTAGACCTCGCCGAGCCTGCGGGCGAAGAGGGACGAGCTGAAGCCGTCGAGCACCAGGTGATGCGCGCCCAGATACCAGCAGGAGCGGGTGCCGGAGAGCTTCAGCAGCGCACCGCGGAACAGCGGTCCCCGCTCCAGGTCGAAGGGGCGCGCCAGGTCGGCGCGCATCCACACGCCGGCGGCGCGCCGGGGGTCCGGTTCGCCGCCGACGTCCACGCACGGAACGTCCCAGCCGGGCAACGGGCCGAGGTGCTGACGGGGTTCGCCGTCGGAGGCGACGGCGAACCGGGCACGCAGTCCCTCCGCTTCGGCGATCGTCCACTGGAACGCCGTGTTGAACGTGCCGGCGTCGAGCGGTCCGTCGACCTCGACGCCGATCCCCACGTGGTAGCGGGCGGAGTGCGGCGCGAGCGCCTGGCCCAGCCACACGCCGGACTGTGCCGTGGTGAGGGGCACCCCGGGGTGCCCCTCCCGTGCGGCGCCCGGGGAGGGGAGCACGCTCATGCGCCCGTCCCTCGCAGGCGCGGCAGCAGTGCCCGGCCGATGCCGGCCAGGGCGTCGGCCCGTCCCATCCGACCGTGGGTGTGGTCGACGGGAACGACTTCGGGCTTGCCGCCGTCCAGGTACGGCAGCCACAGGTCGGCCGCGACCTGCGGGTCGGTCTCACTGGCCGTGAAGACCAGCGCGTCACCGGCGAACCGCCCGGGGGTGTGGGAGCGGGCCAGGATGCCGTTGTTGAGGGAGATGCGGCAGATGGCCTCGATGCGCGCCTCGTCGAACAGGGCGAGCTGACCGGTGCGGTCACGGGTGATCTCCATGAACCGCGGGTAGGTCAGCGTCTCGCCCGCCCAGGTCGCCTGGTCGTAGCCGAAGAGATCCAGGACCATGCTCAGCACCGCGCCGACCCCGCCGTCCGCGGGTGCGGCACCGTCCTCGGTCCGGCACGCGTCCCGGTCCTCGTCCCCGCCCTCGCCGGAGCCGGCCGGCGGACCGGCCGGGTAGGCGTCGAGCAGCGACAGCAGGCCGACGCGCTCGCCGTCGCGCTGGAGCTGCACGGCCATCTCATGGGCGACCAGCCCTCCGAAGGACCAGCCCAGGAGGTGGTACGGGCCCTCCGGTTGCACGCGCCGCACCTGGGCCAGGTAGTCGGCGGCCATCTCCGTCAGCGTCGCGGGCAGTACCTCCGGCGCCTCCAGTCCGCGCGCCTGAAGCCCGTAGAGCGGCTGGTCCTCGCCCAGCGAGGTGGTGAGCCCGGCGTACGACCAGGCGATACCGCCCGCAGGGTGCACGCAGAACAGCGGTGCCCTGCTCCCGGACTCGCGCAGCGGCAGCAGCACTCCGGTGCCGCCGGCGTCTCCTCCGGCGGGTTCCGGAGCCGTCAGCGGGGCGTCGCCGCGCCCGGTCCGTGGCGGCTGCCCGCCGCCGGTGCGGGCGGTCTTCGCCCCGGCCTCCTCGTCCCGTACGTCGCCCAGGCTCCGCGCCGGGTCGGTGGCCGCCGTGGTCAACAGCCGGACGAAGCGGTCGGCGAGGTCCTTGACCCGGTCGCGCTCGATCAGGTGCGGGCGGTGGTCGAAGCGGAGGAAGAGGCGCTCGCTCCGCGCCGAGACGATGAGCCCGAGCGGGTAGTGCGGGGCGTCGTCGCCGCTGGCGCCGGTGAGGGTGAGCCCGGGCGCCGGGTCGGCCAGCACGCCTTCGATGGGGTAGTTCTCGAAGGCCATCACGGTGTCGAACATGTCACCCATGTCCGTGATACGCCTGATGTCGCCGAGTCCGATGTGGTGGTACGGCATCAGCCGGGTCTGCTCCTGCTGGAGCCGCACGAAGAGGGTGCCCAGCGAGTCCCGCGCGTTCAGCCGTACGCGGGTCGGCACCGTGTTGATGAAGAGTCCCACCATCGTCTCGACGCCGGGCAGTTCGGCGGGCCGTCCGGAGACCACCGAACCGAACACCACGTCGTCGCCGCCGGTCGTCCCGCCCAGCAGGACGCCCCAGCACGCCTGGAGCACGGTGTTGAGGGTCACGCCGTGCCGGCGGCTCATGTCGACCAGGGCGGTGGTGGTCTCCTCGGTGAGTTCGGCCGTCACGTGGGACGGCGGCAGCGGCCTGGTGCCGCCCTCGTCGGCCGCGAGACGGGTCGGCGTGGTCAGCCCGTCCAGCGCCTCACGCCAACTGGCCTCCGCCTGGGCGGTGTCCACCTGCTGGAGCCAGGCGAGGTACTCGCGGAAGGGGGTGACCGCCGGCAGGCCGGCGGCGGTGTCCCCGGCGGGCTCCAGGGCGTTGCGGTAGAGCGCGAAAAGCTCGCGCACCAGCACCGGCAACGACCAGCCGTCCAGCAGGATGTGGTGGGTGCTGAGCACCAGCGTCCAGCTCCGCTCGCCCGTGGTGACGAGCATCATGCGCAGCATCGGCGGCGTGGCCGGGTCGAACGGGCGGCCCCGCTCGACCCGCATCAGCCGCCGCACCTCGCGCTCCCGCTCGTCCGCGGACAGCGCGCTGACGTCCTCCTCCCGCCAGGGCAGCCGGGTCCCCCCGCAGATCACCTGCACGGGCTGGCGCAGCCCCTCGTGGGCGAAGGCCGCCCGGAGGTTGCCGTGGCGCCGCAGCAGCGCCTGGCCGGCGTCGCGCATGCGTGCCGCGTCCACCGCGCCCTCCAGGTCGAGCGCCAGCTGCACCGTGTACAGGTGGACCCCGTCGTCCCCGGGGCCCTCGTCGTCCGCGAGGTCCGTCCCGTCCCAGCCGTCCGTCTCGTCCCAGCCGTCGGTCTCGTCGGCCATCTCGCCGAGCAGGACGTGGTAGAGCATGCCCGCCTGCAGCGTGGACAGCGGCAGCACCTCCTCCAGGTCGGCGTGCGCCTCCTCCAGCGCGTCGACCTCCCGCTGTTCGAGGTTCACCAGCGGGAAGTCGGACGGCGTGCGCCCGCCCGCGCCGGGCTGCGCCGCGTACGCCGACAGCGCGTCCAGGGCCTCGAACCAGGCGTCGGCGATGCGCCGCACGACCGCTTCCTCGACGACGCCCTCCGGCCACACGAACGAGACGGCCAGTTCGGTGCCGTCGGCGGCGTCCTGGGTGAGGACGTTGATGGACAGCGGGTGGGTGAGCGGCATCTCGGCGTCGGCGCCGGCGCTCATGGTGGTCTCCGGCGCGGGAGCCCAGTCCCGCTCCCCCGCGGCTGCGGGCAGCATGAAGCGCCCGAAGTAGTTGAAGCCGATGTCCCTCGGGGGCGCGGCGGCGAGGCGGCCGGAGGTCCGCTCGTTGAGGTAGCGCAGCATGCCGAAGCCGATCCCCTTGTCCGGGATGGCCCGCAGCTGCTCCTTGATGCGCCGCAGCGCCCGTCCCAGGGCGGGTCCGTCGTCCGGCGCGGCCTCGCCGGGCGCCAGCCGCACGGGGTACATGCTGGTGAACCAGCCGACGGTGCGCGAGAGGTCCGCGCCGGGGACGACCGGTTCCCGGCCGTGGCCCTCCACGTCGATCAGCACGTCGCCCTCGGTGCCCAGGGTGTGGCGCACGGCCAGGCTGAGCGCGGTGAGCAGCACGTCGTTGATCTCGCAGTGGAAGGCCGCCGGGAGGGTGGTGAACAGGTGCCGGGCGCGTTCGGCACCGAAGGTGAGCACGTGGGAACGCGCATGGGCGGTGGTGTCCCGCGCCGGGTCCAGCGGACGCTTCGCGAGCTCGGGCCCGGAGGCCGCCAGCATGTCGGTCCACAGCGGCAGTTCGGCGAGCCGCTCCTCTTCGTTGGCCTGTGCGGAGAGCGCACGGCTCCACTGCCGCAGCGAGGTCTCGACCGGCTGGAGCCGCGGCTCGTCCCCTGCCTCGAACGCCTCATAGGCCGACGACAGGTCCGGGACCAGGATGCGCCACGACACGCCGTCGACGCTGAGGTGGTTGCCCATGAGCATCAGCCGGCCCGGGGTGTCCTGACCGGCGTCCAGCCACAGCAGCCGCACCATCGTGCCCGCGCGGACGTCCAGCTCCCGCTTGGCCCGTGCCGCCTCCCGGCCGATCGTCGCGGCGAAGTCGCCGTCCAGCTCCGACACGTCGATCCGCCGGAGGCAGGCCCTGGCGCGTACCGAGCCGGGCGGCCGGACGACGAGGCGCCAGGCGCCGTCGTCGGACACGTGCAGCCGCATCCGCAGTGCGTCGTGGTGGTCCAGGAGCGTCTGCAGCGCCTTCGTCAGCAGGTCCTCCCGGAGCCCGCCGGGAACCTGGAGCAGGGCGGCCTGGTGGAAGCCGTCGACGGGGCCGCCGAGTTCCCGCAGCCAGTGCACGATCGGGGTGAGCGGCACGTCGCCCGTACCGGACGAACCGCCGCCTCCCGTCGAGCGGGCGGTCTCGCGGGCGACCGCCGCGAGGGCGCGGACGGTCTTGTGCTCGAACACGTCCTGCGGGGTGAGGACCAGACCGGCCTTCCGGAGCTGGCTGACCAGCTGGATGGAGACGATGCTGTCACCGCCGAGGTCGAAGAAGCCGTCGTCGGGACCGACTTCGGCGACGCGCAGCACCGAGGCGAACGCGGCCGCGACCATCTCCTCGCGGGAGGTGGGCCCCGGGGCGGGCTCCTCGGCGGGGGTCACGGCGGGGGTCTCGGTCTGGGTCTCGGTCTCGGTCTGGGCGGATGCCGTCGCCCGCTCCTGCGGGTCGGGCGTCCACCGCAGTTCCGGCTGCTCGGGCTGCTCGGGCTCGGTCCGGCGTTCCTCCGCGGGCGTCGGGAGGGCCGCGGGCGCCTTACCGGCAGCCGCGGCGAAGTCGGGGCCGGGGCCGGGGCCGGGAAGGGCCTGGCGGTCGAGCTTGCCGCTGGGCGTGCGCGGCAGTGCGTCGAGGACCGTGACGTGGGCGGGGACCAGGTGGGCGGGGAGCCGGTCGGCCAGCCAGGCCCGCAGCGCGGCCGGCTCCGCACCGGCCGGCCCGGCGGGTACCGCGTAGGCGACGAGCCGGGCTTCGCCGGCCGCGTCGTCCCGTACCACGCAGACCGCCTCGGCCACGTCGGCGTGCCGGCCCAGCACGGCCTCCACCTCCCCCAGCTCGATGCGGAAGCCGCGGACCTTGACCTGCCCGTCCATCCGGCCGAGGAAGTCGAGCCGGCCGTCCTCCCGCCGGCACACGAGGTCGCCGGTGCGGTACATGCGCTCCCCCGCCGGGCCGAACGGGTCGGCGACGAAGCGGCCGGCCGTCATCCCGGGCCGGTGCAGGTAGCCGCGGGCCAGCCCGGCACCCGCCAGGTACAGCTCCCCGGGCCGTCCGGCCTCGACCGGCTGCAGCGCGGTGTCCAGCACGTAGGCGCGCACGTGGCCCAGCGGACGGCCGACGGGCGGGGTCAGGCCGTCGGGGTCGGGCCCGTCGGTCCACGCGGTGGCGTACACCGTCGCCTCGGTCGGCCCGTACACGTTCATCAGCCGGGTGCCGGGCAGGGCGGCGCGGACCCGGTCGGCCAGCGGGGCGGGCAGCGCCTCGCCCCCCAGCGCGAGCGTCGCGGCGGACAGGTCGAGGTCGCCGCCGTCGAGCAGCTTGGCGAGGACGGACGGGATCGCGCACACCAGCCCGCCCGACCAGCGCGGCGGGTCGCCGTCCATGAGCGACAGCAGGTTCCGGACGACCTCGACCCGGCCGCCGTGCGCCAGGGTGGGGAAGATCTCGGCGACCGACACGTCGAAGCTGAACGACGTGGCCGCGAGGGTGTGTGACAGGCTCCGGGGCCCGAGCTCCGCCAGGCCCCATGCGACCAGGGCGGCGGCGTTGCGGTGGGCGACGACCACGCCCTTGGGCGTGCCGCTGGAGCCGGAGGTGTAGATCACGTACGCGGGGTGCGCGGGCAGCAGCGGGGCGCGGCGGTCGGCGTCGGCGAGCGGCGCCGGGGACGCGTCGCGCAGCTCGGCGGCGGTGTCCGGCGCGTCGAGGGTGAGGGCCGGCGCGCCGGAGAGCGCGTCGTCGTGGCCCGCTGCGGTGTCCGTCACCACGCAGCAGGGCCGCGCGTCGCGGAGCATGAACCGCAGCCGTTCGGCGGGGTAGGACGGATCGAGCGGCAGGTAGGCGGCGCCGGACTTGAGCACGGCGAGCATCGCCACGACGGTCCGGGCCGAACGGGGCAGCAGCAGCCCCACGGTCCGCTCGGGTCCCGCGCCGCGGGCCACGAGCAGCCGGGCCAGCCGGTTGGCCTGCTCGTGCAGTTCGCGGTAGGTGAGGCTGCCGGAGGCGTCACTGACGGCCACGGCGTCCGCGTGCCGGGCGGCCGCGGAGTCGAGGAGCTCGAGCAGGGTGCGGGGGCGCTGCGCGCTGCCGCCACCGTCGCTCAGGGCCAGTGCGGAGCGCCGCTCGTCGGCGCCGAGCAGGTCGAACGCGGCCACGGAGCGCCCGGGTTCGGCGGCGGCCCCGGCCAGCAGCCGTGCGAACCGCTCGCGGTGGGCGTCGGCCTCGGCGGCGGTGTACCGGTCGGCGGCCCCGACGAAGGCGACGGACAGCGTCCTCTCCGCGGTGTCCTCGTCGACGACGATGCGCAGGTCGGGGACGTGCGGGCCGCCGAGACGGCGTACCCGGGCCGCGTGGTCGCCGAAGCGCACCTCCTGGGCGTGCAGGCGGACGTCGACGACGGGCCCGTACAGCGGACCGCCCGTGACGCCGAGTTCGCGGCACAGCTCCGCGTGACGGAACCGCTGGTGCCGCCGGACGTCGGCGATCTCCCGGGCGGCCTGCCGCGCCAGCCGGGTGAACGACGTGCCGGGGCGCACGGTCAGGCGCAGCGGTGCGACGTCGCCCGCGGCGCCGGGGACGCGCCGGGACGCGCGGGTGGTGCGGCCGTCCACGGGCAGGCCGAGGACGACGTCGGTGCTGCCGGTGAGGCGGTGCACGTACGCGGCGACGGCCGCGACCAGCACCGCGACGGCGTCGGTGCCGGTGCTCCGGGTGGCCGCCCGCACCCGGGCGCTCTCCTCGGCGGAGAGGGGCGCGGGGCGGGACGTGACGGGCTCGCCGTCGGCCGCACCGGATCCGGCCGGCCCGGTGGCCGGGGACGCCGGCTCGGGGCGGTCGGCGTACCGCGCCAGCCAGTGGTCGCGGTCCGCGTCCCGCAGGTCGGAGGCGCGGTACTCCCGTTCCTCGTCCCGCAGCAGGGACAGCGGAGGGAGGGCGTGCTCCTGGTGCGGCCATCCCTCGGTCCGGGCGGTGTGGACCTCGGCCACCCGGCGGGTGACCAGGTGGCAGCCGAAGCGGTCCAGCACGGCCGGGTGGTGGCGGTGGAACCAGTGGAAGCGGTCCGGGCCGAGGCGGAGCAGGGCCTGCCGCGACAGCGCCTCCCCTTCTCCCGGGGGCCGGGCCGTCTCGGCGCGCACCCACTCCGCGGCGGCGGACTCCGGGTCGGGGTCGGCGCCGAAGTCGATCACGGGGAGGGGGAGGTCGGCGTCGGGGTCGGGCCGGAGAGCGGTGTGACGTCCGTCGCCGGGGCCGTCGGAGTCGTCGGCTTGCCCGGCCCGGCGCATGCGCAGCGCGTCGCTCTCGCGCACCACGGTGCGTACGGACTCCTCGAAGGCCGCCGTGTCGAGCGGGCCGCGTATCTCCACGACCTCCGCGACGTGGCCGCCGTCGGCGGACGGAGTCCACGCCTCCCGGCCGGCCTCGGACATCGCGGTGCGCGCAGTGTGGTGGTCAGCCATGGCTGGTCTCTCCCCGTGCGACAAGAGGGCTCTGCGGATAGGAGTGGAAGCCGCGGCCGGCCTTGCGGCCGACGCGTCCGTCGGCGACGAGCCCGGCCAGCAGCGGGTAGGGCCGGAAGCGTGCGTCCCCGGTGTGCGTGCGGAGGACGTCGAGCGTGTCGACGACGGTGTCCAGGCCGATGAGGTCGCCGGTGCGCAGCGGCCCCATCGGGTGGCCGAAGCACTCGCGGAAGACGCGGTCGACCGTCTCCGCGTCCGCGGTTCCCTGGTCGAGGACCGCGGCGGCTTCGTTGATGGTCAGCATGAGGACGCGGTTGGTGACGAACCCGGGCCCGTCCCCCACGACGACGGGCTTCTTGCCGATCGCCGCCAGCAGGTCCCGGGTGCGCCGCAGCGTCTCCTCACTCGTGCGGGCCGAACACGCCACCTCGACCGCGTCCTTGACCGGAGCGGGGTTCATGAAGTGGGTGCCGATCACCCGGTCGGGGCGGCCGGTGAAGGACGCCAGCCGGGCGATGGGGATGGCCGAGGTGCAGGACGCGAGGATGGTGTCGGGCCCGCACACCCGGTCCAGTTCGCGCAGGATCTCCTCCTTCAGCGGCTCGCGTTCGCGCGCGCACTCGACGACGAAGGACGCCTGCGCGAGGTCGCCCAGCTCGGCGGAGAACTCGACCGGGGCAGCGTCGGCCGGGGACGTGTCCCCGCCGCCGCCCAGCAGCCGCCGCAGCCGCATCCCGGAGCGCAGCCGGGCCGCTCCGTCGCGGCGGGCCGCCTCGTGGGGGTCGACGACGACCACGGGCCGGCCGGCCTGTGCGAAGCACTGGGCCACGCCGGCGCCCATGGTCCCCGCGCCGACGACGCCGATCGGTGCAGGCGCCTCGATGTCTTGGTGTTCGCCCACGGTCGCGGGCCTCCTTCTGGTCCGTCGGGCAGGTCAGTCGGCGAACGCGGTGTCGTCGGCGAGCCACAGGGCGCTCAGCGGCACCTCCGGCTCGCCGCACCCCCGGCGCAGCAGCGCCGTCAGGTCGGCCGCCGCGGCGACCACCGTCTCCTCGTCGAAGAGTTCGGTGCGGTAGGTGACGGAGACGGTGAGGGCCCCGGGCTCGGGCCCTTCCAGCACCGACCAGGCGAGGTCGTGCCCGGCGGTGGCTGCGGGCAGCAGCAGACGCCCGTCGCCCGCGCCGGGCCGTACCTCCAGGCCGGCCGCCGCGCCGAGGTCCCTCGGCAGCCGGTGGTGGGCGTAGGTGAGGTCGAACAGCGGCGGACGTCCGGGCTCGCGGGGCGGCCGCAGCGCGTGCACGACGTCCTCGAACGGCACGTCGGCGTGCGCGGAGGCTTCCTCGACGACGGCACGTACCCGCCGGCTCAGCGTCTCCAGGCCGGGGTCGTCCGCCGTGCTGATGCGCAGCGCGAGCGGGTTGGCGAACGGGCCGACGGCCTCGCCGGGGCGGGGGCGGTCCGGGTCCTCGGCGGTGGAGTCGGTGTCGGGGGCCGCCTCCGCCAGCCCGACGACCGTCTCGTGGGTGCCGGAGCGCCAGGCGGTGATCGCCGCGATTCCCGCGAGCAGGCGTTCCCGGGTGCCGGCGCGTGCCAGCGCGTGGGCGAGGTCGGAGGGCACCCGGACGGTGTGGGTGGCGCAGGCGTGGGTGCCGGACGTCGGGCGTGGCCGGTCGGTCGGCAGCCCCCCGGAGGGAAGGCCGGCCAGGGCCCCTCGCCAGTGGGCGAGTTGTCCGTCCAGCAGGCCGTCGGCGCGCAGGTCGCGCTGCCACCGGGCGTAGT
The DNA here is from genome assembly GCF_031845485.1 of Streptomyces hazeniae. Lineage (NCBI taxonomy): Bacteria > Bacillati > Actinomycetota > Actinomycetes > Kitasatosporales > Streptomycetaceae > Streptomyces > Streptomyces hazeniae. The sequence continues at coordinate 399,610 of NZ_JAVREQ010000001.1, forward strand.
CGCCGTAGGAGACGGGGGGCGCGGGCGGCGCGGGCTCCCGGCCGCAGCGCGCGGCGTAGAGGGCCAGCAGGTCGCCGAAGAGCAGGCCGGGCTGGGCGCCGTCGTACGCGTCGCGGTGGGTGGTGACCACCAGCAGACGGCTGTCCGGGCCGGTGGTGGCGAGCAGGGCCCGTGCGGGTGCGCCGGTGTCCGGGTCGGTCGCCGTGCTGCCGTGCGTGCGGGCCAGTTCCCGGGCCGCGGCGGCGGGGCGCGGGCGGTGGGAGACGTCGAGCGTGCGGAAGCGGCCCTCGCCGCCCCGCGGTGCTGCGGGCTGCTCCTGCTGCTCCTGCTGCTCCCGCTGCTCCTGCGCCGGGGACGCCGGGAGGCGGGTGCGCAGCACCTCATGGCGTTCGGTGAGGTCGTCGAACGCCGCCCGCAGGGCGTCCTCGTCGACGACGCCGCACAGTTCCAGGCACGAGGTGACGGCGTGGTCGTCGGGGGCGGAGACCGGCCGTGACGCCCGCTCCGGACGGGCCGCCGCGGGGGCGGGCCGGTCGCCGACGGCGGCGGGGCGGCGGTCCGGTGGGCCGGCGGGCAACCGGTCGTAGCCGGTGTCTTCGTTCTCGGCTGCGGCCCACAGCAGGTCCAGCAGCGACTGCGCCATGGCGGCCACCGTGTCGCCGTCGAAGAGCCGCGTGCTGTACTCCACGGCGACCTCCAGCTCCTCGTGGTCGGGCCGCTCCGCCATGACCACGGTGAGGTCGAACTTGGCGGTGCCCGCCGGGAGTCCGGGGAACTGGGGGGTCTCGTCGTCCCCGCCGCCGGGCCGGCCCGGGTTGAACGTGGTCTTCTCCCCCAGGGCGAAGTCCGGCGGGAGCGTCTGGTGCACGTACATCACGTCGAAGATCGGATTGCGGCTCGGGTCGCGGTCCGGGGCGACCTCGCGCACCACCCGGTCGAAGGGGATCTCCTGGTGCTCCATGGCCTCCAGCACCACGGTGCGCACCCGGCGCAGCAGTTCGCGGAAGGTGACGTCGCCGGAGAGGTCGGAGCGCAGGGCGATGGTGTTGTTGAAGAAGCCCAGCAGTCCCCAGAGTTCGGGGCGGCTGCGGCCGATCGTCGGGGTGCCGACGACGACGTCGCGCTGCCCGGACCAGCGGGAGAGCAGCACCTTCAGTCCGGTCAGCAGGACCATGAACAGGGTGGCGGTCTCCCGGCTTCCCACCGCGCGGAGCCGGCGCACCAGCTCGGCGGGGACGGTGAAGCCGTAGGTGGCGCCCGCGTAGTCCATCCGTGCCGGGCGGGGCCGGTCCGTGGCCAGTTCGAGGGCGGGCGGGTCGGCCAGCTTGCGGCGCCAGTAGTCGAGTTCGCCGTCGAGCAGCGCGCCTTCGAGCAGGTCGCGCTGCCAGCGTGCGTAGTCGCGGTACTGCACGGGCAGCGGCTCAGGGCGGTGCTCACGGCCCTGGCAGCGGGCCTCGTAGAACTGGATCAGCTCGCCCATGAGGATCTGCGGGGCCCACCCGTCGTTGACGCCGTGGTGCATCGTCCAGCAGAAGAGGTGGTCGCCGGGGGCGATGCGGACGACGGCGACCCTGACCAGCGGGTCGTGCGCCACGTCGAACACCCAGTCGGTCTCGTCGCGGACGGCGGCCCGGGCCGCGGCTTCCGGATCGGGTTCCGCGGAGACGTCCAGCACGTGGAAGAAGTCGCCCAGTTCGGGGCGGATGGCCAGGCCGGGGCGGCCGTCGGACTCGACGAAGTTGGAGCGGAGCACCTCGTGGCGCCGGGCGAGGTCCTCCCATGCCAGCCGCATGGCTTCCAGGTCGAGTTCGCCGCGCATGCGCGTGGCGCCGGGCAGGTTGTAGAGCCGGGTGTCCGGGTCCAGCTGGTGGTGGAACCACATCCGCTCCTGGCCGTAGGAGAGGGTGGGCTCCTGGCCGGGGCGGATCGGCGGCAGCCGGTGGAGTCCGTCGGCGTCGGTGGCCGGCGAGGCCGTGGTGCGGCCGCCGGGGGCGGCAGGCTCGACGGCGGCGCCGGAGGGCTCGGGAAGGCGTGCGGCGATGGCGTCTGCGAGGTCGGAGACCACGGGGTGGGTGTAGATGTCGACCAGCCTGAGCGCGACGGCGTACCGGCTGATCACCCGCTCGACGAGCTGGAGGGCGATCACCGAGTTGCCGCCGATGGAGAAGTAGTCGGCGTCGGCGGCCACGTCCTCGGCGTACAGCAGCGCGGCCATGGCTTCACGCAGCCACGGCAGCACCGTGGCACCGGTCTCGGCCGCCCGGCCGGGAACGGCGGACCCCGCCTCCGGTTGCGGTTCCGGTTCTGCCTGTGGCTCTGCTTGTGCTTCCGGTGCGGCCGCGGTCCGGGCCGGTTCCGGTACGGTCTCGGCGCTGCGGAGGTCGGCCGGCTCGCGGCCGGGCGAGGCGGAGGCGGGGGCCAGCACGGAGACGGTACGGCCCGCCACGGGCGCGGCAGGCGGGGGCGGCGGGACCGCCTCGGCCGGTGTGGACGCCGCCGGGGTCGGCTCTGCGGGCGGTCCGAAGCGGATGACGTCGCCCTCCTGGCGGGCCCAGCAGCGCACCCCGCGGAAGGGATGGCCCGGAAGCGGGACCAGTCCCGGCCCGGGCCGCTCGTCCGCGGCGTCCGGCCGGAGCGCGGACCAGTCGATGTCGACGCCGCTCTCGTAGAGGTGGCCGAGCACCCCCAGGACGTCCTCGGCGTCCGCACCCAGCCGGACCACTCGTGCGTCCGTACGGCCGGCGAGCTGGTCCCGGAGCAGGTCGCTGATCTCCCCGTGCGCCGCCGGCTCCACGAAGACCACCGGACCTGCGGCGAGTTGCTCCTCGACCGCGGCGCGCAGCCGCTCCGGCCGCACCGGGCCGCCGAAGGCGTCGCCGGACTCGCCGGACCCGTCTCCGGACCCGGTGTCGCGGGCACGCCGCAGCGCGGCGGTGTCCTCGGCCGTCAGCCGGCCCTGGAGGTGGCGCGCCGCGTACCGGGAGACGCCCGAACTCATCAGCCCGGCCGGCCGCACACCGGCCGCGGTCAGCGCGGCGTGAGCGGCGAGCTGGCCGCGCACGCGCTCCGCCGGGCCGGGCGGCAGCGGCAGTCCGTCCGGCAGCGCTCCCCCGGGACCGTCGGGCAGACCGGTGGCGTCGCCGGAGAGGAGCAGCACCACGCGGGGCGGGGCGGAGGATCCGGAACCGTCGGCCCGCCCCCCGGTGCCGCTCCCCGGCTCCCGTCCGTCACCCGGCGCGCCCTCGTCCTCCGTCGCGTCCAGACGCGTCCAGAGGGCGTGCGCGGCGAGCTGCGTCGCCAGTTCGGCGGTCGTGCCCGCCACCACGCTCCGGCGGTGAGGGTGGTGGTCGCGCCCCTCGTTGAGGGTGCGCGCCACGTCGTCCAGCGGCGGGTTCTCGTCGCGCAGCACGAGCGACAGGCGCTCGCAGAGGAGCACGAGGTCGTCGGCGGTGCGGGCGGACACGCCGACGAGTCGCCGTGCGCGGTCCGCCCGCGACGGCCGGGACGGGCCGCCTGCGCCGGTCGCCGCGGGCGGCTGCTCCACGACGCAGTGCGCGTTGATGCCGCCGAGGCTGAAGGAGCTGACACCGGCGCGGCGAACGTCCGCCTGCCAGCTGCGCGTGTCCGTGACCACCTCGAGGCGGGCGGCGCGCAGGTCGACGTCCTCGGCGGGGCGGTCGAAGTGCAGCGACGGATACAGCTCGCCGTGGCGGACGCTCAGGACCGTCTTGACGAGTCCCGCGATGCCGGCCGCGTGGTCGAGGTGCCCGAGGTTGGTCTTGACCGAGCCGACCGGAAGGTCGCCGGCTCCTTCGGGAACGCCGGTACGGGCGAGCGCCAGCCCTTCCACTTCGACGGCGTCGCCGAGGCGGGTCCCGGAACCGTGTGTCTCCAGGTAGCCGGCGGTGCCGATGTCGGCTCCCGCGTGCTGCCAGGCCCGGCGAATCGCCTCCGCCTGGGACCGGGCGGAGGGTGTCGCGATGGTGGCCGAGTGGCGTCCGTTGTGCACGACGGCGGTGCCGCGGATCACCGCGTGGATGAAGGCGCCCTCGCGCAGAGCGCGGTCCACCGTGGTCAGCAGCAGCACGGCGCCGCCCTCGCCGGCGCCGGCGCCGTCGGCCTTTTCGTCGAACGCCCGGCACCTCGCCGTCGGCGAGGCGATGCCGGGGAAGGCGGCGACGGCGGCTTCGGGCGCGATCACGTGGCGCACGCTGACGCCGCCCACGACGGCGTAGTCGGCGTCTCCGTCGCGCAGTTCGCGGGAGGCCTGGTGCACGGCCACCAGCGAGCCGTTGCACCCGGTGTCGACGCCGTAGCAGGGGCCGGTGAAGCCGAACAGGTGCGAGACGCGGGCGGGCAGCCCGCAAGGGATGTTGCCGATCATGCTGAGGGTGCCGACCTCGCGCACCAGCGGCAGGTAGCCGTTGCTGGGCGAGCTGAAGACGACGGCCGTGCGCGAGTCGCGCATGCGGGAGGCGGCGTAGCCGGCGTTCTCCAGGGCTTCGCGGGTCAGTTGCAGCGCGATGCGGTGCTGGGGGTCCGTCACCTCGGCCTCGCGCCGGGACAGGCCGAAGTACGCGTGGTCGAACAGGTCGATCCGGTCCAGGTAGCCCATCTGCGGGTACACCGCGTCGGGGTCCAGGCAGGTCGCCTCCCTGCGCTCCTGCGGCATCGGGCGCACGGAGTCACGGCCGGCGCGCAGGTTGGCCCGGAACCGGGTGATGCCGTCGGCCTGCGGAAACCGGGCGGAGATGCCGATCACCGCGATGCCGGGCCGGCCGCGTGTCGCGCTTGTCCCGCTCATATCGCCTTCCCGTTCGCTCGTCGCCTGGGGTGCCACCGGTGGGTCCGCCTCACAGCTCATAGGCGGTGGGGGTGTCGTCGTCCGGCTCGGGCGTCCCGCCGAGCCGTGCCGTGAGTGCTTCCGCCTGGGCCGTGATGGTGGTGAGGTCGAACAGCTCCCCGACGCGCACCGCGCCGGGCCAGTACTGCTCCAGGCGCTTGTGGAGTTCGAGCACCTTCAGCGAACTGCCGCCGACCGCGAAGAAGTTGTCGCGGGGGCCGGTCTGCTCGTGCTGGAGCACCTCGGCCCAGATCCGTGCCACCTCCCGCACCCGGTCGTCGGAGGCGTCCGCGCCGTCCGCCGCGCCCCCGGTCCGGTCGCCGTCCGGTGCGGGATCGTCGCGGAGCAGCGCCTGGAGTTCCGAACGGTCGGCCTTGCCGCTGGAGTTGAGGGGCATGCGGGCGAGCTCCCGGAAGACGGCGGGGACGGCCTGGGCGACGAGGTACTCGGCGCAGTGCGTGCGCAGGTCCGGCCACGACGGCAGCGGGGCGTCGGCCGACGCGGGGGCCAGGAAGGCGACGAGCCGTGGTTCGTCGGCGCTGGAGGTGTCGTGCAGGACGACGGCCTGACCGACCCGCGGGTGACGTTCGAGAGCGGCCTCGACCTCGCCGAGTTCGATCCGGGTGCCGCGGAGTTTCACCTGGTCGTCCGTCCTGCCGTGGTAGTGGAGGGCCCCGGACGCGTCGGCCTGCGCGACGTCGCCCGTGCGGTACAGGCGCGCGCCGGGGCGGCCGAACGGGTCGGCGACGAACCGCTCCGCGGTCCTGCCCGGTTGCCCGGCGTAGCCGAGCGCCACGAAGGTGCCGCCGATGTACAGCTCGCCGCGTTCCCCGGCGGGCACCGGCCGCAGCCGGTCGTCCAGGACGTGGGCCTCGGCCCCGGCCCAGGGCGTGCCGATCGGGATGCGCGGCCAGGAGGGGTCGGGGTCGGGCTGGACCGTGCAGGAGATGGTGGTCTCGGTGGGGCCGTACTCGTTGACGAGGCGGGTGCCGGGCAGCAACCGGTGGTGGCGGCGCACGAGTTCCGGGGTGCACGCCTCGCCGGCGACCACGACCAGCCGCAACGTCTCCGGCAGCAGCCGGCTCTCCTCCAGCAGCGCGCGGTAGTAGGAGGGGACCACGATGAGGTGGGTGGCCGCGTGCCGGCGGGCCAGCCCGGCGAGTGCGTGGACCTGCCGCAGTTCCTTCTCGTCGGGGAGCACCAGGGTGTGGCCGCCGGTGAACGACCAGAACATGCCGCCGAGCATGCCGTCGAAGGACAGGCGCATCGCCATGACGAACGTGGAGGGCTCGGTGCCGTACACGCGGTACCGCGGGTGGATGGACGCGGCCAGCTGCGCCCGGCTCACCATGACCCCCTTGGGCGCGCCGGTCGACCCGGAGGTGCAGACGACGTACACGGGCGCCGACTCGGGCACCTCGGCGTCCCCGGACTCCCCCGCGTCCACCGGCCCGGCGGACGCGCGGTCGCCCAGGTCGCCCAGGTCGCTCAGGTCGCTCAGGTCGCTCAGGTCGCTCAGGTCGAGGATGCCGAGCGGGTGCGGCAGGCCGGCCGGGAGAGGGTCCGGGCCGGCGGTGACCAGGACGGCGCAGTCGGTGTCCGCGAGGAGCGCGCGCAGCCGGTGGGGCGGCTGGTCCGGCTCGACGACGGCCCAGGCGGCCCCGGCCCGCAGCGCGGCGAGCATGGCGATCACGGCCGTGGCGGTCTGCCGCATCCGTACGCACACCAGCCGGCCCGGGCCGGCGCCCCGTCGGCGCAGGCGCCCGGCCAGGGCCGCCGACGCCCGGTCGAGCGCGCCGTAGGTCAGCCGTGTGCCGCCGACGATCAGCGCGGTCGCGGAAGGGTTCCGCGCCGCCTGCCGCCGGAACCCCTCCAGCACGCCGGTGCCGCCGTGGCCCGCCGGGGCCGGGCCCCGGCCGGGCTCGTTCGTGCTCTGCACGGTCTGCTCGCGCATGGTCGCCGCCCCCCTCAGTCCGTACCGCGGACGACGTGGACGTGGCTCGGCTTCGGCGGCCCCAACTGCTCCGGGTCGACGGCGAGAACGAGCGGACTGCCCTCGGTGGTGACCGGCGTGTAGCCGGCGAAGCGCAGCGTCACCAGCATCGTGCGGTTGACGTCGGTGGGCGCGAAGTGCGCGACGGGACGGCGTCCGGCCGCCACCGCCTCCCGCGTCAGGTGGTCCAGGAGCACGCTGCCGACGCCGCGTGAGGCGACCCGGCAGGACATCAGCAACAGCAGCAGCACGGACTCGTCGGCGGTGCGTTCCGTGACGGCGAGGCCGATGATGCCGTAGTCGCCGTAGTCGTCGCGGAGCCTGGCCACCTGCACGCGGTGGTCGGGCGAGGCCGCGAGCGCACGCAGTTCGGCGGCGTCGTAGGTGACCCCCGAGGTGTTGAGCTGGTGGGTGCGCACCGTCAGTTCGCTGGCGCGGGCCAGGTCCTGCTCGGTCGCGTCCCCGACGGTCATCACCAGGTTCAGCGAGGCGAGGAAGCCCTGCCGGTCGCCGCCGAAGGACTCCTCGGCAGCTTGCCGGCGGTGCTCGGTGCGGTAGAGCAGCCGCCTGCCGCCGGCCTCCTCGGTGACGCACTCCGGCTGGAACTCGGGCAGTCCGGCCAGCTCCTCGACCTGGTCCGCGCGGTAGCAGCGGACGACGGGGAGGGCGGAGGCGACCTCGGCCCGCTCCACCGGGTCGTTGTCGACGAACGCGATCGTGTCCAGGCCGATGTTGAGCCTCTCGGCGATGCGCCGCACCGCCTCCGACTTCGCCCCCCAGCCGACCTGGAGGTCGCAGAACCACTCCTCCAGGTCGTGGTGTTCGAGGTGGCGGCGGCTGACGTCGTACTCGCCGCGGCTGGCCGCGGCGTGCAGGATGCCGCGCTCGTCCAGCGTGCGCAGGGTCTTCAGTGCGGCGGGGAAGGGAACGGGCTCGTCGTTCTCCAGGACGACCCCGTCCCACAGGGTGTCGTCCAGGTCCCAGACCAGGCACTTGACGACGGCCGCGGCGCCCTCGGCGGTGTTCCCGGTGGTGTTCCCGGTGGTGTCCTTCGCCGTGGTCATCGCGCCACCGCCCCGCCGGCGGCGCCGGAGGGTGTGCCGTTCGCCCGGGGCGCCGTGTACCGGCGCATCACGTGCTCGGCGATGTGCTGTTCGGCCACCTGCTGCGCTCCTTCGATGATCTCCATGACCTTGGCGTCCCGGAAGTGGCGGGCGACCCGGCTGTCGGGCTCGCAGCCCGCCGAGCCGAGGATCTGGACGGCGTCCCGGCCGGCGGCTGCTGCGGCGTCGGCGGCCGCGTACTTGGCGAGGACGGTCTCGGGGATGCCGCGCCGGGTGTTCCCGCCGCGGGCCTCCGCCGCGCGGCGGCACAGTGCGCGCGCGCCCGCGGCCCGGACGGCCGCGCGGGCGAGCAGCGCCCGTACGGACTGGTGGTCGGCCAGGACCGCATCCCCCTGTGCGCGGGTGGCGGCGTGGGTGGCGGCGTCCTCCACGCACGCCTCCGCCATGCCGACGCAGCCCCAGGCGACGGTGAAGCGCCCGTGGTCGAGCGCCGTGGCCGCGACGTGGGAGAGCCCCAGACCGGCCGGGGCGACGAGGTTGCCCGGCGGTATCCGGACGGACCGGAAGTCGACGTGGGCGATGCGGGCGGCGCGCATCCCCAGCTGGTCGCGGACCGGTTCCCGGCCGACGCCGTCGCGCCACCCCTCCACGAGCGCCGTGACGGGCCTGCCGCCTTCCTGGCCGAGGACGAGGAACACGTCGGCGACCTGCCCGAAGGTGATCCACTTCTTGCGGCCGGTGACCACCACGTCGGCGCCGTCCCGCTCGATCCGGGTGGTCACGGCCGACAGCGCGCTTCCGGCGGCCTGTTCGGTGGCGGCGAACCCGGCGGTCAGCTCGCCGTCGGCCAGTCGCGGCAGCCACCGGGCCCGCTGCTCCCGGGTGCCCCACCGGTGCAGTGCCGCGGCCACCATGCCCTGCACGGTCACCAGGCCCCGCAGCGCGCTGCACACGCCGCCCAGGTGGGCGCAGAGTTCGCCCAGTTCGGCCGGGGTCGCGCCGGCGCCGCCGTACTCCTCGGGCAGATCGGCCGCCAGCAGGCCGGCGGCGGCGACCGCGTCGCGCACGGTGTCCGGCAGGCCGCCGTCGCGGTCCCAGACGGCGGCCCGGTCGCGTACGTCCGCGGCCAGGCCGGCCGCCGCCGCGACCGGCGAGCTCAGCCGCCCGGTCCGGGTGCTCACGGCCCCTCCGGGTGGGCCGCCGCCCCGGACTTGCGCTGCACGAAGCCGGTGATGCGGTCGGCCGTCCGGAAGCTGTCGAGGTCGAGGTCCTCGACCTCGACGGTGAGCGAGAAGCGCTCCTCGACGAAGGTCACCAGCTCGAGGGCGAAGAGGGAGTCGGCCAGGCCCAGGGCGAAGTAGTCGTCCTCCGGCCCGACCTCGCAGCGGAGCGCGTCGGAGAGGAAGGCGGTGATCTCCGAGGTGATCAGGTTCATGACATCTTCTCCTGCGGTCCCAGTTCGACCAGCAGCACGCTCCACGCGGCCACCGGACTCACGTTGATCAGTACGGCACGGTCGCCCTCCACGAGCTGCCCGCGCTCCTTCGCCGTGTACAGGTTGAGGAACACGTCGTTGGGGCCCAGGTGGCCGAAGCGGCGGAGGTTGTCCCGGCAGACCGGCAGCAGCTCGATCCCGAGCGACTCCTCGGTGAACCGGAAGCCGGCCGCCGACAGGTTCTGGCTGACGTAACCGCGGACGTCCCCGGGCTGGAGGCCGTTGCGCTCCAGGAGGGAGGACAGCAGGGCGGAGAGTCTGCCGCGGGTCTCCATGGCGAGGCGGAACGAGTACGTGGGGAGGTCCCGGCACTCCTCGCGCCACTGGTCGGCGGGCCGGTCCCGGTAGGCGACGTGGAACAGGTCCCAGTGGTCCCCGTTGGTCTCCTGAACGATGTCGAGCAGCCGTACCGGGCCGCGGCGGGACACCAGCAGCGCCTGCCCGCCGTCGCCGTTGACCGTCACCGGGTGCCGGTAGCGGCCCGCACCGGCCGGCTTGCTCCCGTGGACGACGAGCACGTCGCCCAGGCCCGCGTCGGCGCACAGCAGTCCGCGCGCGGCGAGCAGCGCCGGGGTGACCGAGACGCAGCCGAGGCCGCCCACGGTGAAGGTGATCGCCGCGTCGGCGCCGAGCCGTCGCTGCAGCCTGGTCGCCTCCGAGCTGAGCAGCGTCTCCGGCGCCCGCGACTCCACGACGATCAGGCCGCCGAGGTCCCCGGCCGGCAACCCCGCCTGGCCCAGCACCTGCCGCGCGGCTCCTTCGGCCAGCGCGGTGGCGTCCAGGGCGTCGTCCGCGTGGACACGGTCCACGCCGAGCGCCAGGCAGGCCCGGCGCTCGTCCTCGTTCAGCGACGCGAGCTCGGGCAGCTCGGGGACCGGCGTGGCCGCTTCGGGCACATGCCAGGCCGCTCCGCGCACGGCTGCCGGGTATGCCCGTGCCGCGTCGCCGGTGACGTCCAATGCCACGTGTTCCCCCCTTCGAAGGTCGGTGCACTTCCCGCGGTCGGCGCGCGGACGTTCCCGGCCGCGCGCCGACCGCGGACTTCTCCCCCCGCCCGTGGGCCGCCGCAGCGGCGGCACGGCGTCACGCCTGCGGCTGCTCCATCTGCCGGGCGAGGCTCGCCGGCCGCATGTCGGTCCAGTTCTCCTCGACGAACTCCAGGCACCTCGGGCGGCTTTCCGGTCCCAGGGCGACGGTCCACCCCTCGGGCACCTCCGCGAAGGCCGGCCACAGCGAATGCTGCTGCTCGTCGTTGACGAGCACCAAGAACTCGCCGTCCTCGTCGTCGAACGGGTTACTCATCTGTTCCCCTCCGCTGGTGGGTTCGCGGGTGCACGGCACACGCCGCCTACTGCGCGCCGTACGCGGGTTCGCGGAGCAGGCGCACCTCGCACACCCGGCCGTCGGCGGCGAACCGGCCGAAGACGAAGAGCTCCTCGCGCTTGCGCTCCTGCCGCCCGTCGTCGGGCCAGGTGCTGTAGCGGGCGGCGAAGCGGTCGCCGTCGCGCAGCGCCTCGTGGACCTCCACCGGCCAGGTCCGCCCCTTGCGCCGCGCCTTCTCCATGTCCTGCACGATGTCGGCGCGCCCCAGTGAGCGGCGACCGGCGTGGTGGACTGCGTCGGGCGTGTGGAAGCGGTCGTGGACGTCGCCGGCCGGTTCCTCCGAGCGGAAGGCGGCCTCGGCGTAGGCGTTCAGGTAGTCGGCCGGATCGGGGGCGGAGGCGGGCGCGGGTGCCGACGGGCGGGCGTCGCCCTCGGCGGGACGCTCCCCGAGGCCGCTCCAGCCGGGCCGGCTCGCGGAGAACGTCGTGGTCGAGGCGACGCGCCCGTCCTCGGCCAGCTCGGCGAAGAGAGCGGTCTCGGCCGCGGTCTCGAGCTTGCCCAGCATGGTGTGGTGGAGGGTGAACCGGGCTGCGGCGCGGCCGCCTTCGACGAGCACCTCGTGCACGTGCACCGCCGTCGGGGAGTCGGCCTCCCGGCGCTGCCGCACGCTCTTGATGATCTCGTCACGGTCCCAGGGGCGGCCGTTGACCGTGTGGGTTCCCCCGGGCGTGTGGTAGCGGTCCCACACCTCCTCGGGACTGCCGGGGCCGGCGGCGGCCTCGGCGTAGTAGGCCCGCAGGTATCCGGCGAAGTCCTGGGCGGCGTCGGGTCGGTGGGCGGTGCTCATACGGTTTCCCTTCCTGCGTGATCTCTCGCTCCGGCGGGCGGACCCAGCGGCGGAGCGGAACGGACGCCGAACTCCCGGCGCAGGACGTCCAGAGCGGCCAGATGACCGCACATGCCGTGGACGCTCGGCCCCGGAGGAGTGGAGGCTGAGCAGAGGTATACCCCTCGCAGCGGCGTGCGGTACGGATGCCGGCGCGGCACGGGCCGCAGCAGCGACTGGCGCAGCGTGATGGCGCCCGATCCGATGTCTCCGCCGACGTAGTTGGGGTTGTAGTGCTCGTAGGCGGCGGCGGAGACCCCGCGGGCGGCGAGCACGGTGTCGGCGAAGCCCGGCGCGTACCGCTCGATGCGGCGGGTCAGGAGCGGCACCGGGTCGCGCGTGTCGCCGTTGGGCACGTGGGCGTACGCCCACACGGGGCGCCTGCCGTCCGCGGCGGCCCGCGACGGGTCGGTGACGGCCGGGTCGACGACCAGGGCGAAGGGTTCGTCGGTGGCCTCGCCCGCCGCAGCCGCCCGTTCCACCGCGAGGGTGTGGGCGTGGGTGCCGCCGAGGTGGACGGTGCCTGCCCTGCCCACCTCGGGGTTCGCCCACGGGATCGGTCCGGACACCAGGAAGTCGGCCTTGGCCGCCCCCGGTCCGTAGCGGAAGCGCAGGAGCGCGCGGCGGGCGCGCGGCGGCAGGCGGTCGCCGGCCAGATCGGCGAAGGCGCGCGGCGTGGTGTCGAGGAGAACGACGGGGGTGTCGAGTTCGGCGAGGTCGGTGACGTGGTGACCGGTCTGTACGGTGCCGCCGTGCGCCCGCAGGTCGTCCAGCAGGGCGTCGGCGATGCGGCCGCTGCCGCCCTGCGGGAGGGGCCAGCCGGTGGCGTGCGCGAGGTGCCCCAGCAGCACGGCGATCGCCGCCGACGGCAGGCTGGGCAGCGGCCCGACGGCGTGTGCCGCGACGCCGGAGAGCAGCGCGCGGGCGTCCTCGGTGCGCAGCCCGTTGCCGCGCAGCCGGTTGCCCAGGATGCGGGGGGCGAGCAGCGCGGCGATCACCGGGTTCGGTGGGGTCCGCTGCGTGGACAGCAGCAGGTCCGTGACGCCCTGGCTGCGGTGCACCAGCGGCTCCATCAGCCGCCGCCAGCGCGGTCCGTCGGCGCCGAGCCCGTCGCAGGTGCGCGCCAGGTCGCGGTGGGCGAGCGCGGCCCTGCCGTCGTCGAGGGGGTGCGCGTACGTGAGGTCGGGGTGCAGCATGCGCACGCCCCGCGCCGGCAGGTCGAACGCGCGGAAGAAGGCCGAGGCGGCCGCCATCGGGTGGACGGCGGCGCACAGGTCGTGGGTGACGTCGCTGTCGAAGAGCGCGGCGCCGCGCAGTCCGCCGCCGACGGTGCCGGCCCGTTCGTGCACCCGCACGCGCAGGCCCGCCCGGGCGAGGGTGACGGCGGCGGCCAGCCCGTTGGGGCCGGCACCGACCACGGCGGCGTCTGCGGACGTCACGACAGCACGCTCTCCGGGCCGAGCTGACGGGTGGCCAGGCGACGGTAGACCTCGTCGTCGGCCATCAGCGCCTGGTGGTCGCCGGTGGCGCGTACCCGTCCTTCCTCCAGGACGATGATGCGGTCGGCCTGCGCGACGGTGGAGATGCGGTGCGCGATGGCCAGGACGGCGCACTCGCGGGACGCCTCGGTCACGGCGTCGCGCAGGGCCGCCTCGGTGTCGGCGTCCAGGTGGGCGGTGACCTCGTCCAGCAGGATCACGCGGGGCCGTTGCAGCAGGGTCCGCGCGATGGCCAGACGCTGCCGCTGACCGCCGGAGAGCCCGGAGCCGCGTTCCCCCAGCACGGTGTCGAGGCCGTCCGGCAGTCCGGCGACGACGTCCTCCAGACAGGCCATGCGCAGGGCACGGGCGACCTCCGCCTCGTCCGCGTCGGGCTGGGCGTACAGGAGGTTGTCGCGGACGGTGCCGCTGAGCAGCGGGACGTCCTGCTCCACGTAACCGACCAGGGAGCGCAGGTCGTTCAGTCGGGTCGCGGTCACGTCGCGCCCGGCGACGCTCACCGTGCCGGAGTCGGCCTCGCGGAAGCGCTCGATGAGCTGGAAGAGGGTCGTCTTGCCCGCACCGGAGGGCCCGACGATCGCGGTCAGGCCGCGTTCGGGCACCGCCAGCGAGACGTCCCGCAGGACCGGCCCGCCGGCCCCGTAGCCGAAGGTGACGTTGTCGAACCGCACCGCGGACGCGGCCGGCTCGGCCGCCGGGGACGGCTCGGGCAGGCGCCGGTCGTCCTCCTCCTGGGGGATCGCGGCCAGTTCGACCACACGCTGCACGGCGGCGCGGCCCTGCTGGATCTGGCCGACGGCCATGAACAGCATGACCAGCGGCGACACCAGGTAGAAGAGGTACATCACGAACGCGGTGAGATCGGCGGCCGAGAGGGATCCGGTGGCCACCCGTGCCATGCCCCAGGCGATGACGACCGCCAGCGACAGCTGCGTCCCGACGTTCATCACCGGCATCAGCAGCGCGTTCAGGCCGGTGACACGGATGCCGCTGCGCCGCGCCCTGGCCGCCAGCCGGGCCAGTTCACCGGTCTCGCGTTCCTCCGCGCGCGACGCCTTGACGGTGGTCAGCGCGCCGAGCACGCGTTGCAGGCCGGTGCCGAAGGCGCCGACGTTCGCCCGGTTGGCCAGCGCGGCGAGGCGGACCTGACGGGCCACCAGCAGCGACACGACGCTGGCGGCCGCCAGGCAGCCGACCGTGGTCAGCAGCAGCCGCCAGTCCAGCCGCGCCATGAGCACCACGCAGCCCACCACCATGAAGAGCGAGGTGAAGACCTGCGCGAGGGCCTGGGCGATCACCAGGCAGGCGATCGAGGTGTCGGAGACGGTGCGGGAGAAGACGTCGCCCTGCTGCAGCCGCTGGAAGTCCCGGATCCGGCTGCGCAGCAGCCGGGCGCCCAGGATGCGGCGGGCGTCGAAGACGATGTTCTCCCCCGCCCGGCCGATGACATAGGCGTGTCCGGCGCCCAGTGCCGCGTCGAGGAGGAACAGCGCGGCGATGGCGACGATCGTCCCCGCGATCGCCTCGCCCGCGGACACCGAATCGATGAGGCGGCCGATCAGCCAGGGCTGCGCGAGCGTGGCCGCCGTGCCGAACAGGCCCATCAGCACGCCGGTGATCAGCAGCCCGCGGTGGTCCGCCGCGATCCGTCGCAGGTTCATCGCGACGCCTTGGTGTAGGTGGTGACGAACAGCGGGGCGGGCTCCGCGTAGGGCGCGCCGGACCAGCCGGAGTGCCGTCCCTCGGGGGTGAGCCCGGCCGCCTCGGCGTAGGCGTCGACGTCGTCGGGGGTGAGGAGCGCCGCGGTCTCCGTGCCGATGCGGTGGGTGCCGTCCGACTCGAACCAGATCGTCGAGCAGTGCCAGATCCGCCCCTCGTCCAGCAGTGTGCCGTGCAGCTGCAGGCCGGTGTTCGGCTCGGGGTAGGGAGCGAACACGGTGGCGTGCGCGCGGCCCTCGTGCAGGGCGTGGACGCCGGGACGGTTGTGCGTCTCGACGACCAGGCGGCCCCCGGGGGCGAGCGCCTCCGCGGCACGGGCGACGGCTTCGCGCCGGCCGTCGGCGTCCAGGATCTGGGAGAGCGTCGAGCAGACGCAGTAGACCAGGCCGTAGGTGCGCTCGGGCCGGTGTGCGCGGATGTCGGCGTGCTCGGCGGTCACCTCGCCCTGGTCGCTCTTCTTGTCCAGAGCGGCGAGCATCTCGGGAGACGAGTCGAGACCGTGGATCGCCCCGACGCGGTGGGACAGCGGCAGCGCGATCCTCCCGGTGCCGACCCCGAGTTCGAGCGTCCCCGTGGACGGGTCGGGGTGGAGGGAGGTCAGGGCGTCGACGGCCTCCGCCACACCGGCGTCGCCGCGGAAGACGCGGTCGTACCAGCCGTCGAACTGTTTGCCGTAGCCGATGTCGGCGATGCTCATGAGTCCTCCGATGTCGTGGATCCACCCGGTCCGGGGCGCCTGGGGGCGGGCCCCGGACCAGGTGGGTTCAGGCGGCCGCCGGTACGGGCTTCGCGGCGGCCGGGTCCAGCGGCTGGTAGGCGGAGACGTACAGGACCTCGGGCTCCTCGCCCTCGTCGTGGCCGGACGCCCGGACGATCGCGAACTGGTAGCCGCGGACGTGGGAGGCGTTGGGCGCGTCGAGAATCAGCTTGGTGAAGAACGCGGCGAGCACCCGGAACGGCGCGGTGGGGGTCGGGTCCTCACCCTTGCCGATGCCCTTGAGGATGGCGCTGCAGATGTCGAACACCGCCTTCTCCCGCCGCCGGGAGGCGAACCAGAACGCCTGGCTCATGCGCCGGTCCTTGATGAGTTCCAGCTCCACCCACTCCGACGTCTCCCGGTTCTCGTCGAGCGTCCGGTAGAGGTAGTGGAAGTCGTGGGTGGCCGGATTGGGCGCGAAGAACTTCCAGTTGGGGATGAAGGAGAACAGGTCCCTGTCCCGGGCCCGCTCGAAGGCGGGGTGGGGGTGCTGGGACGCCAGCGTCGTCACCAGCAGGGCCGCGCCGGCCAGCCGGGTCACGGTGCCGTGGCCGGTGAAGGCGTCCCTGATCAGAGTGCGCGGGCTCATTCGGTCTCACTCCCCGTCGGCAGCTTCGCGGACTGCAGCTTCTCGTTGGTCCCCTGCGCGCCGCCGGGGACGACGTGGTCCCGGACGAACGCCGCGATGTGGTCGGCCACGGTGCGGGCCTGGCGGGCGTCGGTGAGCATCGTGTCGTGGCCCGCGCCCTCGAGCACGGTCACCTCGCCGCTCTCACCGGCGGCCTGGTGTGTCTTGGCGATGTCGTGGTACATGAGCAGCTGCTCGGGGTCGACGTCCACGGTCATCTGGGCGGCGAGCACCAGGCCGGGGGCCTGCAGCGGCCCGAGGTTCTCCGACCAGCCGTCGAACTCGGCCTGGACGGTGTTCCACTCGCGGGACGCCGCGCTCCACATCCGGGAGTCGGTGTACATCGCGAACACCTTCTCGCGGTAGGGGCGGGGGAGGTCGTCCACCCACTTGGGGCGGGCCATCAGCGCGCCGAAGCCCATCCGCGTCCACCGCGCCAGCTCCTGGATGGAGTCGGTGAAGAGCTCTCCGCCCTTGCGCTGCTTGTCGGACCGCACGAGCTGCGCGGGGTGGGTCGGGTCGAGGTGGACGACGCCGGCCACGCGGTCTCCGAGCTGCGCCACGGCGCGCCGGTTGAACTCCGCGCCCAGGGAGTGGCCGACGAGGACCACGGGACGCCCGTCGGGTACGGCGGCCTCGACGAGGTCGACGATGTCGTCGGCGGACTCCTGCAGCGTGTAGCCGGCGGTCCGGTGCCGGCGGCTGGGGCCGTAACCGGCGCGGGAGTACGTCACCAGCGGCAGGTCGAGGTCGAAGGTCAGGCGCTCGGCCATCCAGGAGAAGTGCTCGGCCGTGGACGCGAGTCCGTGGTTGAAGACGATGACCGGGCCGTGGTCGGCCTTGCTGCCTCCGGCGTCGTAGCTGAGCACGTTGCCGTGCCGGGTGGTGACGGTGCGCGAGTGCGGCCAGCCGCTCACCACGCGGGCGCGGCGCGCGGCCATCAGGGCGGACGCCGCCGTCACACCGCCGGCCAGCAGCACCAGAGCGGTCTTGGCCATGCGGTCGTCGCGGCCGGCCACGGCGGGGTGGCTGCGGGGCGCCGTCGTGTAGGCGAGCACCGGATGCATCGCCGGAAAGGCCGTCATGAACCGGCCCAGGCCCATGACGAAGGCGTTGGCGACGTGGAAACTGCCCGCCGCGGCGACCAGCGGACGAGTGAGTCGCCCGCCGAAGAGATAGATGACGGGGAATCCGCATTCCATGGCCAGCACACCGTGCTGGACCAGCTTGCTCGTGCGGGGGTATTTGCGAAGGAGCTCGTACGCGGTCCCGAATCCGTAAGTGCGGGTGCGCATCACGCCGGGAAGTGCCGAACCGTCACGCCACTTCTCACCGGCCAGCTTCGCCCAGCCGGAGCAGGCGTAGGACATCGTCGCCTGCAGCGCCAGGTACCACATCAGCGCGTCCTTGGTCTCCGGGCGCGACACCAGACGCGCAAGCCCGGTGACCGTCTGCACCTGGGTCGCCACCTGGTCCGAACCGTCGGTGCCGTACCTGTGGCGGGCCTGGAGGAGGGTGGTGCTCGCCGCCAGGAACAGGCTGCCGACCGCCCGCCGGCGATGGTCGCCGGGCAGCAGCATGGCGGTGCTCGCGGCGACACGCGCGGCATGGATGGCCAGGGTCGTCCGACGACCGCTCACTGCGTGGGTGACGCGCTGGATCAACGGAGACTTGCTCTCGGGCCTCCTCCGCATGATCTCCCAGTCATTGAGGCCACCCGGCTCGAGGCTCTTGTACTGGGAGAGGTATTCCAGGGAGGAGGAGAGACTCGAGAGTGCAGCGAGACGTTCCGCGACACCTATTGCCTGGTCTCGACTCACCGGTACCGGCGAGAACACAGAGGAAGCTATCTTCTTGACCAACTTCATACCGATGGTTTCCTTCGCACTGCAGCAGGCCGACGCACGTGGGCGTACGATGACGAATGGGCTGCCGGGCCGCGATTGCGGCGCGGCCCGGCAGCTTTCCTCCGTGTCCGGCCCTCGCAATGTGTTACGAAATACCGACGGAGTTTCTCATTGCTGAACCGTCAAAGAGGACGGGTCAGTCGTTGACGCCGGCCTCGTAGGCCTGCACGCCCAGCCAGGCCACGCCCGCGCCACCGGCGAAGCCGACGCCGAAGGCCACGAAGCCCGGGGTCGCCTGCACCGGCGCCATGGCGCCCAGCTCGGTGGTGGCACCGTCGTCCAGCTTCTCCGGGGTGACGGCGATCACGCTCTCGGTGATACGGCTCATTGCACTCTCCTCTGCTTGATGCGGTTTACGAAGGTGATGCTGCGGGGGTCGAGCCGACCGGCGGGGGCCGGTCAGCCGTTGGCGACGCCCCAGGTGTAGGCGCCGACGACGGCGCCCGCGCCGGCCACGCCGCCGGCGACGTACCAGCAGGTGGCGACGGCGGCCACGGGGGTACCCATGACCGGGGCGGGAGCGGTCTCGTGGAAGCCGTTCTCGAGCGAGCCGAACTCCTGCCCGTTCATGAACGTGGCGATCTTCTGCTCCATGCGGAGCCTCCTGTGTCTCGGTGGAACGCGATCACCGGGACGGCTCGGTGCCGCCTCGGCCACACCCGGCGATTACCGCCGGGCAGCTCTGGGGTTTCGGCCATCAGTTCCGGATGGCGGTGGTCCGCTCTTCGAGAAGGAGCCGGGCGCAAAGTCCGGACCCTTTCCCCCCGCGCAGGGACATGAATCCACGATCGCCGGGCGTCGCCTCGTCGTTGAATGTTGGACAGCCCTTAACCTGCGCGTAAGCCATGAGAAGAATCCCCCAACCAATCGGAGAAAGATCATCACCTTGGGTGTCCTGGTCGAGGGACACCGTGAAGTCGAACTCATTTCTGATGGCGCGCAGTTGACGATAAGCGCAGTTAAAGACCCGGCCAAGGGGGCCCTCTGTGATCTGTATCACACTAGGGAAATTACTAGCTCTTCCTGTGGGCACACAATTGGCGCCGCAAATTAAGATTCTGCTGGCGAATCGGGGAACACTGCGGGCATGTATCTCAGGAAGACACAGCGAAAGAACCGTGACGGCCGCGTCGTGCGCTACCTCCAGATCGCGAGGAATCAGCGCGTGGACGGCACGACGCGAGCCGAGATCCTGCTCAGCTTCGGCCGCGAGGACGCCCTGGATCCGGGGGTGCTGCGGCGCCTGGCCGACTCCATCCACCGCTACCTCGGCGAGACCTCGGAAGCGACGCAGCCGCACTCCGAGAACCTGCCCCAAGTCGAGGCCGCGCGCCCGGTCGGCGCCGCCTGGCTGCTGGACGGTCTGTGGCGGGCCCTGGGCATCGGGCCGGCACTGACCCGCCTGCTGGGCGACCCCGGCACGGAGCGCGTCGTCTTCGCCCTGGTCGCCAACCGCGTCCTCGCCCCGGAGTCCCCGAGACCCCTGGACCGGTGGGCCGCGGAGGAGGTCGTGGTTCCCGGCCTGCCCGAACTGGACGGCAACGGCGCTGCGCTGGCCGCCATGGACCGCCTCCTGGAACGCGAGGCGGACCTCCGCCGCACGGTGCGGGAGGGGATGGCGCGGGCCCCTGGTGCACCGAAGGCGTGGGCGGCCTCGTCCCGGCAGAGGGACCTGGTGTTCTTCGACGTCCCCGGCACCGACGGGCTTCCCCCGCTCCTGGTGGGTCTCGCCGTCACCGACGAGGGACTGCCGGTCGGTTGCTGGTCGTGGCACGCGGAGGACGCGGCCTCCGCCCCGGGCGACTGCCTCGCGGACGACCCGGGCTCCGCAGCGGCGGACTCCCTGCGCACCGTCGTCGTGCGCAGCTCCAGACGCTCCCAGCTCCTCGCGTCCGAACCGGGTTTACGCCCCCTCGTCGTCACCGGCGAGAGCCTGCGGACGAGCCCCGAGGCGGGCGAGACCCTCCCCCATCTGGAGGGTCGCCACCGCCGTGTCGGGACGGACCTGACGATCCGCGACCTGCGCCTGGGCGAGGACGGCCGGCGCCGCCGCGTGCTGTGGCGCAGTGCCCGGGAGGCCGAACACGAGGCTGTGCAGCGCGCCGCGCAGCTGGACTTCGTCGCAGCGGAGCTGGCCAGGACGACGGCTGACGCGTCCCGCCGGGGGGGCCCGGACTCCTCCGCACAGCAGGAGCTCCTCGGACACCCGCTCCTGGGCCGGTGGCTCACCCGGTGTCCCGGCACGGGCTCGCTCGTCGTCGACCCGGACGCGGTCGACGCGGACGCCCGGATGGACGGCGCCCACCTGCTGACGCCCCTGACCTCCGACGTGGGGACGAAGCAGGCGGCAGCGGGCTACGCCGCCCTGCTCCGCACCGAGCGGGCCTTCTCCGCCATGGCCTCTCCCCGCTACTTCCAGCCGGTGTACCACCGCCTGGAGGACCGGGGCCGGGCACACGTCCTGCTGTGCTGGCTCGCTCTGCTCCTGACCAGCGTCGCAGAGCTCCGCACCGCCCGGCCGTGGGCGAGCATCGCCGGCGAGCTGAACCGCGTCCGGAAGCTGACCTTCCGCCATGACGGCGGCCACCGCCATCGCCTCTCGCGCGTGGACGCCGCGCAGGAACGGTTGTTCGCCGCCTGCGGGGTGCCGGTGCCGTCCCGCGCCGGGTAGCCCCGGCTCCCCCCGGGGCCCCGGCATGACATACCTCATGTGACGTCGTGACGACACGCACTGCTCCTCATCCTCCGAGAACGGAAAGCTGGAGACATGAACGCGATCGAAGTGGACGAACTGAAACGCAGTTACGCGGAAGGCTTCGAAGCCGTGCGCGGCATCAGCTTCTCCGTCCGTGCCGGCGAGGTCTTCGCCCTCCTCGGGGTGAACGGGGCGGGCAAGACCTCCACCGTCGAACTGCTCGAAGGGCTGGCCCGGCCGAGCGGTGGAAGCGTGCGCGTGCTGGGGCACGACCCCTACTCGGAGCGGGCGGCCGTCCGCCACCGGACCGGGGTGATGCTCCAGGAAGGCGGGTTCGCGTCGGAACTCACCGTCGCCGAGACCGCCCGCATGTGGGCGGGGTGCACCAGCGGCGCCCGTCCCGTCGAGGAGGTGCTCGGCCTGGTGGGTCTCGCCGGCCGGCGCGCCGACGTCCGCGTCAAGCAGCTCTCCGGCGGCGAACGGCGACGGCTGGACCTCGCGCTCGCCATGCTGGGCCGGCCGGAGGTGCTGTTCCTCGACGAGCCGACGACCGGCCTGGACGCCGAAGGGCGCCGTGACACCTGGGAGTTGGTCCGGGGGCTGCGCGACGAGGGCACCACGGTGCTGCTCACCACGCACTACCTCGAGGAGGCCGAGGAACTCGCCGACCGGCTGGCGATCATGCGGGACGGCCGGATCGTCGCCTCGGGTACGCCCGCCGAGGTGACCGCCGCGCAGCCCGCCCACATCCGCTTCCTGCTGCCCGCGGGCGTCGAGGAGGACCGGCTGCCGCAGGCGCTGCGCGCGACGGTCGAGGGGCGCCGGGTCGAGATCCGCACCACGACGCTGCAGGAGACCCTGAGGGAGCTCCTGCAGTGGGCACACGAGCAGAACGTCACGCTGGAGGCGCTGGACGCCCGCTCCGGATCGCTCGAGGAAGCCTTCCTGGACATCGCGCGCGCCGACGACGGCGAGCCGGGAACGGCGAAGGCGGAGGTCGCGCATGCGTAGGGCGTGCTGCGAAAGTCCCGTCTGCGGGGCGGTGCCAAGCACGCACGCTCGCTGCGTTGTCGGACCTCGGCGCAGCCCGCTGCGCTCTCGGCCCTCCGCCTTGCGCTCGCACGCACCTGACACCGCCCCGCCCGCCCACCGGGCGGACGACGCCGCTTTCGCAGCACGCCCTAGGCCGAGCGCCCCCGTACCGGCACACCCCGAGACGGTGCCGGCGCAGTCCGACGCGGTGCCGGCATCGGACCGGCAGCCGCGCCCCGCCCCGAGCGTGCACAGGAAGCGCCGGCGGGGCCTCCCTGGAGAAGGTGGTATCGCATGAGCACGACGACTTCCCCTGCCCCGGCGGGCGTGGCCCGTACGACCAGCGGCGGCCGGCTGGGCGCCCTGAGCCGCGCCGAACTGACCCTGCTGCTGCGCAACAAGACCGCGCTCGTGGTCGCCCTGCTCCTCCCCGTCGCCCTGACCTTCCTGGTGCGCAGCACCGTCGAGAACGTCGACCTGGGCGGCACCGGGCTCTCCGTGGGCTCGGTGATCCTCGCCGCGTCCATCGGGTTCGTCCTGCTCTTCAGCGTGTACGCGAACCTCGTGGGCTTCTTCGTGGTGCGCCGGGAGGAACTGGTCCTCAAGCGGCTGCGCTGCGGCGAGCCCCGGGATGCGGAGATCCTCACGGCGTGCGCGCTGCCGACCGTCGTCCTCGCGCTGGCGCAGATCACGCTGCTGACGGTGGGCGCGGTGATCGCCTTCGACGTCACCGCGCCGCAGCAGGTGGTGCTGTCCCTGCTGGGCCTGGTGATGGGGCTGGCACTGGCCGTGGCGGCGGCCGCGGTGACGGCCATGTGGAGCCGCTCGGCGGAGGCGGCGCAGATCACGACGCTGCCGCTGATGCTGATCACCTTCATGGGATCCGGAGTGGTCATCCCGCTGGAGGTGCTGCCCGACACGTTCGAGACGGTGTGCGGCTTCCTGCCCTTCTCTCCGATCATGGAGCTCGTCAGGGGAGGCTGGGCCGGCTCCCTGGACGCCGGCGAATGGCTGCGCGCGGTGGCCGTGGGTGCGGCCTGGATCGCGCTGGCCGCGTGGCTGGTGTCGGCCAGGTTCCGCTGGGAGCCGCGCCGCTGAGGCCCCGGCCCCAGAACGGCCCGAGGACAGGACGAGGAGACAGGCGTGTACGGGTGGGCTCAGGAGAGACACCGGCAGTGGCACGACCGCAGCAGGCATGCGCAGGTCGAGGCGTCGACGCGGTGGATGCTCGGCGCGATGCCGTGGCTCGTGTTCCTGGCCGGCGGCCCCCAGCTGCTCGCCCTCGCGGGCCGCTCCCCGCTGGCCGCCTCCCTGGCCTGGGGCGTCCTCGTCCTGGGCCTCGCCCAGTGCACCCTGGCGACCAGGCTCACCGGCCCCGCGCTGGACGTGTACCTGGGTCTCGGCTCCCTGGCGGGGATGCGCCTGTTCCCCCTGCTGGTGGTGCTGGCGGTGAGCGCGATCCTGGCGACCGGCCCCGTGACGGTCGCCGAGACCGGGGACGGAGTCCTGCACGGCCTGGTGTTCCTCAGCATGAGCGCCCCGGTGCTCTGCGTCCTCGCGCTGGTCGTCCGGATGCGCACGTACCTCCTGCTGCACGCCGGCTTCGTCGCCTTCACCATGGCGTCGGCGGCGGCGGGCGGCCGGGCCTGGTCCGACCTGGCGACGACCACCGCCGTCGCCCTCGCGGTCGCGCCCGCGCTGCTGTTCACCCAGCGCTCCACCGGGTGGTACGTCGCCGTGCTGCGGGAACTGGCCGCCGCCCGGGAGGTGCAGACCCGACTCGCCGTGGCGGAGGAGCGCCTGCGCTTCGCACGCGACCTGCACGACGTGCTGGGACGCAACCTGGCCGTCATCGCGCTCAAGAGCGAACTGGCGGCGGAGCTGGCACGCCGCGGCGTGGAGGACAAGGCGACGCGGCAACTGGACGAGGTGCAGCACCTGGCCCGCGACTCGCAGCGCGAAGTGCGCGACGTCGTACGTGCCTACCGCCGCGCCGACCTGTCGGCGGAACTCGCCGGAGCGCGCCGGGTGCTGAGCGCCGCCGGGGTGAAGTGCCGGGTCGCCACCGACGACGTCCCCGACGTCGAATCCCTCACCGAGCCGGTGCAGTCCGCGCTCGGCTGGGTGGTCAGGGAGGGCACGACGAACGTCCTGCGGCACGCGCACGGCTCGGCCGTCTGCACCGTCTCGCTGCGGATCACCGGCCACGAGGCGGTGCTCGTACTGGAGAACGACACGGGCTCCCGCACCGACGCGGTCGGGGACGGCGGGGACGGGACGGGCCTCACCGGCCTCCGCGAGCGCCTGGCGGCACTCGGCGGCACGCTGGCCGTCCAGCGGCCCACCCGCTCCACCTTCCGCGTCACCGCCCGGGTGCCCGTGACCACCGCCCTTCCCTCCCCGTCCCCGGACCCGGGCCTCCACCCCTCCCGCGCCTGACGCCCCGTCTCCTAACGGCCGCCGGGCGACGCATGCCGCGTTCGAGTGGCGGCCCTGCAGGGAATGTCCCGGCTCGCGGCGTCTGCGCTGAGTACGGGCGGTGGCCTCTACCGCCGGCGTCCCCGACGTCGGACGTCGAAGAAACATCCACCCCGGTCGAGTTCACCGTGCACCGCGACGCCGGTAGATCCCCCGGCCCGCGTGTCGTTCGCTGCCTTCCGACGCGGTGGACCACGCGGGGTCGATCTGCCCCAGCCAGGCGTCCTGGCCGTCGGCGAGCGGCAGCTTCAGCGGGAGGGGGACGAAGCGGCAGGCGAAGGTAAGGCCGGCGTCGTCTCCGTCGCCTCGGACGTGATGCTCCCAGGCATCGGCGACGTCCTCCGGCGCGTGGACAAGGAAGAAAGTGGTCCGCCTCGGCCGCCGGGTCCCCGGGTGGGGCTTGTCCTCGACGGCGACCTGCCGGAGCAGCGTGGCACCCGGAAGTCCGGTCTCTTCGGCCACTTCCCGCAGCACCGCTTCTCCGAGTGCTTCCCCTGTCTTCACGCCACCCGCCGGGATCTGGGTACCGGCTTCCGGCATGCCGACATGGTCGAACACCAGGATCTCCGGCGCGGATTCGTTCCGGACGACGTAGGCGGCGACGCGGATTCGAGGTCGGGTCATACCGGCATGGTGCGCGAAGGAGCACCGGAATGGTGTCGGGCCGGCCCCGCAGCGCCGCCCGGCGTCGCCCGCACGCCCCGCTGCCGCGGGTCCGCGCAGTCAGTTGCTCGCGGCGAAGCGTTCGACGTCGTCGATGCGGCCGAGGACGAGGATGACGTCGGAGTAGTTGAGGACGGTGTCGGGCGTGGCGTGGCTGTACTCGCCGTCGGTGGTCTTCACCGACACCACCGTGAGCCCGTAGCGGCTGCGGACACGGCTCTCCCGCAGGGTCACGCCGACCAGGTCGCGTGGCGGTTTGAGTTTGACGATGGCGTGGTTGGGGTCGACTTCGACGTAGTCCAGCATGCGGCCGGAGACCAGATGGGCGACGCGCTCGCCCATGTCGTGCTCGGGAAAGACGACGTGGTGGGCACCGATGCGGCCGAGGATGCGGCCGTGCTGACGGCTGATGGCCTTGGCCCAGATGTCCTCGATCTCCAGCTCCACCAGGAGGGAGGTGGCCAGGATGCTGGATTCGATGTCGGTGCCGATCCCCACCACGGCCTTGGAGAAGTCCGGCACGCCGAGCTGGCGCAGCGCCTCCATGTCGGTGCAGTCGGCCGCCACGGCGTGCGTGAGTTCACCGGACAGGGCCTGCACCACCTTGGGGCGGCTGTCGACGGCCAGCACCTCCGTGCCGCGTTCGGTCAGTTCCAGGGCCAGCGCGCTGCCGAAGCGGCCCAGCCCGATCACGACGACGGGTTCGTCCCTGTGGTCAGCCAACGATGGTTCTCTCCTCGGGAAGTTCGTAGCGGCGCGTGCGGTTCCGCAGCGCCAGGGCGGAAGCGAGCGTGAGCGGGCCGATGCGGCCGATGAACATCAGCGCGATGAGGACGCACTGCCCGGCACGCGGCAGGTCGGCGGTGATTCCGGTGGACAGGCCCACGGTGGCGAACGCCGAGACGGCCTCGAAGAGCAGCCGGTCGAGGCCGTAGTCGCTCACACCGAGCAGGACGAAGGTCGCGCAGACCACGACGCCGACGCTCATCAGCACGAGGGCGAGGGCCTGACGCTGGTTGGTGTCCGGGATGCGACGCCGCCCCACCGTCACCCCGGGCTCGCCCCGCATCTCCGCCCAGATCACGAAGGCCAGCACGCCGAAGGTGGTGACCTTGATTCCCCCGGCCGTGCCGGCGCTGCCTCCGCCGATGAACATCAGGATGTCCGTCGCGAGCAGGCTCTCCGGTCCCTGGGCCGCGACGTCGATGCTGTTGAATCCCGCGGTGCGGGCGTTGACGGAGGCGAAGAACCCCGCCAGCCATTTCTGGGGGGACGACAGCGGCCCCAGCGTGCCCGGGTTGGTGTACTCCGCCAGGGTGATCACCACGGTGCCCGCCACCAGCAGCGCGCCCGTCAGGCCCAGGGTGAGGCGCGTCAGCACCGACCACGTGCGCGGGCTGCGCCAGGACCGGAGCAGCTCGAAGATCACGGGGAAGCCGAGACCGCCGACGACGACCGCGACGCAGATGGTCAGGCTGACCCACGGATCGCCCACGTACCGCATGAGGCTGTCGCTGTTGAGGGAGAACCCGGCGTTGTTGAACGCCGAGACCGCGTGGAACACCCCGTCGTAGAGCGCCCGGCCGGGCGGCTGGTCGTGGCCGGCCACGAACGCCGTGGTCAGGAGGGCGGCGACCACGGCCTCGGTGCCCAGGCTGAACATCACGATGTTGCGGACCACGCGGCGCAGGTCGCGCAGGGTGAGGGACTTGGTCTCCGCCTGCGCCAGCAACCGCGCACGCAGGCCCAGGCGCCGGGAGACCAGCACGGCGAACAGGGTGGCCAGCGTCATGATCCCGAGCCCTCCGGCCTGGATCAGCACCAGGATGACGACCTCCCCGAAGGTCGACCAGTAGGCGGGGGTGTCCACGGTGATCAGACCCGTCACGCACACCGCGGAGGTGGACGTGAACAGCGCGTCGACGTAGTCCGCACGGGTGCCCGACTCCGTCGCCACCGGCAGCGAGAGCAGGACCGAACCGATCAGCACCGCCGCGGCGAAAGCGGTGGCGATCATCTGGGTGGGGTGGCGCAGCCCGGCCATCCCCGGCGCCGGCCGCGCGCGGCCCGCC
Organism: Streptomyces hazeniae; assembly: GCF_031845485.1. Taxonomy (NCBI): domain Bacteria; kingdom Bacillati; phylum Actinomycetota; class Actinomycetes; order Kitasatosporales; family Streptomycetaceae; genus Streptomyces; species Streptomyces hazeniae. The sequence continues at coordinate 426,664 of NZ_JAVREQ010000001.1, forward strand.
TTCCGTTTCACCCTCGCTCCTCGTCCTGGCCCGTCACCGCCCCCGTTCACAGCACGGGAGAGGAGGCCAGCACACGCTACTCCCGCTCCGTGAGCCGGGCGCGGCGGAGGCCCCGGAGCGGAACGAACGCAGAACCGCCCACCACATTGATCGCCCAGCCCGGTGACCGCGGGGTTGCCAGGAGTCATCGTCTGTGGGCGAGGCAGGCCACCGCGCTCACGTGGCTGCCGCCGCCCCGCCCGCACTCCTGCGGCCCACGGCGCGCTGCTCACCGCTGCCGTCTCCTCCCACATCGCGGTGGCCATCACCGCATACGCGCGGCGTCCCGCCCAGGACGTCGCCGCGTACGCGGGCACTCTGCCGGCCCAGCCATGCTTCCGGCATGGGCCTCCCAGCGCGCCCGCAGCGCCAGGCCGGCGAGGTGACGGCTGATCTTTTACTCACGCCGCTGCGTCGCGACCTTCCGGGCGACGTGGCGGGCAGGCCCTTCACAAAGAGAGGGCCTGCGGTCGTATCGAGGTTCACCCAGAGGGCTGTTGGGGCCGGCGCGCACACCACGCATGGACAAGACCGAACCCGGCGCCGTCGACGTGCTCAACGGCTTCCGCGGCGTCGTCACCACCGTCAGCCCGGACGGGGAACGGATCCAGTGGCGCCGCAACGGCGACGACGGCCGCCCCCAGGTGTTCTCGGCGGAACTGAGCGCCGCCCGGATCGCCGCCGCGCCCTCTCCCACGGCTACGCCATGACCATCGCCGCCGCCCGGGGCCTCACCACCCAGGTACGCGCTGGCGTACGGCGTGGGCACTGAGGCCAACACCCTGTATCCGGCGCTGTCCGCCTACGCCTCCTCCTGCACCTGCCTCCAGCGACAGCCTCAGCGCGCAGCACCGCGCGGCCATCGCCCGCGCCACGTCCCGTCCCTCGACCGCCCGCAGAACACACCGCCGCACGGCGAGACATCACCACCTCCGGTGGCCACACCGTGAGCCCCTCGACCCGCCCGTGCCGCCCTGGCTGCGGCGCCCGTTCGGCGACCTCGCCACCGGCCAGCTGCTCACCCGGACCCAGGCCACCGACCGCGACGCCGCACACGCCGACAAGCGCGCCGGGGAGTCCGCCGCCCAAGTGACCGCGCTGCACCGCGAGCTCGGTGCTCTCCTGGTGTGCCGAGGCAGTCGGGACGGCGGACTTCATGTTCACGTTCAAGTACGTCGCGCGCTGCAGGGTTCAGAAGCGGCTCTCGTCAGGCCCTTTGTGGAACTTAGCTCCTGAGCGGCTGGATGCTCGTACGAGACAAAGAACACCTCCATGGGCTTGCGTGGTGTGATTTACACAACTCTTGCGTGTGCGCCTGGCACTGAGTCCCCGACAGCCCCATGGGCCCCTCGGCAGGTCAACTGCATGACCTCCTGCCGGTTTAGGTGACGGGGCATCAGCTCCGCGGCACTCGGTGTCACTCTTCGTGCCGACTTCGCTTTGGGCTTCCGCTAGTTGGCGTGCCGAGCCTTCAACGCCCGGGCCGGTACTGTGTTGGGTCATCCACCACCTCCGGTGGGGCCTTCGGCTTCGTGGGTTACTCCATGGGGTCCACGAAGGGGCCCCATGGAAGGAGCTCGTAAGGGCTCCAGAAGGAGGTGACCCGATGGCTGCCAGGCCGGAGGGATGCCGCTGCGACGACAGCACGGCGGACCGTTGGTACAACCGGATCCGTTGGCTGGGCCTGCTGTACACGGCCTACAGGGCCGGGCGGGAGTTTCTGGAGAGGATCTCTAGGGACTAGCAAAAGCCCCGACCAGAGGTCGGGGCCTTGCCTGCAGACGGTATGGGAGAGAGGGCCTCGTCCTCTTGGTTGCTTGGCCGGCACCGAGGGCGGGGCTCTCGCCATGTCTGGGCGCTGAGCAACGGTGCTCCACGGAACGTGTGACGCGAATCACACCAGAACCAATGCGCAAGGCCCATCTTGCACGCACGCAACCCCTCAAGTCGACCTCCCTGCTCGCTCGACCTAGAGAGACTGACAAACCGTCATGTGTATTTTTGCAGGTCAGGAGCAATGAGTGTGACTCACGCCATGACTCCTAATACTTCTTTCAGGGTGACGCATATGACACACGGGGGACCGAAAATGAGCGGTTCTAGTGCTCTTCTGAGGCGTACTGACGGCTTGACCGCGCCGCCTTCCTTGCCTCGTCAGGGCTCCTGACTGTAGAAGCGGGTGCGCGTGCACACGCACGTACGTAGGTGAGGCATCGAATTCGTCCTCGGCCGGGCCGCTCTGCGGCCGGGGCATGCGATCAGGGACGGCTGGGGCTGCCTTCGAGCCGCGGCTTGGCGTACCCGGAGAAGCGGCGACCGCAGCCCGCGCCGCGCTCACACGAGCCGGCCACCGGAAAGTCGATGCCCACGGCAGCGCTCGTAGATCGGGTGCCTGTCCGATCCGAGCCGAACGACCGCGTGGCTCGCGAGCGCCTGAGCATCGGCCGGAACATCGCCACCGCCCGTATTTGGCGAACCTCACGCAGAGGACCCCGCGGCCGGTATCTGTTCCGAGACGGTGTGGCGGATCGAAACCGGCAGCCGGTCCGCACGGCTGGACCACCTCATCCAGATCGCCGACGCACTCCGGACCGACCTGGCGGACTCCGTCGGCCGGTGAGGCCCCGCCCATCCACCACGGGGGAGGCAGACGGACGAGGCCGGTCTCGGGTGTTACGCGACGGCGCGGACGATGAGCGTGCCGATGTGGCCGGCGGTGGGGGCGTCGAGCACCGAGGCGTGGGCAGCACGGAAGCCGGCGCGGGTCAGAAACCGTGCCCAGACCGAGGGACGGTAGCTGTAGCGGTAGGTGAACATCGCCTTCCCGGCGAATCCGCCCTTGTACATGCCTTGCGGGCCGTAGGCGCCGGGGATGGCCGGAGGCTGGGAGAAGACGAACGCGCCCCCTGGGCGCAGCCGTGAGCGGACGAGCGGGAACAGTCGGCTGGGGTCGGTGAACCAGGCGGCGCCGAAGGTGGAGTACACGGCGTCGTAGACCGTCTCGTCGGTCGCGAGATGGGTGAGCACGTCGCCGTGGTGGAAGGTGACGCCCGTGTCGGCCCACCGCTCGGCGGCCTTCTTGACCATGACCGGAGAGAGGTCTACCCCGTGGGCCTCGACGCCGAGTGTCTGGGCGAGGTGGACCAGGGCGCGGCCGGTGCCGCAGCCGATCTCCAGCGCGCGGCGCGGGGCGCCGAGGAGTTCCGGGCCGGGGCCGTGGCCGAGTCGTCGGCGCGGTGCTCGTGCGGCTCCAGAAGCGCCGGCGTCCCGCACACCTGGCAGACGCGGATCGTCGGCGTCACCGCCCGGCCTCCACGTGGCGGAGCAGTGCGCGGGCGTCGTGGGCGAGCTGACGGACGTGGACTCGCGCGGACACCAGGCCCTCGCCCATTCCCTCCTTCAGGTGCACCCGGACGGAGGCGAGCAGGTTCCGCGGCGCGCCGGCCTCCTGCGCCTCGGGCAGGAGCAGTTGCACGTGTCCGCGCAACAAGCCCTCCAGCTCCTCCAGCGTGGCGTAGCGCGGCGCCGGCCCCTCGATCAGGGCGCGGCCGATGGTGGCGCGGATCGTGTCGGGGTCGACCGGCAGAGCGTCGGCCGACTCGGGAAGGGACGCCGACCTCATCGTGTACTCCCCCGGCGGTGCTCGTCGCACGCGACGAGCAGCCACTCGCGGGTGCCGCCCGGGACGGGCGTGGTGTTGCTGCCTGCTGGGCGCAGGCGGCCGAGCGCGGCGCCGCAGTAGAAGCAGGCCTCTCCGTGCAGGCGGACGATGCTGACGTGCTCGTTGCAGAGCTCTGCCGGCGGTGGTGCGGTCAGGCTCATGTCCGTTCCCATCTGCCGTTTCCGGTGTCACGCAGATGGTTACCTCTGAGACTGCCTGTAACTGCTACATCGTGTAGCAGTCTGTGTCACCTGGTCAGATGGCGTTGCACCAGGCGGCGTAGTTCGACAGGTCTTCCCGGTCGGCGCGCTTGAGTCGGCGCAGCGTGGCGATGTCCTCGCGCACCCACCGGTGTTCCGGGCGTGCTTCGGAGCGATCTTCCGGGCGACCTTCGACGACTCGTGCGCGTCATCCGGCAGCCCGGACCAGAGCTGAGCGCGGCCCAGCTCGATGTAGAAGCTGGAGCGCCGCTCGGCGGGCAGCTCCCGCGGCGGCGCCACTCGCGGGCGACATCGAGAGCGCGCTGCAAGTGGTCACCGCCCAGTCCCACCGCGAGGGAGACTTCGTGGATGCGCACCGAGGACGGGCCGAACGCTGTGCCGCCGTACACGTCCTCCGGGACGGTGTCGCCGAGCCTGCGGGCCTCCCCGATGTGCTCGGTGGCCGCGTCCGGGTTGGTCGCGCGGCTGGCGAGGACGGCGGCCCGCATGTGCAGGGCGCCGCGCGCGGCCGTCGTCCGCGGGGTGCTGGGCGCGGGCGCGGCGTCGATCGCGGCCTGCATCGCGCGCAGTCCGGGGGCGTGGGCTCGGGCGGCGAAGAACGTCTCACCGCGCACGTATGCCGCGGCAGCGCCGAGCAAGGTGTCCCCGGAGATGCCTGCGGCCCACCGCATCAGCTCGACCAGGCGGGCGGACAGGTCCCGGGCGCCGGACTTGTAGGCGACGGCGTCGGCTGAGCGGAACGCGGACGCGAGCAGTCCGGCCACCTCCGCCTGCTCGTGCTCCGTCGGGGCGGAGTGGAGGGCACGGGGAAGTTCGGCGAGCAGTTCGGGAAGCGCCTGGGCGATGCGCAGGTACTGGGAAGCGAGTCGCCACGACGCGGCCTCGGAGACGGCGGCGTGCAATTCGTGCATCGGCGAGTTCGACCTGCGTGAGGCGAGCGATGCGGCGGGCGGTCGCGATGCGGTGCCCTACCTCGCGGGGGTCTGCTGCGGGCATGCTCGCCTCCGTTCCGTGCAGCCACATGGAACGGTACCCGTCAGGGTGCGGCTCGGCCTCGCTCGTGCGGGGCCGACTTCGTGTTCGGCTACCTGCTCACGAGTGCCCGGAGTTGGTGCAACGAGTCGAGGCGCCAGTCCGCGGCTGCGGCTTCCGGACGGTCGGCCCACAGGTGCCCCCAGGGGCCGCGGCGCAGGTGCGCGGTGCGAAGCCCGGCTGCGGCAGCCGGGGTGACGTCATTCACCGGGTGGTCGCCGACGTACACGATCTCGTGGGGCTCGGCCCCCGCGACCTCGATGAGGCGGGCGAAGAACGCGGGGTCGGGCTTGGCCACGCCCCACTCGCCAGAGGTGGCGACGTGGTCGGCGGGCAGGTTGAGGACACGGAGCAAGTCGCCGATCTTCGCGGTCTGGTTCCCGGCGATGACGACGCGGGCGCCGGCGTCGCGCATCTCGGCGAGGGCCGGCCGTACGTCCGAGTACAGGTCGGACTCTTCGAGGCGCTCGCCTTGCCCGGCAGCTTCGCGGGCTTCGTACTCGGCGGCGAGGTCTACGCCGGGACGCAGCAGACGGACTGCGTCGGCGTTGTCGCGACCCTGGGCGACGACAGCGCCGACGAGTGCGGAGAGGGTGTGGCGTGGGACGTCGAACCAGTCCGCCCAGGCGGCCCAGTGGCGGTCATCACGGACGAGGGTCTCGCCGATGTCGAGGGCGACGGTGGTGAGCATCCGGCCAGAGTAGGGCGGGCCCCGACGCACCAAAGCGCGCCGCCCGGCCAGAGGGGCCAGACGGGGGCGTGGTGCTCGAGACGGGGCCGGGCTGTGACGGCTGCGCCCCCTCGGGCAGCGATGTGACGCGCTGCGTGCCCGGCCCCGTGAGGAGGCGCCCGCGGCTGCGTGCGAGCGGGCGCCCACTCCCCGGCCGGGACGCTAGTGGCATATGCCGGATTGTGCGGGACGGGCACGGCACGGTCGGCCAGGTTCACCCAGCCGGTCAAGCGTGCGACAGGAGCCCACCGGGGGCGCGCGGCAGGGAAAGGGCGCCCCCGACACGAAACGGCACCGACCGGCTCGAAGGCCAGGCGAGGGAGGGCACGGGCGTGCCATCAGACGGTCGGGCTTGTTGAGTTCGCCCACGGCGGGTGGTTCTTCGCCCGTCTTCCGTTCGGGCTCTTCGGGTCGGCTCTTCGCGCCGTTCTCTCGGCGCGGCAAGGTGGAAGATCGGGCGGTTGCCGCTCGTCAGGGAGAAGAGGCTGGCGGAGGCGTACGGGAATCGAACCCGCCTGGCCGGGATGCCCGACCACATCGGTGTTGAAGACCGTGAGGGCCACCAGGCGCCTGCCCGCCTCCGCGCCGGAGTCTACGTCCGGCATGATCGTCACACCAGGGGTGTGGACAAGCGTGGGCACGACGCCGCTGGTCGCAAGTAGGTTACCGGGCATGGAAGGCTTGAGACTGACGGAGTACGCCGGTGGCGGCGGATGCGCGTGCAAGCTGCCGCCCGGCGAACTGGACGGACTGGTCGGCGGGTTGGCCGAAGGGCCGGCGCGACCGGCGGCGGAGCTGCTGCTGGGGCTGGCCGGCGGCGGGGACGACGCCGCCGTGGTGGCGCTGGACGGCGAACGGGCGCTGGTGACGACGGCGGACTTCTTCACGCCCGTGGTGAACGATCCGTACGACTGGGGCCGGATCGCCGCCGCCAACGCGCTGTCGGACGTGTACGCGATGGGCGGCACGCCGTGGGCGGCCGTCAACCTGCTGGCGTGGCCGCGCGACCTGCTGCCGATGGAGGTCGCGGCCGAGGTGCTGCGCGGCGGGCGGGACGTGGCACACGAGGCGGCGTGCCACGTGTCGGGCGGGCACAGTGTCACCGGGCCGGAGCCGTTGTACGGGATGTCCGTGGTCGGGGTGGTGGACCGTGCGCGGATGATGCGGCTGGACGCAGCGCGCCCGGGCATGCCGCTGACGCTGACGAAACCGCTGGGCACGGGCGTGCTCAACGCCCGGCACAAGTCGACCGGCGAGGTCTTCGAGCAGGCGGTCGCGTCGATGACGGCGCTGAACCGGGACGCCTCCGGGGCGGCCGTTGCGGCGGGCATACGGGCGGGCACGGACGTGACCGGCTTCGGTCTGCTGGGTCACGCGTACAAGCTGGCGCGCGCGTCGGGGGTGACGGTCACGCTGGACGCGGGAGCGGTGCCGTACCTGCCGGGAGCGCGAGAGGCGGTGCGGGACGGGTTCGTCAGCGGCGGCACCCGGCGCAATCTGGAGTGGGTGGCGCCGCACACCGACTTCGCGGGAGTGCCGGAGGAGGCACGGTTGCTGCTGGCCGACGCGCAGACGTCCGGCGGGCTGCTGCTGGCGGGAGAGATACCGGGGCACCCCGTGGTCGGGGAGGTGACGGCCGCCGGGCCGACAGCGGTCGTGGTCCGTGGCTGAGGGGTGGCGATGCCCGGCTTCGGGGGTGCGGCCGAGCTCCGCGGCGACACGGCGGGGAACCGGGCGGAGGTTCTAGGACGATCACCGGAGCGCCGCGGCGTGTATTGACCGTACATGGTCAAGCTGCTGTGATGGGGGATCGTCCGAGTGGTCCAGACCCTTATGGCGACCACACGCCGGTCCTCCTGGAGGTCGCCATGGCTCCGTCCGCCGTCGCCCACCGCGCGCTCGACGGCGTGTCGTATCGCATCGAGGGCACCGACCTCGATCTGAGGTCCACCGCCACCTCCGCGGTCGAACTCGTCGTCGGAGGCCACCTCTTCGAGTTCACGGCCGGCCCGGCCGCGCTGGCCGAAGGGATGGCCGCGTCCCTCGGCATCGACGCGTTCGACACCGAACTCGCCTTCCAGGGTGGCACCCTGCGCACCGCCACCACCCGCGAGTACGACCCGCAGTCCCAGCTTGTCGAGACGCCCACACTGATCGCCTGGCAGGGCAGGAACCACAGCCTCGTCACGCGCCTGTACCGCTCCGGCATCGAGGACGTGCTCGCGCTGCTGCGCACCTTCCGCATCACCGAGCACGAGGACGGCCTCTCCCTCTCCCCCGACGCCGGCTCCGACTGCCGGTTCGCCGGACCGGCCGCCGTCCTCAAGGAGGTCCCCGGCCTCGGCCTGGTGGAGATGTCCCGCCGTACGAAGGAGCGCTCGGCCCAGCTCCCGCCGTGGCAGGGCGGCAAGGTGCCCACCGGCGAGCTGTACCGGGACACGCTCAGCGACGGACGCCCGTTCTTCGTGCTGTCCGGCTCCCGGCTGTGGGCCACCGTGGTCCCGCTCGCCGACACCACGGTGGACGACGTCCCGGGCCTGCTCGCACGCTGCACGCTGCGCGCGGTCTGAGGCGGCCGTTCCCGTGACCACGTTCCTCGCGACGGCCACCGCGGGCGCGGCGCTGCTCGCGCTGCTCGCCGGCTGTGCCGGGCACCTCTCCCGGCCCGCCGGGCTGCCCGACGCCCTGCACGCCCACGGCGTCCTGCCCGCGGGAGCCGTGCGTGCGGCCGCCGCAGCGGTCACCGCGGCCGAAGGGCTGCTCGGCCTCGCGGGCGCCACCGCACTGATCGCCGGCGCCCGCGACGCGCTCGCCCTGGTGCTGGCCGCCGCGGCGCTGCTGTTCACCGGGTACGCGGCCTACACCCGCCACGTCCTCGCCTCCGGCCGCGGCGGGCCGTGCGGCTGCGCCCGCAGCGAGCTGCCCCTCAGCGGCTGGGTGACGGTCCGCGCCGCCGCGCTGGCCGCCCTCGCCGCCACCGGCGCGGTGCTCACCGGCCTCGCCGGTGCGCCGGCACCGCCGGGAAGCACCGCCCAGACCGCCACCGCCGCGCTGGCCGCCGCCGCCTTCGCGCTGCTGCTGTGGACGCTGCCGGCAGCGCTGCACGACCCGGAGGCCCACCCCGCGTCCTCCCCCGCGACCTCGCCCACTTCCGCCCCCGCCCCCCTTCCCGCCTCCGGAGGCCGCCCGTGGACTTCATGACCAGCGCCCTGATCGCCTCCTGGGTGGCCATCCTGCTGCTCGCCCTGGTGGTCTCCGGGCTGGTGCGCCAGGTGCACCAGCTCTCCCGGGGCGCCACCTCGCCCGTACGGACCGCCGCCCCGCTGGGCCCGGCACCCGGGAGCGCCGCACCGGAGGCGGCCGAACTGCTCGGCCCGCATGCGCAGCGGGACGGCGGCGTGCTGCTCTTCCTCAGCGCGAACTGCCGCACCTGCACGGGCGTGCTCGCCGAGGCGCGCAAGGCCGCCGGAAGCGAGGACGGCCCCGCCCTGGCGGCCCTCTACGCCGGCCCGGCGCCCGAGGCCGCCGCACGCGAGGACCACGCCCGCGAGGACGGCAGCGCCCGCGGCACGACCGTGCCCGTACACGCCGGGCGCGACGACCTGTTCGCCACGTACGACGCCGTCGCCACCCCGTTCGCGGTGGCCGTGGACGGTGCCGGACGCGTCCTGCGCGCCGTCCCCCTGGGCTCGGTGGCCGCGCTGTCCGAACTGCTCGACGAAACCTTCCCCCGCCGGCTGAGGAGCGCGCGATGACCACCCTCGAACAGGTACCGATGCTCCGCACCCCCGGCCCGGACGCCCGGCCCGCGCGCCGCCGCCGCGCCGGACGCGACCCGGAGACCGCCGCCTTCGCCGGGCTGGTGCCCACCCGCCGCCGCATCCTCCAGGCGGCCACCGCCGTCGGGTTCGCCGCGCTCGGCATGTTCCCCGCCGCCCGCAAGGCGTACGCCGACGGGTACGACATCTGGACCGGCTCCTGCCCCAGCTACGCCTCGGACCACAACTGCTCGCCCGGCTGCGGCCCGAGCACCGTCTTCGCCGCCGCGTGCGCCACCACCGGCGCGCACGCGGGCTTCCACAAGAACGACGGCGTGACCTGGACGCTGCGCCCCAACCAGTGCTACTCCGGGAGCTACGACGGCTGGCTGTGGCGGTACAGCAAGGAGTGCGGCACGTGCGGCTGCGGCATCGAGCGCCGCTGCCACGACGGCTACCACAACACCGGCTCCGGATGGGTGCGTTCCATCTGCCGGCACACCACCGACTGCGGATGCCCCGGTGCCGTCTCCTGGCCCTCCACCGGCAGCGGCACCACCGGCCCCGACGCCTACACGGTGCAGCACCTGGTCACCCACCACGGCTTCGCGACCGAGGCGGACGGCATCTACGGCCCGAACACCGAGGAGCAGGTCACTCTCTTCCAGGAGCAGGCCGGCCTCGACGCCACCGGCACCGTCGACGAGCAGACCTGGCCCGAACTGGTGCTGACCGTGCGGCGCGGCGACATCGACGACGCCGTGCGCGGCGCCCAGCGCCAGCTGCGCAAGCACGGCCACGACCTCACCGTGGACGGCAACTTCGGGCCGCGCACCGAGCAGGCCGCCCGGGCCTTCCAGACCGCGCACGACCTCACCGTGGACGGCGTGGTCGGCACCGTCACCTGGCGGCATCTGACGGGGACGGTGTAGGTGGACCACTCCCCCACCGCACCCCCGGGGGCGCACGGACGAGGGCGGGCGCGGCTCACCGGGCCGCTGGTGCCCGTGCTGCTGCTGGCGGGCGCCGCGTCCGTCGCGGTGGCCACCGTGCCGCCGCTGACCTGGGCGGTGATCGGCGGCCTCGCGGGCTGGTCGCTCTCCGGCTCCGTTTGAACCCGCAACAGCGCCTACGCGCTGGCCTCGCCAGGTTGGCGAGCGATTCACAGGCAGGCCCTCATCCTGGGCACCCTGACGGCCGGACTGCTGCTGGGCGGCGTGCTGTCGGCGACGGTGCTCTGGCTGGCGTCCGGCCTGCTCTCCCCCGCACCCGAGGTGGTGCGGCACGTCGCCGCGGTGCTCTGCGCGCTGCTGTGCGTCCTGCGCGACACCGGAGCCGTCCGGCTGCCGCTGCCGCAGAACGCGCGGCAGATCCCGCAGGAGGTCCTGCAGCGCCATCTGCTGCGCGGCACCCTGCAGTTCGGCTTCGAGCTGGGCACCGGCGTGCGCACCTACGTGACGGCGAGCGCGCCGTACGCCCTGGCCGCCGGGCTCCTGCTGTGGGGCGGGCTCGGCACGGCCCTGCTCGCCGGCGCCGGCTTCGCTGCCGGACGCGCGCTGACGCCCGTGCTACGGCTGCTCTCCGGCGACGTCACCGACTGGGACGTGCGGCTGGAGGACCGGCGCCGCGCGCTCAAGGTCACCACCTCGGTCACGGTGCTGCTCGCGGTGCTCGCCCTGACGGTGGTCACCTGGCCGTAGGCCCGGGCCCGGCCGTGGGGGGGGGGGGGGGGGGGGCGGGGCGGCGCCGCCCCGGGGGGGGGGCGCAGGACGTCCGGCGCCACCCCGCACGGGTGCGTTCAGCAGTCGTAGAGCGAACTGGGGTGCACCCGCTCGCAGTAGCGGACGTGCAGGTGGTTGTCGTGGTTGGGGTACTCGGTGGTGAGGCCCTCGGCGATCAGCTGCGGGTCGTTGAAGAAGATCAGCTTCACGTGCCCGGGCGCGGTGTTGCGGATCGCCTGCGCCAGCTTGCGTGTGGCGGCCCGGTCGTAGCCGGCGGAACGCCAGGTGATACGGCCGGCGGAGCACTGCGCGGAGTCGGTGCGGATGGGCCACAGGTCGATGTCCATGCCCTGTTCGTGGCTGGCGTGGCCGGGGATGTCGCCGCCGTGCTCGAAGCCGGCGTCGCCCAGCGGGACCTGGCCGTTGCCGCCGCCGAACGCGGAGGCCGCGGCCTCCACCTGGCCGATCGCCGCGGCGGTGCCCCAGTTGGCGTTGCCGTTGCCGTCCGGGTCCTGGTCGCACAGCGGGCCGCCGAAGTCGGCGGCTTCGTAGTGCCAGAGCAGGTTGCGCCAGGTGGTCGGGCCGACGATGCCGTCCGCGCCGATGCCCGCGTGGCTCTGGAAGGTCCGCACCGCGCCGGCCGTACCGCCCCCGAAGATGCCGTCCACCGCGAGCCCGGAACCGCGTTTGGCGTTCAGCAGGTGCTGCACGGCCCTGACCGCCGGACCCCGGTCGCCCTGCCGCACGGTCACCTGGAGCGCGGACCAGGTGTTCGGACCGACGATGCCGTCGTCGGCGAGACCCTTGGAGCGCTGGAAGGACTTCACCGCGGCGTCGGTGCCGGAGCCGAAGACGCCGTCGGCGGACAGGCTCGCACCGTGCGCGTTGAGCAGGTACTGCAGCGCGACGACGTCGGAGCCGCGGTTGCCGCGGTCCTGGGTCGGGTTGAACGCCTGCGGGTACGCCTGGGCGGGCGCGGCGACGCCGAGCAGCAGGGTGAGCACGGCCGCCAGCAGCAGCCAGCCACGGGGGCGGCCGGGGCGCTGCCGGCGGCTGTGACGGTGCGGGGGTCTGGCGGGGTGCGGGGGTCTGCCGCGTTCCGCGGTGGGGGTGCCGGATCGGCGCATGGGGGTCCTCCTCGGGTTCCGCCTCGGGGGCGATCGGGCCGTGCCACCGCTGTCTTGTACCGCGCGGGGCGCCACGCGTACAGAACGTGCGGAATTCTGCGAGGACTTTCAATGGTCGGGCCTTTGAACGGTATTCCGCTTTCCCCCCGAATTTCGTTCTTCTCCAGGGGATTCACCAGGTCACCCGGCGGATGGTCCCGCGCCGTCTTGACACAGGAATGATTCCTCCTAATGTGCATGACAACCTGAAGACGGGTGTGCCGAGAAGCGCCCGTCCCCCTTGGAGGAGACATGACCCGACGCCATCGTGGCCTGCGTGCCGCTCTCGCCGCGGCCATGCTGGTGGCCGGCGGTGTCACGGTGAACGTGGCCACCGCGGAGCCCGCCGTCGCGGACAGCTGCTACACCTGGAACCGGAACCTCAGCAGAGGAGCCAGCGGCAGCGACGTCGCCCAGCTTCAGGAGCGTATCGCCGGCTGGGCGGCGAGCGGCCAGAACATCGCCATCGACGGCGCCTTCGGCCCGGCGACCGAAGCCGCCCTGAAGCGCTTCCAGTCCGCCTACGGCCTTTCGGCCGACGGCGTCGCCGGCCCGAACACCTACAGCAAGATCTACTCGCTGCAGGACGGCGACTGCTCGCCCGTCCACTTCAACTTCAGCGAGTTCGACGACAGCTGCGGCGAGAACGACTTCACCGGCGGACGCGTCTCCGCTGCCGCCGCCAAGCAGAACATCCGCCGCATCATGTGGCAGCTGGAGGCCCTGCGCCACAAGCTCGGCGACCGGCCGATCGTCATCACCTCCGGTTTCCGCAGCGTCTCCTGCAACAGCAGCGTCGGCGGCTCGTCCAGCAGCCTCCACATGTCGGGGCAGGCCGCGGACCTGGGCCTGGGCAGCGGCCCGTCCCAGTGCTCCATGTACAACACGGCCAAGACCTCCGGCTTCGAGGAGATCCTGAGCCAGGGCTACCCGGGACACAACGACCACACCCACGTGGGCAACAAGGGCAGCCGCTTCTGGAGCGCCCCCAACTGCTGACCCCCTGACGGGTCACGCGACGTCCACGGGCGGGCCGCCGGACCCCTACGCGAAGGGGTCGAACTCGTCGTAGGCGGACTGCGCCTCGTCGCGTTCGGCCTGGCGGTCGCGGCGGCGCTGGGCGGCGGGACGGGGCGTGTCCATGCGGTGGTCCTCGCCCCGGCGGCCGAGCATCTCCGCGCCGGAGGCCATCGCCGGCTCGAAGTCGAAGACGACCGCGTCGTCCTCGGGACCGATGGCGACACCGTCGCCCTCCCGGGCGCCCGCCTTGACGAGGGCGTCCTCGACGCCCAGGCGGTTGAGGCGGTCGGCGAGGTAGCCGACGGCCTCGTCGTTGTTGAAGTCGGTCTGCCGCACCCAGCGTTCCGGCTTCTCCCCGCGCACCCGGTACAGCGCGTCCGCCTCGCGGCTGACGGTGAAGCCGGCGTCGTCCACCGGCTTGGGACGGATGACGACGCGTGTCGCCTCCTGCTGCGGCTTGGCCGCACGGGCCTGCTCGACGATGCCGGCCAAGGCGAAGGACAGCTCCTTCAGGCCGCTGCGGGAGACCGCCGACACGTCGAAAACCGAGTAGCCACGCGCCTCCAGGTCGGGGCGGATGATGTCGGCGAGATCCTTGCCGTCGGGGATGTCGGTCTTGTTGAGCGCGACCAGCCGCGGACGGTTCTCGAGGCCGCCGTACTGGGTCAGTTCCCGCTCGATGGCGTCCAGGTCGGAGAGCGGGTCGCGATGCGACTCGAGGGTGGCGCAGTCGAGCACGTGCACCAGCACCTCGCAGCGCTCGACGTGCCGGAGGAACTCCAGCCCGAGGCCGCGGCCCTCGCTGGCGCCCTCGATCAGGCCCGGCACGTCGGCGACCGTGTAGACGGTGCCGCCTGCCGTGACGACGCCGAGGTTCGGCACCAGGGTCGTGAAGGGGTAGTCGGCGATCTTCGGCTTGGCCGCGGAGAGCACCGAGATCAGCGACGACTTGCCCGCCGACGGGTAGCCGACCAGCGCGACGTCCGCGACCGTCTTCAGCTCCAGCACGATGTCGCGGCTCTCGCCGGGCTCACCGAGCAGCGCGAAGCCCGGCGCCTTGCGACGCGCGGACGCCAGCGCGGCGTTGCCCAGGCCGCCGCGGCCGCCCTGGCCGGCGACGAACGTGGTGCCCTGCCCCACCATGTCGGCCAGCACCTCGCCCCTGCCGTCGAGCACGACCGTGCCGTCGGGCACGGGCAGCACCAGGTCCGCGCCGTCCTTGCCCGACCGGTTGTCGCCCTCGCCGGGACGGCCGTTCGCGGCCTTCCGGTGCGGCCCGTGGTGGTACTCGAGCAGCGTGGTGACGTCGGTGTCGACGACGAGGACGACGTCGCCGCCGCGCCCGCCGTTGCCGCCGTTGGGGCCGCCGAGCGGCTTGAACTTCTCCCGATGCACGGAGGCGCAGCCGTGGCCTCCGCTACCCGCGGCGACGTGCAGCTCGACGCGGTCCACGAAGGTGGTCATGACGGGTGCCTCCTGGCGGTGCGGTGCGGTGCGGGTGCTGGGTCAGCGGTGCGGGGACGGGAGCGGCGGGAAGAGAGAGCGGTCAGCGGTCCGTGCGGGGCCGCGAACACGGCGAGGGCGGCCCCGCTCCCCTGCCGGGGAACGGCGGTCCGCCCTCGCGTGTGTGTCGGTGTCGAACCGGGGCCTTACTGGCCGGCCGGAACGATGTTGACGACCTTGCGGCCGCGGTGGGTGCCGAACTGCACGGCACCGGCGTCCAGCGCGAACAGGGTGTCGTCGCCGCCGCGGCCGACGCCCGTGCCCGGGTGGAAGTGGGTGCCGCGCTGGCGGACGATGATCTCACCGGCGTTCACGACCTGACCGCCGAAGCGCTTGACGCCGAGCCGCTGGGCATTGGAGTCGCGACCGTTCCGGGTGGACGATGCGCCCTTCTTGTGTGCCATGTGTTCTCAGTCCCTTACTTCGCGGCTGGGGCGGGGATGTCGGTGATCTTCAGCGCGGTGTGCAGCTGGCGGTGACCGATCCGCTTCTTGTAACCGGTCTTGTTCTTGTACTTCTGGATCCGGATCTTCGAACCCTTGTGGTGGTCCACGACCTCTGCCTGGACCTTCACGCCCGCCAGCACCCAGGGGTCGCTGGTGACGGACTCGCCGTCGACCACGAGCAGGGTCGAGAGCTCGACGCTGTCGCCGACCTTGCCGGTGGAGATGCGGTCAACCTCGATGACGTCGCCGACAGCAACCTTCTGCTGACGGCCGCCGGTGCGCACGATCGCGTACACGGTGAAGCTCTCTTTCGCTCGGTTCGGGGCCCCTGATGCCAGCCGCTCGCGCAGGAGTCCCGCGACTGTCCCACTGAGGAGTGAACGGCCTCTCCCGCTCCGGGTTCCGGTGCACGGCCCCGGCGGGAGGGAGTTGCTCAGAAGCACGGCGCACCCTTGACGACACGCCGACGGTCAAGATTACGGGGCCGCGACCAGGGGGTCAAACCGGCCCCGCCCGCTCCACGACCGGGAACGAACGGGGCCGGCACGGCCGTACGGCTCAGTCCTCGGCCGGAGCGGAGACCGACGGCGGCGTCTGCTGGTCGGCCGCCGCGGTACGGCGCGAGGAGCTCGCGGACGTGGCCTTCTTCTCGCCGGTGGCCGACTTCCGGGCCGTCGACTTCTTCGCCGCCTTCTTCGCGGTGGTGCCGCTCTTCTTGGCCGTCGCCTTCTTGGCAGCGGTCCGGGCCGCCTTCTTCGCCGCCTTGGCGGCCACGGGCGCGTCCGCTCCGTCCGCCTCGGAGCCGTCCGCCTCGGAACCGTCCACGCCGTCGGCGGCCTGCTCGTCGCGCGCGGCGGGCAGCACGATGGCACCCTCGCCGTCGGCGCCTCCGGGCGCACCGGACGGAGCGGAGACCGTGCGCGTGACCCGGCGGCGCGTCCGCGCGGGCGGCGCCGCCTCGGCCGCGGCGGGGGCACCCGTCGGCTCCGGGGCCGGCGTACCGGCGTCCGCCGGACCCCGGTCCACGGTCGGCAGCACGATGGCTCCGGCCTCGTCACCACCGTCACCGCCGGGTGAGCCCGCCGGAGCGGACACCGCGCGGCCGGCGCGGCGCCGGGCGCGGGCGGGCGGGGCGGCCTCCGCCGCCGGGCCGGCATCGGCAGCGGACGCGGCGACGGGCTCGGAGGGAGCAGCGGCGGGCTCACCGGCGGCACCGGTGGAAGCCGTCGCGGGCACCACGATCGACCCTGCGGCCTCCGCCGCCTCCCCGCCCTGCGGGGCACCGGCGGGCGCCGACGCCTTACGGCCGGCCCGGCGCCGGGTACGGGCGGGCGCGGCCTGGTCCGGCTCCCCCGCCTCGTCCTGCGCACCCTCGACGTCCGCGACCCCGGCGTCCGTGACCCCGGCGGCCTTCGGCGAGCCGGCGGGCGCAGACGCCTTGCGGCCGCCCCGGCGGCGCGTACGGCCGCCGCGGCTCGCCGCGGCCTCCGCCTCGGCGGCGCTGCTGTACAGCTCCTCGTCCGGCACGAAGGCGGGCTCCGGCAGCTTCTTCGGCTCGGCGGCCTCCGCGGCAACCTCGGCGGCGGTCTCCGCCTCCTCCGACGCCGTCTCCGCCTGCTCCGCGGCGCTCTCCGCGGCGGACGCCGCGGCCTCGGCCTCCGCTGCGGCCGCCTGCGCCGCCGCGGCCTTCTGCTTCTTGCGGCTCTTCTTGCCGCCACCGCCGCCACCGGCCGCCTGCGCCTGTTCGACGTGCACGATCACGCCGCGCCCGTTGCAGTGCACGCAGGACTCGGAGAACGACTCCAGCAGGCCCTGGCCGACCCGCTTGCGGGTCATCTGCACCAGGCCCAGCGAGGTCACCTCGGCCACCTGGTGCTTCGTGCGGTCCCGGCCCAGGCACTCCAGCAGGCGGCGCAGCACCAGGTCGCGGTTGGACTCCAGCACCATGTCGATGAAGTCGATGACGATGATGCCGCCCAGGTCGCGCAGCCGGAGCTGGCGCACGATCTCCTCGGCCGCCTCGAGGTTGTTCCGGGTGACCGTCTCCTCCAGGTTGCCGCCCTGGCCGGTGAACTTGCCGGTGTTGACGTCGACCACGACCATCGCCTCGGTCCGGTCGATCACCAGCGAACCACCGCTGGGCAGCCACACCTTCCGGTCGAGGGCCTTCGTCAGCTGCTCGTCGATCCGGTGGGTGGCGAAGACGTCCACGTCGGACGTCCACTTCTGGAGCCGTCCCACCAGGTCCGGCGCGACGTGCGAGACGTAGCCGTGCACCGTCTCCCATGCCTGTTCGCCGGAGACGATGACCTTGGAGAAGTCCTCGTTGAAGATGTCGCGCACGACCCGGACGGTCATGTCCGGCTCGCCGTACAGCAGCGTCGGCGCGTTGCCCTTCTGCGCCTTCCGCTGGATGTCCTCCCACTGCGCCTGGAGCCGCTCGACGTCGCGGCGCAGCTCGTCCTCGCTGGCGCCCTCGGCGGCGGTGCGCACGATGACGCCCGCGTTCTCCGGCACGACCTGCTTGAGGATCTGCTTCAGCCGGGCCCGTTCGGTGTCGGGCAGCTTCCGGCTGATACCGGTCATCGAGCCCTCGGGCACGTACACCAGGTAGCGGCCGGGCAGCGACACCTGACTGGTCAGACGGGCGCCCTTGTGGCCGATCGGGTCCTTGGTGACCTGGACCAGCACCGGCTGACCGGACTTCAGCGCGGTCTCGATCCGGCGCGGCCCGTTGGCCATGCCGAGCGCCTCGAAGTTGACCTCGCCGGCGTAGAGCACGGCGTTGCGGCCCTTGCCGATGTCGACGAACGCCGCCTCCATCGAGGGCAGCACGTTCTGGACCTTGCCGAGGTAGACGTTGCCGACGTAGCTCGTCGACTGCTCCTTGTTGACGAAGTGCTCGACGAGCACGTCGTCCTCGAGCACGCCGATCTGCGTCCGGTCGCCGTTCTGGCGCACGACCATGACCCGCTCGACGGCCTCGCGGCGGGCGAGGAACTCGGCCTCGGTGATGATGGGCACGCGCCGACGGCCCTGCTCGCGGCCCTCCCGGCGGCGCTGCTTCTTCGCCTCCAGCCGTGTGGAGCCCTTGATCGCCTGCACCTCGTCGGCGGGCTCGGAGTCCTTCTTCTTCCGGGGCTCGCGGACCTTGACGACCGTGCGCTCCGGGTCGCCGTCGGTGGGCCCGTTGTCGGAGGAGTCCCCGCTGCGGCGGCGACGACGGCGACGACGGCGCGAGCTGCTGGAGCCGCCGCCGTGGCCGCCCCCCTCGTCCTCGTCACGCTCCGCGCCGTTCCTCCCGGACTCGTCCGCGTCCTCGTCCTGGTCACCGTCGGAGTCGTCCGACGCCGAGTCGCCCCGGCCGCCGTCGTCCGCACCCTGTGCATCGGCGGACTCGCCCCGCCTGCGGCGACGCCCGCCACGGCGGCGACGGCGCGCGGGGCGCTCACCGGACTCGTCCGAACCCTCGTCGTCCGAACCCTCGTCGTCCGACTCGTCCGACCGGGCCTCGCCGCCGGTCTCCTCCTCGTCCCCCCGACCGGCGGGACGGGACGCGTCGCCCTCGGACTCTCCGCGCCGACGGCGACGGCGGCTGCGCGAGGCGGGCGCGGTGGTCTCCGCCTCCTCGTCCGCCTCCTCGTCCGTCTCCTCGTCCTGGTCCGCGGCAGCCTGAGCGGCGGCGCTCTGCGGCGTCTGGAACGTCGGCTCGGTGAACACCGGCGCCTGGAACATGGCCACCGGCGGCTGCGCCGCACGCTTGCGCCCGGCCGGCGCGGTGGGGGCCTCGACGGGCAGCGCGGGCTCGTCGGAGGCGGGCGACTGGCCCGCGCCCTCAGCCTCGTCGGCGACGTGCTCGTGTGCCGGCGCGGCGGCCTTGCGGGTGGCACGACGACGGGTACGCGCGGGCGCCGCCTGCTCCTCGTCCGCGGCGGCCGGCGTGTCCGCGGCGGCGGTCCCCTCGGCCGGGGCTGCTTCCTTGCGCGCGGCGCGGCGGCGGCCCCGGGCGGGCGCCGGCTCGGCCTCCTCGCTGACCGCGGCGGCCTCTCCGCCGGTGCCGGTGCCGGCGGCGTCGGAGGCCTGCTCCGGCGCCGATGCGGCGGCCTTGCGGGTGGCACGACGACGGCTGCGCGAAGGCGCCGCCTGCTCCTCGTTCTCCACGGCACCGTCCCCGGCACCGGGGCCCGCCTGCTCTGCGGCCTCGGGGGCGCCGGCCGGGGCGGAGGCCCGCCGGGTCGCCCGGCGACGGGTACGCGCCGGGGCGGGCTCGGCCTGACCCGTCGGCGGCACGTCGGCGACCGGACCCTCGGCGGACGCCGAGGCGTCCGCGGCAGGAGCCTCACCGGCCGCGACCGCGGCGGCACCGGAAGCGGTCGCCCCGGTGGCACCCTCCGTCACAGACGGGGCACCGGCCGGAGCGGACGCGCGGCGCGTGGCACGACGACGGGTACGCGCCGGAGCGGGCTCCGGCTGGTCGGCCGCGGGCGAAGCGGCGGCGTCGTGGGCGGCCGGCGCGGCGGCCGGCAGCGTGTCCGGGGCGGGCGCCTCGGGCGCGGCCGGGGGCGCGCCCGCCGGGGCGGACGCGCGGCGCGGCGCACGGCGGCGCGGCGGCAGGGTGTCGCTGGGGCTTCCGTTGTCGGCGGAGGCCGCGGCCTGCTGGTTCGGTCCGTCCGACGACGCGCTCACGGGCGGCGTCTTCGGGTCCTTCGCGGTGTTCTCCGCGGCTGCGGAGTCCTTGGGCTCGGGCATGCGGGCAGTTCTCCCGTCACGCTCCCGGGCGCCTCGCCCCGCCGGTCGCGGCCGGGCGCGTCGTACGCCTTGCTGCCGCGTCCCGCCGGGCGCGGGCGCCGCTCGGGAGCTGTTCGTTGTCGCTCGCCGGTTCCGTCCCTGCGGGCTCGGCTACGGCGAAAGTCTGCTGTGGCGGTGCGCTCGCCTGCCGGTCGGCGGCCCGGGTGGCTCCCTGGCGCCTGCGTCGGCGGCGGCACGTTTCGGCTCCGTACCTACGCGGTGACGGCCCCGGTCGTGTCCGGGGCGACCGCGCTCGGCCCCGTCGCGGCGGGGGATGCGTCGCGGTCGGGAACCAGCGGGTCGGTCACCGTGCCGGTCTCCTCATCGAGCGGCCCCTGCGCCAGCCTGGTCACCGCTGCCGGGACCGGCGGCGCCAGGTCGGCCGTAGCTCGGAGGCCGGACAGGACGTCGTCGGGTCGTACGGCAGGTGTCAGGTGCCGCACTACCAGCCGCAGTATCGCACAGGGATGCTGCTGGGGCCTATCATCCTCGCTCTGTGTGACGCCCGCGCTCTCCAGCGAAGCGACGGCGGCGCGGGCGTCGAAGGTGCGGACCCCCTTCTTGGTCTGCCGCTGCACCTCGACCGTGTCGGCGGCGAGGAACGCCTCCACGGCCCGGTGCGCGTCCTCGACGGCGACGCCGTCGAGCCGCAGCTCCCAGGCGGACGCCTGGAGGCGGTCGGCGAAGTCGGACGTCCGGGCCTCGACCGCGTCGGTCAGGTCCAGACCGTCCGGCATGCACGCGTCGAGCCCGCGGCGCAGCGCCTCGGGGTCGCGATGCGTGGTGAGGGCGATCTCCAGGTACTCCGCCTCGCTGGCGGTGCCGGTGGGGGCGGCGTTGGCGTAGCTCACCTTCGGGTGCGGGGTGAAGCCGGCCGAGTACGCCATGGGCACCTCGGCGCGGCGCAGCGCCCGCTCGAAGGCGCGCTGGAAGTCGCGGTGACTGGTGAACCGGAGGCGGCCGCGCTTGGTGTAGCGCAGTCGGATGCGCTGCACCGCGGGTGCGGGCGGCGGGCCTTCGGGCTGTCGCTTGCCCAGGGTTCTCTCCTCGGTGCAGGACGGCACGCCCTGGGCGGCCGCCCTTGGGTGTACGGGGTGCAAGGGGGCGGAAGTCCGCGCGTCCGCTCACGCGTGCCGCGGCGCGGGAGCGCGGAGAGTCCTGCCGCCCAGGGTACGCGCCCGTCTCCCCTCACCGGCGTCCCGTCCCGGGTCAGGCGGTCGGCACCCAGTACCGCAGCTTGTCCCCGCGCCGGTCCTCGAAGACCCCTCCGCCGCCCTCGATGACCTTCCGGGAGGCGGTGTTGTCGTGCTCGCACGTGATCAGCGCCGGGTCGACGCCGAGGGCGCGGGCGTGCACGAGCCCTTCCCGCAGCATGGCCGTGGCGTGCCCGCGCCGCCGCGCGGAGGCGCGCACGTCGTAGCCGATGTGCCCGCCCTGTTCCAGGAGAAAGTCGTTGAGCCGGTGCCGGATCGCGAAGCGGCCGAGGAAGGCGTCACCGTCGACGTACCACAACGTCGTGCACGCCACGTGTCCCGCGGTCCGCACGGTCTCCTCGTGTTCGTCGGCCCGCAGCGCCACGACGTACGCGGCGAACCCGTCCGGCTCGTGCCAGCGAGCGCCGAACTCGTCGATCTCCTGCCCGATGGAGCTGCCGTCCCCGGCGCGTCCTTCGGCCTCGAACTCCTTCATGGCGGCGACGAACGACGCGTGGACGGCGGTGGTGGGAAAGACGAGTTTCGGCATGACGGAAGTCTGCCGACCGTCAGGCGGCGGCACCAACGCTTTTCCGGCTGACGCCGCACGACCGCCCGGGCGGCCCGGCGCCCGGAGGGGCGGGCCGTCTGTCCGTCGCCCGGCCTACCTGTCGACGACGCTCAGCGGCAGCAGTTTCTTGCCGGTGGGCCCGATCTGGATCTCGGTGTCCAGCTGAGGACACACGCCACAGTCGAAGCAGGGGGTCCAGCGGCAGTCCTCGACCTCGGTCTCGTCGAGGGCGTCCTGCCAGTCCTCCCAGAGCCAGTCCTTGTCGAGGCCGGAGTCGAGGTGGTCCCAGGGCAGGACCTCCTCGTAGGTGCGCTCGCGGGTGGTGTACCAGTCGACGTCCACGCCGTACTCCGGCAGCGTCGCGGCGGCGGAGTCCATCCACAGGTCGTAGCTGAAGTACTCGCGCCAGCCGTCGAAGCGGCCGCCGCGGCGGTGGACCTCGCGGATGACGGAGCCGAGGCGCCGGTCGCCCCGGGAGAGCAGGCCTTCGACGATGCCGGGCTTGCCGTCGTGGTAGCGGAAGCCGATGGAGCGGCCGTACTTCTTGTCGCCGCGGATCTTGTCGCGGAGCTTGCCGAGCCGGGCGTCGGTCTCCTCGGCGGAGAGCTGCGGCGCCCACTGGAAGGGCGTGTGCGGCTTGGGCACGAAGCCGCCGATGGAAACGGTGCAGCGGATGTCGTTCGACCGGGACACCTCGCGGCCCTTGGCGATGACGCTGGTCGCCATGTCGGCGATCTGGAGGACGTCGTCGTCGGTCTCGGTCGGGAGGCCGCACATGAAGTACAGCTTCACCTGACGCCAGCCGTTGCCGTACGCGGTGGCGACGGTGCGGATCAGGTCCTCCTCGGAGACCATCTTGTTGATGACCTTGCGGATACGCTCGCTGCCGCCCTCGGGGGCGAACGTGAGGCCGGACCGGCGGCCGTTCCGGGTCAGTTCGTTGGCCAGGTCGATGTTGAACGCGTCGACGCGGGTGGAAGGCAGCGAGAGGCCGATCTTGTCCTCTTCGTACCGGTCGGCGAGGCCCTTGGCGACGTCGCCGATCTCGGTGTGGTCGGCGGAGGACAGCGACAGCAGGCCGACCTCCTCGAAGCCGGTGCTCTTCAGCCCCTTCTCGACCATGTCGCCGATGCCGGTGATGGAGCGTTCGCGGACGGGCCGGGTGATCATGCCGGCCTGGCAGAAGCGGCAGCCGCGGGTGCAGCCGCGGAAGATCTCCACCGACATGCGCTCGTGCACGGTCTCGGCGAGCGGCACCAGTGGCTGCTTGGGGTACGGCCACTCGTCGAGGTCCATCACGGTGTGCTTGGACACGCGCCACGGCACGCCGGAGCGGTTGGGGACGACGCGGGAGATGCGGCCGTCGGCCAGGTACTCCACGTCGTAGAACTTCGGCACGTACACCGACCCGGTCTTGGCCAGCCGGAACAGCAGCTCGTCGCGTCCGCCGGGGCGGCCCTCGTTCTTCCACGCGCGGATGATCTCGGTGATCTCCAGCACGGCCTGTTCGCCGTCGCCGACGACCGCGCAGTCGAGGAAGTCCGCGATGGGCTCGGGGTTGAAGGCGGCGTGCCCGCCCGCGAGGACGATCGGGTGGTCCTCGGTGCGGTCGGCGGCCTCCAGCGGGACATCGGAGAGTTCCAGCGCCGTGAGCAGGTTGGTGTAGCCCAGCTCGGTCGCGAAGGAGACGCCGAGCACGTCGAAGGCGCCGACGGGGCGGTGCGCGTCGACGGTGAACTGCGGGACGTCGTGCTCGCGCATGAGCTTCTCGAGGTCCGGCCACACGCTGTAGGTGCGCTCGGCGAGGACGCCCTCGCGCTCGTTGAGCACCTCGTAGAGGATCATGACGCCCTGGTTGGGCAGGCCGACCTCGTACGCGTCGGGGTACATCAGCGCCCAGCGGACGTCGGTGGCGTCCCAGTCCTTGACGGTGGAGTTCAGCTCGCCGCCGACGTACTGGATCGGCTTCTGGACGTGCGGGAGAAGGGCCTCCAGGCGCGGGAAGACCGACTCGACTGGCATGGGTGGTGTCCTCGGGGCAGGGTGCGGCGTACTCGATGCGGTGACCCCTCAGCGTAACGCGAACGGCGGACCGCTCCTCCGCGCCCGTGGACGGCCAGGAGGGTCCGCGTTCGGTCACCGAGCGCCACAGCTTCGGAAGCCGCTGCTCGTACGTCGCGGCGAGTCCGCTCTCCCGGGCGTGCAGCACCCCATGGGTGAAGGACGGCTCACCGGCATCGTGCGCGGTGAGCCGTCGTGCCGTTCGGCTTCGCTCTCGGTCCAGGTGGCGGTGCCGTTCTCCCATGTCCGGACCGGGTCGCGGTGACCAGGGCCCGTGCGACCTCCGCGAGTACGGTCCTTTCTGCGTCGCCCAGCCGGTGGACGCGGCGCCGAGGGGTCAGCTCCATCACGGGCATCAGGGCCGCGGTCCGCACGCGGGAGCGGACGGGCCTGGTGAGGGCGCGCGGCGGGGCGTCGGCGAGGGGTGCGCGGACCTCGTCGCGTAGTGGCGCCCGACCGGGAGTTTGAGGTGCCAGCCCTCGTCGTCGCCGCCGGTGCGGCGGCGCAGCGTCATGCCGTCGGCGACCAGCCGGCCGTCCTCCGGCACGGGCAACCGGTGCCGGGGAGGGGAGGTGCCCGTGGGCTCGCTAGGCGGACACCGGACGTTGCACCTTGATCGACTGGAGGAGGCCGACGGCGATCCAGACGGCGAACATCGAGGTGCCGCCGTAGGAGACGAACGGCAGCGGCAGGCCGGCGACGGGCATGATGCCGAGGGTCATGCCGATGTTCTCGAAGGTCTGGAAGGCGAACCAGGCGATGATGCCGGCGGCGACGATGGTGCCGTACAGCTCGGTGGTGTTGCGGGCGATGCGGCAGGCGCGCCAGAGGAGCACGCCCATGAGGGCGATGATGGCCGCGCCCCCGGCGAAGCCGAGTTCCTCTCCCGCGACGGTGAAGATGAAGTCGGTCTGCTGCTCGGGCACGAACTGGCCGGTGGTCTGGGTGCCGTCGAAGAGGCCCTTGCCCCACAGGCCGCCGGAGCCGATGGCGATACGGGCCTGGTTGGTGTTGTAGCCGACCCCGCGGGGGTCGAGGGAGGGGTTGGCGAAGGCGGCGAACCGGTTGATCTGGTACTCGTCGAGCAGGCCGAGCATCCAGACCGCGACGGCGCCGCCGATCCCGGTGACGACGAGGCCGACGACCCAGCGGTTGGAGGCGCCGGAGGCCAGGAGCACGCCGAGCACGATGACGACGATGACCATGGTGGAGCCCAGGTCGGGCATCAGCATGATCACGACGATGGGCAGCGCGGCCATGCCGAGGGCCTGGAGCACGGTGCGGTGGTCGGGGTGTTCCCGGTCGCCCGCGTCGACGCGGGCGGCCAGCAGCATCGCCATGACCAGTATCACGGTGATCTTGATGAACTCGGCGGGCTGAAGGGAGAGGCCGCCTCCGAAGTCGAGCCAGGCGCGGGAGCCGTTGATGGTCGCGCCGAGCGGGGTG
Source organism: Streptomyces hazeniae (assembly GCF_031845485.1). Classification (NCBI taxonomy): domain Bacteria; kingdom Bacillati; phylum Actinomycetota; class Actinomycetes; order Kitasatosporales; family Streptomycetaceae; genus Streptomyces; species Streptomyces hazeniae. The sequence continues at coordinate 452,020 of NZ_JAVREQ010000001.1, forward strand.
AGGACCAGCAGGGCGAGGACGACGGAGATGCCGTAGAGCACGGGTACCGCGCCGCGCAGGCGCCGGTGGCCGAGCCACACGGTACCGGCCATCAGGGCGAGGCCGATGAGGAGGCTGAGCAGGTGCCGCCAGAGGAAGTGCTGCGGGTCGCCGTGGTTGAGGGAGTCCCGGGTGCGGGTGGCGGACCACACGAGGAGGGAGCCCAGCAGGGACAGCGCGACGGCGGCCACGAGCATGGGCCAGTCCAGACGCCGCACGAGGCTGTCGCGGGCGGTGGCCCGGCGCCACGCGGACTTCTGCTGCGGCCCGTAGCCGTCGAGGGAGTAGGAGCGGGTGCTCACTCGGTGCCCCCGTCGTCCGTCGGGTCGCCCTCGGCCTTCGCCGCCGCCTTCTGTTCCCGGGCCTCGAACTCCTCGGAGAATCCGGACGCGATCTGGCCGTGCTCGTTGATCTCGGGGAGGGACTTCTGCGGGTCGGGTAGCAGCGCCTTCTTCTTGTCGATCGAGCCGTCCTCCTGGACGCCGTAGATGGCGTCGTAGACGTTGCGGACGGCCGGGCCGGAGGCGCCGGAACCTGTACCACCCTGGGAGATCGTCATCACGATCGTGTAGTCCTCGGTGTAGGTGGCGAACCAGGAGGTGGTCTGCTTTCCGTAGACCTCGGCGGTACCGGTCTTGGCGTGCATCGGGATCTTCTTCTGGGGCCAGCCGACCTGGGTGAAGCGCCAGGCGGCGGTGCCGCGCGTGGCCACGCCTTCGAGGGCGTCGTCCATCTGCTTGAGCGTCTTCTTGCTCAGTGGCAGCTTGCCGTGCGCCTTCGGTTCGATCATCTCGACCTGGGAGCCGTCGGGGCTCACGACGGCCTTGCCGAGAGTGGGGTCGTAGAGGGTGCCGCCGTTGGAGATGGCGGCGTAGATGGTCGCCATCTGGATCGGGGTGACGAGCGTGTCGCCCTGTCCGATCGAGTAGTTGATCGTGTCGTAGGCGTGCAGCTTGAAACCCTCGAGGCAGCCCTCACGCGCCAGCGTGATCTGGTAGCTCTTCTTCTCGGGCCACTTCTCGGCGGTCTTGCACCAGGAGTCCTTGTTGGCCTTCCAGTAGTCCTTCTTCCACTGGCGGTCGGGGACGCGGCCGGTGACCTCGTTGGGCAGGTCGATGCCCGTCTCCTCGCCGAGGCCGAAGTCGTGAGCGGTGCGGTAGAACCAGTCGTCCGTCTTCTTCTTCGGGTCGATCCCGCCGTCCTTCTTCCACTCCTGGTGCGACAGGCGGTAGAAGACGGTGTCGCAGGAGACCTCGAGCGCCCGGGCGAGGTTGATGCTGCCGTGGCTCTGGGACTCGTAGTTCTTGAAGGTGTTGTTGCCGACGGTGTAGGAGCTGGTGCAGGGGTAGCTGCCGTTCCAGTCGTAGCCGGCGCGGACGGCGGCGGCGGAGGAGATGACCTTGAAGATCGAGCCGGGCGCCGCCTGCCCCTGGATGGCGCGGTTCAGCAGCGGGTAGTTGGACTTCTTGCTGGTGAGCCGCGTGTAGTCGTCGGCGGAGATGCCGCCGACCCAGGCGTTCGGGTCGTACTGCGGGTTGGACGCCATGGCGACGACACGGCCGGTCTTGGACTCCATGACCACCATGGCGCCGGCGTCGGCCTCGTAGTTGCGGCCGGTGTTGTGGTCGTGCTGCTTGCGGGCTTCCTTCATGGCCGCCAGAAGCTCGCGCTCGGCGACGGCCTGGATGCGGGAGTCGACACTGGTGATGAGGGTGGACCCGGGTTCGGCCTTCTCGCTGAGCTTCTGTCCCATCACCCGGCCGAGCTTGTCGACCTCGTACTCGGTGACGCCCGCGTCGCCGCGCAGGGCCTTGTTGTAGCTGCGCTCCAGCCCGGAGCGGCCGATCTGGTCGGAGGGGAGGAACGGCGAGTCGGAGTTCTCGGCCTCCTTGATCTCCTCGTCGGTCACCGGGGAGAGGTAGCCGAGGACCTGGGAGGTGTCGGCTCCGTACGGGCTGGGGTAGCGGCGTACGGCCTTGGGCTCGGCGAGGATGCCGGGGAAGTCCTCGGAGCGCTCGCGGATCGTCAGCGCCTGCTGGGCGGTCGCCTCGTCGGTGATGGGGATCGGCTGGTAGGGCGAGCCGTTCCAGCAGGGCTTGGGGGTCTCGGCGTTGCACAGCCGCACCCGCTGCCGTACGTCCTCGGCGGGCATGTCGAGTACCTTCGCCAGCCGTCCGAGGACGGCGTCGCCGCCGTCGTCCATCTTCATCAGCGCGGTGCGGGAGGCGGAGACGACCAGGCGGGTCTCGTTGTCGGCGATCGGCACGCCCCGGGCGTCCAGGATGGAGCCGCGCACGGCGGGCTTGACGACCTGCTGGACGTGGTTTCCCGCGGCCTTGGCCGAGTACTCCTCGCCGTTGCGGATCTGGAGGTACCACAGCCGCCCGCCGAGGGTGAGCAGCAGGGAGAACACCAGGATCTGGATCGCCACCAGCCGGATGGTGACGCGGGGGGTGCGTCCGGTTTCCGGGATGTTGCTCATGCGGCTCCCCTGTGGTCCCTGTGGTCCCTGTGGTCGTCTGGTGCCGGCTCGGCGCTCACAGCCGCTTGACCCCCTTGATGGTGGCGGCCTTGTTGCGGGCGGACCGGCCCAGCAGGGAGCGCCGGGAGTTGCTGGCGAAGGAGGCGGGCCGGCTGCTGCGGACACTGCGGACGCTGCGTCCGGCGAGCAGGCCGGAGCGGAGGCTGGCGCCGGCGGCGAGCCAGCCGTAGGCGCCCTCGCCGCCCTTGGCGCCGCCCGCGGAGCTCTCGGAGCCGAGCGGGTCGCGCGCGGTGCGGCGGGCCAGCGCCATGATGAGCGGGACGGTGAAGGGGGCGAGCAGCAGGTCGTAGAGGATCGCGGTGAGCAGCAGGCCGGTGATGCCGACGTGCAGCGCGGGGGTGTCGCCGACCAGGGCGCCGACACCGGCGTAGAGCAGGGTGGAGCCGACTGCGGCGCCGGCGACGACCAGCATCGGCACCGACGCGGAGCGGTGCTGGCCGTTGTCGGGCTTGGTGAGGCCGGCGGCGTAGCCGACGACGCAGAGCACCAGGGCGTAGCGGCCGACGGCGTGGTCGGCGGGCGGGGCCAGGTCGGCGAGCAGTCCGGCGCCGAAGCCGATGAGGGCGCCGCCGACGTGGCCGTAGACCATGGCGAGGCCGAGAACGGTGAGCAGCAGCAGGTCCGGCACGGCGCCCGGGAGCTGGAGCCGGGCGAGGACGCTGACCTGGATGATCAGGGCGAGGACGACGAGTGCGGTCGACAGCAGGATCCGGTTGGCGCGCATCACGGTCACTCAGCTCCAGGGGCCGGCTGGGCGGGGTCCACGGGTTCGGCGGGCTGCGCCTGGCCCTGCGGGGCGAGGGTGTCCCCGGGGTCGGGCTGCCCGCCGGGGGCGGCGGACTCGCCGGGCGCGGTCTGCGCGTCGCCTTCCTCGCCCGGGGCCGGCGCTCCGGGGGTGGCGGTGACGGTCACCGTGGGGGTGGGCTTGGGCTTCTTGGGCGGGTCGGGGCGCAGCACCTTGTCGCGCGGGTCCTCGCGGGGCGGTTCGACGACGACGCCGACGATGTCGAGCTGGGTGAACTCGGCGAACGGGTGAATGCGCAGGGTGCGGGTGAGGTCGCCGGTCTGGCGCTCGACCTCGGTGACCTCGCCGACGGGGACGCCGGGGACGAACGGGGTGCCGTTGTGGGAGCCGAAGGTGACCAGGCGGTCGCCCTTCTGGACTCTGGCCTTGCCGTCGAGGAGCTGCACGGTCATGGCGTTTCCGCCGCGCCCGGAGGCGAAGCCGAGTTCGGCGCTGCCCTCCATGCGGGTGCCGACGGTGAAGTCGGGGTCGTTGGCGAGCAGCACGGTGGAGCTGGAGGCGCCGACGGTGGTGGTGCGGCCGACGAGTCCGTCGCCGTTGATGACGGTCATGTCGGGGGCGATGCCGTCCTCGCTGCCGACGTCGATGGTGACGGTCCAGGAGAAGCCCTGGGCGGCGCCGATGGCGACGACCTCGGCGGCCTTGATGCCGTAGCCGCCGGCTCCGGCGGTGCGCAGCAGGCCGTCGAGTTCCTTGGCGCGGGCGCGGTTGCGGTCGTCGGAGCCGAGTTCGCGGCGCAGCTCCATGTTCTCCTGCTGGAGCGCCTTGATGCGGTCGTGGCGTGCACCCGAGTCGCGGACGGCGGCGATGGCGTTGCCGACCGGGTCGACGGCGGTCGCCACCCCTTCCTGTACCGGTCCCAGTGCGGAGGCGGTGGTGCGCCGTGCGCCGTCGAGCGGGGACTGCCCGCCTCCCTGGAGGTCCACCGTGATCAGTGCGAACGCGATGGCGACCAGCAGGACGAGCAGCAGCCGGCTTTCTCGGGAATCCCTCACGTGCGGCGGCCGTGCCTTTCTCAGTCGGACCGGGCGGGTGTGGCGGGTCGGTGCCTGGTGGTGCGGTGAAGTTGTGGGTGGTGCGGGCGGTGCCGGTCAGCGGCGCGGCTGGGAGTCCAGGACCTGCTGGAGGGCCTCGAACTCCTCGACGCACTTGCCGGAGCCGAGCGCGACCGAGTCGAGCGGGTCCTCGGCGATGTGGATGGGCATGCCGGTCTCGTGCCGCAGCCGCTCGTCGAGGCCGCGCAGGAGGGCGCCGCCACCGGTGAGAACGATGCCTCGGTCCATCACGTCGCCGGACAGCTCCGGCGGGCACTTGTCGAGGGTGGTCTTGACCGCGTCGACGATGGCGTTGACCGGCTCCTCGATGGCCTTGCGGACCTCGGCGGCCGAGATCACCACGGTCTTGGGGAGGCCGCTGACCAGGTCGCGGCCGCGGATCTCGGTGTGCTCGTCCTTGTCCATGGCGTAGGCCGAACCGATGGTGATCTTGATGCTCTCGGCGGTGCGCTCGCCGAGGAGGAGGCTGTACTCCTTCTTGATGTGCTGGATGATCGCGTTGTCCAGCTCGTCGCCGGCGACCCGGATGGACTGCGCGGTGACGATGCCGCCGAGGGAGATCACGGCGACCTCGGTGGTGCCGCCGCCGATGTCGACGACCATGTTGCCCGTCGCTTCGTGGACGGGCAGGCCGGAGCCGATCGCAGCCGCCATCGGCTCCTCGATGATGTGCACCTGGCGGGCGCCTGCCTGCGTGGACGCCTCGATGACGGCGCGGCGCTCGACGCCGGTGATGCCGGAGGGGACGCAGACGACGACCCGGGGGCGGGCCAGGTAGCGCCGCTTGTGGATCTTGAGGATGAAGTAGCGGAGCATCCGCTCGGTGATCTCGAAGTCGGCGATGACGCCGTCCTTCAGGGGCCGGACCGCGACGATGTTGCCCGGGGTGCGGCCGATCATCTTCTTGGCTTCGGCGCCGACCGCGAGGATGCCGCCGGTGTTGGTGTTGATGGCCACCACGGACGGCTCGTTGAGAACGATCCCGCGACCCCTGACGTACACCAGCGTGTTGGCGGTCCCGAGGTCGACAGCCATGTCACGGCCGATGAACGACATGTTGTTCGCCATAGGATACGTCTGGCCTTCCAGCTGGAGCGATGGGTGGGGGACGGCAGGGGGGAGCTGCGGAAACCGCCACGAGAGGAGCGAGGTTCCATCGTAGACGCGGACCTCGGGAACCGCAGCGAGGGCTCCTCCGCCATTGTCGGCGGAACGCCGTTCGTCCCCCGTATTGGTGACGTCGCGTCCGAGTGAAGCGTTCCCCGGAACAGCCCACAATATGCCTGCGGGCGACCTGAGGGAACAGGTCGCCCCAGGTCACCGGGGTCCCGTGCACTGACCCCGCGTCAGGAGACGAGGCGGTCAGACCGCTTCCGGGAAGAACAGCTTGAGCTCCCGCTCCGCGGACTCCTCCGAGTCCGAGGCGTGCACCAGGTTCTCCCGGACGATCGTGCCGAAATCCCCCCGAATGGACCCGGGCGCGGCGGCGATCGGATCGGTGGGTCCGGCCAGCGCGCGCATGCCCTCGATCACCCGCTCGCCCTCGACGACCATCACCACGGACGGACCGGAGGTCATGAACTCCATCAGCGGGGGGTAGAACGGCTTGTCCGCGTGCTCGCCGTAGTGCTGCTCCAGCAGAGGCCGGCCCAGGGTGCGCAGCTCCAGCGCGGTGATGGCCCATCCCGCCTTGCTCTCGATGCGTCCGACGATCTCGCCGATCAGGCCACGGCGGACGGCGTCGGGCTTGAGCAGGACGAGCGTGCGCTGGCTCATGTGCGGACTCCTCGGGGTACAGCGGTGGAACGCGCGATGTCAGGGGTGGTGAGAGGCTACACGGGCGCTTCGACGGGCCCTCAGGCAGTCTCCGCCTCGGCGGCCGCCGCGCGGGTGGCCTTCGCCTCGTCCACCTTCCGCCCGAAATGCACCGAGGCCCACCACAGACCGGCGAAGCAGGCGCCGAGGAAGAACATGGCGGGGACCACGAAGCCGCTCGCGATCAGGCCGATCTGGAGGGCCCAGCCGAGCTGGACGCCGCCGGGCCGGCCCAGCATCCCGCACAGCAGCAGGGACAGCAGCATGCCGGTGCCGCTCACCGCCCAGACGGCGGTCGTGGAGACGTCGCTGAGCTGCATCGCGACCAGACCGGCGAAGCCGATCACGAAGAACTCGCCGATCAGGGTGCTCGCGCACAGGGTTCGCACTGCCTCTACCCGTTCCTTCCCAGCAGCAGCCGGGCCTCGCCGACGGTGAACACGGAGCCGGTGACGAGCACGCCCGCTCCGGCGTACTCGCCCTCCTCCTCCGCGAGGGTGATGGCGGCCTCCACCGCGTCGTCCAGGCGCGGCTCGACCTGCACCCGCTCCTCGCCGAACACCTCGACCGCGAGGGCCGCCAGTTCGTCGACGTCCATGGCGCGGTGGGTGGCGTTGCGGGTGACGACGACCTCGGTGAAGACCGGCTCGAACGCCTCCAGCAGTCCGCGCACGTCCTTCTCGGCGCTGCACCCGACGACGCCGACGAGCCGGCTGAAGCCGAACGCCTCGCCGATCGCGGCGGCCGCGGCCTGTGCGCCGGCCGGGTTGTGCGCGGCGTCCAGGAGCACGGACGGGGAGGACCGCACGAGCTCCAGCCGGCCGGGGGTGGCGACGGACGCGAAGCCCTGGCGGACGGTGTCCACGTCCAGCTCGCGGGCGTGCTCGGTGCCGACGCCGAGGAACGCCTCGACGGCCGCGAGGGCGACGGAGGCGTTGTGCGCCATGTGGGCGCCGTGCATCGGCAGGAACAGGTCCGGGTACTCCCCGCCGAGTCCGCGCAGCGTGATGAGCTGCCCGCCGACGGCGACCTCGCGGGAGACCACGCCGAACTCCATCCCCTCGCGGGCGACGGTCGCGTCGACCTCCACCGCGCGGCGCAGCACCACGGACGCGGCCTCCACCGGCTGCTGGGCGAGGACGACGCGGGCGTCGGTCTTGACGATGCCGGACTTCTCGACGGCGATCTTCTCCGGAGTGTCGCCGAGCCGGTCGGTGTGGTCGAGGGAGATGGGAGTGATCACGGCGACGTCGGCGTCGATGACGTTGGTGGCGTCCCAGGTGCCGCCCATGCCGACCTCGACGACCGCGACGTCCACCGGTGCGTCGGCGAAGGCGGCGTAGGCCATCGCGGTGAGCACCTCGAAGAAGGACAGCCGGTACTGCTGGCGTTCGTCGACCATCGCCACGAACGACTCGACGTCCCGGTAGGTCTCCACGAAGCGTTCGGCGGACAGCGGCGCGCCGTCCACGCTGATCCGCTCGGTGATCGACTGCACGTGGGGGCTGCTGTAGCGGCCGGCCCGCAGGTCGAACGCACCGAGCAGGGCCTCGATCATGCGCCCGGTGGAGGTCTTGCCGTTGGTGCCGGTGATGTGGATCGAGGGGTAGGCGCGCTGCGGTTCGCCGAGCACGTCCATCAGCGCGGCGATACGTGTCCGGGACGGGTCGAGCTTGGTCTCGCCCCAGCGGGTGGCCAGCTCCTCCTCCACCTCGCGCAGCGCGCGGTCCGTCTCCGGGTCCTCCGGCCGCGCCGGCACGACGTCCGGCTGGGGCGGTCCCGCCTGGGCGCGGAGGGTGCGGCTGCCGGCCTCGATCACGGCCAGGTCGGGGTCGCGGTCGGTCTCTTCGCCGACGATCTCCTCGAAGGGGTCGTCGGGGGTCGGATCGTCGGATGCTGGGGACTGCTCGCTCACGTGCGCCAGTCTACGGAGGAACCCCGGCGCACCGCCGCGGGTGGGCGGGGGCGGGCGGAAACGGGCGCAACGCGGTCACGAACGTGCCCGGGGCGGGCCCTTCCTACCGCCGGGTAGCGCGGTAGGAAAGGTGCCGGAAGGAACGCCGGGAGTCAGCGAGGTGATCCACCCGTGCTGTCCGTGGGCTTGATAACGAGCGACAACAAGCACCTGTCCCACGTGCTGGGACTGGCGCTCGACCGGTTCCACATCGAGATCACGCTGAACGGTGCCACCGCGGGGGAGGCACTGGCCCACCCCGAGGCGTGCGGCGTCGACATCTGGGTCGCCCGGCTGCCCGGGGAACGGGCCGAGACGCTCAGCACGCTGCTGCCCGGTCGCTCCGACCCCACGCAACCCGGCCCGCTCGCCGTGGTCTGCGACGGGAGCCGGACGCAGGTGGCGGCGGCGATGGCGAACGGCGCCTCGGCGATCGTGCTGCCCGACGACACCGTGTTCGACACCGCCGCGGCCATCCACGCTGCGGCCGCGTGCGCGCTGTTCGTCTCGCCGCGGCTGCTGCGCCGGGTCGACGGGCGGCTGACCGACGTGCTGACCGCGCGGGTGCCGAGCCCGAAGGTGCTCACCGAGCGCGAGGAACGCGTGCTCTCGCTGATGTCGGCGGGGATGTCCAACGCGCAGATCGGGCGCACGCTCTTCATCTCGCCGACGACGGTGTCCACGCACGTCGGCAACATCCTGCGGAAGCTGGAGGCCGGCAACCGCACCGCGGCGGTGATCACCGCCCTGGAGATGTCCCTGATCGCACCGCCGGTCCGCCGCCCCTGAGCGGCGACGGAAGTGAGGTTCCGGTGCCGGCGCCCGGCAGGGAGACCCGTGCCGGGCGCCGGCCGTCCGGTGCGGTCAGGGACCGTCCGGTGCGGTCAGGCGAGCGGATGGAAGTCCGAGGCGAACAGGGTGCGCGGCTCCTCGTTCTCCTCGAAGCCCGCCGAGGACACGATGAGGAACTGCACCTCCCGCGCCCCCTCGGGGTGCTCGCAGGAGTGGGTGACGAAGTTCAGCAGCGACAGGTAGGGGATGGTCAGCTGGAGGTACTCGATCCGCTGCTCGTCCAGCGCCACCTGGGTCAGCTCCGAGACGGCGTCCGGCAGCAGCTTCTCCACCCGCCGGCTGGGGTGCCACAGCATGTGGCGCAGCGACCGCCGTTCGATGAGCGGATACTCCTGCCAGGCGGTGACGCCGCCGTCGGCCAGCTTGTCGCGCTTCAGCAGGTGGATGTCGGTCTTCCCCGGGTTCGGCGCGAAGAACGTCGTCACCGGGATCGCCGTGTTGATCGGGTCGACGCGGGTGAGGAACTTCGGCGTCTTCCGGAACTGCTTGGCCACGGTCAGGCCCGCCCAGGACAGCAGCAGCGCGTAGAGCCCCTGGCGGGCGGCCGTGCGCGGAAGCGCGGCCCACGGGGTGCGGGGCACGGGGGTGGGGGTGGTCATGACGGACGGCTCACCTCGTCGTTCCGGTACGGGTCCTGCGGGGCGTCGGCCGTGGTGGCCCGGGCGCGTACCCAGTCCACGGCCCGGACGACGTGGCCCGCGTGCCGCTCGTCGAGCACCAGCGTCTCGTGCCCGGCGTCCTCGGCGACGTCGTGCCGGGACACCTTCGACAGCAGCGCCAGCTCCTCCTGCAGCCCGGTGTGCATCGGGTCGCTGCGTACGGTCTCCCCCGCCGTGAGCACGGCCACCGGCCGGGACGACGGCTCCAGCCGGAGCGCGTCCGGCGACCAGCTGCGCTGCGACTCGGCCAGCTCGCGCCGCGCCGCCCGCCACAGCCCGGGACGGGACACGGCCTCCCTGGTGGCCGGGGCCAGGTCGTCGGGGAGACCGTTCATCTGCTCGGTGCGCCCGGAGTGGCCGAGCAGACCCAGCGCCGCCTGCGCCTGGGTCGTCGCCATCCGCTGCTTGATCCACGGCAGCGCCTCGCGCTGCTTCGGCGAGCGGACGAACTGCTGCGGGTGGGAGGCGTCGACGAAGACCAGCCCGCCGACGAGTTCGGGGTGCCGCAGGGCGAAGCAGCGGATCAGCAGGCCGCCGATCGAGTGCCCGACCAGCACGTACGGCGGCTCCAGCCCGCGCGCGCGGAGCAGGCGCAGCAGGCCGTCGGCCGTCTCGTCGGGACCCTGGCGCCCCCGTGCGGGACTGCTCCAGCCGATGCCCGGCCGGTCGTACGCCAGGTACGGGGTGTCCGGGCCCAGCCCGCGCAGCACCCAGCCCCACTGGGTCGCCGGCGCACCGAGCCCGTTCTCGAAGACGACCGTGGGCCCCTCGCAGCGCGGCTCCTCGGCGCTGCTCCTGGCCAGCGCGTGGACCCGCCGGTCCCCCACCCGGACCAGTTCACCGGGCCGCGCGGCGGTCAGCCGGTCCCGCCGCGCCTTGGCGACGCGTCGGGCGGCGGCCCCGGCGAGCGCCGCGGCGCCCAGGCCGGCCGCGGCGACCGCCGCGCCGCGGGGTGTGGTCGCGGCGCGCACCAGCCCGGCTGCGGCCCGGCCCGGCGCGGCGGTCCACGTCCGGTCGGCTGCCTGCGTGGCGGGCCGTGCGGTCCGGGGCCCGAGGTGGCGGGAGACGTGCGCGAGGGCGGGATAGGTGGAGCAGTAGGACCAGATGAACCGGTTGAGGCCCATGAAGCGGGCGTTGCCGAGGTGGAAGGCGACGCCGGAGGCGAGGATGCCGCGGGCCACCGGCCGGGGAGCCACCAGGACCAGGGGGAAGGCCAGTTCACCGGCGATCGTCCCCCAGGCCACCGCCTTGGCGAGCAGCGGGTGTTCGTGGACGACCCGGTAGAAGCCGGAGTCGCCGAAGGTCGCGGTGCGGAAGATCTCCGGGATCGCCGAACCGTCGCGCCACACCGGAGAGGCCAGCTTCGCGACCCCTGCGGAGAAGTACGCGCCGCACACCTGCGCGGCCAGGAACCACACCAGCGCCTCGCGGGCCCGCCGGTCGTGACCGAACGCCTTCTCCGCCGCGGCGACGAAGTAGTTGACGAACGCGAGGTGGTCGGAGCCGTCGAGGCCGTAGCCGCCCATCCGGGTGTGCAGGCCGTGCGCGGTGGCGCACATCGACGCGGCCAGCGCGCCGCGCTGCGCGCGGGAGGGGCCGGGCAGCACGAGGCCGAGTCCGGACAGGGCACGCGCCTGCACCAGCCCCGTGACGCCGGGGTAGCCGAAGACGCGGTCCAGGCGTTCGTCGCCGAGGCGGCGCCACCACTGCGGGGAGCGCAGCCGCATCACCGGCCAGCCGAACAGGCCGTCGTCGGACAGGGTGTGGGCGGAGGCGAGCTGTTCGAGCGCGCCGATGGTCGACCCGAACGCGGTGCCGACCTCCAGGATGCGCAGCACGCCGTCGATCTCGTCCCGTCCGCCCCGGCCCTCCCACAGGTCGCGGGCGGTGTCGCGGACCTGTGCGGCGAACGGCGGGGTGGGTGACGGGGTGGGCCGTCCCATGATCGTGCTCCCTTCGGCTGGTGGGTGCCCCGGACTGCCGGGGACCCGGCGGGTCCGGCGGGCGTGGAACGCGCCGCCGGGGACCCGCCGGGCGCCGGCGACCGGCCCTGTGGCGGAGGGCCGGTCGGTCAGGCCATGCCCGGGTGCTGGGCGAGCAGGGCCTTGACGGGCTTGCGCGTCGACGCCATACCGTCGGGGTGGGACGCCTCCAGGTCGTGGTAGCCGAACGCCGTCGCGAAGGACGTCGCCGGGCCGAGCGCGCAGCCCACCGCTCCCGCGACCGTCAGCGCGACGAGCGGCGTGAACAGCACCGGCACGACACGGTCGGTGGGGGCGATGTAGTGCTGGTCGTGCGAAGAGGCGTTCTCGTGCGCCCACTTCGCGATCCGGGACTCCCGCGTCAGCGGGGATTCCAGGGTCTGCTTCATGACCCTTCCTTTCGTCGGGGATTGCCACGAGCAAACCACCGGCGGCGGAGCGTCACCATCCTGCATCGTCACCGGAAAAGGGCTGGTGGAACGGGGAGTTCGGAGGATTGACAGCCCGTCGCCTCCTGAGATCTGAGGATGTCCGCGCCCCCGCGGTGTGCGTACGTTCGTGTCCGTGACCGAAGGTGACGGCGACGGAACGGCAGGAGGGCGGCGCATGACGGACGCGACCGGAGAGGCGGCGGCGATGCGAGCCGCCACGGTGTCACTGGTGTACGGCTTCGCCTTCTCCCAGGTGGCCGGCACGGTGGCGCGGCTCGGCGTACCCGCCGCCCTCGGCGAACAGGCCGAACACGTGGAGAAGTTGGCCGCGGCCACCGGCACGCACGCCCCGTCGCTGCTGCGGCTGCTGCGCGCCGCGGCCGGGCTCGGGGTGCTGACCGAGCATCCCGGCGACCGTTTCGCGCTCACCGCACTGGGCGCGGCGCTGCGCGACGAGCCGTCCCTGCGGGCGCTGCTCGACCTGTACGGCGACCGGTCCGTGTGGGCCGCCTACGGGGCGCTGGAGGACGCCGTCCGCACCGGCCGCTCCGGCTTCGAAGCGGCCCACGGCACCGGGCTGTTCGACGTGCTGGAGGAGGACGAGGCGCTGGCGGGACGGTTCCACGGCGCGATGACGGGCGTGACGGCCGCGCAGGTGCCGGCGATCGTACGGGCCTGCGACGTCGCGGCCGGTGCGCACGTGGTCGACGTCGGCGGCGGCGACGGCACGCTGCTCGCGGCCCTGCTGGGGGCCCGGCCCGGCCTGCGCGGCACGCTGGTCGAACGGCCCGGCGCGCTGCCCGCCGCACGGCGGACGCTGGCGGCGGCGGGCGTCGCCGAGGACCGGTGCGCGGTGGTCGAGGGCGACTTCTTCGCCTCGGTGCCGGACGGCGGCGACGCGTACCTGCTGAAGAACATCCTGCACAACTGGTCCGACGCGGACTGCGTGCGGCTGCTGCGCACGTGCGGCCGCGCGGCGGCCGCACGCGGGGGACGCGTGCTCGTGCCGACGCTGGTGCTGCCGGACGGGGACGCGCCGGGCGGCCGGGAGGAGGCGGCGCTGATGGCGCTCAGCGACGTGGAGATGATGGTGCTCACCTCGGGCCGCGAGCGGACACGGGCCGAGTACGACGCGCTGTTCGCCGCGGCGGACCTCGAACCGGGCGCGTCGGTGCCGCTGGAGGGCCTGCCCGGACACCATCTCCTCACGGCTTGGCCGCGCCCCTCCTGACTGACGCGCCCCCTCCTGACTGACGCCCCCGGCCCGTCCGCACGGAGCGGACGGGCCGGGGGGGACGAGCCGGTGTCAGCCGGGCAGGCGGTCGAGCTGGCCGCGGATGCGGGCGATGTCGGCCTCCGCGGCGGACTTGCGCCCCCGGATCTTCTCCACGACGTGGTCCGGCGCCTTGGCGAGGAACCCCTCGTTGCCCAACTTGGCGTCGGACTGCTTGAGTTCCTTCTCCGCGAGCCCCAGGTCCTTCGTGAGCCGCTTCCGCTCCGCCTCGAAGTCGATCGCGTCGGACAGGTCGAGCGCGACCGTGGCGCCGGCGACCGGCAGGGACGCCGTCGCGGAGAAGTCCTCGCCCGCGGGCTGGAGCCGCAGCAGCGACCGGATGGCGTCCTCGTGCGCGGCGAGTGCCGTGCCGTCGAGGTCGAGCCGGGCCGGCACCCGCTGCCCCGGCTGGAGTCCCTGGTCGGCGCGGAAGCGCCGGACCTCGGTGATGACCTGCTGGAGCGTGGCGATCTCGCGCTCGGCCGCCTCGTCACGGAAACCGGAATCGCGCGGCCACTCGGCGACGACGACGGACTCGCGCCCGGTGAGCGTCGTCCACAGCGCCTCGGTGACGAACGGGACGACCGGGTGCAGCACCCGCAGCAGCACGTCCAGGACCTCGCCCAGCACGCGGCGCGAGACCTCGGCCGGGCGCCCCCCGGCCGTGAACGTGGTCTTGGTCAGCTCGACGTACCAGTCGAAGACCTCGTCCCACGCGAAGTGCCGCAGCGCGTCGCTGAGCTTCGCGAACTGGTAGTCGTCGTAGTACGCGTCGGCCTCGGCGACCGTCCGGTTGAGGCGGGAGAGGATCCAGCGGTCCTCGGCCGTCATCTCCTCCGGAGCCGGCAGCGGGCCCTCGACCGTCGCGCCGTTCATCAGCGCGAAGCGCGTCGCGTTCCAGATCTTGTTGGCGAAGTTCCGGGACGCCTTGACCCAGTCCTCGCCGATCGGCACGTCCGTACCGGGGTTGGCGCCGGAGGCCAGCGTGAAGCGGAGCGCGTCCGAGCCGTACGCCTCCATCCAGTCCAGCGGGTCGACGACGTTGCCGAAGGACTTGGACATCTTCTTGCCGTGCTCGTCGCGGACGAGTCCGGTGAGCGCGATGGTGTGGAACGGAGGGGTGCCGTCCATCGCGTAGAGGCCGAACATCATCATCCGGGCGACCCAGAAGAAGATGATGTCGTGGCCGGTCAGCAGGACGTCGGTCGGATAGAACTTCTCCAGGTCCTCGGTGCGGTCGGGCCAGCCGAGCGTGGAGAACGGCCAGAGGCCGGAGGAGAACCAGGTGTCCAGCACGTCGGAGTCCTGGCGCCAGCCCTCGCCCGTCGGGGGCTCCTCGTCCGGGCCGACGCAGCGGACCTCGCCGTCCGGGCCGTACCAGACGGGGATCCGGTGGCCCCACCACAGCTGGCGCGAGATGCACCAGTCGTGCATGTGGTCGACCCAGTCGAAGTACCGGCTCGACATGTCGGCGGGGTGGATCGTCACCCGCCCGTCGCGGACGGCGTCGCCCGCGGCCTGCGCCAGCGGACCGACCTTGACCCACCACTGCAGCGACAGCCGCGGCTCGATGGTGGTCTTGCAGCGCGAGCAGTGTCCGACGGAGTGGACGTACGGGCGCTTCTCCGCCACGACGCGGCCCTGCGAGCGCAGCGCGGCGACGATCGCCGAGCGCGCCTCGAAGCGGTCCAGCCCCTCGAACGGGCCGTGCGCGGTGATGACGCCCCGCTCGTCGAGGACGGTCAGCGACTCCAGGTCGTGCCGACGGCCGATGGCGAAGTCGTTCGGGTCGTGCGCGGGCGTCACCTTGACGGCGCCGGTGCCGAACTCCGGGTCGACGTGCTCGTCGGCGACGACCGGGATCGTGCGGCCGGTCAGCGGCAGCTTGATGCGCCGGCCGACCAGGTGCCGGTACCGCTCGTCGTCGGGGTGGACCGCGACCGCGGTGTCGCCGAGCATCGTCTCGGCACGCGTCGTCGCGACGACGACGGTCTCGTCGCCCTCGCCGTACTGCAGCGAGACCAGCTCGCCGTCGTCGTCCTGGTAGTCGACCTCGATGTCGGAGATGGCGGTGAGGCAGCGCGGGCACCAGTTGATGATGCGCTCGGCCTGGTAGATCAGGCCGTCGTCGTACATCCGCTTGAAGACGGTCTGGACGGCGCGCGACAGGCCCTCGTCCATGGTGAAGCGTTCACGCGACCAGTCGACGCCGTCGCCGAGACGCCGCATCTGGCCGAGGATCTTCCCGCCGTACTCCTCCTTCCACTGCCAGACGCGCTCGACGAACGCCTCCCGGCCGAGGTCGTGCCGCGACTTGCCCTCGTCGGCGAGCTGCTGCTCGACCTTGTTCTGGGTGGCGATGCCGGCGTGGTCCATGCCCGGCAGCCACAGCGACTCGAAGCCCTGCATGCGCTTCCGGCGCGTCAGGGCGTCCATCAGCGTGTGCTGGAAGGCGTGGCCGAGGTGGAGGGAGCCGGTGACGTTCGGCGGCGGGATGACGATGGTGTACGCGGGCTTGTCGCTCTTGGCGCTCGCCTCGAAGTAGCCGCGCTCCACCCAGCGCTCGTACAGCTGCCCCTCTACCTCGGCCGGCGCGTACTGGGTCGGCAGATCTGCGGGGGCTGCGGCGTCGGGCCCGTGCGATGCGGGGCCCTGCTGGGTGTTGTCAGTCACGGGCGCAAGTCTACGGCGGCACATGTAATGGTCTCGAATCGGTTTGTGCCCCGGTGCAGCCGCCCGGCGCCGCGTCCGTCAGGATGTCCGTGCGCATTCACGCACAGCCAACGGAGGGGACGCGCCACCATGAGCCACAACCAGCCGCCACCGGGCCCGTACGGCCAGCAGCCGCCGCAGCAGCCGGGCCAGCCCGGTCCCTATGGTGCGCCCACTCCCCCGCCGCAGGGCCAGCCCGGTCAGCCCGGCTACGGCTACCCTCAGCCGCCGCAGCAGCCGGGCGGCCAGCCCGCGTACGGCTACCCCCAGGGCCAGCCGGGCGTCCCGCCGCAGCAGGGCTACGGCGGCCACCCGACCGCGCCGGGCATGCCTTACGGCCAGCAGCCGGGCCAGCCCTACGGCCAGCCCGGCATGCCCATGCCCCCGGAGGGCGGCGGCAGCAAGACCGGCAAGACCATCGCCATCGTGGTCGGCTCCCTCGCCCTGGTCGGCGCCATCATCGTCGCCATCGTCCTCTCCATGGGCGGCGGCGGTGGCAGCGACATCGCCGACGACGGCGCGCACAAGATCGAGACGCCGGAGACCGTGCTGGGCGAGTACAAGAAGCTCGACGCGAAGACCATCCAGGAGCTGAGCGCCTCCGACATGCAGGAGGCCGGCGTGAACAACGGCACCGCGGTCTCAGGCAACTACAACACGATCGACCCGACGGACCCGAGCACCACTCCGGACGACCTGACCAGTATGAAGGGCCTCGCCCTGATCGGCGCCTACGGCGACGTGGAGGACCCCGAGGGCGCGGTGGACAGCGTCTTCGACGACGCGACGAACACCGGCAACGTGGAACTCGTCGGCAGCGCCGAGGAGCAGGCGCCCTCGAACTTCAGCGGCTACATGAAGTGCCAGGCCGTGAAGTCCACCGGTCAGTCGCTGCCGGGCACGCCCACCGACTTCCAGATCTGCGCGTGGGGCGACAACAGCACACTGGCCGTGGTGACGCTGGGCAACGGCACGGGCAGCATCTCCTCGGACGAGGCCGCCCGGATGACCGCCGACCTCCGCGAGGAGGTCCGCGTTCCCGTCAGCTGACGGCAGTGGATGCGAGAGGGGGCGCCCGGCCGGTGGTCGGGCGCCCCCTCTGTCATTGCTGCGCGCCCGCAGCCACCTCAATCCGGCAGCGCGGAGTTCTGTACGAGGGCCTGGCGGAGCAGTCGGACGCCCGCCTCGAGTTGTGCGGTGCCCGGCGTGCTGACGTAGCTCAACCGCAGGTGTGGGGCGGGCGCTTCGGCCGTGAAGTAGGGGCTGCCGGCGGTGACCGCCACGCCGAGGCGCAGCGCGGTGGCGGTGACGGCGTGCTCGTCGGCACCGTCACGGAGCCGCAGCCACAGGTGGTATCCGCCGTGGGGTGGCCGGTCCGGGACCAGCGTGGGCACTTCGCGGCCCAGTGCGGTGAGCAGGAGGTTCCGGCGTTCCCGGAGCGCTTCCGCCAGCGCCCGGAGGTGTCTGGCCCAGGCGGGAGAGCCGACCAGTTCGAGAGCGGTCTCCTGCAGCGGCCGGGGGACGAAGAAGCTGTCGACGACCTGGACGGCGCGCAGCCGCTCGAACACCGGACCGCGCGCAGCCAACGCCCCGATGCGCAGGCTGGGTGACGCCGCCTTCGTCAACGAGCGCACGTGGACGACGACGCCGTCCGGATCGTCGGCGGCCAGCGGCGGTGGCAGGGAAGGGGAATCGGCATGCACGAGGCGGCGGGCGAAGTCGTCCTCGACCACGAAGGCGCCCGCCGCCCGGGCGATGTCCAGCACTTCCTTACGCCGCTGCGGCGGCAGGACGGTGCCGGTGGGGTTGTGGAACAGCGGCTGGCAGACGAACACCCGCGCCCAAGTGGCCGCGAACGCCCTTCCCAGCAGGTCGGTGCGCACGCCGTCGGCGTCGACGGGCACCGGAACGGGGCGGAGCCCGGCGGCGCGGGCCACGGCCAGCACGCCGGGGTAGGTGGGCGATTCGACCAGGACGACGGCTCCCGGCGGGGCCAGGGCCCGGAGCGCGGTGGTGAGTGCGCCCTGCCCCCCGGCGGTGATCAGGACGTCCGAGGCGTCGAGCGAGCCGTAGGGGCCCGCGATGTCGCGGGCGAACCAGTCCCGTAGTTCGGCCAGGCCCTCCACCGGTGGGCGGGACCAGGTGCCGGGTCGGCGGCCGGCCCTGGCCAGCGCGGCGGCCAGCGCCCGTTCCGGCTGCAGCGCGGCGTCCAGATAGCCGCCGTTGAGGTCGACGACCTCGGCCGGCGGGGCGTTCAGGGTGGCGAGCACCCCGGTCGCGTCGGTGCCGCGGTTCCCCGCGTCGACCGCGGTGTGCGGGAGGTCCGCGGACAGCGCGACCTCCTGCCAGGAGACGTCACCGGAGGCGGTGGTGTCGCGGCGGGCGGCGGCCTTGAAGACTCCGGAGCCGGGACGGGAGGCCACGAGTCCCTCGGCGGCCAGTGCGGCGATCGCCCGCGAGACGGTCACCGGGCTGACCCGGTGACGGGTCACCAGGGCACGGTTCGAAGGGAGCTTCTCTCCTTCCGAGTAGCGGTCCAGTTCCTTTCGCAGGGTCGCGACCAGCTGGCCCACACTGCTACCTTCGTTCATGACAGTTGACGATAGCGCTACTCAGACGATGGCGATAGCGGTCCGCACCGGTACTCTCCTGGCCGCGCTCGGCGTGACGGCGTTCTCCTTCAGCCTTCCCGCCACGGTGTGGGCCCTGGACGGCTTCGGGCCGTGGTCCGCGACCGGCGTGCGGGGCCTGCTCGCGGGCCTGCTCGCGGCGACGTGCCTGTGCGGAGCCCGGGTGCCGGTGCCCGAACGACGGCACTGGCCCGGCCTGCTTACGGTCGCCGGTGGCTGCGTCGTCGGGTTTCCGCTGCTGACCACGCTGGCGCTGCAGACGTCCAGCACCGCTCACTCGGCCGTGGTCATCGGCATGCTGCCGCTGGCGACCGCCGCCGTCTCGACCCTCCTGACCGGGCGGCGTCCCTCCCGTGCGTTCTGGACGGCCGCCGGTCTCGGCGCCCTGACCGTGGCCGCGTTCACCCTCCAGCAGAGCCATGGCCTGCCGACACTCGGAGACGTCTATCTCTTCGGTGCCCTGCTGGTGTGCGCCGCGGGATACGCCCAGGGCGGTCGGCTCGCTTCCCAGATGCCCGGCTGGCAGGTCATCGCCTGGGGCGTCGTCGCCGCTCTTCCCGTGTCCGCTCTGGTGACGGTCCTCGCCCTGCCCGCGGAACCGGTGCACCCGACCGGGAAGGCGATCGCCGGCATGGCCTACATCGCCGCCGTGTCCCAGTTCGCCGGCTTCGTCGTCTGGTATCGCGGCATGGCATTCGTCGGAGTGCTCAGGGCGAGTCAGATCCAGCTGGCCCAGCCGCTGCTCACCCTCGCCTGGGCTGTCGTGCTGATGGGCGAGAGCCTCTCGCCGCTCGCCCCCGTGGCGGCCCTGGTCGTCCTCGCCTGCATCGTGGCCACCCAGCGCACGGGCCGCTCACGGTGACCGGCCTCGCCCGTACCGGATACTCCCACGTGGCCACGGCGACTTCGATGCCGCAGAACGCAGCCACGCGGGTATGAACGCGGGGCGCGCGCCTACGCGCTCTTCTCGTGCGGTTCGCCGTGGCCGCGGCCGCGGTCGCGGGGGACGAGGGTGGGGTTCACGTTGGAGTGGACGACGTCCTCGGTGATGACGACGCGTTCCACGTCCTTGCGGGAGGGCACCTCGTACATCACGGACATCAGCACCTCCTCCATGATGGCGCGCAGGCCGCGCGCGCCGGTGCCGCGGAGGATGGCCTGGTCGGCGATGGCCTCCAGCGCCGGGCGGTCGAAGTCCAGCTCGACGCCGTCGAGTTCGAACAGCCGCTGGTACTGCTTGACCAGCGCGTTGCGCGGCTCCATGAGGATCTGGAGCAGCGCCTCGCGGTCGAGGTTGTGGACGCTGGTGATGACCGGGAGGCGGCCGATGAACTCCGGGATCATGCCGAACTTCACCAGGTCCTCGGGCATCACGTCCTCGAACTGGTTCTTCTCCTCGATCTCCCGCTTGGAGCGGATGTCGGCGCCGAAGCCGATGCCCTTGGCCCCCGCCCGGGACTCGATGATCTTCTCCAGACCGGCGAACGCGCCGCCGACGATGAACAGCACGTTGGTGGTGTCGATCTGGATGAACTCCTGGTGCGGGTGCTTGCGTCCGCCCTGCGGCGGCACCGAGGCGCTGGTGCCCTCCAGGATCTTCAGCAGCGCCTGCTGGACGCCCTCGCCGGAGACGTCGCGGGTGATCGACGGGTTCTCGCTCTTCCGCGCGACCTTGTCGATCTCGTCGATGTAGATGATGCCGGTCTCGGCCTTCTTGACGTCGTAGTCCGCGGCCTGGATCAGCTTCAGCAGGATGTTCTCGACGTCCTCACCGACGTATCCGGCCTCGGTGAGGGCGGTGGCGTCGGCGATGGCGAAGGGGACGTTCAGCATCCGGGCGAGGGTCTGCGCGAGCAGCGTCTTGCCGGAGCCGGTGGGGCCGAGCAGCAGGATGTTGGACTTGGCCAGCTCGATGCCGTCGTCGCGGCCCTGCGGGGCGGCGTTCTCGCCGGCCTGCACCCGCTTGTAGTGGTTGTAGACGGCGACCGAGAGCGCCTTCTTGGCGGCCTCCTGGCCGACGACGTAGCCCTCGAGGAACTCGTAGATCTCCCGTGGCTTGGGCAGTTCGTCCCAGCGCACCTCGGAGGACTCGGCGAGCTCCTCCTCGATGATCTCGTTGCAGAGATCGATGCACTCGTCGCAGATGTACACACCTGGCCCCGCGATGAGCTTCTTCACCTGCTTCTGGCTCTTGCCGCAGAACGAGCACTTGAGCAGGTCGCCGCCATCACCGATGCGTGCCACGAGGTGCTTCCCCTATCGCCTGGGATCCGTCCCGCACGGGACGGACCGAGGTACGTGCACTGAAGACGGTACCCTCCCGCACCGTCGAAGTGTGCCCCCCTTGGTACGACTGCGTCCAAGGGGGGCTGGTGGGGCGGTCAGCCCCTCAGATCGACGGAACTCTTCCTGGTCGACACGATCTGGTCGACCAGTCCGTACTCCAGGGACTCCTCGGCGGTGAGGATCTTGTCCCGCTCGATGTCGTCCCGGATGGTCTCGATGTCCTTGGTGGAGTGCTTGGCGAGCATCTCCTCCAGCTGGGTGCGCATCCGCTGCACCTCGCGCGCCGCGATCTCCAGGTCGGAGACCTGGCCGCGGCCGGTCTCGCTGTACGGCTGGTGGATCAGGATGCGGGCGTTGGGCAGCGCCATCCGCTTGCCGGGGGTGCCGGCGGCCAGCAGGACGGCGGCGGCGGAGGCCGCCTGGCCCATGCAGACCGTCTGGATGTCCGGCTTCACGAACTGCATCGTGTCGTAGATGGCGGTGAGCGCCGTGAACGAGCCGCCGGGGCTGTTGATGTAGATCGAGATGTCACGGTCCGGGTCCATCGACTCCAGGCACAGCAGCTGCGCCATGACGTCGTTGGCCGACGCGTCGTCGATCTGCACGCCGAGGAAGATCACCCGCTCCTCGAAGAGCTTCGCGTACGGGTCGTACTCGCGCACACCCTGCGAGGTGCGTTCGACGAACCGCGGGACGACGTACCGCGCGTCGGGCGACGGCCCGGTGTAGCGCGCCTGCGGACCGGCCGGCAGGCCGGCGCCGGGGACGGGGGGAAGGCTGGTCATCGCGGTGTACTCCTGGTGAAGGGCTGGCTGCGGAGGGCGGATGCTCGGGCCGTGCGGTCGGTGCGCGCTCACGCGCCCGTACCGCCGCCGCCCGGAAGCTGGGCCGCGGAGCCGTACACCTCGTCGATCAGGCCGTACTCCTTGGCCTCCTCGGCGTTGAACCAACGGTCGCGGTCCGCGTCGCGCGTCCACTGCTCGACGGTCTGGCCGGTGTGCAGCGCGGAGAGCTCGGCCATCTTCTTCTTGGTGCGGAGCAGCTGCTCCGCGTGGATCTTGATGTCCGACGCGGAGCCGGCGAGGCCCGCGGACGGCTGGTGGATCAGGATCTCGGCGTTCGGCAGCGCGAAGCGCTTGCCGCGGGTGCCCGCGCTGAGCAGGAACTGGCCCATGGAGGCGGCGAGGCCCATGGCGATGGTCACCACGTCGTTCTTGATGTACTGCATGGTGTCGTAGATCGCCATGCCCGCCGTGATCGATCCGCCGGGGCTGTTGATGTAGAGGTAGATGTCCTTGTCCGGGTCGGCGGCAAGGAGAAGCAGCTGTGCGGTGATCTTGTTGGCGATGTCGTCGTCGACCGGCTGCCCGAGGAAGATGATCCGCTCGTTGAGCAGTCGGTTGTAGACCTGGTCGCCGAGGCCACCACCGAAGTTGGGCTCAGCGGCGGCGGAAGGCATCGGAAGCGTCACGTGTCCACCTGCTCGTGTCCGGACGGCTGCGATTCGGCATGGCCGTCACTGCGTCGTCTTACGGGCGGCAGCTGTCCGTCGTCCTCGCCCTGCGGGCGGGGCCGTGAGGACAGCTTCGCCCTCGTATCTACGGACCCTAACGCGCTGGTCGGCGGGCGCACTCCCGCACGGGTGACTGTTCGCTGTCAGCGTGGCGCGCGGCGTGCGGGGTCCGGGGCGGCGGCGCGCCGCCCCGCCCTCTCGACGGTTGCCGGGGCCGCGCCCCGGACACCGGGTCCTCGATGGCCGGACGGGCTCGACCCGAGCCTGTCCGGGATCTCCCCCACAGCCCTCCGGGCGTGGGAGGTACCCCCATCCACAGCCCCCGGGCGCGGGAGGTGGCCCGGCCGACGGCCGTGCGTGCGGGGAGCACGACGGGCCCCGCGCCGTGCATGGCCGGGGCCCGTCGGAGAGGTGCGTCAGGCCTTGTCGGTCTCGGGCTTGTCGCCCTCGGGCTTGTCGGCCTCGGCCTCGGCGGAGGCGACCTCGGTGTCGTCGGAGGCCTCCGCGTCGGCGGCCACCGTCTCGGCGGTCTCGTCCTCGTCGTCGAGGTCCACGACCTCGCCGTTGGAGTCCTTGACGGTCGCGGCCTCGACCACGACGGCCAGGGCCTTGCCGCGGGCGACCTCGCCGACGAGCATCGGCACCTGGCCGCCCTCGACGACGGCCTGGGCGAACTGGTCGGGGCTCATGCCGGAGGACTGCGCACGGCGCATGAGGTGCTCGGTGAGCTCCTCCTGGCTGACGTTGAGCTTCTCCGTGTTGACCAGTTCGTCGAGCAGGAACTGGGTCTTGATGCCCTTCTCCGCCTGCTCCTTGAGCTCGGCGTCGAAGTCCTCCTCGGACTTGTCCTGCATCTTGAGGTAGGCCGCCAGGTCGATGCCCATCTGGGCGAGCTGGTGGTTGATCAGGTTGTGCTTGCGGGTGTTGACCTCGTCCTCGAGGAGCTTCTCGGGAACGGGGATCTCGGCGAGGCCGATCAGCTCGTCGAGGACCTTCTCCTGGGCCTCGGTCGCCTGCTCGTACTTCTTGGACTGGCCGAGCCGCTTGCGGCTGTCCTCGCGCAGCTCGTCGAGGGTGTCGAACTCGCTGGCCAGCTGGGCGAAGTCGTCGTCCAGCTCGGGGAGTTCACGGGCGGAGACGCTGGTGACGTCGACCTTGACCTCGGCCTCCTTGCCCGCGGCGGAGCCGCCCTTGAGCTCGGAGGTGAAGGTGGCGGTGGCGCCGGCCTCCAGGCCGGTGACGGCGTCGTCGATGCCGTCGAGCAGCTCGCCGGAGCCGATGGTGTAGTCCACGCCGTTCGCGACGCCGTCGTCCAGGACCTCGCCGTCGACCTTGGCCTCCAGGTCGATCTTCACGACGTCGCCCTCGGCGGCGGCCCGCTCGACGACGGAGGTGGAGGCGAAGCGCTCACGCAGCTGCTCCACGGCCTTGTCGACGTCCTCGTCGGAGACCTCGGCGGCCTCGACGGTGACCTCGATGCCGGAGTAGTCCGGGATCTCGATCTTCGGGCGGACGTCGACCTCGGCGGTGAACGCCAGCAGCTCGTTGTCCTTGAGTTCGGTGATGTCGACCTCGGGCTGGCCGAGCGGGTTCAGCTCGCCCTCCTCGACGGCGGACTGGTAGAGCCCCGGCAGGGCGTCGTTGACGGCCTCCTCGAGCACCGCACCGCGGCCGAAGCGCTGGTCGATCACCCGGGCCGGGATCTTGCCCTTGCGGAAGCCGGGCACCGTGACCTGCTGGTTGATCTTCTTGTACGCCGCGTCGAGGTTGGACTTGAGCTCCTCGAAGGGCACCTCGACAGTGAGCCGAACCCGGGTCGGGTTCAGGTTCTCCACGGCGCTCTTCACGGTCGGTCTCCTTGGGGCTGACTGCTGGGGGTATGAGATGGGCGCCCCGTATGCGGCATGAGGAATGCGGACACGACACAGGCACGCGCGATGGGGCCATACTACGTGGTCGGGGTGGCCGGATTCGAACCGACGACCTTCCGCTCCCAAAGCGGACGCGCTACCAAGCTGCGCCACACCCCGTCGGTGCGACACGTAGCGTACATGCCGTACGATGCATTCCGTGCCGCAGCGAAGACGATGCGGACCGTGACGCGGGCCTGTTCACAGGACGTGACCGGTCGGGATCACAGCGGCGCACGCGGGCGTAGCTCAATGGTAGAGCCCTGGTCTTCCAAACCAGCTACGCGGGTTCGATTCCCGTCGCCCGCTCCGCGACGAAGGGCCCCCGGTTCCGCATCGGGGGCCCTTCGTCGCGCGTCAGATGCTGATGTTGTTGATCGTGCTGGCGACGGACTCCAGGAAGTTGTTTATCGGCGGCGCCGCCCCGCTCGCGGCGAGGAAGAAGCCGAAGAGGGCGGCCACGATCGCCGGGCCCGGCTTGATGGAACCGCCCTTGACCATCACGACCAGGACGATCGCCAGCAGCAGGACCACCGACAGCGAAATCTCCACAACCGATCACACCCCTCGCCCTCGTCGGGCCTCGTACGGCTCACCCGGCCGGGGATCCGCCGCCAGAGCCCCGCTTCGCTCCATCGTGCCACCAACACGCCCGCCGGTGCAGGAGGCTGACGCAGGATCGGCCGACTCTCACCCTCGCGGGTATGCCCGTGATGCCCGACAGTCATCCGGTCGGGGTGAATTCGTGCAGGTCAATGCCGTATACAGGTTGCGCGATTCGCATTTCCGCCGTGATCGCTCCGTGATCACGGCCAACACCTGTGGAGTGGGTCACACGACACCCCCCGGTGCACCCTCGCGCGCACCGCTCACGCATTCGACAGAGCGTCTTCGCACTTCGTTCACCACTCTCGCAAACCGCAGGTCAGAGGCCCGTTCTGACAAGACGCGGCGGGAAAGGGGGTGTTGACGGGGCGCCTGATACCCGCTGTGGGCGACATGCTCCGCACCCTGATTTTCGCTCTTCCCGTCCGGCGGCTATGGTGCTGCAGATGTTGCACGCTCGTAATGAGCGGGCCCCGCTCCCCCCGGCCCGCCCCGAGAAGCCGACGGCGAAGACGCCGCCCACTTCCGCCCCGCCGTCGGTGCGCGAGGGCGGAGCCCCGGGAGCGAAGCAACGCGATCCCTTCTTCGACAACGCGAAGTACCTCACGATCCTGCTGGTCGGCATGGGGCACGCCTGGCAGCCGCTGCAGGACGACAGCCGCACGGTCGAGGCGCTGTACCTGGCGGTCTACGCCTTCCACATGCCGGCGTTCATCGTCATCTCCGGCTACCTCTCGCGGACGTTCACCGGCAGACCGCACCAGATCCGGCGGCTCATCACCGGAATCGCCGTGCCGTACCTGGTGTTCGAGACCCTCTACACGCTCTTCATGCGCTGGGCGGACAACCCGGACCGCGAGTTCAGCCTGCAACGTCCGGGGTTCGCGCTGTGGTTCCTGGTCGCGCTGTTCGTCTGGCGCATGACGGCTCCCTTCTGGCACCGGCTGCGCTGGCCCGTGCCGGTGGCGCTCGCCGTCGGTCTGTGCGCGAGCGTGACCGAGAGCATCAGCGGCGACTTCAACCTGATGCGGGTGCTGCAGTACCTGCCGTTCTTCGTGCTGGGCCTCCAACTGCGGCCCCGGCATTTCGAGATGCTCAAGGACCGCCGTCTGCGGCTGCTGTCCGTGCCGCTGCTGCTGGCGACCGCCGTGTTCTCCTACTGGGCGGTGCCGCGGATGAACCAGGCGTGGCTGCTGCACGACCGCCCCGCCGCGGAGATGGGCGTGCCCTCCTGGGTCGGCGCCGTGATGTACCTGGCCCTCTTCGGCTGCGCCCTGGTGCTGACCGCCGCGTTCCTCACCCTGGTGCCGCGCCGCCACATGTGGTTCACGGCGCTGGGTGCAGGCACGCTCTACGCCTACCTGCTGCACGTCTACCCGATCAAGCTCTCGCGGGAGTTCGACTGGTACGACATGGCCTGGGTGGACCACCCGGCCAGCCGGGTGGTCGTCACGCTGCTCGCGGTGGTGATGATGACCGCGCTGTGCAGCGGACCGGTGCAGCGGGCCTTCCGGTTCGTCATGGAGCCGAAGATGTCCTGGTTCTTCCGCGAGGACCCGGTCGAACAGGCACGGGCGCGCAGCGGCGCGCACGGCGGCGGGGAGCAGCCGGACCGGGGACAGGACGGCCGGGAACGGGAACGGCGCCGCGAGACGGTGTCGGCCGGGCGCTGACGTGCACCACGTGGTGTCGGGGCGCCCCCCCCCCGGGGGGGGCGCGCCCCGACACCGTTTCCCGGAGCCGCCCCGTGCTCCGTCGCGGCAGACGCTCAGTCGCGGCAGATCAGCAGCAGCGCCCGGTCGTCGTTGACGTCCTTGGCCACGGCTTCGATCAGATGCCAGGCGGCGCCCTCGAAGCCGCCCGCCACGTAGCGGTCCGCCTCGCCGGTGAGGCGGTCGACGCCCTCGTCCAGTTCGCGTTCGGGGGTCTCGACGAGCCCGTCGGTGAAGAGCATCAGCACGTCGCCGCGTCGCAGGCTGCCCTTCACCGCGTCGAAGGCGGCACCGTCGTAGACGCCGAGCAGGGGGCCGTCGGCCGCCTTCTCCTCCCAGGTGCCGGCGCCCGCGTCGCGCTGGAGGGCGGGGACGTGCCCGGCCGAGTAGAGCTCGTAGTCGCCGGTGTCCAGGTCGAGCACCAGGTGCACGGAGGTGGCGAAGCCCTCGTCCCAGTCCTGGCGCAGCAGGTAGCCGTTGGCGGCGGGCAGGAACTCGTGCGGGGGCAGCGACCCCAGGAGGCCCCCGAAGGCGCCGGAGAGCAGCAGGGCGCGGGACCCGGCGTCCATGCCCTTGCCGGAGACGTCCGTGAGCACCACCTCGAGGGTGCGGGCGTCGGCGCCGGTCCGTGCGGCGACGACGAAGTCCCCGGAGAACGACTGGCCGCCCGCGGGACGCAGCGACATCTCGCGGTGCCAGCCCTCGGGCAGGGCGGGCAGCTTGCTCTGCACGCGGATGCGCTCGCGCAGGTCGAACAGCATCGTCCCGCCACGCCGCCAGGGCACGCCCACCCGGCTGCGGAACTGGGCGACCAGCAGCCCGGACAGACCCACGGCGGCGACGACCAGGATGGTGCCCGGGGTGACGGCGCCGGCGCCGTCCTCGAGTTCGGCGAGCGCCGCCGCCTCCACGATCAGCGCGACGGCGGCCGCCGCGTACAGGGCGAGCAGGCTGGCCGGGCGCAGCAGCAGTCCGCCGGCGATGACGGGCAGGGCGAGGGTCTCCGGCGCGCACCACAGCGGGTTGACGACCGTGGCGAACGTCAGGGCGGGCACGGTGAGCAGCAGCGCGCCGAGGGCGACCCAGTCGGAGCCGCCGCCGCGGAAGTAGTCCACCGCGGAACGGCGCATGCTGGTGCGGACCCGGTGCCACGCCTTGTTCGCCTGGAGCAGCCGGGCCGCCGGGGGTGTGCTGCCCGCGCGCCGTAGTGCCATGTCCTGGGACCTTAGCGACCTCGCCGCCGAAGCGTCGATTCCCGGTGCGGAACCGGACCTTCGGCAGATACCGTGCCCGGGTCCGGGAGGCGGCCGCGGGGCGGTCGCGGCGAGGCGAAAATCACTCGCCTCCGGGTCCGCGCCGCTGGTAGGGATGTCGGGTGACCATCGATCTGCGCACCCTGACGGACGACCCCGGCGAGCACGAGGCGTGGTGGGCGGTGATCCGTGCCGCGTTCGGGACCACGTTCGACCCGGAGAGCCATGCCCTGTGGGCGGCGCGGATGGAGCCGGGTCGCTCGATCGTGGCCTACGACGGCGACGAGGTGTGCGGCACCACGGGGTCGTTCAGCTTCCGGATGACGGTGCCGGGCGGCGCGGTGGTGCCGACGGCCGGCGTGACGATGGTGACCGTGAAGCCGACGCACCGGCGGCGCGGGGTGCTGACGTCGATGATGCGCCGCCAGCTCGAGGAGGTGCGCGAGCGGCGGGAACCGCTCGCGGTGCTGCGCGCCTCGGAGCCCTTGATCTACGGCCGCTTCGGGTACGGCGCCGCCTCCGACGAACTCGGCGCGCGGGTGGACACCGCGCGGACGCGGCTCGCCCTGCCGGCCGGCGCGGACGCCCTGCGGCTGCGTCTGGTGGATCCGCGCGACCCGGCGGTGCTGGCGGCGTGCGAGGAGCTGTACGCGCGCCGGGTGCCGCTGCGGCCGGGCATGCTGGAGCGCCGCCCGGGCTGGGAGCGGACCGTGGTCCACGACCCGGAGGACAAGCGGGACGGCGCGACGCCGATGCAGTGCGTGCTGGCCGAGCGGGACGGGGAGTTGCGCGGCTACGCGCGCTACGCGGTGCGCCCGCACTACGACGCCGCGGACAATCCGGACGGCGAGGTGCTGCTGCGCGACATGGAGGCGCTGGATCCGGCCGCGCACGGCGCGCTGGTGCGCTATCTCTTCGACCTCGACCTGACCTCGACGCTGTGCGTCGAGGGGCGTCCGGTGGACGATCCGTGGCTGCACCTGGTCACCGACCCGCGGCGGTGCGGGATCTCCCGGCGGGACGCCCTGTACGTGCGGGTGATCGACGTCGCGGCGGCCCTGGAGGCGCGCACGTACACGACCGGCGCGGACGTGGTGCTGGAGCTGGAGGACGCCTTCTGTCCGTGGAACGCGGGACGTTGGCGGCTGTCCGGCGGCCCGAAGGGGGCCACCTGCACCCGTACCGGTGACCCGGCGGATCTGGCCCTCTCCGTGCGGGAGTTGGGCGCGGCCTACCTCGGCGGCGTCTCGCTCGCGGCGCTGGCGGGCGCCGGGCGGGTGCGGGAGCTGCGGCAGGGCGCACTGGCGGAGGCGGCGACGGCCTTCCACAGCGCGGTGGCTCCCTGGAACCCGCACGGCTTCTGAAGCGGCCGCCGGTGGCCTCGGAGGGCTTCGGCCGCACCGGCGCGGTTCAGCGCTGCTGGCAGCGGGGGCACCAGAAGAGGTTGCGGGCGGCGAGTTCGGCGGTGCGGATCTCCTCGCCGCACACGTGGCAGGGCTGCGAGGCGCGCCGGTAGACGTACACCTCGCCGCCGTGGTCGTCGACGCGCGGCGGTCGTCCCATGGCCTCCGGGGTGTGCTGCGGCCGCACGGTGTCGATGCGGCCCAGCCGTACGCCCTCGCGCATCAGGGCGACCAGGTCCGCCCAGACGGCGTCCCACTCCGGCCGGGTCAGGTCGCGGCCCGCCCGGTAGGGGTCGATGCCGTTCCGGAAGAGGACCTCGGCGCGGTAGACGTTGCCGACGCCGGCGACGACCTTCTGGTCCATCAGCAGGGCGGCGACGCTGCTGCGGCTGCGCGCGATGCGGGACCGCGCGCGTTCGGGGTCGGCGTCCTCGCGGAGCGGGTCGGGGCCGAGGCGTGCGGCGACGGACCGCGCCTCGTCGGCGGTGACGAGGGCGCAGCGGGTGGGGCCGCGCAGGTCGGCGTACCCGGCGGGAGTGGCCAGCCGCAGGCGGACCTGCCCCACGGGCGCCGGCGCGGGCCCGGTGCCGAAGCGGAACGTGCCGTAGAGGCCGAGGTGCACGTGCACCCGGGCGTCGTCCCCGTCGAACGCGACGAACAGGTGCTTGCCGTGCGCCTCGGCGCCGGTGAGCGTACGGCCGTCCAGCAGGGCGGCGCCGTCCGCGAACCGGCCCTGGGGGCTGGCGGCGTGCACGGCGTGGCCGCCGAAGCGGTCGTGGAGTTCACCGGCCAGGCGGTGCAGGGTGTGTCCCTCGGGCATGGTCTTCCCCGGCGGACGGTCAGTCGTCCTGCTGCGGGTGGTGGGCGGGGATCGGCGGGAGGGTGCCGGTGACCTCGTAGGTGGACAGCATGTCGATGCGGCGGACGTGCCGTTCGTCGCCGGAGAACGGGGTGCCGAGGAAGGTCTCGACGAACGTCACGGCGTCCTCGGTGCTGTGCATGCGGGCGCCGACGCTGACCATGTTGGCGTTGTTGTGCTCGCGGGCCAGCGCGGCGGTCTCCTCGCTCCATGCCAGGGCGCAGCGGACGCCCCGGACCTTGTTGGCCGCCATCTGCTCGCCGTTGCCGGAGCCGCCGATGACGATGCCCAGGGCCTCGCTGTCGGCGGCGGTGCGCTCGGCGGCGCGGAGGCAGAAGGGCGGGTAGTCGTCCTGGGCGTCGTGGAGGTGCGGGCCGCAGTCGACGGGCTCGTGGCCCGCGGACTTCAGCCAGTCGACGAGGTGGTTCTTGAGTTCGTAGCCGGCGTGGTCGGAGCCGAGGTAGACGCGCATGCCGCGCAGTCTAGTGAGGGCTCGGCCCCGGCCGTGTGCCGGTCCCGTCAGTCGCGGCGGCCGGTGAGCTTCCACGCCGTCGGCAGGGCGCCCATGGCGAGCGCCGCTTTGAGGGCGTCGCCGACGAGGAACGGCACCAGTCCGGCGGCCATCGCCTCGGTCGCCGTCATGCCGGTCGCCAGGGCGAGGTAGGGCACGCCGACGGCGTAGATGATCGCGGTGCCCGCGGCCATCGTGCCCACGGTGCGGAGCGGGCTGCGGTCGCCGCCCCTGCGGGCCAGGGCGCCGACGACGGTCGCGGCGAGCAGCATCCCGAGGATGTAGCCGAAGGAGGGCATGCCGAAGCCGGAGGCTCCCTCGGAGAACCACGGCACGCCGGCCACGCCCGCGACGGCGTACAGGCCGAGGGAGAGGAAGCCGCGGCGGGCGCCGAGCGCGGTGCCGACGAGGAGCGCCGCGAAGGTCTGCCCGGTGACCGGCACCGGAGAGCCGGGCACCGGCACGGAGAGTTGCGCGGCCAGTCCGGTCAGCACCGCGCCGCCGAGGACGAGCGCGGCGTCGCGCACCCGGGCGCGGCCGGCGCTCGTGGCGGGGAGCACGTCGGCGAGGACGGCGCCGGGGCGGGTGGTGGTGGCGGGGCTGGACAGCGCGGACATGCTTCACTCCGGTACCTGGTTGCTACACGCGGACGGACCGACGCTAGCCGACCTGCGCGGTGCTTCCGGCCGTCGGACGGCGTGACGTTGGCGACACCGCGCGCACAGACGTCGTGGAGGTCCGCTGGTCAGCGGCGTGACGGCGGGGTGTCCGGATGCTGGAACGTCATGGTCGACTATTGATGTTTCTCCGGGGCCTGTCGACACTGGGCCGTCGGAACGATCAGTTCCGCAGTCCATCCGCCCGGCAGCACCAAGGAACGGCACCTCCTTCATGACCGCAACGGAAAAGTCGACGCCCCCGACCGGGGCCGACGACGCGGCTCAGTCCCCCACGCACCTCTCGCACGGCCTCAAGCAGCGCCATCTGTCGATGATCGCCCTCGGCGGCGTCATCGGCGCCGGTCTGTTCGTCGGTTCCGGCACCGCCATCGCCGCGGCCGGCCCGGCGGCGATCCTCGCCTACGCGGCCTCCGGCCTGCTGGTGATGCTCGTCATGCGGATGCTGGGCGAGATGTCGGCCGCACACCCCTCCTCCGGGTCCTTCTCCACGCACGCCGAGCGGGCGATCGGCCCGTGGGCGGGCTTCACCGTGGGCTGGATCTTCTGGTTCCTGCTCTGCGTCGTCGTCGCCATCGAGGCCATCGGCGCTGCCGCGATCATGACGGGGTGGTTCCCGGGCACCGAGTCGTGGATGTGGGTCGCCCTCTTCATGGTGCTCTTCACCGGCTCGAACCTCACCGCGGTCAAGAACTTCGGCGAGTACGAGTTCTGGTTCGCGCTGCTGAAGGTGCTGGCCATCGTCGGCTTCCTGGTGCTGGGCGTGCTGGCCGTGCTCGGTCTGCTGCCGGGCACCGAGTCGCCGGGCGGCAGCTTCCTCTTCGGTGAGGGCGGCTTCTTCCCGAACGGCTCGGAGGGCCTGATCCTGGGCCTGCTGGCCTCCGTGTTCGCCTATGGCGGTCTGGAGACCGTCACCATCGCGGCCGCCGAGTCGGAGAACCCGGTCCGCGGCGTCGCCAAGGCCGTGCGCACCGCGATGTGGCGCATCGCGATCTTCTACGTCGGCTCGGTCGCCGTCATCGTGACGCTGGTGCCGTGGAACTCCGAGGCGGTCGCGGGCGGCCCGTACGCGGCCGCGCTGGACTCCCTGAACGTGCCCGCCGCGGGCACGGTCATGGACGTGGTGGTGCTGATCGCGCTGCTGTCCGCGATGAACGCCAACATCTACGGCGCCTCCCGCATGTCGTACTCCCTGGCCACCCGCGGCCAGGGCATGGCCTTCCTGGGCAAGGCCTCGGGCGGCGTGCCGCGCCGCACGGTGCTGGCCTCGTCCGTGTTCGGCTTCTTCGCCGTGCTGCTGAGCTTCTGGTGGCCGGACACCGTCTTCACCTGGCTGCTGAACATGATCGGCGCGGCCGTCCTCGTCGTCTGGGGCTTCGTCGCGGTCTCCCAGATCCGCAGCCGTCGCCGGCTCGAGCGTGAGGCGCCGGAGAAGCTGGTCGTCCGCATGTGGGCGTTCCCCGTGCTGACCTACGTGGCCCTGGCCGCGATGCTCGCGGTGTTCGTGCTGATGGCCCGCGAGGAGGGCACCCGGACGCAGCTGTACTTCACCGGCGGCCTGACCGCCGCGCTGGTCGTCGCGGGTCTGATCCGGCAGAAGCTGCTGGGCGGGTCGGCGTCCGTGTCGCCTGCCGGGCCGCGTTCCGCGGCTCCGGCTTCGGCCGCTCCGGACGTCCCCCTCGCCAAGACGGAGGCGAAGGCCGACGCCGAGGCGCAGAAGGACGCGGACGAGCAGGACGCGACCGAGAAGGAGACCGCGGCGGCCCGTAGGAGCTGACCAGCGCGTTTCCCCGGCAGCGGAGCGGCCCCTTCACTCGGAGGGGTCGCTCCGCTGCGTTGCGCCCTCTTGCTGATAGCTTCTTCTTGCAAGACCATTGCAACAAGGCTGGGAGGGAAAGAAGGAAGCATGGCGACCTACTCACTGCCGGAACTGCCGTACGACTACGCTTCGCTGGAGCCGGTCATCAGCGGCGAGATCATCGAGCTGCACCACGACAAGCACCACGCGGCGTACGTGAAGGGGGCGAACGACACCCTCGAACAGCTCGAGGAGGCCCGCGACAAGGACCAGTGGGGCACGGTCAACGGCCTGGAGAAGAACCTGGCCTTCCACCTGTCCGGCCACATCCTGCACAGCATCTACTGGCAGAACATGACCGGTGACGGCGGTGGCGAGCCGCTGGAGAAGGACGGCACGGGCGAACTCGCGGACGCCATCGCCGAGTCGTTCGGCTCCTTCGCCCGTTTCAAGGCCCACCTGTCCAAGGCCGCCGCGACCACGCAGGGCTCCGGCTGGGGCGTGCTGGCGTACGAGCCGGTGAGCGAGCGCCTCGTCGTCGAGCAGGTCTACGACCACCAGGGCAACGTCGGCCAGGGATCGGTGCCGATCCTGGTCTTCGACGCCTGGGAGCACGCCTTCTACCTGCAGTACCGCAACCAGAAGGTCGACTTCGTCGAGGCGATGTGGCGCGTCGTGAACTGGCAGGACGTCGCCGCCCGCTACACCGCCGCGAAGCAGCGCGCGAACACGCTGCTGCTGGCGCCGTAACCGGCGCCCCCGGGACTCCCGCTCCTCGTGATCGTCTTCTCACCTTTCACCGGGCACGGCGGGAGAACAGAAAAAGGGGCGGCCCCGGTGTGGATGTGACACACCGGGGCCGCCCTTCTGCGCGTGCAGGGTACGCGAGCCGTACTCAGTCGAAGCGCGGCGGCTCGTCGCGGGTGCGCTTGATCTCGTAGAAGCCGGGCGTGGAGGCAACCATCAGGGTGCCGTCCCACAGCCTCGCGGCCGCCTCGCCCTTGGGGGCCGGGGTGACGACCGGGCCGAAGAACGCGATCCGTTCGCCGGCCGCCCCCGGCACCGCGATCACCGGGGTGCCGACCTCCTGGCCGACCAGGTCGATGCCCTCCGCGTGGGAGGCGCGCAGCTGCGTGTCGTACTTGTCGGAGTCCGCGGCGTCGGCGAGGGCGGCGGGCAGGCCGGCCTCCTCCAGGGCCGCCTCGACCGTCGCACGGTCCTTCTCCAGGGCCTGGTTGTGGAAGCGGGTGCCCAGCGCGGTGTACAGCCCGCCGAGCACCTCGGGGCCGTGCTCCTGCTCGGCGGCGATGCAGACGCGGGCCGGTCCCCAGGCCGTCTTCATCAGTTCCCGGTACTTCTCCGGCAGGTCGTCCAGCTTGTCCTCGTTCAGCACCGCGAGACTCATCACGTGCCAGCGGACCCGCACGTCCCGCACCTTCTCGACCTCGAGCATCCAGCGGGAGGTCAGCCATGCCCAGGGGCACAGCGGGTCGAACCAGAAGTCGGCGGTCGTCTTCTCGGGCATGCCGGTGGTCTCCTCGCCAGTCGGTGGTGCGGTGGGTCTACCGTTCCGCCCGGGGAAACGTACCGGCGGCCGAGGGCATTCCCCGCTGTGGGGACCGAAACGGGCATGCGATGATCCCACGGTGTCCGGTGTTCGATGTTCGGTATGCGAGACGAGGGAGTCACGACGTGCCCGGTGAGAATCTGACCCGCGAGGAGGCCGGGCGGCGTGCGGAGCTGCTCGCAGTGGACGGATACGAGGTGGCGCTCGACCTGCGCTCCGCGCGGGAGGCGGCCCCGGCGAACGGCGTACGCACCTTCCGCTCCACCACCACGATCCGCTTCCGCTGCACGGAGCCCGGCGCGTCCACGTTCGTGGACCTGATCGCCCCGGAGCTGCACTCGGCGACGCTCAACGGGCGCTCGCTCAACCCGGACACCGCCTTCGACGGCGCCCGCCTCACCCTGGACGGCCTGGCCGCGGAGAACGAGCTGGTGGTCGACGCGCGCTGCGCGTACAGCCGGACCGGCGAAGGGCTGCACCACTTCCTCGACCCGGAGGACGGCGAGGTCTACCTCTACACCCAGTACGAGCCGGCCGACGCCCGGCGGGTGTTCGCCAACTTCGAGCAGCCCGACCTCAAGGCGCCCTTCGACTTCGTCGTCACCGCGCCCGCGTCCTGGACGGTGCTGAGCAACGACGTCCGGACCGGCGAGGCCGAGCCGCTGGACGACGGCGCCTCCTCGGTGCGGCGCTTCGCCCGCACCCAGCCCATCTCGACGTACATCACGGCCGTCGTCGCGGGCCCGTACCACCACGTCACCGACGTCTACCGGCGCCGGTTCGACGACGGCACGGAGCTGGAGATCCCGCTCGGCGCGCTGTGCCGCAAGGGCCTCGCCCGGCACTTCGACGCGGACGACATCTTCACGATCACCCAGCAGGGCCTGGACTTCTTCCACGACCACTTCGACTTCCCCTACCCCTTCGGGAAGTACGACCAGGCGTTCGTCCCGGAGTACAACCTCGGCGCGATGGAGAACCCGGGCTGCGTCACCTTCCGCGAGGAGTTCGTCTTCCGCGGCAAGGTGACGCAGGCGTCGTACGAGAGCCGGGCGAACGTCATCCTGCACGAGATGGCGCACATGTGGTTCGGCGACCTCGTCACCATGGAGTGGTGGGACGACCTGTGGCTCAAGGAGTCGTTCGCCGACTTCATGGGCTCGCTGTCGATGGTCGAGGCGACCCGCTTCTCCGACGGCTGGATCACGTTCGCCAACCGCCGCAAGTCGTGGGCGTACCGCGCCGACCAGCTCCCCTCCACGCACCCGATCACCGCGGACATCCGCGACCTCGAGGACGCCAAGCTCAACTTCGACGGCATCACCTACGCCAAGGGCGCCTCGGTGCTCAAGCAGCTCGTCGCCTACGTGGGCCGGGACGCGTTCCTGGAGGGCGCACGGCGCTACTTCAAGCGGCACGCCTGGGGCAACACCCGCCTGCACGACCTGCTGTCCGTGCTGGAGGAGACCTCCGGACGCGACATGGGCGAGTGGGCGAAGGCGTGGCTGCAGACCGCCGGCGTCAACTCACTGACCCCCGAGGCCACATACGACGCCGAGGGCCGGCTCGCGGAACTCGCCGTCGTGCAGGACGCGCCGGAGGACCACCCGGTGCTGCGCCCGCACCGCGTCGCCGTCGGCCTCTACCGGCTCGACGAGAGCGGGGCACTGACCCGCTACGCCCGCGCGGAGGCCGACGTCACCGGCATGCGCACCGAGATCGCGGAGCTGGCCGGGGCCGAGCGTCCGGACCTGATCCTGCTCAACGACGAGGACCTGACGTACTGCAAGGTCCGCTTCGACGACGCCTCGCTGGCCACACTCCGCGAACACCTCGGCGCGATCACCGACCCCCTTGCGCGGGCGCTGTGCTGGTCCGCGCTGTGGAACATGACGCGGGACGCGCTGATGCCCGCCCACGCCTTCCTCGGCATGGTCCTGCGGTTCGCGGGCGACGAGACCGACATCGGCGTCCTCCAGATGCTGCACGCCTGGTCGCGCACCGCGCTGGTGCACTACAGCGCCGCCCGGCGGCGTGCGGAGAGCGGCCGTGCGCTGGCCGAGGGCGCCCTGCGCCTGCTGCGCGCCGCCGAACCGGGCAGCGGCCACCAGCTCGCCTGGGCCCGGTTCTTCGCCGCGCTGGCCGAGTCCGACGACGACCTCCGGCTGCTGGAGGGCCTCCTCGCCGGAACCGAGCGCATCCCCGGACTGGACGTCGACCAGGAGCTGCGCTGGACGCTCCTGGAGCCGCTGGCCGTGCACGGCCGGGCGGACGCGGCCGTCCTCGGCGCCGAACTGGACCGCGACGACACCGCGTCCGGCAAGCGGCACCAGGTGCGGCTGCTCGCCGCCCGCCCCTCGGCGGAGGTCAAGGAGCAGGCGTGGGACGCGGTCGTGGCGACCGACCGGCTCTCCAACGCGCTGGTCGAGGCGACCATCGCGGGCTTCCACCAGCCGGAGCAGCGCGAGCTCACCGCGCCGTACGCGGCCCGGTACTTCGCGGCGCTGGAGGAGGTGTGGGAGTCGCGGTCGATCGAGATCGGCATGTCGCTCGTGCGCGGCCTCTACCCGTCGCTCCAGGCGGAGCAGGCGACGCTGGACGCGACCGACGCGTGGCTGACCTCGCACGAGGACGCGGCACCCGCACTCCGCCGCCTCGTGCTGGAGGCCCGCGACGACCTCGCCCGCGCCCTCCGCGGCCGCGCCTGCGACGAGACGGGCGCCGCGTAGACCGTACGCCGGGCCGCGCCGCTCTCCGCTGAGCGCGGAGGCGCTGAGCCGTCCCGGCACGGAGGTACCCGCTCTGCGGGGTACCTCCGTGCCGGGACGCCCGACCGATGCTCGAACATGCGTACTTTAGTGCAGCCTTGTC
Organism: Streptomyces hazeniae; assembly: GCF_031845485.1. Taxonomy (NCBI): domain Bacteria; kingdom Bacillati; phylum Actinomycetota; class Actinomycetes; order Kitasatosporales; family Streptomycetaceae; genus Streptomyces; species Streptomyces hazeniae. The sequence goes on from NZ_JAVREQ010000001.1 coordinate 489,735, forward strand.
CGGCTTTGTCGACGACCGCGTAACAGCGGTTATCCCGGCCCGCCTGTGCGGGAATCGCACGATCATGACGTACGACATCCCCCTCACTCCCCGCCCCTTCCAGCAGCTCAACCGGCTCGACCGGCTCGGCCACCCCGGCTCGCACGCCGACGGCCCGGTCGGCGCGGCCGGCGCGTCGCCCGCCCGCGTGCTCACCGCCTCGATGCTGCGGGCGCACGGTGTCGGCGCGGCGGAGGCGAGCGAGCACTGCCGGCCGGGCGGCCCGTGGCGGATGCTGCTCCCCGGCGTCTTCCTGCTCCACCCCGGCCCGCCGACCAGCGAGGACCGGCTGCACGCCGTGCTGCTCTACACCCTTCGCCGGCAGACCATCCCCACCCAGAGCGGCCACGGCACGGCGGCCCGCACCACCGCGCACGGCATCGATGCGATGATCACCGGGCCCGCCGCCCTCGCGCTGAGGGGCTTCACCTCCGCGCGCCCCCTGCCCGCGCTGGACCGCATCGACGTGCTGGTGCCCGTCACCCGGCGGCTGCGTTCGGCGGGCTTCGCCCGCGTCGTGCGCGGGGGCGACCTGCCGGAGCCCGAGCAGATCGCCGGACTTCCCGTCGCCCCCGTCGAACGCGCCCTCGCCGACACCGTCGCCGACCTCGACGACGCGGAGACGGTCGGCAGGCTGCTGACCGAGGCCGTGCGGGACGGCCACTGCGAGGCCCAGACGCTCATGCGGGAGCTGGAGGCCGCACGCCTGCTGACCGCCCCGCACGTCGCGGACGCCGTCGACCGGCTCGTCGCGGAGGGACGTACGGTCGCCGAGGCGCGCCTCTACGACCTGGTGCGCACGCAGGGCGTGCCTGCCCCGTGCTGGAACGTGGACCTGCGGCTGCCCGGCGGCCCGCACCTGGGCGGCGTGGACGCCTACTGGCCGGACGAGGCGGTGGCGCTGTCCATCGACGCCCGCACCCACCGGCACATCCCCGGGGACGAGAGCGGGACGGAAGGGCTCTGGGACGCGTACGCCCAGCAGCGCGAGTCGCTGGAACGGCTCGGCATCACGGTCGTGCACCTCACGCCGCGTGCGCTGCGCGAGGCGCCCGAGCTGCAGGCTGCGGTGGTGCGGACGGCCCTGATGGCCGCCGAGGACCGTGAACCCGCCGCGTACGTACTGGTGCTGCCGCGCTGAGGGGTCCGGTACCGAGGCGCCGGCGCTGTCAGGAAGCGCCGGCGCAGAACTCGGCCTCCAGCAGGGCGCCGGTGCCGTGCGGGGCCCAGTCGGCGTTGAGGTTGAACGCCGCCCCGTGGCCGCCGTCCCGTGTGGCGGCGACGGTCGAGAGCGAGCCGTGGATGTCGCCGACGTGTCCCCACACCGTGGTGCCGCAGGGCAGTTCGCGGGCGCGGATGCCGAGCCCGTAGCGGTCGGAGCGCCCCCGCAGGGAACCGCTCGTCGGGACGGTGTCGGTCAGCTCGGCAAGCTGTTCGGCCGGCAGCAACCGTCCACCGAGCAGCGCCCGGAAGAAAGTCAGGAGGTCTCCGGCGGTGGAGATCATCTCACCGGACGCGCCGGCCACCGAGGGGTCGAGCGCCGTCACGTCGCGCACCGGCCGTCCCCGGCCCTCGTCCGGGCGTCCCCGGTAGAACGTGGAGTACGCCCTTCCGTGCGGCCGGGGCAGCGTGACGGCCGTGCCGGGCAGGGTGGTGCGCCGCAGTCCGAGAGGGACCAGCACCCGCTGCTCGATCTGCCGCGCGTAGCTGCGGCCGGTGACGGCCTCCACGACCATCCCGGCGAGCACGTAGTTGGTGTTGCTGTACGCCCACCCGGTGCCGGGGCGGAACGACGGCGGGTACCGCATCGCGATCCGGACCAGCTCGCGAGCGGTCCGGGTGTCGAAGCGGTGGTCCAGGAACCGGCCGCTGAGGTACCGGTCGCGGAACGCCGGGTCGTGCGTGAAGTCGTGGATGCCGCTGGTGTGGTTGAGCAGCCGGCGCACCGTCACCCGGCGGCCGTCGTTGCCGTGGCCGCGGACGACGCCGGGCAGGTGGACGGCGACCGGGTCGTCCAGGTCCAGGCGTCCCTCCGCCTCCAGCTGGAGCAGCACGGTGGCGACGAAGGTCTTGGTGATGCTGCCGATCCGGAACCGGTCGGCGGGACGGCGCTCTCGTCCCGTGGTGCGGTCGGCCACGCCTGCCGCGTCGTGCCACACCTCGCCGTCGTCCTCGGCGCGGGCGAGCACGCCGGGCACCCGCGCCCGTTCGACGAGGTCCTCCATGGCCTCCCGGGTGGGGGCGTGCCGGAGGTCGGCGGCGGTGGAGGAGTGCACGGAGACCACGACCACGGCGGCGGTGGCCAGCACGAGGGCGACGGCGGTGCGGAGGGACATCGGCGCCGACGTTAGACGATCTTGCGCGTCCCGCCGCCGTCGCACGCGGTCCGTGCCCGGTATCCGCACACGTTCGTCACGCCCCGTCACCCTCGTCGCGCACGGGGGTGGCGTCCGGGTCAGGTCCGGGGCAGCAGCAGCTCCGTGTTGCGGTCCCCCGGCTCCCCGGCCAGCGTCGTACGGCGGCCCGGCGCGTTGAACGCCAGCTCCCGGTAGAGGGAGGCGAGGCCGCTCCGGCTCAGGTCGCCGTGCTCGACGCCGTGCGGGGCCGCGGACTCGATCAGCGTGGTGAACAGCGACAGGGTGCCGTCCCCGTTGTCGGTCAGCTCGATCGTCCGTGCGAGCTGCGGGAAGTCGACGTGCGAGGCGGTGGAGACCTCCCAGAAGGTGCCGTGCGGGGTGATCTCGTTGCGGTGGCTGTGGCCGTTGATCCAGGCCACCACCTGCGGGTTGCGGCGCAGCAGCGCGACCAGTTCGGCCCCGCCCCCGGGCGTCGTGCGGGAGGTGTGGTGGCTGAAGACCAGCACCCGGTCGTCGCGGTGCTCCCGCAACGTCCTCTCCAGCCAGCGCAGTTGCGTGCGGCCGACGGCGCCGGTGTAGTGGCCGCCGCGCCGGGTGGTGTCGAGGCTGACGCCCAGGACGCCGTCGGCGATGCGGAAGCTGTAGTAGAGCCGGTCCTCGGCGAGGTTCGCCTCGCCGTAACCGTGCCCGGCCGGGCCGGGACCGGTGAAGCGCGGGTCCAGGTGGGCGCGGACGTAGTCGGCCGGCGTGTACGGCGCCCGGCGCGGGTCGGGCGTGACGGTGCGCATGTCCCGGGCGTGGGCGCGCAGCAGGTCCTTGAACAGCTCGCCGTCCGGGTCCAGGCCCTCACGGATGCGCCGGTGCAGCTCGGCGGCCTCGTCCGGCGGCAGGGAGAAGAGCTTCCGGTCGCCGACGGCGAACTCGGTGAGGAAGTCGTCGCCGTTCGCGTAGCAGCCGCCGGGCAGCACGTCGTGGTTGCCAACGGTGCCGTACCAGGGGACGGTGAGGCCGGGGCTGCGCACCGGGCGGCGGGCGGCCTCCAGATAGCCGTCCAGGCGCGGGAAGCCGAGGTCCTTGTGCGCGTCGCGCCGCCCGGACTCCGGGTGCCAGTACACCGGAAGCCCGCTGTCCTGCACGCCCTCGTAGCCCGCCGGGTCGCCGGTGTCGGGGATGACGCGACCGCCGCTCATGGCGGTGAGGAACCACTCCAGTTCGGCGGTGCAGTTGTTGTCGGTGTTGTCGCCGGTGGTCATCACGAAGTCGAGCGGCGCGCCCGTCGCCGGGCCGCCGTCCAGCGCGTTGACCTGCTCGATCAGGGAGACCACTCCGGCGACGGAGAGCGCCTCCTGCGGGCGCCAGCCCTTCGTGCCGGCGAAGCGGAGGTACTCGCTGCGCAGCGGATGCTGCACGTCGACCACGTGCAGGTCGGTCAGCTGCACGCACGACGCCAGCACCGTGCGCCGTTCCGCGCGGGTACGACGGGCCGCGGCGAGGTCCTCGCGGACGACGCGGCCCCAGCCGGCGCCCGCGGCGAGCCGCCGGTAGGTGCCCGTGCCCTGCGGGGCGGCCGCGGTGGCCAGGGTGGAGGGCGCCGGTGCAGACGGTGCTGCGGCGGCGGCCCGGGCGGGGCGCGCCTGCGGCGGGACGGCGGGCGAATCGTTCGCCGTCCCGCCGCCCGCGCCGACGGCGGTGCCCAGGCCGGCGGCGACACCGGTGGCGCCGAGCGCGGCGAGCAGGGTACGGCGGTCGGTGCCGGGCCGGTGCGGCCGTGTGCGGGTCATGCGGTGTCTCCCCGGGGTCGCAGTACGGAGGGGCGCCGGTCGAGGCGCTGGCCAGGGGCCGCCGGAGGGTCCCCTGCGGATGCTGCTCAGCGGGAGTGGCGGCCGCCTGAACGGGCCCGGAACGCCCGACGCCGATCGCACGGCATGGATCACCGCCGCGCCGCACGGACCCGCCCGCACGGCCCGCCCCGCGCCCGGCGTCCCGACCGGGAAGCCCTCCCGGCCAGGGGGCTGCGGGAGATATGGGCGGCATGCGGTCTTCGCCGCATGGAAGGATGGCGGGACCGTTGACGAAGAGGGAGTGACCGAAGTGCCTGGGACGAACCTGACCCGCGCCGAAGCGCAGGAGCGGGCGCGGCTGCTGACCGTGGACGCGTACGAGATCGAGCTCGACCTGAGCGGCGCCCAGCAGGGCGGGACCTTCCGGTCGGAGACCACCGTGCGGTTCGACGCCGCCGAAGCGGGCGACACCTTCATCGACCTCGTCGCGCCGACCGTGCACGAGGTCGTGCTGAACGGGACCGCCCTGGATCCCGCGAAGGTCTTCGCGGACTCCCGGATCGCCCTGGAGGGCGTGACCCCCGGCCGCAACGAGCTGCGGGTGGTGGCCGACTGCGCGTACACCAACACCGGTGAGGGCCTGCACCGTTTCGTCGACCCGGTCGACGAACAGGCCTACCTCTACACCCAGTTCGAGGTGCCGGACGCGCGGCGGGTCTTCGCCTCCTTCGAGCAGCCCGACCTGAAGGCCGTCTTCTCCTTCACGGTCACCGCCCCGGAAGGCTGGACGGTGATCTCCAACTCGCCGACGCCGAAGCCGGAGGGCGACGCCGGCACCGTGTGGCGCTTCGAGCCGACGCCGCGCATCTCCTCCTACATCACCGCGCTGATCGTCGGCCCCTACCACGCGGTGCACAGCACCTGGGAGGGCGACGGGCGGAGCGTGCCGCTGGGCCTCTACTGCCGGCCGTCACTGGCCGAACACCTGGACGCGGACGCGATCTTCGAGGTCACCCGGCAGGGCTTCGACTGGTTCCAGGAGCAGTTCGACCACCCCTATCCCTTCGCGAAGTACGACCAGCTGTTCGTCCCGGAGTTCAACGCGGGCGCGATGGAGAACGCGGGCGCGGTGACCATCCGCGACCAGTACGTCTTCCGTTCCAAGGTGACGGACGCCGCCTACGAGGTGCGGGCGGAGACGATCCTGCACGAGCTGGCGCACATGTGGTTCGGCGACCTGGTCACCATGGAGTGGTGGAACGACCTGTGGCTGAACGAGTCGTTCGCCACCTACACCTCCGTCGCCTGCCTCGCGCACGCGCCCGGCAGCCGCTGGCCGCACGCCTGGACCTCGTTCGCCAACCAGATGAAGACCTGGGCCTACCGGCAGGACCAGCTCCCGTCCACGCACCCGATCATGGCCGAGATCCGCGATCTGGACGACGTGCTGGTCAACTTCGACGGGATCACGTACGCCAAGGGCGCCTCCGTGCTCAAGCAGCTCGTCGCCTACGTCGGGCGGGACGAGTTCTTCCGCGGCGTGCAGGCGTACTTCAAGCGCCACGCGTGGGGCAACACCCGGCTCACCGACCTGCTGACCGCCCTGGAGGAGACCTCCGGGCGCGACCTGAAGGCGTGGTCGAAGGCATGGCTGGAGACCGCGGGCATCAACATCCTCCGCCCGGTGATCGACGTGGACGGGGCGGGGAACATCACCTCCTTCGCCGTCCGCCAGGAGGCGCCGGCCCTGCCCGAGGGCGCCACCGGTGAGCCGACGCTGCGGCCGCACCGCATCGCCGTCGGCCTCTACGACCTGGAGTCCACCGGCGACGGCGAGCGCCTGGTCCGCACCGACCGGATCGAGCTGGACGTCACCGGCGAGCTGACGCAGGTCGCCGAACTGACCGGCCGTCCGCGTCCGGCCGTCGTGCTGCTCAACGACGACGACCTGTCGTACGCCAAGGTCCGCCTCGACGACGAGTCGCTGGCCACCGTCACCCGGCACCTCGCCTCGTTCACCGAGTCCCTGCCGCGCGCGCTGTGCTGGTCAGCGGCCTGGGACATGACGCGGGACGGCGAGCTGGCCACCCGCGACTACCTGGAGCTGGTGCTGTCCGGCATCGGCCGGGAGTCCGACATCGGCGTGGTGCAGTCGCTGCACCGCCAGCTCAAGCTCGCCCTCGACCTGTACGCCGCCCCCGAGTGGCGCGAGGCCGGGCTGCGGCGCTGGGCGGACGCCGCCCTGGAGCACCTGCGGGCGGCCGACGCCGGCAGCGACCACCAGCTCGCGTGGGCGCGTGCGCTGGCCTCCGTCGCCCGCACCGACGAGCAGCTCGACCTGCTGGCCGGCCTGCTCGACGGCACCGCCTCCGTGGACGGCCTGGCCGTCGACACCGAGCTGCGCTGGACGCTGCTCCAGCGGCTCGCGGCCATGGGCCGCGCCGACGAGGCGGCGATCGAGGCGGAGCTGCGCCGCGACGCCACCTCGGCGGGCGAGCAGCACGCCGCCACCGCGCGCGCCGCGCTGCCCACCCCGGAGGCCAAGGCCGCCGCGTGGGCCTCGGTCGTCGAGTCGGACACGCTGCCGAACGCCGTGCAGGAGGCCGTGATCTCCGGCTTCGTCCAGACCGACCAGCGCGACCTGCTGGAGCCGTACGCGGAGAAGTACTTCACCTCGCTCAAGGGCGTGTGGGAGTCGCGCAGCCACGAGATGGCCCAGCAGATCGCCATCGGCCTCTACCCGACGGTGCAGGTCTCCCCCACCACGCTGGAGGCCACGGACCGCTGGCTCGCCGACGCGGCCCCGACGGCGGCGCTGCGCCGCCTGGTCACGGAGTCCCGCGCGGGGGTCTCCCGCGCCCTCGGCGCGCAGTCCGCCGACGCGGCCGCCGCGCCCCGCTGACGGCCCCCCGTCCCACCCGCCCGCCCCCGGCCGCTTCCCGCGGCCGGGAGCGGGCTTCATTTTATAGGGGTACACTTTTGAAAACTGTAGCCCTACAAAATGGGGAGCCCGGGTGGAGAAACCTCCGGAGATGTTCGACCGCGACCACGAGTGGGCCGCGCTGACCCGCTTCGTCACGGACGGCCAGCCCGGCGCCACGCTCGGCGTCGTCTCCGGCCGGCGCCGCCAGGGGAAGACGTTCCTCCTCGACTCCGTGTGCCGGGCCGTGGGCGGGTTCTACTTCGGCGCCACCGAGGCGACGGACGCCGAGTCGTTGCGCCGACTGAGCGAGGCGCTGACCGCGTTCGTACGCCCGGCCAGCCCCTTCCACCTCGCCGACTGGCGGGAGGCGGTCGACGCGCTCCTCGCCCTCGGCCGGGACCGGCCCGTGCCGGTGGTGATCGACGAGTTCCCCTACCTCGCCCGCGCCAACCCGGAGCTGCCGTCGATCGTCCAGGAGGCGTTCCGCACGCTACGGGAGGAGCGGAGCCGCTCCCGTACCCGGATGCTGCTCTGCGGCTCCGCACTGTCGTTCATGGGAAAGCTGCTGTCCGGGAACGCCCCCCTTCGCGGACGCGCCGGGCTGGAGCTCGTGGTCCGCTCGCTGGACCACCGCCTCGCGGCGGAGTTCTGGGACCTCACCGACCCCCGGCTCGCCCTCCAGGTCAACGCCGTCGTCGGCGGTACCCCGGCCTACCGGCGGGAGTTCGCCCGGGGCGACACGCCGTCAGGAGCCGAGGACTTCGACGCCTGGGTGATCCGCACCGTCCTCAACCCGGAGACCCCTCTCTTCCGCGAGGCGCGCTACCTACTCGCCGAGGAACCGGACCTGCGCGATCCGGCCCTCTACCTCTCCGTGCTCGCCGCCGTCGCGTCCGGCAACGCCACCCGCGGCGGCATCGCCGGCTTTCTGGAGCGCAAGGCGGTGGACATCGCGCACCCCCTCAACGTCCTCGAGGACACCGGCCTCCTCCAGCGCGAGCAGGACGTCTTCCGCGCCAACCGGTCCACCTACCGCATCGCCGAGCCTCTGATCACCTTCTACGGGGCCGTCATGCGCCCGGTCTGGCCGCAGCTGGAACGCCCCGGCGCCGCGGCCCGCGTCTGGAAGGCGCGCCGCCGCCGCTTCGTGAGCAATGTCCTGGGCCCGCACTTCGAGCAGGTGTGCCGCGAGTGGGCCCTCCACCACGCCGGCGCCGCCCTCCTCGGCGGGCTCCCGGCCTCCGTCGGCCAGGGCGTGGTCCGCGACCCCTCCGCCCGCACGGGTCACGAGGTCGACGTCGCGGTGGTCGGCGTCGGCGACGGCGGGAAGACCCCGCTCCTCGCCCTCGGCGAGGCCAAGTGGAACGACACCATGGGCCTCGGGCACCTGGACCGGCTCCGCCGCATCCGCGACCTCGTCACCGCCGCCGGCCGCTACGACACCGGCGACACCCGCCTCCTGCTCTTCAGCGCCGCCGGTTTCCACGACCGCGTCCGCGACGCCGCCCGTTCCGCCCCGGAGGTCGTCCTGATCGACGCCGCCCGCCTCTACGCCGCCACCCCCGCCTGACTCAGCGCGAGCAGAGCACGGTGACGAGGGTGAACGACGCGTAGAAGGGGCCGTCGGCGAGGGACGCGAACCAGCGACGGCCACGCTCGACGTCCACGCAGCCTGCGTCGATGGCCGCCTGCATGTTCCGGCCGAGACCGAGGGTGTGGTCGGCGTCGTAGAAGTCCCGGAACACCGGCGTGCTCGCCGCCACCGTCTCCACACGGAAGCCCGCCCGCTCGGCGTACCGGGCGAGGCTGCGGCCGACCGTCGCGTTCCGCACCACCGCGTCGGAGGTGTACCGGGTGAACGCCCGACTCGTCTCCAGGTCCTCGGCGTCGACCACCATGCTGTCCCAGTCCGGCTCGACCAGCCCGACGAGGGCTCCGTCTCGCGTGACCTCGCCGAGTTGCCCCAGCACCTCAACGGGGTCGGTGACGTGCATCAGCACCCGGTCGATTTTCGCCCTGTCCACCGTTCCCCGACCGACGGGCAGGGCGTGGGCGTCGCCCTCACGCAGCTCGACGCCGGGCAGCCCCTTCGTCCGACTGCGGGCCGCCGCCAGCATCGCCGGGTCACGGTCGACACCGATAACGGTGCCGTTGGCGCCGGCACGCTCCACGAGAGCCGGCAGGTCGGTCCCCGGCCCGCACCCGACGTCGAGCACGGTGTGTCCCGGCCGCACGTCGAGCAGCTCGACCAACCGTCGCTTGTAGGCCCGCCCCGCCTCCCCCTTCGCTGCGCGCAACATGTACCCCGCCTGCTCGGGCCGCCCCGCCCCCAACGTCCGCTCCATGCCGCCCAGTCAACCACTGCACCGCGAGTCGAGACCGGCGCCGGGGGCGGGCCAGGCCGTTCACCCGGTCCCCCTGCACTACGCGGCGACGTCCCAATACTCGGGGTCCGGTTTGATGTTGAGCTCGCACCAGACGAACTTGCCGCGTGCGCCGAAGATGTCGTCGCCGAGAAGGAACCATCCCCACGCATCGGCGCACGCGTTCACCAGCAGCAAGCCACGACCCGACTCCCTGTCAGCTACGGGAACCTGATCGGCGCCGGCGGGTGGTGTGGGGTCCGTGTCCCACACACCGAGGCGGAGCCTCCCGCCGCTGCAACGCAGGCGCAGCGATGCGGGTCCACCGGAGTGGAGGTAGGCGTTCGTCACCAGCTCGGTCGCCAAGAGCGTCGCGACGTCCAGAAGTTCAGGCAACCCGTATCGCACGAGCACGGCGTGCAGGGTGGAGCGTGCGATGCCGATCGCGCGGGCGTCATGAGGAATGTGCAAGGTGTACTCCCAGCGCTCTTCACCGGGGCAGGGTTCGGCAGGAGTGTCGGCAGCCATGTCGGGTCTCCGTTATCAGTGTCCGGATTCCGCCGTCGCGACTGGCGGCGCCTCGCGGTGGCATTGCCGTGGGTCCCCCGCCGCGGGCAGGGCGCTACGGTGCGCTTCCGTCTTGCAGGCACTCACACGGTGAGCGGCGCGTGACAGACAGTAGGGCATAAGGTTAGTACGTCGCAACCACGTGAACGCTCGACGGACGCTCGGCCAGGACGAGAGGGAAGCCATGCCCCCGAGGACCCAACCCACGGCGCGTCAGGAGCGATTGGGCGCGGAACTCCGCAGGATGCGCGAGGCCTCAGGCCGAACTGCCCGCGAAGCAGCCGCCCTCCTCGGTACCAATCCCATCCAGATGAGCCAGATGGAGTCGGGCAAAGCCGGCATCAGCGAGGAACGCCTGCGGCGTCTGGCCTCGCACTACGCATGCGACGATGCGGCTCTACTCGAAGGGCTGGTCGCGATGGCCACGGGCCGCACGCAGGGTTGGTGGGACGAATACCGCGGTGTCCTGCCGCCCAGCTTCCTCGACCTCGCGGAGTTGGAGCATCACGCGGCATTCCTGCGCATCATCAGCGTGGTTCACGTCCCGGGCCTACTGCAGACGTCGGACTACGCCCGCGCCGTGTTCTCGTTCATGGTCCCGGAGCTGCCGCCTCAGGAACTCGAACCACGCGTCGAGCACCGCGTACGACGCCGGTCGGTTCTCGCAGGCAGCCGGAAGACGCCCTACACAGCGGTCATCCACGAGTCCGCGTTGCGGATCAAGGTCGCCGACCACACCCTCATGCTTCAGCAATGGCGGGAGCTCATCCGTGCGTCCGAGCAGCCGCACATCACCCTGCGCATCATCCCTTTCACCGCGGACGGTTTCGGTGGAGCGAATTGCTCGATGCTCCACGTCGGAGGCGTCGTTCCTCAGCTCGACACCGTGCAACGCGACACGGCGCACGGCAGTGGCTTCGTCCACGCTGCGGCGGAGTTGGTCAGGCTTCGTAAGCTGTTCGACAAGGTCGAGGCAATGGCCCTCGACGCGGACGCGTCACGAGACTTCCTGTACGGACTGACCCGAGAGGCATGAGCCGTGTACCCACTGAACAGCATCGAATGGCAGAAATCGTCCTTCTCCGGCGGCGGAGAAGGAGCCGAATGCCTCGAAGTCTCCCAGGGGGGTCACGGTTACCACGCGCTCCGTGAGAGCGATGATCAGGACATCCACGTCCATGCCTCGCCTGCGGCACTGGCGGGACTCATACGTCACGTCAAACGTCCTCGTTGACGACCTGACGAGTGGGAAGAGTGTGTGTGTCGTCATGCGGCTGCGGCAACGGTAGCCGTCGGCGAGCGGCTGTCTGTCCGCCGCGACGGGCTGACGTCGGCGCAGCGGGCCGGTGATCGCGCGGCCCGTCGGGCATGCGCTGCAGGCGGACTCCGCTGCCCGCGATGAGATTGCGGCGCGAGGATCGTCTCTCCGTGTACCGGCCCGCCCACGCCTCAGGGAAGGAAGCACCCGCCATGCACGTCTCCCACGTCCTCGCGGTCGCCCCGGTACGCGACGTCGAGACCTCCGTGCTCTGGTACGAGCGGCTGATCGGCAGGCCCGCCGACACCCGGCCGATGCCGAGCCTGGCCGACTGGCACCTCACCCCCGACGGGTGGGTGCAGGTCTTCGAGTCCCCGGAGCACGCCGGATCGACCCTGCTCAACCTGACGGTCGCCGACCTGGACGAGGCCCTGGCGGAGCTCGCCGCGCGCGGCCTCGCCGCAGGGCCCGTGCAGTCGGGTGGCGGCGGAACGGTGCGCTTCGCCGCGTTGCACGACCCCGACGGCAACCGCATCACGCTCGTCGAGAACCCGGTCGCGTGAGCAGGACCCGTGGTCGCCGCCGTGCGCCGTTCCCCGCGGCGGCGGAGCGCGGGACACCGGAGCCAGGGGGTCGGGTCCGGAAACCCGGCACCGTTCCGTCGGCCCCAACCCGCAGGTGGCGCCGGCGACGTCAGTCGGCTGTGCCGCGCGGGACCACCCAGCGCGTGGGCTGACCGGTGACGGCCGCGATCATGTCGTAGTCGCCGTCATAGTGGAGGACGACGGCGCCGTGGCGTTCGGCCGTCGCGGCGATCACCAGGTCCGGGAGGGACACGGCTCGCCAGTTCCCGGTGTCGATCAGCCGCTGCTGCATGTCGAGGACCCGGTCCCACACCTCGTCGGGAGTGGGAAGCCAGTCGAAGCCGGTCAGCTCCTCCCGCACCTGCTGCGCGTCTCTCCGGCTGCGCACGGAGTAGAGGAGTCCGGCTTCCACGGCGCCGCAGACGGCAAGGAGTCCGGCGTCGTGGAGGGGCCGGATCGCGGCGCGGACTGCGGGCTTTCCCCAGCGGGCGAAGGCCGACTTGTCGATGAGGTGACGCTCGGTCACGCTGCCGGGTGCTCCGCCCCTGCGTCGTCCTCGCCGGGCTCGATGGGACCGGTGAGATCGGGGAGGAGGCCTGCGTCGAGCCGGTCGAAGAACGCCTGGCGCTTGCGACGGTTCACCACGTCTGCCAGTGCGGCGTTCACCGTGGCGACCTTCTTGTCCGTGCCGAGTATTCCGGCGGCTTCGGCGAGCAGCTTGTCGTCGATGTCGATGACTGTGCGGGACACGCGCACCACCCCGTTCGATATCGCCCTCTCGCGAAAACGATATCAGAACGGGGTGCCGTCGGGTCGTCAGTCCCGGGGGGCCTGCTTGGCGGGCCGGTCGCCGACCATGACCAGGGCGGCGATGACCAGGAAGAGCGCGACGGGGGCGACGACGAAGAGGCCCAGGGTCTCGATGATGCTCAGGCCGGGGCCCGGGTCGTCGCCGTCGTCGCGGACGAGGGCGAAGGCGGGGGAGGTCAGCAGAGCCGTGAGGGCCGCGGTCCCGGCGGTGAGGGTGCCGGCGCGCAGGGCCTTCGTCTTAGCGTTCGTCTTCACGCTTCGAAGGTAACCAATGCCCCGGCGCGGCGCGCGACCGGGGTCGCTCAGCCCGCCACCTCGCCGTCGACGCGGGTCTCCACGCCCTCGCCGTGGAAGCAGAGATGGTCCGCGACGCGGACCGCGTCCTGGAGCGGTTCCGGGTACCAGAAGACCGTGTCGGGCAGGGAGAGGGCGCCGACCCGGAGCGACCGGTAGGAGGCGCGGCCCTTGTACGGGCAGACCGTGTGCGTCGCGCTCGGCTCGAGGTGTTCCACGCGGACGTCGCGCCGCGGCACGTAGTAGCGGTTGGGCAGGCCCGTCTCGGACAGCAGCATCGCGTGCCGGGTGGCGGCGATCTCGACCCCGTCCGCGACGACCCGCACGTCGCGGGAGGTGGGACGGACGTCGACGCGGTGGTACGGGTCGCGGAGGTGGCCGTGGATCTCCTCGTCCTCGTCGAACCAGGCGTCCATGCGGTCGAAGTAGGGAGCGACCAGCCCGGCGAGCCAGCGGGCCTCGGGCAGCGGGTCGGGGTAGTGCCAGAAGGCGTTCTCGGCGGTGCGGTCCCCGGCCGTCACCGAGTAGTAGCGCGCGTCGCCCTTGAACGGGCAGTGCGTGCGGTGGTCGGTCGCGGTCAGCAGGCTGTCGTCGACGTCCTCACGGGGCACGTACAGCTGCGGCGGCAGGCCGGTCTCGTGCAGCAGGGCGCCGCGCACGCTGTCCAGGACCGTGCGGCCGCCGAAGTGGGCGCGGACGCGGCGGGGGAAGGAGTGCTGGAAGAGGCGGTGGGCGGGGCCGTCGACGCGGTAGTTGACGGTGTCGGGAGACCGCCGCGCCAGCGGCCCGCCGGGGAGGGTGAGCGACATGCGTTCGGTTCCTCGCGTTCTGTTCGGACTGTTGCTGTCGGGCCGGTCACCGGGCGAGGGCGGCGCGCAGGTCCTCGAAGAGGACGTGCACCCGCGGAGTGGCGGCGAGGGTCTCCAGGGAGACGGGTCTGCCGTCCGCGTCGGAGACCGGGAGCCGCCAGTTGGGGTACGCGTCGCAGGTGCCGGGCACGTTCTGCGGACGGTGGTCGCCGACGGTGTCGGGCAGCCACACGCCGACCATACGGGCGGGGGTGCGGGCGAGGAAACGGTGCGCCGCGAGCAGCGCGGCGTCCGGAGCGTCGGCGTCCGGGAGGCCGGCTTCGCGGGGGCAGTCGGGGCCGTCGTCGGGGCCGTGCCCGGGGAGCAGCCCCAGCGCGCGGAAGCAGGCCAGCCAGCCGGCCGTCTCCGCGGCGTCGGCGTGCTCCGCGTCGCCGAGCAGACCGCCGAGCAGGCCGAGGCCGTGCCGGAGGGCGACGTGTCCGCCGCTCAGGCGGGAGGCGGTGGGCGGCAGGTCGTGGGTGGTGACGGTCGCCAGGCAGTCCGCGCGCCACGCCTCCGGCGGCAGGGGCGGGGGCACGTGGTCCGCGTCGTCCTCCGCCTCGGGCGCGTGCGCCGCACCCGCGCGCGCCTCGCGTGCGCCCGCGGCGGCCCAGTCGCGTTCGAACCACAGCACCGAGGTGCCGAGGATGCCGCGGGAGGCCAGCTCCTCCCGTACGCCGTCCTCGACCGTGCCGAGATCCTCGCCGATCACCGCGGCACCGGCCCGGTGGGCCTCCAGGGCGAGAGCGCCGAGCATGGCCTCGGCGTCGTACCGCACGTAGGCGCCCTCGGTGGGCGGCCTTCCCTCCGGCACCCACCAGAGCCGGAAGTGGCCCATGACGTGGTCCATCCGGACGGCGCCCGCGTGCCGCAGCAGGCCGGCGACGACCTCGCGGTAGGGGCCGTACCCGGAGTCGGCGAGGGCGTCGGGCCGCCAGGGCGGCAGGCCCCAGTCCTGGCCGTGGGCATTGAACGCGTCGGGCGGGGCGCCGATCGACATGCCGCGCGCGAAGGCGTGCTGCTGCGACCAGGTGTCGGCACCGTGCGGGTGGACGCCGATCGCGAGGTCGTGCACCAGGCCGACGGCCATCCCGGCGTCGCGTGCGGCGCGCTGGGCGTCGGCGAGCTGGGTGTCGGTGAGCCAGGCGAGCCAGCGGTGGAGGTCGACACGGTCGCGGTGCTCGGCGCGGGCCTGCGCGGTGCGCGCGGAACGCGGGTCGTCGAGGCCGGAGGGCCAGGCGCGCCAGTCGGGGCCGTGCAGTTCGGCGAGCGCGCACCAGGTGGCGTGGTCCTCCAGCGCGCGGCCCTGCGCGGCGAGGAAGTCGTCGTAGGCGGCGCGGCGGCCGGGCCCGAGCGGCACCTGCCGCATCAGGCGGAGGGCTTCCAGCTTGAGGTCCCAGGAGGCGTCGCGGTCGAGGAACGCGCCCTTGTCGAGGACGGCTTCGCGGAGGGCGGCGGCGCGGGCGAGGAGGGTGCCGGCGCGGTCCCGGGCGGGGCCGTCGAGCTGGGTGAACTCGGGCACGGCCTCCACGCGCAGGTGCACCGGGTCGGGGAAGCGGCGGGAGGAGGGCCGGTACGGGGAGGGGTCGGTGGGCGCGCCGGGGACGGCGGCGTGCAGGGGGCCGAGCTGGAGGAAGCCGGCGCCGAGGGTGCGTCCGGCCCAGGAGGCGAGGTCGGCGAGGTCGCCGAGGTCTCCGATGCCCCAGGAGCGGGCGGAGAGCAGTGCGGGGAGGAGGGTGAGCAGGCCGACGTGGCGTCCTCCGGCGCCGGGAGCGCCGGAGCAGCCGGCGGGAGCCGGGACCCGGTCCGGCACGACGAGAAGGGTGGCGTGGGCCGCCCGCCCGTCCGGGGCCTGGGCGCGCAGGGTGTGGACGCCGAGGGGGAGGACGGTACCGCGCCCCCAGTCCAGCGACCGCCCGGTGTCGGTGTCGACGCGTAACGCCGTGCCGTCGGGCAGGTCGGGGAGGCTGCCGCCTCCGGACGGGGTGCGCAGCACCACGGTGGGCGGGAGCAGGCGGCGTGCTTCCTGCTCGTGGAGCGCGAGGGCCTCGCGTACGGCTCGGGGCGTGGTGGCGTCGACGCCGAGTGCCGCCAGTACGGCGACGACGGTGTCCTCGGACACGTCGACCACGGTGCCCGGCGCGGGCTCGTAGGAGGTGGCGACGCCGTGCGCCGCCGCGAGCCGCGCGAGGCGCTCCATCAGATGTCCGTGGACTCCGTGCCGAAGCCGGTGCCGGTGGGCTCGCTGGTGAGCGGCAGTTCGGCGGCGATGGGGGGCTCGCTGGTCAGCGGTGCGACGTCGGCGAGCGGCGGTTCACTGGTGAGCGGCGCCTCGGGGTAGCCGCTGGAGCACGAGCCGTCCAGGCCGGAGTCGATGTCGGACACGCCGGCCGGTTCTACCGACTCGTGCACCTGTTTGGGAATCAGGACGGTCATCAGGGCTTCAGCGGACGCGGCCACGGTGGGCCTCCCGTTCATGGACGTCGATGGTCAAGTGCGCGCCTACCCAGCCTGCGGGAGGACAGACGCGTTCCGCGAAGGAACGTGTCCCACCTCACGTGGCTCGCTCCGCCGATTTGCCGGTGGGACACCCGACGGAGCGAAGGGGTATCGGACATTCTGGGCATCGCACTCCACATTTTACGCCATACCACCGGGATGTGATCATCCGGCGACGGTGCGTCACCGGGTGTGGCGTCCGTACTGCTCGGCCCGGCCCCGGCTGACCGGGACCCGGCAGTGCGGCGCCAGGGGTGCGGGACGGGGAGGAGACCGCGCGGCTACGGACCGCTACCTTGGGTGCGGCACCACGGAACGCGGCGCCGCGTACACGCGTCGGCGCCGGAACGCCGTCAGGGAGGGAGCCGCCGTGCCGTCACCGGACCGTGACGCCCGCCGCGAGGCGAGGCCGCACGTCCCCGCGTCCCGCCGTCCTCGCCGCATGGCCCGCAGCGCGGGCGCGGCGGCGCTGGTGGCGGGGGTGGTGTCGGGACTGCTCGGTGGCGGCCCGGCGACCGTGCACGCGGCTCCGGGCGGCCCCGGCGACGGAACGAACAGCCGCGGCGAGGACCGTACGCGGGAGGGCGGGGCGCCGCAGGTGTGGCCGCGCCCGCAGCAGATCACGGCCGACCGGGAGGCGTTCGCCCCGCTGGGCGCCGAGGTGACGCTGGTCGCCGACGAGGACGCGGACCCGTACGCGCTCCGCGTGGTGCGGGAGACGCTGCGCCGTGCGGGCGCGCGGACCGTGCACGAGAGCGCGCCCGGCGAGGGGCCCGCGCCGCGCGGCACGGCGGTCCGGGTGGGGACGGTCGCCGCCGGCGAGGCGCTGCGGTCGCTGAAGGCGCGGGAGCGGGGCGACCTGCCGGCCGGCGGCTACCGTCTCGCCGCGGGCCGCGTCGACGGCCGGGACACGGTGGCCCTGTCGGGCGTGGGCGGGGCGGGGCTCTTCCACGCCGCGCAGACGCTGCGGCAGCTGGTCACCGAACGGGACGGCGCGACCGGCGTGCCGGGCGTAGTGATCCGCGACTGGCCGACCGCCGGGGTCCGCGGCGTCACGGAGGGCTTCTACGGCGAGCCCTGGAGCCACGCCGAACGTCTGGAACAGCTGGACTTCCTCGGCCGCACCAAGCAGAACCGCTACCTGTACGCGCCCGGCGGCGACCCGTTCCGGCAGTCCGCCCGCTGGCGCGACCCCTACCCGGCCGCGCAGCGCGCCGCGTTCCGCGAGCTGGCGCGGCGCGCGGAGGAGAACCACGTGGTGCTGGGCTGGGCGGTGGCGCCCGGCCAGGGCCTGTGCTTCTCCTCCGGGGGCGACCGCCGCGCGCTGCTGCGCAAGGTGGACGCCATGCGGGCGCTGGGCGTCCGCGCCTTCCAGCTGCAGTTCGACGACGTGTCCTACGAGGAGTGGCACTGCGAGGAGGACGCCGACACCTACGGGACCGGCCCCGAGGCGGCGGCCCGGGCGCAGGCCGAGGTGGCCGGCGCGGTGGCCGCGCATCTCGCACAGCGGCGGAAGGAGGGCGACCGCGACCTGGAGCCGCTGTCCGTGCTGCCGACCGAGTTCTACCAGGAGGGCCGCACCGCGTACCGGACGGCGCTGGCCCGCGCGCTGGACGACTCCGTGCAGGTGGCGTGGACGGGCGTGGGCGTCGTACCACGCACCATCACCGGCGGCGAGCTCGCGGGCGTCCGGAAGGCGTACCCGCAGCAGCCGGTGGTCACGATGGACAACTACCCCGTCAACGACTACGCGCCCGAACGGTTGTTCCTCGGCCCGTACCGGGGGCGGCAGCCGGCCGTGGCCTCCGGCTCGTCGGCACTGCTGGCCAACGCCATGGAACAGCCCGTCGCCTCCCGCATCCCCCTCTTCACGGTGGCGGACTTCGCCTGGAACCCGCGCGACTACGCCCCCGGCGCCTCCTGGGAGGCGGCGGTCGGCACCCTGGCCGGCGAGGAGCCGGGCGCCCGTGCCGCCGTGCGCGCGCTGGCCGGGAACGACGCGTCGTCGATGCTGGGCGGTGAGGAGTCGGCGTACCTGGCGCCGCTCCTCGACGCCTTCTGGAAGGCGCACGCCGCCGACGACCGTGCCGGGCTGAGGACCGCGGCGGACCGGCTGCGGGAGGCGTTCCGCACCATGCGGCGCGCCCCGGAGCAGGTGCCCCGCCCGCTGGCGCGGGACGCCGAGCCGTGGCTCGACCAGCTCGCGCTGCTGGGCCGGGCCGGCGACGCGGCGGTGCGGCTGCTGTCGGCGCAGGCGCGCGGGGACGGCGCGGCGGCCTGGGAGGCGCAGCTGGAGGTGCAGCGACTGCGCGGCGAGGCGAAGGCCGCGCAGGTGGTCGTGGGCGAGGGCGTGCTTCCCGCGTTCCTGGACCGTGCGCTGAAGACCGCCGGGGACTGGACCGGCGTGCGCGCCGACGGCGGAGCGGAGCGGAGGGCCGACGGCGGGCCGCCCGGCCGGAGGGGCGCTTCGGTGGCGAAGGCGGTGGACGGCGACCCGGGCACCGCCTACCGGGCCCGCACGACGCCCACGACTCACCTGCCGCCGACCCTGCCGGAGGAGCGGAGCCCGTCCGGATCGGCGGACGCGGCCGGGCAGGCCCTCACCGTGGAGCTTGACCGGCCCCGGCCGCTGACGGCGGTGACGGTGCTGACCGGGCCCGGCTCCGGTACCCGCGCGGAGGTCGAGGTCCGCGGGCCGGGCGAGGGCTGGCGGCGGATCGGGCGGCTGTCCGGCAGCGGCTGGACGCAGTCCGACGCGTCAGGCATCACCGCGGACGCCGTACGGCTGCGCTGGGAGGACGGCACCCGCGCCCCGGTCGTGCACGAGATCACCCCCTGGTACGCCGACACCCCCGGCACCTCGCTGGAGCTGTCCCGGCAGGACGTGTACGCGGCCACCGGCGGCGAGGGGGCACAGGTCACCGCGCGGCTCACCGGCCGCCGCCCGCAGGACGTCCGCGGCGAACTGGAGGTGGACGCGCCCGACGGCTTCACCGTCCGCGCGCCGGACGAGGTCACCGTGCAGCGCGGCGGCTCGACCCGGGTGCCGCTGGAGGTCGTGGCGGGGAAGGACGTACGGCCGGGCGTGTACCGGGTCGGCGTGGCGTTCGGGGAGCAGCGCCGCACGCTGACCGTGCGGGCGTTCCCGGCGACGGGCGGGCCCGATCTCGCGCGCGGCGCGGCGGCGGTCTCCTCCGGGGACGAGACGCCCGACTTCCCGGCGTCCGCCGTCACGGACGGCGAGGCGGAGACCCGCTGGTCCTCGCCGGCCGAGGACGACGCGTGGGTGCGGATCGAGCTGGACCGGCCCGCCCGGGTCGGCGAGGTGGTGCTGCACTGGCAGGAGGCGTACGGCGAGCGGTACCGGATCGAGGTGTCACCGGACGGCCGTGACTGGCGCACGGCGGCGTCCGTGAGCGACGGCCGCGGCGGCCGGGAGAGCGTGCGGATGGACGCCCCGGAGGACACGCGGTTCGTCCGGGTGCGGGGCGAGGAGCGCGGGACGCGCTTCGGCTACTCGCTGTGGTCGGTCGAGGCGTACGCCGTCCGCGAGGACGACCGGGACGGCGGGGACGGCGGGGACGGCGGGGACGGCGGGGACGGCGAAGACGCTCCGGTCACCGAGGGCGGCCGGGACGCTCCGGGCCCGGAGGGGCGGCCGGACCCGGAGGGGCGCCCGGGCGGGGAGGACGGCGGCGGTCGCGACTGATCGTGCCGTGGCGCCGTCCCCGCGCGGGGTCGGCGCCGCGACACGGTGATGGCCCGGTCTCAGGCAGGAACTCTGCCCTCGATCCGGGCCATGGCGTCGTCCGCGCCGTACGGTTGGAGATACGGCAACCAGCGTGGGTCGCGATGACCGGTGCCGATGATCCGCCAGGCCAGGCCGGTGGGCGGCGCGGGCTGGTGCCGCAACCGCCACCCGATCTCGGCGACGTGGCGGTCGGCCTTCACGTGGTTGCAGCGGCGGCAGGCCGCCACCACGTTCTCCCAGGTGTGCTGCCCGCCGCGGCTGCGCGGGATGACGTGGTCGACGCTGGTTGCGACGCCACCGCAGTACGCGCAGCGGCCCCCGTCCCGCGCGAACAGGGCGCGGCGGGTGAGGGGAACGGGGCCGCGAAAGGGCACCCGCACGAAACGCTTCAGGCGTACGACGCTGGGGGCGGGTATGACACGGGTCGCGCTGTGCATCAGGGCGCCGGAGTCCTCGAGGCTGACTGCCTTGTCGTTGAGTACGAGGATGAGCGCGCGGCGAAGCGGTACGACGCCGAGCGGCTCGTACGACGCGTTGAGGACCAGGACATGCGGCACGGTGCCTCCAGTTCCGTCGGCGGCGCGTGGCTCGCGCCGGGACGATCTCCCCTCAGTGTGTCGTCTGCCCCACCACCTGCGCCACCACGGCCCGGTAACGCGGTGTCCGTGTTTTCCACCACACGGCGTTCCGCCGAACCGCCGGTCAGTGGCAGGGGGTGACCGGGGCGTGACCGGAACCTCACGTCCGTCGCGCGGGCGGCGGGCGAGGCGCCGCTAGTGTGGGGAGGCGTCCGCTTCCCGCACAGAGCCCCCGCGAGGCCCCGTTCACGGCCGCGCGGACGCGTCCCGCACGGAAGGTTGCGCAGTGCCCCTGTTGACCGGAGCCACCCCGCCGCCCGCGGTCCCCTCGATCGAGGAGGCCCGCCGGACGGCCGACACCGCCGCGGGCTGGATAGAGCGGAACTGGGAGTCCTGGCTGGCGGGCGGCATCCGGATCGGGCTGATCCTGGTCGTGGCCTTCGTGCTGAACTTCGTGGTCCGGCGGGCGATCACCAAGTTCGTCCGGCGGATGAACCGGAACGCCGAGGCCGAGGCCAGCGGGAACGCGCTGCGCGGCCTGCTGGTCAACGCCGAGCGCAGGCGGCAGCGCTCGGAAGCCATCGGGTCCGTGCTGCGCAGCGTCTCGTCTCTGCTGATCATGGGCACCGCCGTACTGATCGTGCTGTCGACGCTGGGCATCAACCTCGCGCCGCTGCTGGCCAGCGCGGGCGTCGCGGGCGTCGCCCTGGGCTTCGGCGCCCGCAACCTGGTGACCGACGTGCTGACCGGCATGTTCATGCTTCTGGAGGACCAGTACGGCGTGGGCGACCGGGTGGACGCGGGCGAGGCGACCGGGACGGTGCTGGAGATCGGCCTGCGCGTGACGAAGCTGCGCGGCGACGACGGAGAGATCTGGTACGTCCGCAACGGCGAGATCAAGCGGGTCGGCAACCTCAGCCAGGGCTGGGCCACGGCCTCCGTGGACGTGCAGGTGCGCGCCACCGAGAACCTCGACATGGTCCGCGCCGCGGTCGCCGCGGCCGGCGAGGAGCTGGCGAAGTCCGAGCCCTGGGACGAGCACCTGTGGGGCGGTGTCGAGGTGCTGGGCCTGGACTCGGTCACGCTGGAGTCGATGACCGTGCGGGTCGCGGTCAAGACGATGCCCGGCAAGGCGCTGGGCGTGGAGCGCGAGCTGCGCTGGCGCATCAAGCGCGCGCTGGACGCCGAGGGCGTGCAGCTCGTCGACGACGAGTCGCTGGCGCTCGAGGCGGGCCGTGTCTCGCTGCGCAAGGACTCCCGGGACTGACGCCGGACGCCCCGGCCCTCGGACGCTCCCGGACCTCGGACGCTTCCGCCCGTCCGGAGGCGCCCGGCCACCCGGCGGCGCGCCCTCCCGGGGTGCCGGCGCGCCGCCCCCTCTCCCTCTCCGACCTCGCGCCGGATATTGTCTAGACCACTTGTCGAGTCTTCGTCGGAGAGGCACCGCATGAACGTCACCCTCGCCGTGGTCGGCGGCGGCTCCACCTACACGCCCGAACTCGTCGACGGCCTCGCCCGGTTGCGCGACACGCTGCCGGTGGACGAGCTGATCCTCGTCGACCCGGCCGCCGAACGCCTCACCCCGGTCGGCGCCTTCGCCCGGCGACTCCTGCGGGCGCAGGACCACCCGGCGAAGGTCACCACCACCGCGGACCTGGACGGGGCGGTCGAGCGGGCCGACGCGGTGCTGCTCCAGCTCCGCGTGGGCGGCCAGGCGGCCCGCGCGCAGGACGAGGCGTGGCCGCTGGAGTGCGGCTGCGTGGGCCAGGAGACCACGGGCGCGGGCGGGCTGGCGAAGGCGCTGCGCACCGTCCCCGTCGTGCTGGACATCGCCGAACGCGTACGCCGCCGCAACCCGGACGCGTGGATCATCGACTTCACCAACCCGGTGGGCATCGTGACGAGGGCGCTGCTCCGGGCCGGCCACAAGGCCCTCGGCCTGTGCAACGTGGCGATCCACCTCCAGCGCACCTTCGCCGAACTGCTGGGCACCCGGCCGGACGAACTGCACCTGGACCACTACGGGCTCAACCACCTCACCTGGGAGCTGGCCGTCCGCCAGGGCGGCCCCGACGGGCCCGACCTGCTGCCCGGGCTGCTCGACGCGCACGCGGCGCGGCTCGCCGAGCATCTGCGGCTGCCCCAGCCGGTACTGGAACGGCTCGGCGTCGTCCCCTCCTACTACCTCCGGTACTTCTACTCCCACGACCAGGTCGTCGACGAGATGCGGAACAAGCCCTCCCGGGCGAGCGAAGTCGCCGCCCTGGAGGAGCAGTTGCTCGCCATGTACGAGGACCCGGCGCTGACGCGGAAGCCGGAGCTGCTGGCGAAGCGGGGCGGGGCGTTCTACTCGGAGGCGGCGGTCGCGCTCGCCGCCGCGCTGCTCGGCGGCGGACCGGAGACCGGCACGGGGTCCGTGCAGGTGGTCAACGTGCGCAACGACGGCACGCTGCCGTTCCTGCCGGACGACGCGGTGGTGGAGGTGCCCGCACGGATCACCGCCGCCGGGGCACGGCCGCTGCCCGCACCGCCCGTGGACCCGCTGTACGCGGGGCTGATCGCGCACGTCGCCGCGTACGAGGACCTGGCCCTGGACGCCGCCGTGCGCGGCGGCCGGGACCGCGTGGCTCGGGCACTGCTGGCCCACCCGCTGGTCGGCCAGTACGACCGCGCCGAGGCCCTGACGGACCGGCTGCTCGCCCACAACACCGCACACCTGGCATGGCTGTGACCGCGGCCTGCCTCGCCGTCGACGCCGGCAACAGCAAGACCGACGTCGCCGTCGTCGGCGGGGACGGAACGGTGCTGGGCCGGGCGCGGGGCGGCGGCTTCCAGCCGCCCGCGGTGGGCGTCGGCGCGGCGCTGGACGCGCTGGCCGCGACCGTCGCCCGGGCCGCGCGGGCCGCCGGATGCGACAGCGGTTCCGGCGCGCCGTTCGCCGACGACGTCACCGCCTGTCTCGCCAACGCCGACCTGCCCCGCGAGGAGCGGGAGTTGGCGGACGCCGTCCGTGCGCGGGGCTGGGGCCGCGAGACGCACGTGCTCAACGACACGTTCGCGCTGCTGCGCGCCGGGCTCCCCGACGACGCGGCGGACGGGCACGGGGTGGCCGTGGTGTGCGGCGCGGGCATCAACTGCGTGGGACGGGACGGCGGCGGCCGTACGCACCGTTTCCCCGCCGTCGGGCGGCTGTCCGGCGACTGGGGCGGCGGGGGCGGCCTGGCCGACGAGGCCGTCTGGCACGCGGCGCGCGCGGCCGACGGCCGCGGGGACCGTACGGCACTCGCCGAGGCGCTGCCCGCGCACTTCGGACTGCGGTCGATGGGCGCGCTGATCGAGGCGTTCCACCTCGGCGACCTGCCCCCCGCGCGGCGGCTGGAGGCGGCCCCGCTGCTGTTCGCCGTGGCGGCGGACGGCGACCCGGTGGCCCGGTCGCTGGTGCGGCGGCAGGCGGACGAGGTGGTGGCACTCGCCGGAGTGACCCTGGAGGCGCTCGCGTTGACGGACCGGCCCACGCCGGTCGTGCTGGGCGGGGGCATCCTGACGGCCGGCCACGCGCTGCTGGACGGCTGGGTGCGGGACGGGCTCGCGGCGCGCGCCCCGCACGCCGTCCCGCACGTGGTGACGGCACCGCCGGTGCTGGGTGCCGCCCTCCTGGGCCTGGACCGCGCGGGCGCTCCCCGGGCGGCCTACGCCCGCCTCCGCGCGGCCTGACCGGCGACGCCTCGCCCGGTCGGGACGCACGACGACGCCCCCGTGACCCGCACGCCTGCCCCCGCCGTACGCGCGCCGTCACGCCGGGCCGGACAGCCGTGCGGAGGGTGGCGGACGCGTGCCGCCGGGCCGGTGAGGGGCTCGCATCCCGCGTTCCGCACCGGTCCGTACCGGCTGAGGCGTCGCCCCGCGCGAGCGGGCCGCGTGCGCGAGGGCCGGGGCCGTAGGTCGCGGGGCGCGTTCGCGGGTGCCCTGGCCGGTGTCGCGTTCGCTGTCACGAGGCGTTCGGCGGTTCCGGCCCGAAGCGCGCCCTGCGAGCGCCGCATGCCGGGCGGCGACCGCGGGCGCCGGGGCGGGCGCGGGAACAATGCCCCGGGGCCGTCCGGACTCCTGCAGTGGGGTACCGCATGTGGGCGGCGGCACCGGCCGTCATACTGCTGGGCAACGGGGAGAACGCCAGGGGGAGGACCGACCAGCCGTGACACAGCCGCCCGCCGCATGGCCGCCGGCACCACCGACCACCGCACCGGCGCCGCCCGGCCACAGCACCCCGGCCCGGCCCGGTCCGACCCGGACCGCGCGGCCGCCCGGTCCGGCACCGGCCCCGGGGGAGCCCGGTGCCGGACCGCCGCGCACACCACGCGCTCTCTGGGCGCAGACGGTTCGCCGCGTCCGCGAGGCCGCGACGACCGAGCCCGGCAGGCTGCGCGGCATCGCCGCGCTCCTCGCCGCCCTGCTTCTGCTGTTCGGCGCTCTCACCGCCTGGCAGGTCGGTGCGCGCGCCGCCGCGGCCGACGCGGTGGTCGAGCACAGCCAGCCGCTGAGCGAGGACGCGGCCAGCATCTACCGGTCGCTGGCCGACGCCGACACCACCGCCTCCGGCGGCTTCCTCGCCGGAGGCGGTGGCGTCGGCGAACCGCGCTCCCTCCGCGAACGGTACGAGCGCGACATCCGGCGCGCCTCCGAACTGCTGGCCAAGGCCGCAGCCAACTCGGAGGGCTCGTCGCAGACCCAGCGCCGGATCGCGGAGCTCAACCGTGAACTCCCCCGCTACACGGGCCTCGTGGAGGCGGCGCGGGCCAACGACCGCCAGGGGCTGCCACTGGGCGGGGCGTACCTGCGGTACGCCAACGAGCGGATGCAGGAGAAGCTGCTGCCCGCCGCCCGCGACCTGTACGAGGCGGAGAACGCGCGGCTGCGCGCGGACTACACCGAAGCCCGGTCCTGGCCGTGGGCGGCCACGCTCGCCGGTCTGGCCGCGCTCGGCGCGCTCGGCTGGGCTCAGCGCCGCGACTACCTGCGCACCAACCGCATGCTCAGCCCGGGCCTGGTGGGCGCGGCGGCGGCGACCCTGGTGGCGCTGCTGTGGCTGACCGCCGGCTCCGCGCTCGCGCGTTCCTGGCTCGGCAACTCGGACGAACACGGGGCCCGTTCGCTGCACGCGCTCAACGAGGCGTGGATCGGCTCGCTGCAGGCGCGCAGTGCGGAGAACATGTGGCTGGTCGCGCGCGGCGCGGGCGGCACGTACGAGCAGGACTCCGTACGGCACCTGGCACGGGTGGCCGGACCGACGCCCGAGCCGGACGCGGAGGACCGGGGCGGCCTGGTCGACGAGGCGTACCGGCTGGCCGACGACGAGGCGGGGCGCGGCCCGGTGGCGGACGCGCAGCACGGCCTGCACGTGTGGCACAAGCGGCACGCGAAGGCCCGTGCCGCCGAGGACGGCGGCGACTACGAGCGCGCCGTGGAGCTGGTGATCGGCCGCGAGAGCGGCACGACCGGCGACGCCTTCGACGTCGTGGACACGGGGCTGCGGAAGGCGAGCGCGCACGAGAAGGCCGAGTTCGAGGAGGAGGCCGGTGACGGGCGGGCGGCGCTGACCGGGCTGGCCGCCGGCGGGGCGCTGCTCGCCCTGCTGGGCGCCGGGGGCGCGACGGTCGGCATCGGACGCCGGCTGTCGGAGTACCGATGAGGGGGGACGACGTGGACGTGCACGACGGCGGACGGCGGCGGAGGGCCCGCCTCGCGACGGCGGTGGCGGCCGCCGCGACGGCTGCGGCGCTGGCCGTACCCTTCCTGGCGGGCGGCCGCACGCAGGCAGTGCCCGCCGGCCCGGTGGACACCGTCCGGTCCGCTGCGTTCGCGGAGGCGGAGACCTGCGCCGACGGCGGGGACCCGACGGCGAGCCTCAGCCCGTCGTCCGCCGCAGGACCTGCCGTCGCCCGCATCCAGGAGCGGGGGCGGCTGGTCGTGGGCGTGGACCAGAACAGCTACCTGTGGGGCTACCGCGACCCGGCCACCGGGGAGTTGGCCGGCTTCGACATCGACCTGGTGCGGGCCGTGGCGGAGGATCTGCTCGGCCCGGACCCGCAGATCGTGTTCCGGACGATCCCCACCGCGCGCCGCATCCCGGCGATCCGGGAGGGTGAGGTGGACATGGTGGTGCGCACCATGACGATCGACTGCGACCGGGTGGAGAAGGTGGCGTTCTCCACCGCCTACTTCCTCAGCGGGCAGCAGCTCGTCGTGCCGGAGGGGAGCGACATCACCGGGCTGGACGACTCGGTGCGCGGCAGACGCGTGTGCAACGCCCGCGGTTCGACGGCGGAGAAGCTGCTGGAGACCGAGGAGTACGCGGCGCTGGACGTCCGCCAGGTCAAGGTGGCGAACCAGCTCGACTGCCTCGTGCGGCTGCAGCTCGGCGAGGCCGACGCGGTGCTGACCGACAACGCGCTGGGTGCCGGGCAGGTGGCGCAGGACCCGTCCGTGAAGCTGGTCGGCGAGCCCGCCACGGTCGAGCCGTACGGGATCGCGATGAACCTGGAGGACGACGATCTGGTGCGCCGGGTCAACAGGGTGCTGGAAAAGTACCGCGCAGGGGGCGACGGGAGTCGGTGGAGGGTCTCGTACGACCGCTGGCTGGCCGACATGATGGACCCGGGCACGGAACCCGCACCGCCGGAACCGGTGTACCGGGACTGAACGCCGCGCGTGCACCCTCCCGGCGGGGCGGGTGCACGCGCGCCGGACGACCGACCGCACAGCCACGGACTTGGATCAGCGAGGTGATCGATGGGCCCGCCGCGACCCGCCGTACCGGCGATGAGCCGGGAGGAGGCGGACCGTGAGCTGTCGCGCCTGTACACGGAGCGCGAGACGGTCGAGTCGACACTCCTCGCGCTGCACGAGCACGCGGGCCGCCGCCTGCTGGAAGGCGCGGACCTCACCGGCGTCACCGCCCGGCGCTGGGCGCACGCGGAGACGACGATCACCCTGCTGTGGACCTGCTTCGACCTCTACACCGACACCCTGCGCGCGGCACGCGACCTGCGCAAGCGGCACCGCTGGCCGACCCGCGACGACCTGACGGAGCTGACCGGGCTGCTGCACGGCACCCTGACCGTGCCGGCCGAGCGGCCCGCCGACGGCGCGTCCGGGCTCTCCCAGGGCGGGCACTCCGGCGGCGGGGACACCGGGGGCGGGGACGCCGTGGAGGAGCTGACGCTCCCGCAGCTGGTGCGGCGGATGAACGCCTGGTACGCCCGTGCCCTGGACGTGGTCGTCGCGGCCGAGGCCGTGTGGTCCGCGCTGCCCGCCCGGATCGACCTGCTCGCCGAGGAGCTGGGACGGGTGCGGTCGCTGGCGCGCTCGGTCGGCGTACGGCCGGGTGAACACCCCTCGGGCGACGGGCTGGAGAGGATCACCGGCGAACTCGCCGCGCTGCGCGCCGAGGTGCTGCGCGACCCGCTGGCGTTCTGGAACGCGGACGGCGGCAGCTCCGCCCCCGGCGGCGGCCGTCCGGACACCACCCGCTACGACGCGGCCGCCCGCGCGATCGAGGACGTCCGGCGGGACATCGAGGCGGTGCTGACGGTGCGGCAGGACGCCGAGCAGCGGCTGCTGCGCCTGCGGGACATGCTGTCGCGCGCGGACCGCACCCTCGCCGAGGCACGCACGGCCCGCGTCGAGGTGCTGGCGAAGATAGCGGCCTCCGAGGTGCCGGCGGTCAGCGGACCGCCGACGGCGCTCCAGGAGCAGCTCTCCCGCGCCGCCGAGTACCGGCGCTACGCGCAGTGGAACCGGCTGTCGCCGCTGCTGGAGTCGCTGGAGGAGGAGGCCGAGGACGAACTCGACCGGGCCAGGGCGTCGTTGTCCGCGGTGACGGCCCCGCTCGCGGTGCGCGCGGAACTGCGCGGCAGGCTGGACGCCTACCGTGCGGAGGTCGCCCGGTGCGGCGCGGGTCAGGACCGGCTGCTGAGGGAGCGCTACGACGCGGCGCGGCGCATTCTGTGGAGCGCGCCGTGCGACCTGGGCGCGGCGGAGACCGCCGTGCGCCGCTACGTGGACGCGGCGAGAGAAGTCTTCGTACCACGGCAGGGCGACGGTTCCCCTGCCGAGCACAGGGGGGAAAGGTGAACGTGGCACCGCAGGCGGGAACGTCCGCACCGGGCGGCGGCATGGCGGGGCGGACCTGCCAGCGGCCGGGCTGTTCGGGGCGTTACGAGGGCGCGGACGGCGGCGAGTTGTACTGCGGCGCCTGCGGCCTGGCGCCGGTCGTCTCCGCCGTCGGCGTGATCGGCGCGACCGCGACCGGTCTCACCCCGCCCGCGCGCCAGGACCCGGCGCCCGCCTCGAGCGGCTCCGGACAGGCGTCCGGCCGGGACTCCTCCCGTTCGCAGGCGTCCCGCCGGTCGGTGTCCGGGCGGCTGTCCCGTTCGGTCTCCGGCAGCGGCGTGCGGTCGGTGTCCGTGCGCAGTTCGGGCACGACGGCGGGAACGTCGGCGCGCAACCGGCTGGGCGCGGGGCTGGTCACCGTGCCGGAGGTGCCGAAGGCGGACCCGGCGTCGGTGGTGCTGGACGACCCGCGGGTGCCGGAGCGTAAACGCTTCTGCAGCAACGGCGCGTGCGGGGCGAAGGTCGGGCGTTCGCGCGGCGGCCGCCCGGGCCGTACGGAAGGGTTCTGCACGCAGTGCGGGCGGCCCTACTCGTACCTGCCCAAGCTCCGGGCCGGCGACGTGGTGCACGGGCAGTACGAGATCGCCGGCTGCCTCGCGCACGGCGGGCTGGGCTGGATCTACCTGGCTGTCGACCACGCGGTCTCCAACCGCTGGGTGGTGCTCAAGGGGCTGCTGGACACCGGCGACGAGGACGCGATGGCGGTCGCGATCTCGGAGCGCCGCTTCCTCGCGGAGATCGAGCACGCCAACATCGTGCGGATCTACAACTTCGTCGAGCACCTGGACCGGCGCACCGGCAGCCTCGACGGCTACATCGTCATGGAGTACGTCGGCGGCCGCTCCCTCAAGGACATCGCCAACTCCCGTCGCACGGAGGCCGGCCGTCGCGACCCGCTGCCCGTCGAGCAGGCGTGCGCGTACGGCATCGAGGCGCTGGAGGCGCTGGGCCACCTGCACAGCCGGAACCTGCTCTACTGCGACTTCAAGGTCGACAACGCCATACAGCAGGCCGACCAGCTCAAGCTGATCGACATGGGCGCGGTGCGGCGGATGGACGACCTGGAGAGCCCCATCTACGGCACCGTCGGCTACCAGGCGCCGGAGGTCCCCGAGACCGGGCCGTCCGTCGCCTCCGACCTGTACACGGTGGCTCGCACGCTGGCGGTGCTGACCTTCGACTTCAAGGGCTACACCGGCGACTACGCCGACCGGCTCCCGGACCCGGAGAGCGTGGAGATCTTCCGCCGGTACGAGTCGTTCTACCGCTTCCTGGTCCGCGCGACGGACCCGGACCCGCAGCGCCGGTTCGCCTCCGCACAGGAGATGGCGGATCAGCTGACCGGCGTGCTGCGGGAGATCGTCGCACTGCGCACGGAACGTCCGCGACCGGCCCTGTCCACCCTCTTCGGGCCCGAACTGCGCGTGGTGGACACGGCGTTGCTGCCGCACCTGACGGGCGACGCGTCCGCGCTCGGCGCGCGGGCCGCCGTACCGGCGGGCGGCGGACGGTTCGGGCGGCTCCTGCGCCGCCGCGCCGCCGCGGGCGCAGGCGGTGCCGGCAGTGCGCACGCGCCGGGGCCCACGCAGGGGTGGGCCGGCCCGGCCGCCCCGCACCCGGCGGCCGGGCCCGGGGCCTCCGGGGGCGGCCGGCCGTCTCCGCCGCCCGCGGGGTACACCGCCGCGCACCCCGCCGAAGGGACCTCGACCGGTCCTGACGGGGACGGGGACCTCGACACGGCGGGCACACTGTCGCTCGTCGCGCAGTCCCGCCGTGCGGCGACGGCACCGGAGCATCCCCGGGGCGGTCCGCCGTCCCACGGCGTCCCGGGCCCTCCCCCGGGCCTGCCGCCCGGGTACGCCCCGGGAGCGGGAGCGGGAGCGGGTGCGGGGCGGGGCGCCGCCGCCTGGCGGGCCGGCGGTCCGGCCTCGGCGGCCCACGGCCCGGCGCTCGTCCCGTTGGAGACCCGGGCGACCGCGCTGGCGCTGCCCGTGCCCCGGGTCGACCTCTCCGACCCGTGCGCCGGATTCCTCGCCGGGCTGGCCGGTTCCGCGCCGGCCGAGGTCGCCGCCGCACTCGCCCACGCCCCCGCCGACTCGATCGAACGCCGGCTGCGCGAGCTGCGCGCCCTGCTGGAGCTGGCCGGACCTCAGGACCGGCACGGCGCCGCCCGCCTGCTGGCCGAACTGGAGGCACGGCACCCGGAGGACTGGCGGGTGGTGTGGTTCCGCGGCCTCACCGCGCTGGCCGACGGCGACCGCGAGACCGCGGCGCTCTCCTTCGACGCCCTCTACGACGCGTTCCCCGGCGAGATCGCGCCCAAGCTGGCCCTCGGGGTGTGCGCCGAGACGCTGGGCCAGCTCGACAACGCCGCCGAGTACTACCGGCTCGTCTGGACCACCGACCCCTCCTACGTCAGCGCCGCGTTCGGGCTGGCGCGGGTGCGGCTGGCGACCGGCGACCGGCAGGGCTCGGTGCAGGCGCTGGAGTCCGTACCGGAGACCTCCAGCCACCACACCGCCGCCCGCGTGGCGGCCGTACGGGCCCGGCTGCGCGGGCGCGACCCGCGCACGCTGCCGTTCGACGACCTGTGTGCCGCGGCCCGCCAGGTCGAGCAGCTGCGTGAGGCGGGCCTCGACGCCCTGCGGTACGAACGGCTCACGACGGAGGTGCTGGGCGTGGCGCTGGACTGGGTGCTCGCCACCCGCCCGGCCTTCAACGGCCACGTGCTGCCGCTGCTGAACGCGATGCCGGAGGAGGCGCGGGTCCGGGAGGCCCTGGAGCGTTCCTACCGCCGGCTCGCGAGGCTGGCGCAGTCCGGCTCTGAGAGGATCGAACTGGTGGAACGGGCCAACCGCTTCCGCCCCAGAACGTGGGTGTGACGATGTCAGAGAACGACCGACCGGCGGCCTGCCCCGAGTGCACCGAGCCGGCCGAGGACGGCGACCTGTTCTGCGGGGCCTGCGGCACGGACCTGCGGCCCCGGCGTTCCACCGCCCCGGGCGGCGACTTCGACCCGCGCCCGCCGCGCGGCGGCACCCACGTCACCGTCCGGCAGCCCCCGCCCGGCGCGTCCCGGACGGGCTCCGCCCCGGGGAGTGCTCCGCTCGGCGCCTCGGCGTCCGGGGGCGCCGAGGCAGC
This sequence comes from Streptomyces hazeniae, assembly GCF_031845485.1. Lineage (NCBI taxonomy): Bacteria > Bacillati > Actinomycetota > Actinomycetes > Kitasatosporales > Streptomycetaceae > Streptomyces > Streptomyces hazeniae. The sequence goes on from NZ_JAVREQ010000001.1 coordinate 521,697, forward strand.
GGCGGCGGTGGGCTCCGGCGCCGGGCACGGCCCGTCGGGGCCGAGCGCGTCGGCTGCCGGCGGGACGGCGGGACGAGGAGACGCGCCCGCCGCCCCCGCCGCTTCCCCCGCCCCGGCGGCGGAGGCAGCCGTGCAGGACGCCGGGGCCTGGCCGGCACCGGCACCGGCACCGGCCCCCGCGCCGTCGCCGCACGCGGGCACCGCGCGGACGGAGGGTGCGCCGGCCGCCGCGCAGAGCCCGGCGCACGAGGCCGCCGGGCACGAGGCCGCGCCCGCGGCTGGGGCGGACCGCGCGGCGCAGCCCGCGCCCGCCGCCGACGCGGAGACGCGGGACGACTCCCCGGAGCGGGAGAAACCGGAGCAGGACACCCCGGGCTGCGTCGGCTGCGGCACGGGGTCCGTCGGTCCGGACGGCCACTGCACCCACTGCGGCCACAAGCAGCCCGTCGCGCGCGACCACTGGGAGCGCGAGGTGGCGGGGGTCGCGGCCGCGAGCGACCGCGGCCTGAGGCACCGCCGGAACGAGGACTTCTTCACGGTCTCCGCGGTGACCACGCCGTCCGGAGGGCCGTCGCAGATCGCCGTGGTGTGCGACGGGGTCTCCTCCGCCTCGCGGTCGGACCAGGCGTCGGAGGCCGCTGCCGAGGCGGCGGCCGCGTCGATGCGGGAGTCGATCCCGCGCGGAGCACACCCGCAGCACGCGATGCACGACGCCCTGCTGGCGGCGGCGGAGGCCGTGGACGTGCTCGCGACGCCGGAGGAGCGCGAGGCTCAGCAGAACGCGCCCGCCTGCACGATCGTCGGCGCGGTGACCGCCGACGGCATCCTCACGGTCGGCTGGGTCGGCGACAGCCGCGCCTACTGGGTGCCCGACGACCGTACGCAGCCGCCGTCGCGGCTCACCCAGGACGACTCGTGGGCCGCGCAGATGATCGGCGCGGGGCTGATGACCGAGGCGCAGGCGTACGCGGACGCGCGCGCTCACGCGATCACCGGCTGGCTCGGGGCCGACGCGTACGAACTCGACCCGCACACCGCGTCGTTCAAGCCGGACCGGTCCGGGGTGGTGGTCGTGTGCAGCGACGGGCTGTGGAACTACGCCGACGCGTCGAAGGACATGGCGGCGGCGTTGCCGGCGGACGCGGCGACCCGTCCGATGGCGGCGGTCCGACACCTGGTCGGCTTCGCGCTCGACGGCGGGGGCCACGACAACGTGACCGTCGCGCTGGTACCGGTCGCCGTCCCGGCGGACGGCCCCGCCGCGTCGCCTGCGGGGTCCTGACGCCGAACGTCCCGATCGCCCGCCTCTGTCCGCATCCGTGTTCGAAGGTGGTGGACGTGGTGGACGCGGTGCCGGGTACTGTTCGACGGAGGAGGAGCGTCGGCCGGACCGCCCGGAACGACCCCTTCCGCCGCGGACCGGTGAACGGCCCGCACGAGGCAGCGAACGTCACGATGGGGGAGGCAGGACCATGCCGACTTGCCCGAACGGCCACCAGTCGGCGGCCGACGACTGGTGCGAGGTGTGCGGTCACCGCATGGCCGCACCGTCCGGTCCGCCCGGTGGCGGGATCCCGGGTCCGCCCGGCCCGGGCACGCCTCCCGGCCCGCCCCCGGGCTCCACGCCTCCCCCGGGACCACCTGGTCAGGGGGGCTACGGCTACCCGCAACAGCCCCAGTACCCCCAGCAGCCCGGCCCCCCGCAGGCACCGCAGCCGCCGCACGGCGGACCGCAGCCCGGCGGCTTCCCCGGAGGCCCGGGCAGCATGCCGGGGCCCGAGCACCCGCAGGCCGGGCCGGAGCGCTGCCCCCAGTGCGGTACGCCGCGCGCCCCGCAGGCGTCCTTCTGCGAGCAGTGCCACTTCGGCTTCCAGGGCGGACCGGGCGGCCCACCCCCCTTCGCCGCGCCGCCGCAGCAGCCCGGCCCTGGCAGGGGCGCACCACCCCCGGCCCCCCAGGCACCGGGCGGCTACGGCTACCCACAACAGCCCCAGCACCCCCAGCAGCCCGGCCCCCCGCAGGCACCGCAGCCGTCCGGCCACCCGGGCATGGGTGCCCCCCCGGGCCCCCCGGGGCAGGGCGGCTACGGCTACCCCCAGCAGCCCGGCCCACCGCAGCAACCCCAGCACCCGCAGCCCGGCCCCGGCACGGGCGCACCACCCCCGGCCCCCCAGGCACCGGGCGGCTACGGCTACCCACAACAGCCCCAGCACCCCCAGCAGCCCGGCCCCCCGCAGGCGGCCGCCCCCGGCGCACCGCCGCAGGCACCCCCGCAGGGCGTGCCCCCGCAGGGCGGTCCGCAGCAGGGTCCGCCGAGCGGCGACTGGCAGATGGCGCCGCCCGGCGCTCCCGCCCCGCACGGCGCGCCTCCGGGACAACAGCCGGGACACCAGCCGGGCCATCAGCCGGGCCCCGGCGAGCCGTACCAGCCCCCGGCGCACGCTCAGCAGGGCCCGCCCGCCGGCCAGGATCCGTCCGGCCCCTGGACCGCCGTGATCGCCCCCGACCGGGAGTACTTCGCCGCGATGATGCAGCGGAGCGGGCCGGAGGCGTCGGCGCTCAACCTGCCGGCGTACTCCGCGGAGCACGAGATGCCGCTCACCGGCCATCAGGTCTCGATCGGGCGGCGCCGCAACTCCACCGGTGAGGCGCCGGACATCGACCTGGGCCGGCCCCCGGAGGACCCGGGGGTGTCGCACCAGCACGCCCTGCTGATCGCCCAGCCGGACGGCAGCTGGTCCGTCGTCGACCAGAACTCCACGAACGGCACCACGGTCAACGGCGGCGAGGACCCGATCCAGCCGTACGTGCCCGTCCCGTTGCGGGAGGGCGACCAGGTGCACGTCGGCGCCTGGACGACGATCACCCTGCGCCGGGGCTGACCAACCGGAACCGGAGGGGAGCGGCGGGCCGCCCGCCGCTCCCCTCCGGCACGTCCGCGCCGCCTCCCGGGTCAGGTCAGACCCAGCGCAGCGCGAGCCACAGCTCCGCACGCTCGTCGGGGTCGCCCAGGTCGGCGTCGAGGAGTTGGCCCGTGCGGGCGATGCGCTGGCGCACGGTGTTGCGGTGGACGCCGAGCGCCGCCGCGCTGCGGTCCCAGCTGCCGTGCACGGACAGCCAGGCGCGCAGGGTCTCGACCAGTGCCGGCCGGTCGGCCAACGGCCGCAGCCGGGCACGGGCCCGTGCGCGCGCCTCGCCGGGAGCCAGCAGCGCGCCGAGGTCGTGGGAGTGCGTCCGGCGCTGCCGTACCACCGGGCGGTGCTCGGCGACCGCCCGCCCGAGAGACTCGGCGGCCCCGGCGTCCCCGAGCGGGAGGTCGTCGGCGGCCACGGGGCGGGACGCCCCGAGTGTCCATCCGGGCTGCGCCGCAACCGGCCCGTCGCCGGGCACCAGGGCCCGGAGGGTGTCGCCGTCGACGTCCACCAGGTCGGTCCGCAGGCCCGCCGCCAAACCGGCCCTCGCCGGCAACCCGTGGTCGGGAGTGCCCGGCCTGCGCCGCCCGTGCACCACCGTCCAGAGGCCGGCGACGCCCAGCGCCGGGAGGACGTCGGCGACCGGGAAGCCGAGGAGCAGCCGGACCAGGGCGGCCGACGGGCGGGCGTTCGTCGCGGCCACCCGGTGGCTGGTGAGCAGGGACAGCAGCGCCACGGCCGACCGCACGAGCGCGTCGTCGGCCCCCTCCGGGCCGGGGGCGCACACCCCGAGCGCCAGGCGCTCCCCGTCGTCCGCTCCCCCGGCCGCCCCGGTGAGGGCGAACGCACTCAGCCGCCAGGCTCCCGACGCGTCGGCCGCGGAGGACGGCGCGGCCCGCAGCCTGCCGGTGAGCGCCGCGAGGGCGCAGCGCTCGTCCGGCGGCGGTTCGGCGCCCGCGACGGCCACCTCCCGGCCGCCGCGTCCGAACAGCGCGGCCCAGCCGTCGGTCTGTTCGGCGAGCCGGGCCAGCACGGCGGGGACCGGGTGGGGGCGGGTGGCCGCGGTGGTCAGGGCCTGCTGGGCGGCGCTCAGCCGTTGCAGGTCGCGGTGCCGCCGCTCCGCGACCAGCTGCCAGAGGGTCCGCGCCACCGCCGTGAAGGGCGTCTCCTCCGGGACCCGGAGAAGCGGGAGGCCGTGCCGGTCGCAGGCCCCCGCCAGCGCCGGCGGCACCTCGTCGTAGAGGGGTGCGATGCCGAAACCGAGGGCCGTCGCCCCCGCCCGTACGGTCCGGGTGACGTACTGAGCCCAGTGACGTTCGGCGCCGTCCTCCGGCGCCGGGCCGTGCACGCCCGCGGTCAGCAGCAGCTCGCCGCCGAGCAGGTACGGCACGGGGTCGCCCATCTCGCTGGTGTGCACGGCGTAGACCTGGTCGCCTGGACCCGCGGGCGGGCCCGCGACCTGGTGCAGCGCGAGCTGCTCGTCGCGGAGCAGTTCGGTGAGGGCCACGGGGACGGTGGGGGGCAGTACCTCCTGCATGGCGTCCTCCGCTCGCGCCGCGGGTGGACGGTTTGCACAGGTCCACCCGCCCGGGGAGAGGAAACGTACACTTCCTTCCTCCCGTACGGCTACCTACGTTGTGACGCACCCTGCCGACGGGGTGCCCCGGGCACCCCTCATTCCGGACCGAGGAGCGTTCATGGCCGTCGACTACGCAGTGATCGTGACGTACCTGGCGGGCATGATCGGCGTCGGCTGGTGGGGGATGCGCCGGGCCCGGACGAAGAGCGACTACCTGGTGGCGGGCCGCCGTCTCGGCCCGCTCATGTACTCCGGGACGATGGCGGCGATCGTGCTGGGCGGTGCGTCGACCATCGGCGGCGTGGGGCTCGGCTACCGGTACGGGCTGTCCGGCGCGTGGCTCGTCTTCACGATCGGCATCGGCCTGCTCGTGCTGAGCCTGGTCTTCTCGGCGCGCATCTCCCGGCTGCGCGTGTACACCGTCAGCCAGATGCTCGAACTCCGTTACGGAGGCGCGTCGACGCTGGTGTCGGGCGTGGTGATGTGGGCGTACACGCTCATGCTCTCCGTCACCTCGACCATCGCGTACGCCACGATCTTCGACGTGATCTTCGGCCTGGACCGGGTGGCCGCGATCCTGCTCGGCGGCGCGGTGGTGGTCTGCTACTCGGCGCTCGGCGGCATGTGGTCGATCACGCTGACGGACATGGTGCAGTTCGTGGTGCAGACCGTCGGCATCCTCCTGCTGCTGCTCCCCCTCGCGGTGTGGAAGGCCGGCGGATGGTCGGCGATGGCCGCCGAGCTGCCGGACGACTACTTCTCACCGATGAGCATCGGGGCCGAGACGGTGATCACATACGTGCTGATCTACTCGTTCGGCATGCTCATCGGCCAGGACATCTGGCAGCGCGTCTTCACCGCCCGCAACGACCGGGTGGCGCGCACCGGCGGCACGGTGGCCGGCACCTACTGCCTGCTCTACGCGCTCGCCGGCGCGGCGATCGGCACCGCCGCCAAGGCGCTCTACCCGGACCTGGCCCGCGCCGACAACGCCTTCGCCGTGATCGTCGGCGACGCCCTGCCCGTCGGGGTCAAGGGGCTCGTGCTCGCCGCCGCGCTCGCCGCCGTCATGTCGACGTCCTCCGGCACCCTGATCGCCTGCGCGACCGTCGCCCACAACGACATCTGGACGCGACTGCGGAGGCGTTCGGCCGCGTCGACGGGCCCGGACGGCTCCGGCCGGGCGGAGGACGAGGTCCGGGACAACCGGGCGTTCGTGGTGCTGATGGGCTTGGCGGTGATCGCCATCTCGGTGGCCATCGACGACGTGGTCGGCGCGCTGACCGTCGCGTACAACCTGCTGGTCGGCGGGCTGCTGGTGCCGATCCTGGGCGGCCTGCTGTGGAAGCGGGGCACCGCCGGCGGAGCACTCGCCGCGATGGGCGCGGGCGGGGTGACGGTCGTGGTGACGATGATGGTCGAGGGCATGCTCGCCACCGAACCGATCTACTTCGGCCTGCTGGCCGCGCTCGCCGCCTACGTGCTGGTCAGCCTGGCCGGCAGGCCGACGGACCCGGTGCGGCTCGCGGCCTGGCGGCAGCGGCTGGCCGGCCACGGAGGCGCGGGGCCCGGTGACGGCGGCGCGCCGCCGTCACCGAGGGAGGCGGCGGGAACGTCCTCCGCCCCGCGCACCGACTGACCCCCCACCACCCGCGATACCACTCGCCACCCGCGATGCCACCCGTACAGAAGGGCCACGACGCAACGATGACCACCCCGGTCCGCACCGGCGGCGACCTCGTCACCGAATCCCTGACCGCACTCGGCGCGACCACGGTGTTCGGCCTGCCGGGCCAGCACGCGCTGGGGCTCTTCGACGCGGTGCGCCGCTCACCGCTGGAGTCGGTGGGGCTGCGGGTGGAGAACAACGCGGGCTTCGCCGCCGACGCCCACGCCCGGATCACCGGCACGGTCACCCCGCTCCTGGTGTCCACCGGGCCCGGGGCCCTGATGACGCTGGCGGCGCTGCAGGAGTCGGCTGCGGCCTGCGTGCCCGTGCTCGGCATCGGCAGCCAGGTTCCGGTGGCCGGGCTCGGCGGGGCGCGCAGGGGATACCTGCACGAACTCGCCGACCAGGCGGCCGTGATGCGGGGCGTGGTCAAGTCGGCGCGCACCGTGCGGGCGGCGTCCCAGATCCCCTCCGCGCTCGCCGCCGCCTGGGCGGACGCGCTGGAGGCCCCGTGCGGCCCGGTGTGGGTGGAGATCCCGGAGGACGTACTGCTCGCCCCCGCCGCAGTGCCGCCGGTGCGCACCCTGTCGGCACGGCCCCGGCCGCTTCCGGCCCGTCCGGAGACCGTGGCGGCGGCGGCCGAGGCGTTGAGCGGCGCCCGCCGCCCCGCCGTGCTGGCCGGCGGCGGCGTGGTCCGCGCCGGGGCGCAGGCGGAGCTGCTGGCGCTGGCCGAGCTGCTGGACGCGCCCGTCGCGTGCACCTTCGGGGGCAAAGGAGCCTTCCCCTGGGACCACCCGCTCTCCCTCCAGTCCTGGCTGGAGGACCGGCACACGACGGAGTTCCTGCAGGACGCCGACGTGCTCCTCGTGGCGGGCTCCGGGCTCGGTGAACTGTCGTCGAACTACCACACCTTCGCCCCCCGCGGCCGCGTCGTGCAGATCGAGGCCGACCCCGGCAAGCTGGAGGCGAACCACCCCGCCCTGGGCCTGCACGCCGACGCCCGCGCCGCGCTCGCGGCACTCGCCGAGTCCGTGACGCCGCGGCCGGCCGGGGACGGCCGCGCGCGGGCCGCAGGGCTGCTCGCCCGGGTCCGGGAGCGGCTGGACGCCCAGGACCTCGCCCGTGAACGGCGCGTGCTGCGGGACGTCCGGGCCGCGCTGCCCGACGACGCGGCCAGCTTCTGGGACATGACGATCCTCGGTTACTGGGCGTGGTCCGCCTTCGACCCCCGGTCCGGGCCGCTGCACACCGCGCAGGGCGCCGGCGGACTGGGCTACGCCTTCCCCGCCGCGCTGGGAGCGGCGGCCGCGGACCGGAGCCGTCCGGTGCTGGCGGTCTCCGGCGACGGGGGCGCGATGTACTCGCTGGCCGAACTCGCCACCGCCCGGCAGCACGACCTGCCCGTGACCTGGCTCGTCGTCGACGACGGCGGCTACGGCATTCTGCGCGCGTACATGACGGACGCGTTCGGCGCCGCCGCCGGCACGGAACTCGCCCGTCCCGACTTCGCCGCCCTCGCCGCGTCGTTCGGCGTGCCCGCGATGCACACCACCCTCGACGGGCTGCGCGACGACCTCGGGGCCGCACTGTCCTCCCCGGGCCCCTCGGTGGTGGTGCTGCGCACGACGCTGCGGATGTTCGCGCCCACACACGACCCCGGTCCGGCGACGGGCCCTCGCCCCTCCTGACCCCGGCCGGGCATCTGCGACCATGGGGGCGTGATGGAGATCCCGCGCGGCAGTGTGCAGAGCCAGACCTTCTACGAGCAGGTCGGCGGCGAGGAGACGTTCCGGCGGCTCGTCCACCGCTTCTACCAGGGCGTCGCCGAAGACCCGCTGCTCCGGCCGATGTACCCGGAGGAGGACCTCGGCCCGGCCGAGGAGCGGCTGGCGCTGTTCCTCATGCAGTACTGGGGCGGCCCGCGGACCTACAGCGACAACCGCGGCCACCCGCGCCTGCGGATGCGGCACGCCCCGTTCACCGTGAACCGGGCTGCGCACGACGCGTGGCTGCGGCACATGCGCGACGCCGTGGACAGCCTCGACCTCGCCCCCGAGCACGAACGGCAGCTGTGGGACTACCTCGTGTACGCCGCAGCGTCTATGGTCAACTCTGCGGACTAGGTCCTGTCCGGGCATCGCCCGTGGCAGGCGGGGGCCAACGGGGGCGGTAAACGGGGGGCGGTAAGTGCCGGGGTTGATGCTCGCCCGTCTCCGGGCGCACCTGCTGCTGCCCGCCGCCGCCGCGCTCACCGTGCTGTTGACAGCCTCGGTGCTCGCCGCCCTGACCGCCTTCGGCGCGACCCTCGGGGACAGCGGCCTGCGGCACCGGCTGGAGCGTCAGGCCGCGGACGACGCGGTGATCGACGTGCACGCCGCCGTCACCGCCGGGGAGCGGGCCGACGCGGACGCCTCGGTGCGGTCCGCTCTGCGCCGCGCCTACGGTGGGCTGCCCACCGAGGTCTTCTCGGCCACCCGGTCCGCTTCGTACGCGCTGCCCCGGCCGGACGACGCGCCGCCCGCGCGCGAGGAGAACCCGGACCTGACCCTCTTCACCTCGCTGGACCGCGAACGGGTCCGGATGACCGACGGCGTGTGGCCCTCCGGCGCCGGACGCCCGGGCCCCGGAGGCACGTTCCGCGTACCGGTGGCCGTGCCCGCGCTCGCCGCGGAACGCCTCGGCCTGGAGCCCGGCGACGCGCTGCGGGTGGCGAGCCGGCTGGACGGCCCGCCGCCGGTGCGTGCCGAGATCACCGGCGTCTACGTGCCGAAGGACCGCTCCGACCCGTACTGGCGGCTGGATCCGCTGGGCGGGGAGGCCGTCCGCACCCTCTCCTACACCACATACGGACCGCTCGCCGTCTCCGACGCCGCCTTCGGCGCGGAGCGGCTGACGCCCGACGCGACCCACTGGCAGGCGGACGCCGACTTCTCCGCCCTCACCACGGACCGGGTCGATGAGCTGCGCACACGGGTCGCCGCGACGGCCGCCGATTTCGACGCGGCCTCCGGCGTGGACGGTGCCGTGGCGAGCAGCGATCTGCCGCAGGTGCTCACCGGTCTCCAGCGCAGCCTGCTCGTCGGCCGCTCGACGCTGCTGGTCGCCGGGCTCCAACTGGCCGCCCTGGCCGGGCTGACGCTGCTGCTGGTGACCCGGCTGCTGGCCACCGACCGGCGGGAGGAGACCACGCTGCTGCGCGCCCGGGGCGGCTCGCGGGGGCGGGTCGCGGCCGGTGCGCTGCTCGAAGGACTGCTGGTGGCGCTGCCCGGTCTGGTGCTGGGGCCGCTCCTGGCCGGGCCGTTGGCCCGTACGCTCGCCGCCGGGAGCGGCAGCGGGCCCGGCGGGTCCGGGGACGCGCTGCGCCTGCCCGGCACGGTCTGGTGGGTGTCCGCGGCGGTGGCGCTGGGGTGCGCGCTGACCGCGGCGGCCCCCGGCTTCCTGGGCTCGGCCGACGTGCACCTCGCCTCCCGGCGTCCGCGGGCCGCCGCGCTGCTGCGGGGCGGCGCCGACGTCGCCCTGCTGGTGGTGGCCGGCGTGGCGCTCTGGCAGCTCGCCCGCCGCTCGGCCGGCGCCGGTGTCCTCGCCGGCGGCGGTCCGGACGGAGGACCGGCCACGGCCGACGGAGGCGCGGTGGCCGGGAGTTCGGCTGCCGCGGGCATCGACCCGGTGCTCGTCACGGCCCCGGCACTGGCGCTGGTCGCCGTGACCGTTCCCGCGCTGCGCGTCCTGCCGCTCGTCGTCCGGCTCGGCGAGAGGGCCGCCGCCCGGGGGCGCGGACTGACCGCCGCCCTCGCCGGCTGGCAGCTCGGACGACGGCCGGCCCGCGGTGCCGGGCCGGCACTGCTGCTGGTCCTGGCCGTGGCCATGGGGGTGTTCGCGGTGGGGCAGGGAGCGAGCTGGGACCGGTCGCAGGCCGACCAGGCCGCCTTCCGAGTCGGCGCCGACGTCTCCGTCTCCGGGTCGGGCACCCCGGCCTTCGGCCAGGGCGGGCTGTTCGACGATGTGGACGGCATCGCCGCGGTGGCTCCGGTGAACCGGACGACGTTCGGCGTGGGCGGAGACCTGGACGCCGAGATCGTCGCCACCGACGCCGGGGAAGCCGGCCGGCTGCTGCACCTGCGCGGAGACCTCGCCGACCGGCAGCCGGAGGACCTGGCGGCCCTGCTCGACGGCCCCGGGCGGAGGAGCGGCGGCCTCGAACTGCCCGCCGACGCCACCGCGCTCCGCCTGGAACTGCGGCTGCGCGCGCCGGGGCCCGAACCGGTCGACGCCACTGTCGCGTTGGCCGTGGAGGACCGATTCGGGGTGCCGTACCGCTTCCGCGTCGGCGACCTCCCGGCCGACGGCCGGACGCACACGCTGACCGCCGCGTTCGACGAGGCGGCCGGCGACCGCGGTGTGCCCGCCGGTCCGCTGCGGCTCACCGGGCTGACGGCGGCGCACGTCGCACCCACGCGGTCAGGCGAACAGCGCCTGACGGTCGAGGAGTTGCGCGCGGAGACCCCCGGCGGCACCCGTGCGGTCGAGGCTGCGGGCGGTGCCGGGTGGTCGGCCCGTGCGACCGCAGGGGACACCGGGGAACGCCTCGGCGTCCCGATGCCCGACCGGCCTCAGCTGCGCTCGCTGCGGACGGGCGACGACACGGGCGGCGGCACGGTGACCGTCGCCTACACCACCGGTGCCGCCGAGGAACCGCCGTCCTTCGCGTACCCGGCGGTGCCCGTCGACGTCGTGCTGACGCTCCCGGGGGCCGCGCCGCCGAAGGGGCCGCTGCCCGCGGTCGCCACGGACGCGTTCCTGCGCGCCGCCGGAGCCGAGGTGGGCGACGAGGTGCTGGTCCAGATCTCCCAGCAGGACGTCCCGGTCCGGGTCACCGGTGCCCTGCGCGCCCTCCCCACGACGGGAGCCGACGGCGGAACGGCGAGCGCCGCCGGCGGAGACGCGGCCGGTGAGGGGGGCGGAGGGGCGTTGCTGGTCGACCTCGCGGCGCTCGACGCACGGCTGCTGGCAGCCGGCACGGCCCCGCTGGAGCCGGAGGGCTGGTGGGTGGACGCGACTCCCGGCGCGAGCCCGCGGATCGCGGACGCGCTGCGCGCGCACACGCCGTTCGACGCGGTCGACACCCGCGAGGAGCTGACCGAGCGGCTGCGGGACGATCCGCTGGGTTCCGGTCCGCGTGCCGCGCTCACCGGCATCGCCGTCGCCGCCGCGCTGCTGGCCGCGACCGGCTTCGCCGTGAGCACCGCCGCCACGGCACGCGAGCGGCGCGACGAGTTCGCGGTGCTCCGGGCCCTCGGCGCTCCCCGGTCGCGTCTCGCGCGGGCGCTGGCGGCGGAGCAGGGAGTGCTGGTCCTGCTGTCGCTGACGGTCGGTGTGGTGCTGGGGGTCGTGGTGACGCGGCTGGTCGTCCCGCTGATCGTGCTGACGGAGCGCGCGACCACCCCGGTGCCGCCGCTGCTGGTACGGATTCCGCCGGAACAGGTCGCGTTGCTCGTCGGCGCGCTCGTCCTCGTCTGCCTGCTGGTGATCGCCGTGAGCGCGGCGCGCGGCGCGGAACCGGCCCGGGCGCTCCGCGCGGAGAGGGGCGACTGAGCACATGTACCTTCCCTCCCGGCTCCGGTCGGCCCCGCTGTCGGTGTTCGCCTTCGCGGTGCTCTGCTTCGTCACGACGTGCGTGACCGCGGTCCTGCCGCGCGCCGTCGACGCCTACGGGGACGCCGCGCTGCGCGACGTGCTGACCGGCGCACCGGCGGAAGCAACACTGTTGAGCGGCACGCTGCCGGTCCAGCCCGGGGTGGACTCCGACGGCGACCTCGTCGCGCCCGCGCTGCGTCCGGAACGTGTCGACGCGGTCGGAGGCGTCTTCGCCCGGGCCGCCGCACGCACCCTGCCCGTGGGCACGGGGCCCGCCGTGGCGGGCGTCCGCAACCCCGTGCCGGTTCCGGTGGGCGACCCGGACCTGCCCCGGCTCACCGAGAGCCGGCCGCCCGAGCTGACCCTGACCGCCCCACGCGCCCTGGCCGCGCACAGCCGTCCGGTCGAGGGCGAACTCCCCGGCCCCGAGGTCCGTGTCGAGCCGCCCGGGAGGTCCGGAAACGACGTCCACGGCGGCTCCCAGCGCGTCGACGCGGTGGTGACCGCACGCACCGCGCACCGGATGGGTCTGGAGCCGGGCGACTCCGTCGCCTTCGGCGCGCCGACCACCCCCGGGGAGCCGGGCTTCCGCACCGTGCTGACGCTCACCGGCGTCGTCGAACCCCGCGACCCGGACCACCTGTTCTGGACGGCGGACCCGGTGACGGCGCAGCCCCGCCGGGCGTCCGCGGCGTCGGGGGTGCCCGGCAACCCTCCGGACCGCTTCTGGCGGTTCGGCGCCCTCGTCCACCGGGACGCGGCGAAGGCGCTGCTCGGCAGCGAGAGCGGGGCCGAGGCGTACTGGCACTTCTCCCTGCCCACCGACGACCTGCACGCCGCTCAGGTCCCGGAGCTGGCCGACGGGCTGACGTCGCTCGCGCGCGGCCCGGAGGCCACCGCCCTGGCCCGCGAGGCCGGTGCGCCCGTGACGGTCGACGAGAGCCTGGGCACGCTGCTCGGCGGGTTCGCACGCGACCGGTCGGCCGTCGCCCCGCTGCTGGCCATGGCGGCAGCCGGCGTGCTCACCACGGCACTCGTCGTGGTCCTGCTGTGGAGCGTGCTCGCCGCCGGACAACGCCGCGACGAGCTGGTCCTGCTGCGCGCCCGCGGCGGTTCGCTGCACGGCCTGGTCCGCTGGTCGCTGGCGGAGACCGTCGCCTGCGGACTCCCCGCCGCCGTCGCCGGGTACGGGGCGGCGGTGTGGCTCGTCCCCGACGCCCGGACGGCCGCTTCGCTGCTCGCGGCCGCCACGACGGCCGCCGTGGCGCTGCTCGCGACGCCGCTCAGCACGGCCTGGCTGCACCGGAGGCCCCTCGGCGCGGCCTCCGAAGGCGACCGTACCGGTCGCGGGCGGGGGCGCCTGGTCGCCGAGGCGACCGTGCTGACCCTCACCACCGGCGCGGTGGTGGCCCTGCGGCAGCGCGGAGTGGACGAGGGGGCGACCGACACGGATCCCTTCACCGCCGCAGCGCCCGTACTGCTCGCGCTCACGGCGGCGTTGCTGCTGCTGCGCTGCTGCCCCCGGGCGCTGCGGCTGCTGTCGCGGGCCGCCGCCCGCCGTCCGGGCGCGGTCGGCTTCCTGGGGCTCGCCCGTGCCGGGCGGCCCGCCTCCGCAGTGGTGGCGGGGTTGCCGCTGCTCGGTCTGCTTTCCGCGCTCACCATGGCGTCCTTCGGCGGCACCGTGCTCGCCGGTGTGGCCGACGCCCGGGACCGGGCGGCGCTCGCCGCGGTGGGCGCGGACGCGCGCATCGCCTCGCCCGGCACGCTGGCGCCAGAGCTGGCCGAACGGGTGCGGAAAGCCGACGGCGTACGGGACGTCAGCCCCGTCCGCACCTTCGAGAACGCCTCCCTCCTGTCGGGCCTGGAGCAGCCGACGCTGGTCATCGTCGACCCCGCCTCGTACGCCCGGCTGGCCGCGCACACCGGCCTCGGCGCCTACCCCGCCGGCGCTCTCGACGACGGCGGGACCGGCGACGGCGGGACCGGCGACGGCGGGACCGGCGACGGAGCGGTTCCGGCACTGGTGTCCGCGGAGGTGTACGCCGAACGGGTGGGCGGGCCGATGCGGCTCGTGGCCCCCGGCCTCCGGGTCTCCGTCCGGCCCGAGGTGGTGCGGGAGGCGACGCCCGCCGCGCCGCAGGGGTCCTTCGTGGTCGTCTCCCGGAAAGCGCTGGAGAAGGCCCAGCCGGACCTGGCCGGCTCCGCCCTGGCCGAGCCCGACACGCTGCTGGTCGACACGGAGGACGGCGGCGCGGCCGGTATTGAGGCGCTCCGCGCACTCACCGAACGGGCCGATGCCGCACTGTCGTTGAACCTCGCCGCGGAGGAACGCGCGGCCTACGGCGGCTCCGCACTGCGCTCCGGCGCCGAACGCCTCTACCGCGCCGCGGTACTGGTCGCCGCGGTGCTGAGCGCGGTGGCCGTACTGCTGTCCCTGGCGCAGTCCGCGCCGGAACGGGCAGCGGTCCTCGCCCGGTTGCGGGCGCTGGGCATGCCGCGCCGGCAGGGCAGTCGGCTGGTGCTGGTGGAGGCGCTCCCGCTGTACGTGCTGACGGCGGCCGCCGGAGTGCTGCTCGCGCTGGTCTCGGTGCCGCTGCTGCGCCCCGGCATCGACCTCGTCGCGCTCGCCGGCACCCCGGAGGGCACGCCCGCGCCTCTCTCCACGGCTGTCCTGCCCCTGCTTCTGCCCGCCCTCTGCCTGCTGCTCCTCACCGTGCTCGCGCTCCTGGTCCAGGGGCGCGTCGCCGCGCGGAGGACCGACGCCCGCCTGGAGTCGACATGAGCACCGAGCATGACGCGTCCCGCGCCGACGGCCGTACCGCCGCGGAGTCCCCCTCGCTGGAGGAGCTGGAGCGGCGGGCGACCGCGACCGGTCCGGCGTACGGCGAGGACGCGCTGATCGTCTGCGACCGCCTGGTGCGGGTGTTCCAGGCGGACGGCGTGGAGGTCCAGGCGCTGCAGGGCCTGGACCTGCTCGTCCGTCCCGGCGAACTGACGGCGCTCGTGGGAGCCTCCGGCAGCGGAAAGTCCACGCTGCTGAACATCCTCGCGGGCCTGGACACCCCGACCGCGGGCCGGGCGACGGTGGCGGGATGCGAGCTGCTCGGCATGGATGCCCGTGCGCGGCTGCGCTACCGGCGCGACACCGTCGGCTTCGTCTGGCAGCGGACCTCGCGCAACCTGCTGCCCTATCTGACCGCCGAGCAGAACGTGCTGCTGCCGATGCGGTTGCGCGGCGGCGGACCACGCGGCCGGCGGGCGCGGGCGACGCGTACCGCGCGGGCGCACGCACTGCTGGACCTGCTCGGCGTGGCGGATCGCGCGGCGCTGCGTCCGGCGCAGCTCTCCGGCGGCGAGCAGCAGCGGGTGGCGATCGCGGTGGCGCTGGCCAACGGCCCGTCGGTGGTGTTCGCGGACGAGCCGACCGGCGAACTCGACTCCGCGACCGCCGCGCAGGTGTTCGCCGCACTGCGCCGGGCGAACGAGGAACTGGGCACCACCGTGGTGGTGGTCACCCACGACCGCGCTGTGTCCTCGGAGGTGAACCGCACGGTCTCCATCCGCGACGGACGCACCAGCACGGAGACGCTGCGGCACACCCGCACCGGGGAGGACGGTGCGGCCTCGACGGTGACGCGCGAGTACACCACCATCGACCGGGCGGGACGGCTCCAGCTCCCGCAGGAGTTCACGGAACCGCTGGCGATCCGTGACCGCGTCCTGCTCGAGCTCCGGCCCGACCACATCGAGATCCGCCCCGACGCGCCGGGCCCCGGGAAGGCCGGCTGACACCACCGGGGCGGGTGCCTCAGACAGGGGTGACGGTGAGGCCGGTGCCGGGACGGGGGACGGCCGCGCCGCTGCGGGCGATCACGGAACCGTAGGCCGTCCGCAGGCGCAGCCACGGGCCCGTGTCGTAGAGCCCCAGGTGCTCGCCGCCGCGAAGGAAGCCGAGGGCGTGCGCAGCGTGCACCGCGCGCAGCGGCAGCGCGGTGCCGGTCAGCGGCCGGTTCCAGATCTCCTCGGCGAGCGCGTCCACCCGGTCGCGCGTGCGTTCGGACTCCGGCAGCCGCTCGGTGCGCTGCCGGAACTCCGCCACCACGCCCGCCGCCCGGTCCCGGACGCCGGACGCCGGGAGGTCGGCGACGCGGCGCCAGCCGCCGCGCGGCGGCAGCAGGCCGGCCCAGGACGGGCCGGTGACCTCGCCGGGGAGGGTGACCGTCTCGGCCGTCTCGTCGATCCCCTCCAGGAGTTCACCCGCGGAGACGGTGACGTCCGTCTCCGCCCGCTCCAGCAGCCGCGCGGTGAGCACGGCGAACACCTCGAAGCGGGCGGGGCGGGCGAAGACGCCGAGCACGCCCCCGCCGGCCCGGAGGCGCACCGCGGCCGCCTTCTCCCAGCGCAGCAGACGCCCCAGGAAGGCGGCCAGCGCGGCCGCCTCCCCGGGGTCAGCGAAGACCAGGAGCGGCGGGACCGGCACTGTCATCGAAGTACTCCTCCAGGAAGGACTTCTCCTCGGACGACAGGCGGCGCGGCCGCTCCCGTTCGAGGTCGTACGGGACCACGACCGTGCTCGCACGGACGAAGACCGTCGCGTCGTCCTTGATCTCGTACGCGAGGGTGGCCGACGCGGCGCCGACCTTGGTCACCCAGGTCTCGACCGTCACCGGCTCGTGCCGGTGGACGAGCGGACGCAGGTAGTCGATCTCGTGCCGCGCGACGACCGAGCCGCCGGTGAACGCGCCGGAGTCGGCCTTCCGCGCCAGCCGGAACATGAAGTCGATCCGCGCCTCCTCCAGATAGCGGAGGAAGACGACGTTGTTGACGTGCCCGAAGGCGTCCATGTCCGACCAGCGCAGAGTGCACGCGAAGGTGTGCCGCACGGTGTGATCTTCTCCCGAACTCCCGCGGCCTCAGCCGCGGGTGAGCTTCTTGTACGTCGCGCGATGCGGGCGGGCGGCATCCGGGCCCAGCCGCTCGATCTTGTTCTTCTCGTACGACTCGAAGTTGCCCTCGAACCAGAACCACCGGCTCTCGCCCTCGTAGGCGAGGATGTGGGTGGCGATGCGGTCCAGGAACCAGCGGTCGTGGGAGACGACCACGGCGCAGCCGGGGAAGTCGAGCAGCGCGTTCTCCAGCGAGGACAGCGTCTCCACGTCGAGGTCGTTGGTCGGCTCGTCGAGGAGCAGCAGGTTGCCGCCCTGCTTGAGGGTGAGCGCGAGGTTGAGGCGGTTGCGCTCACCACCGGAGAGCACGCCGGCCGGCTTCTGCTGGTCCGGGCCCTTGAAGCCGAACGCGGACACGTAGGCCCGGGACGGCATCTCGACCTGGCCGACGTTGATGTAGTCCAGCTCGTCGGAGACGACGGCCCACAGCGTCTTCTTCGGGTCGATGTTGGCGCGCGACTGGTCGACGTAGGAGATCTTGACCGTGTCGCCGACCTTGATCTTGCCGGAGTCCGGCTCCTCCAGGCCCTGGATCATCTTGAACAGGGTGGTCTTGCCGGCGCCGTTCGGGCCGATGACGCCGACGATGCCGTTGCGCGGGAGGGTGAAGGACAGGTCGTCGATGAGGACCTTGTCGCCGAACGCCTTGTTGAGGTTCTCCACCTCGACGACCACGTTGCCCAGGCGCGGGCCCGGCGGGATCTGGATCTCCTCGAAGTCCAGCTTCCGGGTCTTCTCGGCCTCGGCGGCCATCTCCTCGTAACGGGTCAGGCGCGCCTTGGACTTGGCCTGCCGCCCCTTGGCGTTGGAGCGGACCCACTCCAGCTCCTCCTTGAGGCGCTTGGAGCGCTTGGCGTCCTTCTGGCCCTCGACCTTGAGGCGCGCCTGCTTCTTCTCCAGGTAGGTGGAGTAGTTGCCCTCGTAACCGACGGCGCGGCCGCGGTCGAGCTCCATGATCCACTCGGCCACGTTGTCCAGGAAGTACCGGTCGTGGGTGATGGCGATGACGGTGCCCGGGTACTTGGCGAGGTGCTGCTCCAGCCACTGCACGGACTCGGCGTCCAGGTGGTTGGTGGGCTCGTCGAGCAGCAGCAGGTCGGGCTGCTCCAGCAGCAGCTTGCACAGCGCGACGCGGCGCTTCTCACCGCCGGAGAGGTTGGTGACGGGCCAGTCGCCGGCCGGGCAGCCGAGGGCGTCCATGGCCTGCTCCAGCTGCGCGTCCAGGTCCCACGCGCCTGCGTGGTCCAGGTCCTCCTGGAGCTTGCCCATCTCCTCCATCAGCGCGTCGGAGTAGTCGGTCGCCATCTGCTCGGCGATCTCGTTGAAACGGTCGAGCTTGCCCTTGATGGCGGCCACGCCGTCCTCGACGTTCTCCAGCACGGTCTTGGACTCGTCCAGCGGCGGCTCCTGGAGGAGGATGCCGACGCTGTAGCCCGGTGAGAGGAACGCGTCGCCGTTGGAGGGCTGCTCGAGGCCCGCCATGATCTTCAGCACGGTGGACTTGCCGGCGCCGTTGGGGCCGACGACGCCGATCTTCGCCCCCGGCAGGAAGCTCAGGGTGACGTCGTCGAGGATCACCTTGTCGCCGTGCGCCTTGCGCGCCTTGCGCATGGTGTAGATGAACTCAGCCAAGAGAAACCGTCCGCCAGTGTGGAGTGTCATGCGGCTCGCGCCGCGCAGGTCTGGGCGCGCGGCGAGGGCGCCGCGCCCGCGAAGTGCCGGGCGCGACAGAGCCGCGCGTAAGGCATACGCACCCCATCTTGCCGCACAAGGGCGTGTACACCGAAACGGGGCGGCCCACCAGGGGCCGCCCCGTTGCTTTCGGTCACCGCTCGGTCACGCCGTGGCGCGATCCGGCAGGTGAGCCGGGAGGGGTGTTCAGTCCTCGCTGCCGGAACCGGCCGCGGACGGCTTGCGCTTGCGGACGAGGAGCATCGCGACGCCGCCGACGACGACCAGCGCCACGGCCACGCCGATGATCAGCGGGGTGTTGCTGTTGCTGCCGGTGGCGGCCAGGTCGGTGCCGCCCTCGTCGGCCGTGTCGCCGGCGGGGGTGTCGTCGCCGGTCTGCGGGGTGGTGCCCTCGTCACCGCCGGTGGTGTCGGTCTCGCAGTCCAGCACGCCGGTGAAGTTCTTCTCGAACCCGTCGGGGCCGGTGATGGTGATGTCGTAGGCCTGGTCCTCCTGGACGGGGACCGTGATGGTCTGCGAACCGCCCGCGGCGATCTCGTGGCTCTCGCCGGCCAGGGAGAAGGCGAACGGCTTGTCGCCCTCGTTGGCCACGGTGACGTCCACGCCGCCCTCGGCGCAGTTCTTCTCCGCGGTCACGGCCGGGATCGGGCCGGCGTCGGCCCAGCGGGCTGTGGCGGTCGCGGTCACCGTGGACTCGCTGGAGCCGGCGAGGATCTGGGTCTGGCTCTTGACGCCGACGCTGGTGAAGGCGCGGCCGACCGGCACGGTGGTGCGGGCCTGTACCGACACCGACGCCTCACCGGGCTCGGTGCCCGCGGGGACGTCGAAGTACAGCTCGCTGCCGTCGGCGGCCGAGGTCACCGGCTTGCCGCTTCCGTCGACGACCTTCACGTCGCCGGCGGTCACACCCGCAGGGGTGCTGATGGAGACGGCCTGGGCGTTGGTGTCGACGGTGACCGGGCCCAGGCGGTCGCCGGCCTTGCCGGAGACGGCCGCCGGTGTCAGGTGCAGGGACGCCTTCGGCTCGGGGACGTTCTGAGCGGCCTTCTCCAGGTAGTCGGCGAGCTGCTCGGCCGCCGGGTCCTTGGCGGTGACGTCCGCGTCGTCGGAGAAGCGCCAGATCGCGACCTGCGTGCCGGCGGCGGCGGTCTCGTTCGTCAGACCGCCGGCGACGCCGGCGGCCTGGCCGAGCTTGGCGAGGTCGTTGACCTGCGGGTAGGAGTTCTGCAGGATCCAGAGGATCTTGCCCGCGTCGGCGTTGTCGTTGAGCGACGACGCGTCCCAGCCGACCTCCTTGTAGCGGGACTTGCTGACGGTCGGGTTGGCGATGTCGATGCAGTAGGTCTGCAGCGCGCCGCCGCCGTCGACGGTCATCTCGAAGAGACCGGCGCCGATCTCCTTCTTCTCCCCGTCCGGCTCGACGAGCAGGGCCTGGCTGTACGTCTTGAGGCCGTCGAGGGTGGCGGAGGCGCCGCCCGGCTGCGCCGCGTTCTCGTCTGCGGCGGCGGTGCCCGCACCGGTCAGCGCACCGGCCGCTATCAGGCCGGGAGCCAGAACGGCGGCGGTGAGACGGGAGACGACCCGTCTGCGAACAGAAGTCATGCTCTTCCCCTCTGGGCGAGACAGCCGGGACGTCGGGCAGTTGACGTGCGTCTCGCCGAACAAAGCTCCGAACCCCCGTGAGTACCCGAGGGATCGTAAGGAGACGGGCGCATCACCGTCCCCGGGAACCCCACCGCTCAAGCGTTCCGCATCGGAATCGTTATCGAGGGAACCCGGCGTAACGGGACGTTCACCGCAGACCGAACTCCGGGGCCGACGCGCCGGTTGGGCCAGGCACGACCTGTGGCGTACCGGCTTCGGGCGGGCCGCCTCCGGCACGAGCCGGGGAGACGCGCCGGAAGGCGGCGGTGCCGCGGTTGAGGTCGTGTCCGATCGAGGATGCCAGCAGTTCGGCGGTGACGTAGCGGCGTCCCTCCTTCTCCTCCTCCTTGACGCGCAACCGGCCCTGCACGATGACCGGTTCGCCGAGGGTCACCGAAGTGGCCACGTTGGTGGCCAGGGTGCGCCACGCCCAGACGGTGAAGAAGCTGGTCCAGGCGTCCTCCCACGCCTCGCGGGCCCGGTCGAACCGGCGGACCGTGCCGGCCAGCCGGAACCGCACGGCCGGCTCACCGGAGCGGGTGGTGCGGTGATCCAGCTCCGTGGCCACGTTTCCGACCACCGTCACCTGCGGCTCGTTCATGCGCGACGCCTCCCTGCGGGACTGCCGGGCTCGTTCCCGGTCGTCCCACCGTGCCCGGCCCCGGAGGGTCCTGCTCGCGGCTGTGGATGAACCGGGGGGTGTGGACAACCCGGTCCCCCTCAGGCACCCCCGGAGCCCCAGCGGCCCGCCGGGTCCCCCCGGTCCGGGCCACGCCGCTCCGGGCGCCCCGGGGTCACGCCGGGCCCGTGTCTCCCGCGGCCACCACGTACTGCTCCCGCACCTCGCGGTAGCGCATCAGCTCCGCCGCCACCGGCTCCAGCACGCGTGTCCGCCCGCAGCCGGCGGAGAGCTGCCGCAGCCGGCGTTCCTCTTCCTGCCCGAACGCGCGCGCCGGCCCACGGGCGGCGGCACGGCAGGCGGCCGCCAGTCCGGGCGCCGCGACGGCACCGCCCAGCACCAGGACGACCGGTGGCCACAGGGCGCCCCGGTACCCGCCGAAGACCGCGCCCACCAGCAGGAGGACCCCGACCACCTGAAGCGCCAGCAGCAGCCCCTGCCCGAGCATCGCGACCGTCCACCACGGCGGCCGCTCCAGGCGCGGAAGCCCGTGCGGGCGCTGTGCACCGCGGGCCGGCCCACGGTCGGACGGGTGTGCGTCGCCCGGCGGAGCGAGGGCTTCCCCGATCAGCGTGTCGAGCGCCTCGGGCAGTCCTTCCGCACCACGCCAGGCGGCGTCCCGCACGGTCCGCCGCCACGCGTCGGGCAGGCCGACGGCTGCCTGTTCGGCGACCTGGCGCACCGCCTGGGTGAGCACCGGCCTCGCGGCCCGGTGCCTTTCCGGCGCCGGGCCGCGAGGCGCGGGCTCCGACTGCCCGGCGGCCTCCGCGCTGCCGGACGACGCGCGCCGACGGGCATCGCGCGCGCGCACCAGCTGCGACCACGGGGTGCCGCAGGACCGTTCGGCGTGCCGCAGCCAGGCCCGTTCCGCGGCCTGCCCGGCCGCACGGGCGCCGACGGCCGAGGCGAGCAGGTCCTCGAACTCCTCACGGTCCGCCTCGGTCAGCCCGGTCGGCGCGGGCCGGGCCGGGTCGGCGTACACCCGGCGCAGCCGCTCCGCAGCCCCGTCCAGGTCTGCGGTCAGTCGACGGGCCGGTGCCTCCCGGGTCGCGGCGAACGCGCCCAGCTCCTCGCGCAGTTCGTGCAGCCCCGCCCCGGTGAGCGCCGAGGTCGCCAGGACCCGCGCGCCCGGCTCGCCGTAGTCGCCGAGCGCCATGCCGTCCTCGTCCAGCAGACGGCGCAGGTCGTGCAGCACGGCGTCCGCAGCCTCGCCCGGCAGCCGGTCGACCTGGTTGAGGACGACGAAGGTGACCTCCGCGTAGCCCGCGAGCGGCCGCAGGTAGCGCTCGTGCAGCAGTGCGTCCGCGTACTTCTCCGGGTCGACCACCCACACCACCGCATCGACCAGTTCCAGCAGCCGGTCGACGTGTTCGCGGTGGCCGGCGGCGACGGAGTCGTGGTCGGGCAGGTCGATCAGCACCAGGCCGTGCAGCGAGGGGTCCTTCACCCGCCGGCGCAGACCGGGGGCGATGCCGAGCCGGTCGAGCAACCCGTCGGCGCCGCCCTCACGTTCGGCCTCCCAGGTGCAGGCGACGGGCTGGGCCGTGGTCGGGCGGCGCAGCCCGGTCTCCGAGAGGGTGCGGCCGGAGAGGGCGTTGAGGAGCGAGGACTTGCCGCTGCCGGTCGCGCCCGCGATGGCGACCGTGGTGTAGGCGGCGGACAGTTGGGCCCGTGCCCCGGCCTCGTCGAGCACTCTGCCGGCCTCGGCCAGCACCCTGCCCTCCAGCCGGGTCCGGGACAGGCCGATCAGCTCCCGCAACGCCCCCAGGCGGTGGCGCAGGGCGCCGCCGACCGCTCCCCCACCGATGCCGTCCGGGGACGGCAGCCCTCCGGTCCCGGTCGGCCTGGATCCCCCTTCCCACGCGGCGCCCTCCCGGGTCTCGGGAGCCACGTCCTCGGGGGCGGGCGGCTCGTCCGGGGACGGTGTCCCGGGGGCGGGGGGTCCGGACGACGCGGCGCCACCGTGCGCGCGCCCACGGTGACCGTGCTCGGCCTCGCGGGCGCCGTACCCGCAGGCCGGGCCGTCCGCGGACTCCCCCGCGCCCTGCGGGAAGGATTCGGGTGCGCGACGCGCGATCAGTCCGTCGTTCCAGCCGTGGCGCGGCGGCACCGACGGCCGGGGCGGCACGTGCGGCCTGGGAGGCGCGGCGGGTCTCGGCGGCGTGCGCGGCGCGGCCCCGGGCGCGCCGGGCGCGCCGTCTGCGCCGTCTGCGCCGTCCTCAGCCGGCCGGGGAACGGTCTCCGGTGCGCCCGCCGCCGGAGTCTCCTCCCCCTCGGCCCGGAAGACCTGTGCCGGTGCCCCGGCGCCGTCCTCCGCCGCGTCGGGCCACGCGTGCGCCGACGGCTCGTCAGCCGAGCGGCCCGGCGTGGGAAGCGGCGCGGCAGGCGCCTGCACCGGAGCGGCGGACGCCCGTGTTTCCGGCCGCTCGTCCGTCCCCTCGCGGACCTCGTCCGGCGCGTCCGGTACGCCCCGCCCGTGCACCCCTTCCGGCTCGGCCCCTCCGGGCGCCCCGATCGCCCCGGACGCCGTTCCGTCGTCGTGCCTCCCCGCAGCCGTCACCACGTCACCTCTCCCTGTCGCTCGTCGCGGCTACGACGTCCGCCGCGCCGTCTCGGTCCTGCGCAGCACGGAGAACGCCGCGATCAGCTCCACCTGCGGGTCCGGCGTGGCGCCCAGTGCGTCCAGCGGCCGCAGCCACTGCTCGCGTTCGGCGCAGAGCACCCGCTCCACGCACGTGCCGAGGATGCGTCCGGCCCGCTCGCGCAGCCGTGCGGCACTCTCCGTGCCGAGCAGGCGCCGCAGTTCCTCCTCCGCGTCGGCTGCCGCGTCCGCACCGCCCAGCAGGGCGACGGCCAGCCGTGCGGCGGTCTCCTCCGCGTCCGTCTGCGAGGCGCCCTCGGAGCCGCGCACCGCCTCGTCGGCCAGTTCCTCCAGGCAGCGCCTCCAGCGCCGGGCCAGCAGACCGATCCGTCCGCGTGCCTCCTCGTCGGCGGCGTCCTCCGGGGCCGCGGCGGTCCCCGTACGTCTTTCGGGGGCGCCGGGTTCACCGCGCCAGGCTGCGGCGATCCGCTCGTCCGCCGCGGCGGCGGCGCCGGCGAGCAGGGCGGTCAGGCCCTCGGTGAACGCGTCCAGCACCTCGTCGCCACCGGAGTCCAGCGGGAAGCCCCGCCACCGCGCCGCCGCGTCCCCGGCGAGGAGTCCTCCGGCGTCGGTCAGCTGCCGGACGCGGGCCGCCGCCTCCTCGAACGCCTCGTCCACGTGGCGGCCGAGCCGCAGCGCCGTCGCGTGCTGTGCCGCGGCGGCGCCGGCGAGGGCGCCCACCCGGGACCGGAGCGAGGCGAGTACCCCGGCTGTCGTACGGGCCGCCGCGCGGCTGCGGGCGTGCGGGTCGCGGACGCACTGTGCCAGCCAGTCGCGCAGACCGGCCACCGCGGTGGTCGGCAGCAGGCCGGAGCCGCCCGCCGACTCGGGGAGTTCGGGAACGGTGAAGCGCCGTACGCCGCCCAGCCCTTCGCGGGCGAGCATGGCGGCGTAGCGCTGGGAGACCTCGTCGGCGATCTGGTGCGGGACCCGGTCGAGCACGGTGGCGAGCACCACGTCGTACTCCCGCGCGGAGCGCAGCAGATGCCACGGCACCGCGTCCCCGTACCGCGCGGCCGTCGTCACCAGCACCCACACGTCCGCCGCGCAGAGCAGACGGGCCGCCAGATCCCGGTTGCGCACGACGAGGGAGTCGATGTCGGGAGCGTCCAGCAGGGCGAGCCCGACGGGCACACCGGGGTCGGTCTCGATCCGCACCTCGAGCTGGGCGTCCTCCGGTCCGCCGGACAGTCCGTCCAGGCGGGTGGCGCCCGGCCCCTCCGGCAGTCCGTCCGGGCGGTCCTCCGCGTCGGCGAGGCTCTCCTGACGGGGCATCCAGGCCCGCCCCAGACCGGGCAGGACCCGCTCCCCGGCGAACCAGTGCTCGTCGTGCGGGTGACAGACCAGCACCGGCGTGCGGGTGGTGGGTCTCAGCACCCCCGCCTCGCTGACACGACGCCCCACCAGCGAGTTGACCAGGGTGGACTTCCCCGCTCCGGTCGAGCCTCCGACCACGGCGAGCAACGGGGCCTCGGGGGCGCGCAGCCGCGGCACCAGGTAGTCGTCGAGCTGGGCGAGCAGCTCGGACCGGGACCGCCGGGCCCGTTCCACGCCCGGGAGGGGCAGCGGAAAGCGTACGGCGGCGACGCGCTCCCGCAGCGCGGTGAGCGCGTCGAGCAGTTCGGGCTGTACCTCCAAGATCGCCACAGGGGAAGAATGACCGATTTTGGGAGCTTTTTGAAGCGTTTCCGCTTCTCATCCCCCGAAATCACTCCGCAACCACCCCGCGACCGCTCCCATCGGCCCAGCCGACCCCCGCCCGGCACACGGAGCCATAACGACTGCGCAACACCCCACGAACGAGCCGCCGAAAATGCTGCGGAGATCGCCTCGGCCTGCGAGTATCGGGACCGCTTCACCGAACCTTTACAACCGGTCGCGGACGTGAAGCAGCGAGGGTGCGTCGGCCCCTATCCTTGACCGAGCCATGGTCAACCGGGGGGTGAGTACCCGCCCGCGACCCCACAGGCCCCCGTAGCTCAGCGGATAGAGCAGGCGCCTTCTAAGCGCTTGGCCGCAGGTTCGAGTCCTGCCGGGGGCGCAACTGATCCGTCGTCATCGTGATGACGTTTACCCAGGTCAGAGCGCGCATCCGCGCACTCTCAACCGCCTCGTGGCCCTCTCCTTCGAGAGGGGTGCAGTCCGGTCGGCAAGCCAGAAGTCCGGGCCTCCACCGGAGCAGCACACGACCCGGCAGAAGAGCCGGGCCGAGGCAGCCCGGCGGTCACCTGCGAGGCAGCCTGCTCGCCACAGACGCTCGATCAGCAGCCTTCCTGTCATCACGTCGAGGCGCGACGCGTGACGCACTTCCCCTGCCGTCGAACGCTTCAGGGGATGTTCCGCAACGACCTCACTGTCGGAGGACGTCGTAGGTCAGTTGCGTCGCGGTCGATGTGGAGGTCACGCTTCGCTGCGCCAGCGTGCGCGGTGCTCCGCCGGTGAACAGTGGCGTCCCGGCACCCAGCACGACCGGTGCGAGGTGCAGGGTCAACGTGTCGACCAGTCCGGCTTCGAGTGCCGAGCCGATCGTGGCGCCGCCGCCCATGAGGATGACGTCGAGATCCCGGCCGGTGCGCGAGGACGCCTCCTCGGCGCGTTCGCGCGCGGCGTCGACGGCGTCGGGCAGACCGGTGGTGACGAACGTCCAGTCGAGGTCGGTGAGCCGCACCGACTGTGGCGGCGCGCTCGTCACGACGACGAACGCGGGCTTGCCGACCTCGCCGGCGCCGTAGCCGGTCGTGTCGTCCCAGCCGTTCGGCGCGTCGACCACGTCGAAGAGCCGACGCCCGAGGACGACGGCGCCGGAGCGGGCGGTCGCCTCGCGCAGAAGGCGGCGGTCCTCGGGGTCGTCGGAGAACGCCCAGGTGTGCAGGGCTTCGCCGCCGGCGCCCAGACCGCTGTCGGGACCGGGGTCGGGGCCGGTCACGAAGCCGTCGAGGGAGACCGAGATGTCAGCGATGATGCGTGTCATACCGGTGCAGACCCGATCCACGACCCGAACTCATCGCTCACGCGTGGGTCTGCTGCCGGGCGGCCGACGTAGGCGTTCATGAAGTGGTCGCGTACGCCGTCCGGGGCCGGGGCGGACACGGTGTTACCCCCGGGCGCGAACGGCGGGCCGCCCGGCGACGGGACCGGGCGGAACGTGCCCACGCTGCCCTCCCCGGCTTTCCCCCACGCCCCGTCCCGCCGTCGTTCGTCCGGATGGCCGTGACGAACGCCGGCTGCGCGGGCCGCTGCCGTACGCGTCCACGACCGGCAGGTAAGGGCAGTTGTGGGGGGCGGGTGAAGGGCCGACCGAGGGAGGCGGTAGCGTTCCGCTCTCGCACCACCCCTCTGTACACCCTTCTACCAGCCGGAGTGGGATAGTTGAGCACAAAGCAGCACAGACGCCGTAGCGGCATAGCACTCGGTGCGGCGGGCGTCGCGCTGGCGGGTTCGGTCTTCCTCGCCGCCCCCGCCTCCGCGCACACGCCGAACTGGACCGTCGACTGCGACTCGGTCTCCGTCGACCTCAAGTGGTACAGCACCCAGGCGCCCAACACGGTGACCATCACCGCGGGCGGCGAGGAGATCCTCAGCGAGGAGTTCGGCAAGAACTTCCACAAGCAGGACCTCGCGCTGCCGCAGCACAGCGAGCCGCTGGACGTCCGCCTCGTCGTCGTCGCGAGCGACCACGCGAAGTACAACGTGGACGAGACCAAGACCTCCCCGGTCTGCGAGGGCCAGGAGAGCGAGTCGCCGGAGCCGGAGCCCACGCCGTCGGAGACGACGCCCAGCGAGGAGCCCTCCGAGAGCGCCGAGCCGACCCCGTCGGAGAGCACCACCACTCCCCCGGTCGAGCCCGCCGACGACGAGAGCACGGCGCCGACCGACCTCGCCGAGACCGGTTCCTCGGACTCGACCCCGCTGATCGCGGGCATCGCCGCCGCCGTCGTCGCCGCCGGCGCCGGCCTGCTGGTCGTGGCGCGCAAGCGTCGTTCCGTCAAGGCGTGACCGGCGCGGCGGCCTGATCGGTCGCACGGCGTGCACGTCGCGAACCTCCCCGGCCCCGTCCCACGGGCCGGGGAGGTTCGTCGTTTCCGGCGGGGTCAGGGCGCGGACTCCTCCCAGGGGAAGCCGTCCGGGTCGGTGAAGGTGCCCGCGTCGCCGCTGAG
The DNA here is from genome assembly GCF_031845485.1 of Streptomyces hazeniae. Taxonomy (NCBI): domain Bacteria; kingdom Bacillati; phylum Actinomycetota; class Actinomycetes; order Kitasatosporales; family Streptomycetaceae; genus Streptomyces; species Streptomyces hazeniae. The sequence goes on from NZ_JAVREQ010000001.1 coordinate 549,250, forward strand.
CGTGAGGCGGTGGGATCCGGTGCCGTCGGGCGACACGCCGGCGGTCCTGGCGAGCCCCCGGCGCCCGTAGAGCGCCAGTTTCACGGGACTCGACGGCATGGCGAACTCGGCATACCTGCGGCCGAAGCTCTTCGCGACGGTGAGGCCGCGGTCGACGTAGAACTGCTTGCTCTCGGCCACGTCCGCGACGCCCAGCAGGAGCACGACGTCGTCGATCTGCCGGGTCGCAGGGCCCTTGTCCTTCTTCGCCGAGGTGGTGGCCTGCCAGATCGCCCCGTCCGGGGCGCGCACCACCCCGCCGTAGCCCCAGAAGGACTTCGCGGGAGCCTTCAGCGTGGTGGCGCCCGCGTCCAGGGCGCTGTCGACGAGGGAGTCGACGGTGGACGGCTGGGAGACGACCAGCGACAGCGTGTAGCCGCGGAAGCCGGTCGTCGGCGCCTCCGAGGCGCGCAGGCGCACCTGGGTGTCCAGGCCGAAGGCGGTCGTGTAGAAGCGTTCCGCGGCCGAGGGGTCCGCCGCGCCGAGGATGACGGAGTCGAGGGAAGTCATGTCTGCGACGCTAGGCCGGTCCGGGCGCCGGCGCTTCTCGAAACCTGACCGGTTGCTCCGGCTCTCCCGGGCCACGCCGGGCCGCGCCGGGAGAGGCGGTCACCAGAGGCAGTCGATGCGCCCCGGGTAGAGCTCGATGCGGGCGCCGGTGAAGTCGGAGCGCGCCCGCCGCGCCTCGGCGGAGAAGAAGGCGGCCATGGTGACCTTGACGAAGCCGGGGCGGTCGCTGGGGAACGGGGAGTCGGGGGTGCCCCCGATGAGCACGGTGCCGGGCAACTGCTCCCACCCGGCGCTCTCGTAGAACGGGCGGAGCCCGGGATCGCAGGTGAACAGCCCCACGTCGAGGGCCTGTTCGGCCATGTGCGCGCGCCCGGCCGCAGCCAGCCGGCGGCCGTGGCCCCGGCCCCGCACGTCCTGCCGGGTGACGACGGTGCTGAGACCCGCGGCCCGGTACGTACGCCCGGCGTGCCGCAGCTCCTTGGTCAGCACGTCCAGCGCGGCCAGCACCCTGCCGTCCTCGACGAGGAGCATCGACAGCGGGTGCAGGGCGGGGTCGTGGACGGTCGCGTCGCGCGGGGTCGGCCTGCCGTCCGACGAGGGCCAGGCCGTGTCCTGCAGTGCCCGTACCTGCGCGCGCAGGCCGGGCGGCGTGGACGCCTCGGGAAAAGTGAGGATCTGCACCCGCCGATTATGGCGACCCTCCCCGCACCCCTCCGACTTGAACGTGTTCAAAAACAGGTCTACAGTCGTCCCGACACAGCGTTTTGAACGCGTTCAAGAACCTTCGGGGAAGGTTCGGAAGAGGGGTGGGTCATGGATCTGACAGTGGTGTCCTACGTGGTGTACCTGCTGGTCAGCGTCGCGCTGACGGTGTGGGTGGCGCGCACGCTCAGCCGCAACGGACGGATCTTCCTGTCCGACGTCCTGCGCGGGAACGAGAAGCTGGCGGACGCGGTCAACCACCTGCTGGTGGTCGGCTTCTACCTGGTCAACCTCGGCTTCGTCGCCCTCTACCTGAGCAGCGACGAACCCGTCGCCAGCGTGCGCGCCGTCTTCGAGGCGCTCTCCACCAAGCTCGGCGTGGTGCTGCTGGTGCTGGGCGTGCTGCACCTGGGCAACGTGTGGGTACTGAACAAGATCCGGCGGCGCGGCGCGATGGAGCGCGAGCAGGTGCCGCCCGTCGAGCCGCAGAGCTGGACCCCCGCCCCCGGGCTCGCCAAGTGACCGCCGCGGCGACCCCCGCGGCACCCGCCGCAGGCGACCGGGACGCCGCGCGCGTCCCGGTCCGCCGGCTGACCGTGCTGTACGACGCCGAGTGCGGGCTGTGCACCTACGTCCGCGGCTGGCTCGCACGGCAACGGCAGCTCGTGCCGCTCGAGTTGGTGCCCGCAGGGTCCGCACGGGCCCGCGACCGCTTCCCTTACCTGGACCACGCGACGACGCTGGCGGAGATCACCGTCATCGGCGACGGCGGCCAGGTCTACCGCGGCCAGTCCGCGTGGATCGTGGTCCTGTGGGCGCTGGCGGAGCACCGGCCGACCGCGCACCGGCTGTGCACCACGGTGGGGGCGGGGCTGGCCCGCAGCGCGGTGCTCGCCGCCGCCAAGTGGCGAGGCTCCCAGCAGACGGGGAACGCCTCCGGCTGGAGCGGCGGCGTCTACCGCAGGACGGACGGCTGGACGTACCACCCGCAGAAGGGCTGGGGTCACACCGGCGCCGTCGAGGGCACCGCCGCCTGTGCGGACGGCACCTGCGGCACTGACTAGGCTCTTCTCCCGTGCCAGCAGCAGAACAGCCGTCGAAGCCCGAACGCGCGTCCGGCGCGGAGGACGGCGCCGCCCCGGCCGGTCACCGGCCCCCGGGCGGCGCCCGGCCCGCCGCCAAGAGCGAGCAGACCCGCACCCTGATCCTGGAGACCGCGCTGCGGCTCTTCCGGGAGAAGGGGTACGACCGGACCACCATGCGGGCCATCGCACGGGAGGCCGGGGTCTCCACCGGCAACGCGTACTACTACTTCGGCTCCAAGGAGCACCTGGTACAGGGCTTCTACGACCGCATCGCCGCGGAACACCAGGCCGCCGTACGCCCGGTGCTGGACCGGGAGCGGGAACTGGAGCCCCGCCTCGCCGGGGTGTTCCAGGCGTGGCTCGACGTCGCGGAGCCGTACCACGAGTTCGCGGCGCAGTTCTTCAAGAACGCCGCGGACCCCGACAGTCCGCTCAGCCCGTTCTCCCCCGAGTCGGAGCCGGCCCGGGAGGCGGCCATCGACGTCCACCGGGAGACGCTCGCCGGCTCGACGGCAAAGGTGGCACCCGAACTGCGGGGCCCCGTGCCGGAGATGATGTGGCTGTCGCAGATGGGACTCGTCCTCTACTGGGTCTTCGACCGCTCCGAGGGCCGCGTCCGCACCCGTCGCCTCGCGGACCGCAGCGCGCGCCTCACCGCCCGCGGCGTCTCCCTGTCCCGCTTCCGCCTCCTGCGTCCCCTGGTCCGCGACGTGCACGAGCTGTTCACCGACTTCCTCCCCGGCATGACGCACGGGAAGCCCGCCGCCACCGGCGACGCCGCTCCACCGAAAGAGTGACCCTGCGCTCAGGGTCACCCACGGTGAGCTACTCCTGGGCGGCCATCGGACGTCTCGGTACCCGTGGGACCACCCGTCCAGGGAGAAGGCGCAGGTGAGCGTGACCGACGCCGAGATCAGCCTCGCGGAGTTCGAGTCCCTCGAGAAGGCGGCGCCCGACAGCCTGCATGTCGAGTTCATCGGGGGAAGGATTCACGTGACACCGGCACCTGACGGTGACCACTCGGAAGCTTCTCGCACCGTGGCCTCGCAGATCATCTCCCGCCGCCCCGACCTCTGGCTGTACGAGAAACGCGGCCTCGCGGTCCCCGCTCACCGGGCGGGCCGTGCCCGGGTCGACGGCGCAGTGGCGCCCGTGGGGTATTTCCGCGGGCAGCCGTCCTGGGCGGACCCGACCGGCGTCCTGATGGTGGTGGAGACGACGTCGGGATGCGAGGCGGACGCCCGGGTCGACCGCGTCGACAAGCGGGACGCCTACGCGCAAGCGGGACTCCCCGTCTGCCTTCTCGTGGATCGCCACCGGGCCGGGGCCGTGGTGCACTGGTCCCCGGCGGCCGGGCGCTACCAGCACCAGTCGCGAGCAGCCTTCGGCACCACGCTGCGGCTCCCCGGCCCCTTCGACTTCGACCTCGACACGGCGGAGTTCGCCTGACCCGGAGCGCCGGCGACGCCTGCCGGTTCGGGGGCCGTCGAGTGGTTCAGCGTGTGCGCGGGCCGGAGCGGCGACGGTCGGCTTCGCGGGTGGCGCGATCGGCGCTGCGGCGGGCGGCGCGGGCGCCGCGGGAGGCGTCCTGGGCCCGGGTGTGGGCGTCGCGTTCGGCGTCGGCGGCGGCTTGCTGTTCGCGTTCGGCGTCGCGGAGTTCGTCACGGGCGGCGGTCAGGCGCCGGTCGGCCGCCGTGCTGCGCTCCTTCGCACGGGCCAGCGCGTCGTCGGCGGCGACGCGTTCCTCCTCGGCCCTGCGGGCCTCCTCGGCGGCTTCCCCGGCCGCTTGCTCCGCCGCACGACGGGCCTCGTCGGCCTCCTCCTCCCGCCGACGGCGCCGGTCGCGGGCGCGGTCGAGGTCGGCGACCTTCGCAGGGCGCTCCTTCGCAGAGCGCTCCTTGGTGGAACGCTCTTTCGCGGGACGCGTGGACGTCCGGGCCGGGGCACGGCCCGGCCCGGCGGCCGGGAGACCGGTGGAGGAGAAGTCGGTCGGCGGGGTCAGGGACGTGGCAAGGTGGCCGGCGGACCACTGGTCGGCGGCATCCGGGTCGGCGAGAACCGCCTGGAGCGTCTGCTCGACCTCGCGCCGGGCTCCTTCGCCGAGGGACTGGCCGGAGGCGGCGGCGGAGTCCAGGGCGCTGCGGGCGAGGGCCCGGATCAGCTCCCGCTGGGTACGGGCCAGTTCGCGGAGCCGGCCTCCGTCGAGGTCCTGGTAGGCGCGGCGCAGCTGCTCGCCGAGGGCCAGGAAGCGTGCCGTCTCCTCGGCGTGCTCGCGGACCAGCAGGTTCGCGGCCCAGGCGGCGAGGGTGGGCCGGCGGAGGGCGGAGATGCGGGTGGCGAGGTCGCGGTCGCCCGCGCGCCGGGCCTCGCGGGCGCGGGCGTCCCGGGTCGCGGTGAAGGCGGAGGGGCGGAGGGCGTAGAGCTCGTCCGCGACGGCTTCCAGGTTCACGGTCGGTCGTACCTCGCCGGTGGGGCGGTGTCGCGGGCCGTGCGGGCGGCGGCCGACGACGGGCATGCGCCGACGGTAGCCCGGCTCGGCGCGGCGCACATCTCGGCGGCACGCCGATGCCCGGGCGGGGCGACACGCGCGAGCACGCGGCGCGGACGGACGAAACGGGGCATACCGTGAACGCATGGCGGGCGTACCCAGCGGCGTGGCACTGATCACCGGCGGCTCCAGCGGAGTCGGCCTCGCGGCCGCCCGCGCCTTCGCCCGGCGCGGGCGCCCCACCGTCCTCGTCGCCCGGCGCTCGGGTCCCCTCGAAGCCGCCGCCGCGGAGCTCCGCACCCACGCCCCCTGCACACCGGTCGCCCTGGACCTGGCCGCCGACGACGGCACCGTCGAGAAGGAGCTCACCCGGCTGGCCGAGGAGTTCGGTCCCGTCGAGGTCCTGGTCAACTGCGCGGGCCACGGCATGTACGTGCCGTTCCTCGAACTGGACCCGGCCGAGGCCCGGCGGCTGTTCCAGGTGCACTGGTTCTCCCCCGCCGCCGCCGTGCGCGCCGTGCTGCCGGGCATGCTGGCGCGCGGGCGCGGCCACGTCGTGAACGTCGCCTCCGTGTCGGCGAAGTCCGGTCCGTGGGGCCACAGCGCGTACGCCGCCGCCAAGGCCGCCCTGACGACGCTGACGGAGTCGCTGGCCGCCGAGTACGGGGGCCGGGGCGTGCACTTCGGCGTGGTGCATCCCGGGCTGGTGGACACGCCGTTCTTCGGGGCGCCGGATCTGGCGCCGCTGCGGGCGCGCACCGCCCGTCGGATGATCCGGCCGGAACGCGTGGGCCTGGCGGTGGCCGACCTGGTGGAGCGCCCGCGCGCGGAGGTGTGCGTCCCGCGGCACTACCGGGTGCTGGACGTGCTGCGCGCCGTGAGTCCGGGTGCGCTCGGCCGCCTGGTCGCCCGGCAGAGCGCGCCGGGCCGGGCCGCGGCCCGCGGGCGCCGCCCGTGACCGCCCGGTACGCGCGGCCGTCGGTGGCGGTGCTGGTGGAGCTGGTGCGCGGGCCGGACGCCGGGGGCCACGTGAAGTGCTGGGAGCGCTTCGCCGAGGCGGCGGCCGGCATGGCGCCGCCGGACCTCCGTGCGGACCTGACCCTCTACGTGCTGGGCCCCCGGGAACGGGTCGAACGCCTCTCCCCCGCCGTGCGGTTCGTGTCGCTGCCGCCGGTGCTGAGCACCGCCCCGCTGATGCGGGTCAGCGGCGGCGCGGACGTCAGCGACCTGACGCCGTTCCACCCCCGGCTGGCGCGGCTGCTGCCCGGGCACGACGTCTGGCACCTCACGCACGTCTTCGGCTTCGCTGCCACGGCCGTACGTCTCGCACAGGCGCGCCGACGCTCGCACCGGCTCGGCCGTACGCCCGGGCGGGCCGCCCCGCCCGGCCTGGTGGGGTCCGTGCACACCGACGTGCCCGCGCTGGCCGCCGCCTACCTGCACGCCCTGACCGGCCCGTACCGGCTGCCCGGCACGGTGGCCGCCGGGCTGGTGCGGCACCGCCGGGACAGGCTGCTGCACGCCTGCGACCGGGTGCTGGTCGCCACGCCCGAGCAGCGCGGCGAGATCGCGGCGGCCGTGCCGGGCCACCGCGTCGGGCTGCTGGACCGGGGCGTGGACCACGAACGGTTCCGGCCCGACCCGGAGGCGCGCCGGGCGCTGGCCGAGCGGTACGGCGTCCCGGAGGACCGGCCCGCGGTGCTGTTCTCCGGCCGCGTGGATGCCTCCAAGCGGGTGCTGGTACTGGCGGACGCGCTGCGGCGACTGCGCGCGGACGGCACGCCCGCGCACCTGGTGGTGGCGGGCACCGGGCCCGACGAGGCCGTGCTGCGCGACCTGCTCGGACCGGACGTGAGCCTGCTCGGACCGGTGGCACAGCGGGAACTCGCCCGGGTGTACGGAGGGTGCGACGTGTTCGCCTTCCCCTCCCGGTCGGAGACCGTCGGGAACGCGGTGGGCGAGGCGATGGCCAGTCACCTGCCGGTGCTGCTGCCCGCCGGGGCACGGACCACGCGGTGGCTGGCGCGACCGGGTGAGGACGGCCTGGTGGTGGCGGCGGACGACGCCCCGGGATGGGCGGAGGCACTGCGCCCGCTGCTGGAGCGGCCGGAGCTGCGGGCGGCGCTGGGCGAGGCGGCCGGTGCGACGGCGCGCGGCCGGCACCGCTCCTGGCGTCGGGTGCTGGCCGAGGACCTGCTGCCGGTCTGGCACGCGGTCGCGCCCCACGACGCGTACGAGGCGGGCGGGACCGGCCGATGCTGATCGCGATCCTCGGTTCGCTGTGCGCGGCCGCCTTGTTCGCCGTCGCCGGGGTCCTCCAGCAGCGTGCGGCGACCGGCGAACCGGACCACGAGGCGATGTCGTACCGGCTGCTGACCCACCTGGCCCGCAGGCCGCTGTGGCTGGCGGGCATCGGCTGCGCGATCGGTGCCTACGGCTTCCAGTCCGTGGCCCTCGCCCACGGCCCGCTGGCCCTCGTGCAGCCGCTGATCGTGACCGAACTGCTCTTCGCCATCCCGCTGTCGGTCCGGCTGTACGGCACCCGGCTGCGGGGCCGGGAGTGGCTGGGCGCGGTGGCGGTGGCGGCGGGGCTGGCCGTCGCGATGGCGGCAGCCGCGCCGCAGCGGTCGGAGCCGGTGGCCGGGCCGCAGGAGTGGACGCTGGCCATGACGGCGGCGGCCGCCGCGACGACGCTGGTGCTGTTCCTCAGCCGCCGCATGAGCGGCCCGGCCCGCGCCTCGGTGATGGCGGCCGCGGCGGGCATCGTGATGGGCACCCAGTCGGTGCTGCTCGCCACGACGGTGTCCAAGTTCCAGGTGGGCGTGGACGAGGTGGTGACGTCGTGGCAGACGTACCTGCTGGTCGTGGCGAGCATCCTGGGACTGCTGCTGATCCAGAGTGCGTTCCAGGCGGGGCCGCTGTCGGCGAGCATGCCGGTCATCGACACCGTCGAACCGGTGGTCGCGGTCGCCTGCGGCGTGACGCTGTTCGACGAGTCGGTGCGCGGCGACCCGCTCGCGGTCGCGGTCGCGCTGCTGGGCGGGGCGCTGCTGCTGACCGGCATCTGGCTGCTGGACACCTCGCCGATGCTGCGGGCGCTGCACGAGCGCGCGCACCGGGAGCAGACCGCCCGTTGAGCCGGCCCGGGCCGCGCCCGACGGGCCGGGGTGCCCGACTCCGGCCGGCATGAGGCGTCGGGCGTCAGCGGCAGCCGTCGCGGTAGGCCTGGGCCACCAGGAAGGCGAGGTCCAGCGCACCGGCCCGGGTGAGGCAGGGGGTCGGCGGAAGGCTCATCACCCGGTCGGGCGCGGGGTGGCGCTGCAGGCCGCGGTCCTCCGGACCGCCGATCTCCCGGCCGGTCAGCTCGACGTGGAGTCCGCCCGGGTGGGTGCCCAGTGCGCGGTGCACCTCGAAGAAGGCGGTCACCTCGTCCAGCACGTCGTCGAAGGTGCGGGGTCCGGGCGGGCCGCCGTCGGCGCCGAGGGGGACGCCGGGGTGCATGGCGTCGCAGATCCAGGCGGCCCGGTGCCCCTGCGCGGTGACCTTCTCGATGACGGCCGGCAGGGTGTCGCGCACCGCGTCCGCGCCCATCCGGACCACGAAGGTGAGGCGGCCCGGTTCTCTTTCCGGGTCGAACCGGTCCAGGTGGGCCGACGCCTCGTCCGGTCCGCAGCCGGGGCCGAGCGCGATGCCGATCGGGTTGCGGATGCGGGCGAGGTGGTCGACGAACGCGCCGTCCAGCTCACCCGTCCGCTCCCCGATCCACACGAAGTGGCTCGCCGTGCTGTACGGCTCGCCGGCCCGCGAGTCGATGCGGGTGAGCTCCTTCTCGTAGACGGGCTGCCGCGCCTCGTGGGAGGCGAAGAACTCGACGTCGGCCGGGCCCGCGGAGCCGGGACCGCAGGCGTCCATGAAGTCCAGCGCGCGGCCCAGCTGCGCGCTGAGGGGCTCGTATCCGGCCCGGGAGGGCGAGGCGGCGACGAACTCCCGGTTCCACGCGTGCACCTGGCGCAGTCCGGCGTAGCCGCCGGAGGCGAAGGCGCGGACGAGGTTCAGCGCGGCGGCGGCGGTCTGGTAGCGCGCCACCAGCCGCCGCGGGTCGGTGAAGTGCGCGATGCGGCTGACCTTCACCACCGGCACGGACGTGGCGTAGGTGAGCAGTGCCGACATCTGCATCATCGTGCGCAGGGTGTCCCGGATGGCGTCGGCGGTCTCCCGCCCGTACGTCTTCGCGTGCAGGCCGCCCTGGAGGACGAAGGCCTCGCCGCGGGCGACCCGGGCCAGACGCTCCCTCAGGAGGTCGCACTCCCCGGCGAACACCAGGGGCGGCAGTGCACGCAGCTCCGCGGCGTCCGCGTGCGCCGCGCCGCCGGGAGCCGGGCCGCCGTGCGGAGCGTCAGCGGACGGCGCGTCGTCGTGTGGCGCGTCGTGGTGCGGTGTGCGGGCTCGTGGCACGTCGGCGAGGGGCCGCGCGGTTCCGGGCCCGCCGGAGCGTTGCCGGACCGGACGTTCCCGCCGCGTCTCGATGTCGGTCATATCCATCCATCAGCTACATGGCCTGTACGCGTCCGGCCACCGGGTCTCCCGCGTCCCGGGGGAGTCCGACGGTAGGGCGTGCCGGGCCGGGCGGTCCCCACCGCACCGGGTCACTAAGAGAACTGCCAGAGGCGCCGTGCGCGCTGCGGCAACCCGGCCGTGCGCGGAGGTCGGCCGGTTGCCCGGTGGCCCGACCTGCGGCTACGTTGCGGGCTCCCGCGGCGACCGTGCACGTCGTTCGCGCGGGGCAGTGACGTGGTGACGGGTTTTCGGTCTTCGGGGAGCGGGGCATGGCGCAGGGCATCGTGGTGCGTTTCGACGACGCCAAGGGGTACGGCTTCATCACGCCGGACGGCGGCGGCGAGGACGTCTTCGTCCACGTCAACGAGCTGAGCCCGCCCGGGGCCTCGGTCTCCTGCGGAACCCGCGTGGAGTTCGCCGTGGTGGACGGCGAGCGCGGGCTCAAGGCGTTCGACGTCCACGTGGTCGGCGCGCCGCCCGCCGGTGCCGCCCCACCCGCCGCTCCTGCCGCCGGCCGGGGCGTACCGGCCGGCGGCAGGAGCGTGGAGGGCGGCGAGGAGACCTGCGAGGTGTTCGGCCGCGAGGAGTTCACCCGGATCGCCACGGAGATGCTGCTCTCCGCCGGCCCGGACCTGACCGCCAGGCAGGTCCTGGAGGTGCGCCGGGCGCTGGTCCGGTTCGCGGAGGAACACGGCTGGGTCGACTGACCCCGGTCGTCCGGGTCAGGAGGTCGCGCGGCGGCGCTCGGCGGCCGGCTGGCGCGTGCGCTCGGAGCCGTTGCGGTCGGTGCGGATGTAGTCCGGGAGCACCTTGGGCGGCCAGCAGCCGATGCTGAACATGCCCATGGAATATGCCTTCGCTGCCAGGGCGGTGCGGTTGGGCACCTTGAACTGCCGCAGCAGAATGCTGACGTGGTATTCGATTCCCTGCCGGCTCAGGAAGAGTTTCGCGGCGAGGCGCACGGTCGGATCGCCGGCGGCGACGCCTTCCAGGACCTTCGCGGTGAGCGGCGTCAGCTTCCGCTGCGACCCCACCGGCGGGGCCGGCGGCTCCTCGGTCTTCTCCGGGGTGAACTGCACCAGGATCATGGTGCCGCGGCCGTTGTCGTCGTCCACCGGAAAGGCGGTCAGCTTTCCGGCGACGGCCGTGTCGTTGAACCACATCGCGATCGACCGGCCCACGAGCCGGGCGTGGTGGCCCTGCACCAGGCGGCCGAACTGGCGCATCAGGTGCTGGCGCACGCTGGGGTGCAGGAAGTCGGCGAAGCTGCGCTCCGCGATGTCGTCCCGGCCGCGGCCGCACTGGGTGAGGAACGCGCTGTTCACGGCACGCACCCGCAGCGTCGGGTCGAGGACCGCGAGGCCGATGCCGGAGCGCTCGAAGAGGGAGAGCACCGCGTCGCCGTACTCGTCGCTGCGGAGCTCGGCGTCGGTGACGGCGGACGCCGCCGGGCGGGCGGCGGGCGGGGCGTCGTCCACCGGGCCGGCCTGCCGGGGAATGAACGGCTTTCGCACGGCCGTGGCATTCTGCTGGGCGAAACCGTTCACACTGAATTCAGATTCCGGAACGGCAATCACCTCACCGGCGTACTGAAGTTCTCTGCCTGCGCCATCCTTGGTCAACGCCATGTGAGTCGCACCTTCCCCGATCAGGTTCCTCAATGAACGCCGGGGAGTCTAAGGAGACCCCTCAGGAGGGTCAACGGACGTCGAGGGCGACCGCAGCGCCGTGACCTGCGGCTAGGGGTGCCGGAATCCCGGTGCGACCTGCCGGGGTTCATCTTCTCCCCGGACCGCTGTCCACTTTTCCCGCAGAACGCGGAGGGGTTTTCTAGGGGACCCCTGTCCGGGGCACCCCTATACGGGGGCGACCTAGGGGGACCCCCGGGACGGGTGTGGCGGGATGTGCGTCCACCCGTACCCCGCGGCGGGAGCCGCATGCATCCTCGCGACCAGACTCACAGCCCCGGCACAGGGCCCCGACCTGGACCTCAGCACGGGCGGAGCCGCCGGCGCCCCCGCCCCGACCCACGCCCGGGCACGCGCCCTCAGATGCGTGCCGCGGTATCCCCCCTCCGCCACGGCGTGCACGCCGTCCTCGGGCTACCGCTCAGTACGCCAGGATGCCAGCGGCACGGACGGCCAGGCCCCTTTTCGCGGTCTCCCCGGTGGAGTCTGAGGAATTCATCAGTGCATTCGTGCACGTTTTTCCGTGCCTCTCACGCGGTGTGCGAGTCGTGCTCGACTGCTGCGACACCTCAGCCGACGGAGAGGGAGATGCCGCCGTGAGCGGAGACGGCTCGGTTTCACTGGCCTACTCGCCGTGCCCGAACGACACGTTCGTCTTCCACGCCTGGACGGCGGGGCTGCTACCGGACGCACCACGGCCCGACGTCACCATCGCCGACATCGACGTCACCAACAGGCTGGCCGCCGAGGGCGGGCTGGACGTACTGAAGATCTCCTACGCGGCACTGCCCCACGTGCTCGACGAGTACGCCCTGCTGCCGTGCGGCGGCGCGCTCGGTCACGGGTGCGGGCCGCTGCTGCTCACGCGCGACGCGTGCGACCCGGCGGCGCTGGCCGGGAAGACCGTGGCGATCCCCACCGAGCGGTCCACCGCCTACCTGCTGTTCCGCCTCTGGGCGGAACAGGCCCTGCCGGGCCACGAGGTGCGGACGGTGGTGATGCCGTTCCACGCGATCATGCCGGCCGTACGGGACGGCGAGGTGGACGCCGGACTGGTCATCCACGAGGCGCGGTTCACCTTCCACGAGTTCGGGCTGCACCGGCTGGTGGATCTCGGCGAAGCATGGGAGGCGCGCAGCGGCCTGCCCATCCCGCTGGGGGCGATCGTCGCCCGGCGCGCCCTGGGTGCGGAGCGGATCGCGGCCGTGACGGAGGCGGTGCGGGCGTCGGTACGGCACGCGTGGGCGGACCCGGAGGCGTCGCGCGCATACGTGCAGCAGCACGCGCAGGAGATGAAGCCCGAGGTGCAGGAACAGCACATCGGGCTGTACGTCAACGCCTACACGGAGGACCTGGGCCCGAAGGGCTTCGAGGCGGTGCGCGAACTACTCGGACGCGCCGCGGAGTTCGGGGCGGTGCCCCGCTTCGACCCCGCCGCGCTGATCCGGGGGGCCTGAGCAGCCCCCACCCCCCAAGTGTGACGCGCGTCACATGCTGCTCCTGTCAGCAATCGGTCCGCCGCCCCGTTCAAGGGGCACGCGAACGAGACAGGAGCCACGCCATGAAGCACCGCATCGTCGTTCTCGGCGCCGGATACGCCGGGGCCTTCGCCGCCGGGAACCTGGCACGCCGGCTCTCTCCGGCGGACACCGAGATCACCGTCGTCAACGCCGCGCCCGAGTTCGTCGAGCGGATGCGGCTCCACCAGTACGCGAGCGGCCAGGACCTCGCCTTCCGGGCGCTCGCGGACGTCTTCGCGGGGACCGGGGTGCGATTGCGTCTGGCGCGCGTCATCGGCGTCGACCCGGAGCGCCGCACGGTCGCCGTCGCAGCGGAGGACGGTCCCGACGGCTCGCACGGCTCGGATGCCCCGGACGGCGCCCTGTCCTACGACACGCTGCTCTACGCGCTCGGCAGCTCCGTGGCCCACCACGACGTCCCCGGCGTGGCCGAGCACGCCTTCGACGTGACCGGCCTGTCCTCGGCGCGGCGGCTGCGGGAGCGCCTGGCCGGCGTGGGCCGGGGCGGCGGCGTGCTGGTCGTCGGCGAGGGTCTGACCGGCATCGAGACCGCGACCGAGTTCGCCGAGTCACGGCCCGACCTGTCCGTCGCGCTCGCCGCCCGCGGCGAGCTGGGCGCCTGGCTCTCCCCGAGGGCCCGCCGTCACCTGCGCCGGGCCTTCGACCGGCTCGGCGTCACCGTGCACGAGCACACCGCCGTCGCAGCCGTGGAGCCTGACCGTGCACTCACCGCCGACGGGCGTTCCCTGCCCGCCGACGTGACGGTGTGGTCGGCCGGCTTCGCCGTGCACCCGGTCGCGGCCGCGAGCGGACTGGAGGTCGCCGGGACCGGTCAGATCGTCGTCGACCGCACCATGCGCTCGGTCTCGCACCCGGACGTCTACGCCGCCGGCGACTGCGCCTACGCGATCGGCGACAACGGCCGGCCGCTGCCCATGTCCTGCGCCTCCGCCGGCTTCACGAACATGCAGGCGACCGCCGCGATCATCGCGCGCCTGACGGGTGGCGAGGTCCCGGCCACCGGACTGAAGTACTACGGCAACCACATCAGCCTCGGACGGCGGGACGCGCTGTTCCAGATGGTCGACGGGAGCGTCCGGTCGAAGTCCTGGTACCTGGGCGGCCGGACCGCCGCGCGGCTCAAGTCGGGCGTGCTCACGGGGGCCGGATGGGGCATCGCCCACCCGACCTTCGGCATGCCGAAGCGCAGGCGCCGGCTGGCCACAGCGCCGCAACGGGCCGGTGCGAGGGTCGCCGCCTAGGCTTTCCGCGTGGACACCGCAGCCCTCGAACGCTTCGAGGCCGGCCGGGCCCGGCTGGCCTCGCTGGCGTACCGCCTGCTCGGCTCGGCCGCCGACGCCGAGGACGCCGTGCAGGACGCGTTCCTGCGCTGGCAGGCCGCGGACCGGGAACGCATCGAGGTGCCGGAGGCGTGGCTGACCAAAGTCGTCACCCACCTCTGCCTCGACCGGCTCCGCTCGGCGCGGGCGCGCCACGAGCAGCCGGCCGGGGACCGGCTGCCCGAGCCGCTCCTGGAGGGCGACCCGATGCTCGGCCCGGCCGACACCTTCGCGCAGCGCGAGTCGGTGTCCCTGGCCGTGCTGACCCTCATGGAACGCCTCTCACCCGTCGAGCGGGCCGCCTACGTGCTGCGCGAGGCCTTCGCGTACCCGCACGCCGAGATCGCCGGCATCCTCGACGTCTCCGAGTCCGCCAGCCAGCAGCACGTCCACCGGGCCCGGCGCCACCTCGCCGCCGAGCGGCGCGGCGGCGAGGTGGACCCCCACGCGGCGCGGCGGATCGTCGAGGAGTTCCTGGCCGCCGCCACGTCCGGGCGCACCGAACGGCTGGTGGCGATGCTCACCGCCGACGTCACCGCGGTCTCGGACGGCGCCGGACTCGCCCGGCGGCCGCTGCGCCACACCACGCGCGAGCGCGTCGCCTCCCACCTGCGGGCCGGGTTCCGGCCCACTCCGGCGAAGCGGCGGCTGGCCGGCGGCTCCCCCGCGCTGTACATCGCGCCGGTCAACGGTTCCCCGGCGGTCGTCGCCGTGGTCGACGGGCGGGTCGTGGGCGCCGTGGCGTTCGACGTCAGGGACGGCAAGGTCGCGTCCGTGCACGGCGTCGCCGCCGCGGCCCGGCTCACGCGCCTCGACGCGGCCTGGCGACGGCACGACGCGGGCGCGCCGGTCATCGACTCCTGGTGACCGGCGGCGGCCCGTGCCGGCGGTTCCGGTGCGGCGCTCAGCGCGTGGACGCGCGCAGCACGGCCTCCATCACGGTGGCCTGCCGGACGGCGTCCTGCGCGTGGTGACGGTGCGCGACGGGCTCCCGGCACGCCGCGGCGAACGCGGTGAAGGTGCGCTGGAACTGGTCGGCCGCCGCCAGCACCCGTTCCTCCCGCACGTCGCCGCGCTGCAGGCGCAGCACCGGACGGGTGTCCGGCCTGGGGTTGAACGCCCAGTCCAGTTCGACGCGTCCCTCGCTGCCCCAGAGCGCGTACGTGTTGCGGTAGGAGTGCTCCAGCCCGAAGTCGCACTGCGCGGTGAGCCCCGCGCCGTCGGCGAGCAGCGCCGAGCCGGCGACGTCCACGCCGCTGGCGGGGTCGGTCCGCAGGTGTGCGCCGAGGACGCGCAGGTCGTCGCCGAGGTGCAGCAGCGCCGCGCGCAGCGGGTAGCAGCCGTTCTCCCGCAGGGTGCCGCCGGCGAGTTCGGGGCGGTAGCGGATCAGGTCGCCGCCGCCGCGCGGTATGCCGAGCGAGGCGGTGAACGTCTGCGGCGTGCCGATCGCCCCGTCGGCGACGAGCTTGCGGACCTCGTCGTGCTGGGGGTGGCAGAGGAAGGTGAAGTTCTCCATGAACGCCAGGCCGCGCGCCTCGGCGAGGCCGGCGAGGCGCCGGGCCGCTTCCGCGTCGACCGTGAGGGACTTCTCCACCAGCACGTGCTTGCCGGCCCGCAGCGCGGCCTCCGCCCACTCCTCGTGCAGCGCGTTGGGCAGCGGGACGTAGACGGCCTCGACGTCGTCCCGCTCCAGCAGGCGCGGGTAGGAGTCGACCGCCTCGCAGTCGAAGCGGTCGGCGAAGCGGCCCGCCTTCTCGGCGCTGCGGCTGGCGACGGCGACGAGCCGCAGCCCGTCGCAGCGTTGCACGGCGGGGAGCGCGTTCCGCCAGGCGATGTCGGCGGCGCCGAGGACGCCCACTCCGATCGGACGCGTACCGGTCCGGTCGCCGGCTCTGTGCGGTTCGGACGAGTCCCGTGCTGCCATGCGTGCGCCTGCCCCTCAGTCGTGCTTGGCGACGAACTCGCGGAGGGAGTCCGTCATGTAGTCGATCATCTCGGTGGTGATGCCGGGATAGACGCCGATCCAGAAGGTCCGCTCGGTGATGATGTCGCTGTTGGTCAGCTCGCCGCTGACCCGGTAGTTCTCGTTCTTGTAGGCGGGGTGCCGCAGGAGGTTGCCGGCGAACAGCAGGCGCGTGCCGATGCGGCGGTCGTTGAGGAACTGGATCAGCTCCCCGCGCGCGAACTTCGCCTCGTCGGTGAGGGTGATGACGAAGCCGAACCAGCTCGGGTCGCTGCCCGGGGTGGCCTCCGGCAGCAGCAGGCCGGGCACGCCCTCCAGCCGCTCGCGCATGCGCCGCCAGTTGCGCTTGCGGGCGGCCACGAAGTCGTCGAGCTTGGCGAGCTGGGTGAGGCCCAGCGCGGCCTGGATGTCGGTGGACTTCAGGTTGTACCCGACGTGCGAGAAGATGTACTTGTGGTCGTACCCGTGGGGCAGGTCGCCCATCTGATACGAGTAGCGCTTGAGGCACTTGTTGTCCTCGCCCGGCTCGCACCAGCAGTCGCGGCCCCAGTCGCGCATCGACTCGGTGATGCGGGCCAGTTCCAGGGTGTTGCTGAGGACGCAGCCGCCCTCGCCCATGGTCAGGTGGTGCGCCGGGTAGAAGCTGACCGTCGAGTAGTCGCCGAAGGTTCCGGTGGTCTTCCCCTTGTAGGTGGAGGCCACGGCGTCGCAGTTGTCCTCGATGAGGAACAGGTCGCGTTCCGCGCACAGTTCGGCGATCTCGGCGGCGGGGAACGGGTTGCCCATCGTGTGGGCGATCATCACGGCCCGGGTGCGCGGCGTGATCGCCTGCTCGATGCGCTCCAGCGTGGTGTTGTAGGTGGCCAGGTCGACGTCCACGAAGACCGGCACCGCGCCGCACTGGAGGATCGGGTTGACCGTGGTGGGGAAGCTCGCCGCGACGGTGATGACCTCGTCGCCGGGACGCAGCCGGCGGTCCTCGAGTTCGGGGACGGTGAGCGAGGCGAGGGCGAGGAGGTTCGCGGACGACCCGGAGTTGGTCAGGTGCGCCTTGCGGACCCCGATAGTCTTGGCGAAGCGGCGCTCGAAGAGCAGCGCCTTCGCGCCGGAGGCGATCTTCATCTCCAGGGCCTGCTCGACGAGCGCGGCGCGGTCGTCCTCGTCGAGGACGGCGCCGGAGGGCAGGATCGGCGTGACTCCGGGGCGGAACTCCTGCGCGGACGCGTCCCGGTCGCGGTGCAGCTTCCGCGTCTGCTCGAGGATGGACTGCACGTCCGTGTCAGCCATGAATGCTCTCTCCGTCCACTGCGAGGTTCGAGGTCGTGATCAGGGGTGCGGGCGACGCGTCGGGCCGCCCGGGGACGGTGTCCCACAGGGCCGTGAGGGCGTCGGCGAGGGTGTGGTGCGGGGACCAGCCGAGTGCGCGGCGGGCGAGGGACACGTCCAGCGGCTGTTCGCCGATGCCCGCGTCGCGTCGGGCGTGCCCGCCGTCGTCGGGGACGGGGCTGCGCAGGACGGCGGCGGTCGTGCCGGTGACGCGGATCAGGGTGTCCACGGCCTCGGTGAGCGGGACGCCGGTCCCGGAGCCGATGTTGACGACCGGCGGGACGCGCGGCGCGTCGGCGGCGCGGCGCACGGCGTCGGCGACGTCCCGGACGTCGACGATCTCGCGGACACCGGCGAGCGGCGGCAGCCGCAGTTCGCGGGGCTGTTCCGCGATGCGGCGGGCGAGCGAGCCGAGGAGGCTGTCCGGCGGGGCGTACGGTCCGGCGGACATGGCGATGCGCAGCACGGTCGCGTCGATCCGGCCGTCGGCGACGGCGTCGGTGAGGACCCGGGTGCCGGCCAGTTTGGTACGGGCGTAACGGCTGGTGGGACGCTCCGGGAGGTCCTCGGTGAGCGGCCTTCCGGTGCTCTGGCCGCCGTACTCGTAGGCGGAGCCGATGTGGACCAGCCGGGCGGGCTCGGGGAGTTTCGCGACGGCGTCGACGAGGCGCCGGACCAGGGTCACGTTGCCCTCGGTGAGCTGTTCGTCGGTGACGTTCCACAGCGCGCCCGCGGTGTTGACGACCAGCGTGGGGCGTTCGGCTTCGAGCAGAGCGAGGAGCGCGGACGCGTCGGAACGCAGCAGGTCCAGCCGTACGGTGCGGCAGCCCGGCGGCAGGCCGGAAGCGGTGCGGCGTACGACGGCGGCGACGGACCAGCCGCGCGCGGACAGCGCCTCGCAGACGTTGCGGCCGACGAACCCGGCGGCGCCGAGCACCACCGCGGTCGGCGGCTCACGGTCCGCGGGACTGACTGCACGCATGAGCGGCCCTTCTCGATCGGTCGGCCGAAGGGCGGGCCGACGTCGTCCGGGCGGCCCCGCCGGGCGTCACTATTCCTGCGGGCGCAGCGCGGGGACACCCGTGCCGGTGGTCGGCAGGGGAACTCTGGGTGTTTCCCCCGAGTCGCACGTCACGCGCCCGCGGCCCCCCGGCGGCGCCCCGAACCTGGTGGGGCACCGGCCCGTCCGCCCACCCTGGAGTGCACTGTGCGCGTGTTGTTCGCGACCATCCCGGAGAAGTCGCACCTGTACTGCATGACGCCGCTGGCCTGGGCGATGCGCGCCGCGGGCCACGAGGTGCGCATCGCCAGCTGCGTGGAGTTCGTCGACGTCATCGCGCGCACCGGCATGACGGCGGTGGCCGTGGGCACCAACGACGGCATCACCGAGGCGATGACCGCCCACCGGGAGACCCAGGTCGAGGAGAAGGTCAGCTTCAACGAGCTGGACCCGGCGAAGCTGAACTACCAGGACGAGCTGGCCCGGGTCACGCTCGCGGCCTACGGCTCGGCGATGTACAACGAGCCGATGATGGAGGGCCTGGTGGACTTCGCCCGGTCCTGGCGGCCGGACCTGGTGGTGTGGGACCCGCTGACCTACTCGGGCCCGATCGCCGCCGGCGTCGTCGGCGCCGCCCATGCCCGGTCGCTGTGCTTCGCCGACGTGTGGACGATGAAGCGGCAGCTCTTCCTGAAGCTGCACGAGCAGGCGCCGCCGGAGGAGCGGCACGACCAGATGGCCGAGTGGCTGGGCGAGCGGGCGGAGCAGTTCGGCGGCGTCTTCACCGAGGAGTTCACCACGGGGCAGCTGACCCTGGACCCCCTGCCGGACAGCCTGGGCATCGACACGCACGCGCGGCGCACGCCGGTGCGCTTCGTGCCGTACAACGGTCCGGCGGTGGTGCCGGACTGGCTGAGCACCCCGCCGGAGCGCCCGCGGGTGTGCATGAGCCTGGGGGCGTCCAACACCGAGCGGTACGGCGGCGACTTCGTGTCGAAGAACGACATTCTCTCCGCGGTGGCCGAACTGGACGTCGAGGTGGTCGCGGCCCTGCTGCCCGCCCAGGTGCGGGAGGTCGGCACCATGCCGGACAACGTGCGGGTGGTGGAGTCGGTGCCGCTGCACGCGCTGCTGCCCAGCTGCTCGGCGCTGATCCACCACGGCGGCTTCGGCTCCTACGCCAACGCACTGGTGTACGGCGTGCCGCAGATGACCGTCACCACCACGGTCGCCGACCAGATCTACCGCGGCGAGGGCCTGGAGCGGCAGGGCGCCGGGCTCCTGCTGGAGCGCAGCCAGGTCACGCCGGAGAAGGTGCGTGACGGGATCGCCCGGATGCTGGCGGACGACGGGTTCCGGCGGAACGCGGACCGGCTGCGCGAGGAGGCGGTCTCCCGTCCGTCGCCGGGCGCGGTCGTGCCGGTCCTGGAGCGGCTGGTGGAGGAGCGGCGCACCGCCCCTTGGACCGTCTGACGGTGTGACGCCCGCGAGACCTCCGGCCCCGGCCGGGGCCGGAGTCGTTCGGGCCCCGGCCCTCAGGGATGGGCGACGCCCGCCTCGTGGGCGATGAGTCCGGCCTGGGTGCGGTTGCGGCACTCCAGTTTGTCCAGCATCCGCGAGACGTAGCCCTTGATGGTGGCCTCCGACAGATACAGCCGGGAGGCGATCTGCGCGTTGGACATGCCCTCCCCGAGGCAGGCCAGCACCTCGACCTCGCGTTCGGTGAGCGCCTCGACGAGTTTCCGGGCCCGGTCGCGGGCGGACAGCCCGTCGGTGGAGGCGGCCACCAGGCGACGGGCGGCGGCCGCGGACAGCACGGTGTGGCCCTCGGCGGCCACCCGCACCAGCCCGATCAGGTCCTCCGGGGGCGTGGACTTCACCAGGAAGCCGGCGGCGCCCGCGCGCAGCGCCCGCATCACGTAGTGGTCGGCGTCGAAGGTCGTCAGCACCACGACGGCGGGCGGGTCGGGGAGCTTCCCGATGCGTTCGATGGCGGTCAGGCCGTCCACGCCGGGCATCCGCAGGTCCATCAGCACCACGTCCGGCCTGCTGCGCTGCACCGCCTCTACGCCGGCGGCGCCGTCGTGCGCCTCGTCGACCACCTCGATGTCCTCGGCGGAGCCGAGGATGGTGCGCAGGAACACGCACACCATCGGCTCGTCGTCGACCACCACCACCCGGACCATGCCCGTCACACCGCCGATTCCGCAGTCGGTACGTACGCGGGCAGCGTGGCCTCCACGCAGAACCCGCCGTCGGGAGCGCTTCCGGCGCGCAGCGTGCCGCGCAGCACCTCGACGCGCTGCCGCAGGTTGACGATGCCCAGGCCGGAGCCGGTCCGCACCAGTTCCCTGCTGGGACGCGCGGTGGGCGGCGTGTTGTGCACGGCGATACGCACCTGCGACTCCTCGTAGTGGACGCGCACCTCGACCTTCGCGCCGGGTGCGTGCTTGTGCGCGTTGGTCAGCGCCTCCCGCACGATGCGGTACGCGGTGCGGCCGACCACGGGCGAGGCCAGCCCCGGGTCGCCCTCCTCCAGCAGTTCGGCGTCGACCCCCGCGCCCGCCGACTCGGCGACCAGCGTGGGCAGCCCGGCCACCGACGGCGACCCGTCGCCCTCGGGCTCGGTGCGCAGGATGCCGACCAGGTCGCGCAGTTCGTCCAGCGCCTGGCAGCCGGCCTGCCGCAGGTCCTCGGCGGCCTGCCGGGTCGCCTCGTCCGTCGCGGTCATCCGCAGCGCTCCCGCCTGGAGCGCCATCAGGCTGACGCGGTGCGTCACCACGTCGTGCATCTCTCCGGCCAGCCGGGCGCGCTCCTCGGCGCGGGCCCGTTCGGCGAGCAGGTGGCGTTCGCGTTCGGCCCGCTCGGCGCGCTCGGTGAGGGCCAGCACGAGCTTCCTGCGGGCCTCGAAGTACAGCGCGAGCAGCGGGCCGACGGCGGTGCGCAGCAGGCCGATGGTCAGCACCGTCCAGGACGGCTGCCAGGGCCGCATCACGATCAGGGTGAACACGGCGAGCGCGACGAACGCGGCCCGCCGGTTCTGCTGGTAGAACAGCGGCCCGTACGCCGCGAGGACGGTGGCGAAGGGCGCCCACAGGTTGTTCTCGTGCGCCGGGGTCAGCGCCCCGAAGGGGTGGATGAGCAGCGTGATGGCCAGAGTGAAGGCGCCCAGCACCACCACCACGGCGATCGGCGCGCAGCGGCGTGCGGCGAGCGAGGCGCAGGCCAGTGCCTGGAGGCCGAGCATCGTCCAGGCCAGGGTGCCCGGCCGTTCCGGCCACCAGGTGGTGCCGGCCAGCGTCAGCACGGTGTCCAGCAGCACGAAGAACGCGGCGATCGCCGCGTCCACGACGGCCCAGTGGCGCAGGTGCCACGGCGCTTCGTCCCTGCTGGTCATGCGCAGCACGGTACGCCACTCGCGCGGCCGGGCACCCTACAGCGGACTTTCGCCGGGGCGGACCCTACGAAAGTCGCATGCGGCTTCCGCCTGGCGGACCGTTCGTCGCAGCGGGTCCCTCCCCTCCGCCCTGCCGCCGCACCCCCGGCACACGATGGAATGTGGGACATGGACGCGACACAGGACGACGTGACGGCGACCCCCGCACTGGGCAGGTACGCGATCGACACCGACGCTTCGACCATCCACTTCCGCAGCAGACACCTCTTCGGGCTGCTGCCGGTCAAGGGCACGTTCGCCGTCCGCAGCGGCACCGTGGACGTCGCCGAGCCGGTCGGCGAGTCGCGTGTCCGGGTGGAGGTCGACGCCACCAGCTTCCACACCGGCAACGACCACCGCGACGGCGACGTGAAGTCGTCGAAGTTCCTCGACACGGACACGCACCCCACCATGACGTTCGTCTCCGACCAGGTGGAGGGCACGCAGATCGTCGGCCGCCTGACCGCCTGCGGCGTGGAGCAGCCGGTGACGCTGCGGGTCGAGGAGTCGAAGACGACGGCCGCCGGGTTCACCGCCCGCGCCACCACCCGCGTGGACCGGACACAGTTCGGCGTGACCGGATCGCCGGGCATGGCCGGCCGCCATCTCGATCTGACCCTGGAGATCACGTGCGTTCGGTCGTAGTCGAGGACCTGCGCAAGTCGTACGGCTCGGTGCATGCCGTGCGGGGCGTCAGCTTCGACGTCGAGCAGGGCGAGATCTTCGCCCTGCTCGGCCCGAACGGCGCGGGCAAGTCCACCACCCTGGAGATCCTGGAGGGCTTCCGCAAGCGCGACTCCGGCACGGTCGAGGTGCTCGGCATGGACCCGGGAAGCCGCGCCGACGGCCGCGAGCTGCGCGAACGCATCGGTTTGGTGCTGCAGGACATCGCCGTCGAGCCGTACCTCACCGTGCGCGAGACGATCACCCGGGCCGCCGGCTACTACCGCACACCGCGCGACGTGGGCGAGGTCATCGAGCTGGTCGACCTGGCGGGCAAGGAGAAGCAGAAGGTCCGCAACCTCTCCGGCGGCCAGAAGCGGCGCCTGGACCTGGCGCTCGGCGTGATCGGCGACCCGGACCTGCTGTTCCTGGACGAGCCGACCACCGGTTTCGACCCCAACGCGCGGCGCGGCGCGTGGGAGCTGGTGCGCCGGCTGCGGGACACCGGCACCACCATCCTCCTCACCACGCACTACATGGAGGAGGCGCAGCAGCTCGCCGACCGGGTGGCGGTGATCGCCGCGGGCCGGATCGTGTCCGAGGGCACCCCGGCCACGCTCGGCGGGCGGGACAGCGCCAAGGCCCGCATCCGCTTCGCCCTCCCGGAGGGCTGCACGGCGGAGGACCTGCCGGTCGCGGACGCCGTCCTGGCCGAGGGCCTGGTCACCGTCGAGGCCGACGAGCCCACCGAGGCGCTGCACCGGCTGACCGGCTGGGCCCTGGACCGCGGCGCCGTCCTGGACCGGCTGAGCGTCGACCGCCCCAGCCTGGAGGACGTCTACCTGAGCCTCACCGGCGAGTCCGGCCCCGCTTCCGGGGACGAGCCCGCGGACGGGCCCGCGACGACGGACAGCGCGACGACGAAGAGCGCCGGGCGGAAGACGGGCTCGCCGGAGCCCGTCCTGGAAAGGAGTGCCCGATGAGCACCGCCGCTCCCCCGGCCCGGCCGGAAGCACCGGCCGCGCCACGCCGCGACAAGACCCTGCTGTGGCACCAGATCAAGTACGAGCAGCTGACGTTCTGGCGCAACCCGCAGAGCGCGTTCTTCACCTTCGTCTTCCCGATCGTGATCATCGCCATCTTCGGTGCGCTCTTCCGCGGCGGCAAGCCGAGTCCGTTCTACGACGGCCTGACGCCGCTGGAGTACTACGTGGCGACGATCGCCGCGCTCTCCGTGCTCAGCGCCTGCTACAGCCAGCTCGCGATCGTGCTCTCCACCCGCCGCCAGGACGGCATCCTCAAGCGGGTGCGGGCGACGCCGCTGCCGACCTGGATGTACTTCATGGGTCTGCTGGCCCACTGCATCATGGTGAGCGTCGTCGACATCCTGCTGGTCATCGGCATCGGCAACCTGTACGGCATGCCGCTGCCGAACGCCTCCCAGCTCCCCGCGATCAC
The DNA here is from genome assembly GCF_031845485.1 of Streptomyces hazeniae. NCBI lineage: Bacteria > Bacillati > Actinomycetota > Actinomycetes > Kitasatosporales > Streptomycetaceae > Streptomyces > Streptomyces hazeniae. Next base: position 573,025 of record NZ_JAVREQ010000001.1, read on the forward strand.
GGTGACGCTGGTGCTGGGCGCCGCGAGCTTCTGCGCCCTCGGCGTGGGCGTCGCCTCGCTGATCCGCAACGCGGAGGCGGCTCCGGCGGTGGTGCAGTTCGTGCTCTTCCCGCTGGTGTTCATCTCCGGGACGTACATCCCGATCCACTCCGACTGGCTGAACATCGTGGCCGGCGCACTGCCGGTGAAGCCGTTCAACGAGGCCCTGCTCGGCTCCATCTCCGGCGACGCGGCCTTCCCCTGGCAGAGCCTCGGCGTCCTCGCCCTGTGGGGCGCGCTGGGCGCGGTCGTCGCCATCCGCCGCTTCCGCTGGGACCCGAAGCCGGAGTGACCCGAGGGGCGTGCCGCCCCTCCCCCGATCCGCCGTGGCCCTGCGGCCCCCGACGCAGGGCCACGGCGCTCTCATGGCGGCCTCGCGTACGGCGCGCCGGCCGCCGCACGGCGCGCACGTTCAGGGCTCCTCCGTCAGGGCGGCGGTGAAGCGGGTGGCGACCTCGGCGACGGCGGCGCGGAGTTCGGGGCCGCCGTCGACGCGGAAGGCGAACGGCAGGGTCGCCAGCCACTCCTGGGCGTACATGGCGGGGTTGCCGGTGCTGCCGACGAGCACGCATCCGTCGCCCGACGGCTCCAGGCGGCCCATGGGCGGACGTATCCACGGCTCCACCTCGGCCGCCGGGGCGTCGAAGCGGACGCGGGTCGGGTACTCCCAGCCCGTGCCCAGGTGCTCCTCCAGGACGGCGACCGGGTCCAGCCCGGGGGGCGGTGCGAAGCCGTGCCCGGTCTGCCGTACCGCGCCGATCCGGTCGGCCCGGTAGGTGCGGACCGCGTCGGCGCGGTGGGAGTGGCACAGCAGGTACCAGCGGCCGTGGCGGACGACGACCGCCCAGGGGTCCACGTCGGCCTCCCACTCCCGGCCCGCCGCGCTGCGGTAGGCGATCCGCACCCGCCGTGCCGCGGCGACGGCGGCGACCAGCGCGCTGACGACGGCCGGGTCCGGGCGGGTGGAGTACCGGTCGGGCGCCACCGCGGCGTGGTCCCGCAACGCGGCCGCCTGCCGCCGCACGGACTCCGGCAGTGCGCGGAGGATCTTCCCGAGGGCGTCGCCGAGCAGGTTCTCCGCGTCGCCGGTCACGGGCCGGCCGTCGAGCACCGCCATGACCACCCCGACGGCCTCCGCCTCGGTGAAGACGACCGGCGGCAGCCGGGTGCCGCGGCCCAGCCGGTAGCCGCCGTGGGGGCCCCGGACCGAGGCGACGGGGATGCCGGCCTCGCGCAGGATGCCGACGTACCGGCGCGCCGCCCGCTCCGTCACCCCCAGCCGTTCGGCGAGGTCCCCGGCCGTCGTGCCGGGGCGGTCGCGGAGGATCTCCAGGGCACGCAGCGCCCGCGCGGTGGGGCTGAGGTCGGTGGGCACGCGAGCAGCGTAGGACGACCCCGGCGTGTACCGGAAGCAGAACGTCCGGAATCGGTTCTAGCGTGAGAGGCGCGCGGTCGGCGTCACTCGCCGCCGCGCATGCTCCGACTTCTGTGAGAACTTCCGCAAGAAAGAGATGCGCCCATGAGAATCCTGCTCATCGCCGGCCTGTGGCTCGACGGCTCCGCGTGGGACGAGGTGGTGCCCGCGCTGGAGTCGCACGGCCACCGGCCCGTGCCGCTGACGCTCCCGGGCCAGGGCGACGGCGCCTCGGGTGCCACGCTGGAGGACCAGCTGGCGGCGGTGCTCGCCGCCGTGGACGCCGAGGCGGACCGGCCGCTGGTGGTGGGGCATTCGGCGGCGTGCACCCTGGCCTGGCTGGCCGCCGACCGGCGGCCGGAGAAGGTCGCCGGGGTCGCCCTCGTCGGCGGCTTCCCGTCCGCCGACGGCGAGCAGTACGCCGCGTTCTTCGACCGGAAGGACGGCGTCATGGCGTTCCCCGGCTGGGGCCCGTTCGAGGGGCCGGACATCGCCGACCTCGACGAGGAGACCCTGCGCCGTGTCGCGCAGGGCGCGATCCCGGTACCGGAGGGGGTCGCCGAGGGCGTGGTGCGGCTGTCCGACCAGCGGCGGTTCGAGGTACCGGTCACGCTGGTGTGTCCCGAGTTCAGCCCCGCCGAGGCCCGGCAGGTGGTCGACGCCGGTGACGTGGCGGAACTCGCCGCGGCGCGGCACGTCGACTACGTCGACATCGACTCCGGTCACTGGCCGATGTTCAGCAAGCCGGCCGACCTCGCCCGGCTCCTCGCCGCCACGGCGGCCGACGCCGGCTGACCCGCCGCCGGGCGCCGGCCGGCGTCAGGCCGGCCGGCGCCACCCGGGGACGTGCACGCTGCTCGTGACGGGTGGCCACCCTGCCCACAGGAGGGGGCCGGTGTCGCACGGTTCGTCGATACGACCGCCGCGGCCCGCCCTACCCGGCGGCCGGGGCCCCCGGGAGTGACGGGTGCGGTGCGCCGGGCGGGTTCGGTCACGCCTCCCGGGCGCGCAGCCAGTCGTCCACGACGCCGGCGGTCGTCCCGGCCAGGTCCTCCATCATCGTGAAGTGGTTGCCGGGGACGTCCACGATGTCGTCGGCCTCGGTCCAGCCGGTCTGCCAGTCCTCCGGGGAGAGCGTGTCCCCGCCGGCCACCGGTTCCCCTGCCCGGACGAGGAGCCGGGGTGCCGAGAGCTTCCCGGGCGCCCAGTCGCCGAGCAGGTTGAAGTACCACGCCATGGCGGACAGCCGCGCGGTGTCCATGCGGGCGAAGCTCTCCTCCCGCGCGAACATCCCGCCGAGCAGCTGGTCCTCGAACTGGCCGAGGGAGTCGTCGCCGGGGACGTAGGTGTCGAGGAGGACGACTCCTGCCGGAGGGTGACCCGCCTCTTCCAGGTGGGCGGCGGTCGCGTACGCGAGGATGCCGCCCGAGGAGGAGCCGAGCAGCGCGAACGGCTCGTCGCCGACCTGCTCGCGCACCATCCGGGCGAGGAGCGCGAGGAGGGCGTCCTCCGTGGCGGGCAGCGACTGCCCGCTCGCGAACCCGGGCACGGCCAGCGCGACGACGTCCCGCAGGTCACGGAACTTGGAGGCGAACCGGGCGTACTGGTGGACGCCGGCGAGCGCCACCTGGGAGCTGATGCAGACCAGCCGCACCGGCGCCGGTCCGCCGGCGAGACGTACGGCCGTCGGCGACGCGGCGACCTCGTCCGCCGAGGAGAACGTGGGCCGCAGCCGGGCGACGCTCTCCAGCAGTGCGAAGCCCTCCTTGTGACGGCCCTCCTCGGCGGCCCGGCGGAACAGCATGCCGACCGTGTCGTCCGCGTCCCGGCGGGCGGCGGGAGCCGGTTCGGCGCCTTGCGGGCTCTCCGGGCCGGTGGCCGCGGCGAGTTCGCCGGACAGGTGGTCGGCGAGGTCGACGGGCGAGGTGTGGTCGAACACCAGGGTGGCCGGGAGCCGCAGCTCGGTGGCGGCGGCGAGCGCGTTGCGCAGCTCGACCGACGTGAGGGAGTCCAGGCCGAGTTCGAGGAAGACCGCGTCCGGTGCGATCGCGTCGCCGGACGGGTGGCCGAGCACGGCCGCGGTGGCGGCCCGTACGGTCTCCAGCACGGCGGCCCGGCGGGCCTCCGGTTCCATGCCGCGCACCCGCTGGGCCAGGGACGGACCGGCCGGTTCGCCGGACGCGGCGGCGCGGCGCGGCGAGCGGCGCACCAGGCCCCGGAACAGCGGCGCCGGTTCGGGCCCGAACGCCGAGGTGTCGAGGCGTACGGGGACGAGGGCGGCGTCGGGCGTGCGGAGCGTCTGGTCGAGGAGCTGGAGCCCTTCCTTCTCGGTGAGGGCGAGGACGCCGCCGCGCGTCATCCGGCCGCGGTCGGTCTCGTCGAGCCGCCCGGCCATGCCCTGTTCCCAGGCGCCCCAGGCCAGCGACAGGCCGGGCAGTCCGTCGGCGCGGCGCTGTGCGGCGAGCGCGTCGAGGAAGGCGTTGGCCGCGGCGTAGTTGCCCTGCCCGGGGGCGCCGAAGGTGGCGGCGGAGGAGGAGAAGAGCAGGAACGCGGACAGCGGCGTGTCGCGGGTCAGTTCGTGCAGGTGGAGCGCCGCGTCGATCTTGGCGCGGAAGACGGCGTCGAACCGTTCGGGGGTGAGGGCGGAGACCACGCCGTCGTCGAGCACGCCGGCGAGGTGGACGACGGCGGTGAGCGGGTGGGCGTCCGGGATGCCGTCGAGGGTGGCCGCCAGCGCGTCCCGGTCGGCCGCGTCGCAGGCGGCGAGGGTGACGTGGGCGCCCAGCGCGGTGAGTTCGTCGCGCAGGGCGGCGCCCTGGGCGGAGGCGGCGCCGCTGCGGCTGAGCAGCAGCAGGCGGCGGACGCCGTGGTCGGTGACGAGGTGCCGGGCGACGGGGCCGCCGAGCGACCCGGTGGCGCCGGTGACCAGCACCGTGCCGTCCGGGTCCCAGGCGTGGGCCGGGTCGGCGGGCGCGGGAACGCGGGCGAGGCGTGCGGCGCACACCCGGCCGTCGCGCACGGCGAGTTGGGGTTCGCCGGTGTCGAGTGCGGCGGGCAGGGCGAGCACCGAGTCGGGCTGGTCGTCGAGGTCGACGAGCACGAAGCGGCCGGGGTTCTCCGTCTGGGCGCTGCGCAGCAGGCCCCACAGCGGCGCGGCGGCGAGGTCGCCGGGGCGGTCCGGGCCGGTGCCGACCGCGGAACGGGTGACGAACGCGAGCCGGCTGCCGGCGAGGGCGTCGGCTGCGAGCCAGGTCTGCGCGGTGCGCAGCGCGTGTGCCGTGACGGTCCGGGCGGCGGCCGGGGTGTCGTCGCCGTCGGAGGCGCCGTCGGCGCCGTCGGAGCCGTCGGAGCCGTCGGAGCCGTCGACGGCGACGAGGACGAGTTCCGGCAGCGTCATGCCGGTGGAGACGGCGCCGGTGAGCGCGTCGAGGTCGGCGAACGACTCGACGGGCACGCCGGCTTCGGTGAGCGGGCCGGTGAGGTCCAGGGTGTCGGAGCCGACGAGTGCGCAGCGGCGGGTCTCCGGCTCCGCCCCGCCCGCGGCGACGGGCGTCCAGTCGACGCGGAACAGGGCGTCGGACCAGTTCTCCGGGCGCGGCGCGTCGGACGGTGCCCGCAGGGCGAGGGCGCCCACGTCGGCCACGGCACGACCGGACGGGTCGGCTGCGGCGATGGCCACCTCCTGCGGGCCGTTCGCCGTGAGCCGCACCCGCAGCGAGGCGGCGCCCGTGGCGTGCAGGGCGACGTCGCCGAAGGAGAACGGCAGGAGGCGCCCGGCGCCCTCGGGCAGGAGGAAGGCGATGCCGTGCAGGGCGGCGTCCAGCAGCGCGGGGTGCAGGCCGTAGTGCGGCGCGGCGGCGCGCACCGGTTCGGGCAGCGCCACTTCCGCGAACAGCTCGCCGTCGCGCTGCCAGGCGCCCTGCAGGCCCTGGAACGCGGGGCCGTAGGCCACGCCCTCCTCGGCCGGGTCGTCGTAGAGGCCGTCGACGGGCACCGGCACGGCGTCGGCGGGCGGCCACACGGTGGCGTCGAACGGGTCCGCCTCGGCGGCGGGCCGGTCGGTGAGGGTGCCGGTGGCGTGGGTGGTCCAGGGCGCGTCGGCGGGGGCGCCGACGATGCGGGACAGGATGCGGACGGTGCGGTCGCCGGTCTCGTCCGCAGGTCCGGTGACCACCTGGAGCTGCCGGTCCTGGGTGACGTCGAGGGGGAACGGCGCGGCGAGGACCAGTTCCGCGACCCGGTCGGAGCCGGCGTGGTCCCCGGCGTGGACGGCGAGTTCGAGGAGGGCGGTGCCGGGGAGCACGGCGCTGCCCGTGACCCGGTGGTCGGCCAGCCACGGGTGGGCGGCGGACGGCAGCCGCCCGGTGCACACGGTGCCGCCGTCGGGCAGCGGGAGGCAGGCGCCGAGCAGCGGGTGCGCGGCGCCGGCCAGTCCGGCGGCGCTCAGGTCGGCGGGACCGGTGCCGGCGTCGGCCCAGAACCGCTGGTGCCGGAAGGCGTACGTGGGCAGCTCGACGCGGCGGGCGCCGCTGCCGGCGAACAGCGTCTCCGCGTCCAGGTGGTCGCCGTGGGGCAGGACGGCGGCCAGTGCGGTGGCGAGGGTCTGCGCCTCGGGGCGGCCGCGGCGGAGCAGGGAGACGACGAACGGCTCGGCCGTCTCGCGGCCGGTGGTGCCGGGCTGTGGGGTTTCGGTCTCGAGGATCTCGCGGACGGCGGGGGCGAGGGCGGTGTCGGGGCCGAGTTCGACGAAGCCGGTGACGCCGCGGTCGCGGATCCGGGTGACGGCGTCGTGGAACCGTACGGCCTCGCGGACCTGCCGCACCCAGTACGCGGGGTCGCCGTACCCGCCCTCGGGGGCGTCGGCGGCGGTGGGTTCGCAGGGGATGCCGGCGGGGTGGTAGGTGACGGACTCGGCGACTTCGCGGAACGCCTCCAGCATCGGCTCCATGCGGGCGGAGTGGAAGGCGTGGCTGACCCGCAGGCGCTTGGTGCGGCGGTCGGCGAAGTGGTCGGCGACGCGTGCGACGGCGTCGTCCTCCCCGGAGAGCACCACGGCGTCCGGGCCGTTGACGGCGGCGAGACCCACGTCGTCGCCCAGGTGGGGGCGTACCTCGTCCTCGGTGGCGCGGAGCGCCAGCATCGCGCCGCCGGGCGGGAGTTCCTGCATCAGCCGGCCGCGTGCGGCGACGAGGCGGCACGCGTCGTCCAGGGTGAGCACCCCGGCGACGTGGGCGGCGGCGAACTCCCCGACGGAGTGGCCGGCCAGCACGTCCGGGCGCAGGCCCCAGGACTCCAGCAGCCGGTACAGGGCGACCTCGACGGCGAACAGCGCGGGCTGCGCGTACCCGGTGCGGTCGAGGAGGGCTTCGGCTCCGGGTTCGGGCTCGCCCCAGAGCAGCTCGCGCAGCGGGCGGTCCAGGTGCGGGTCGAGGCGGGCGATCACGTCGTCCAGGGCGGCGGCGAACACCGGTGAGGCCGCGTGCAGTTCACGTCCGGCACCCACCCGCTGGGCGCCCTGGCCGGTGAAGAGGAACGCGACCTTGCGGGGGGCCGCCCTGCCGTGGCCGGTGCCGGGTGCGGGGGTTCCGGAGGCGAGGGCGTCCAGGGCGGCGAGCAGTTCGTCGCGGTCGCCGCCGACGGCCACGGCGCGGTGGTCGAAGCGGCTGCGGCCGGTGGCGAGGGAGAACGCGGTGTCGAGCGGGGTGAGTTCGGGGCGGTCCGCGAGGTGGTCGCGGAGTGCGGCGGCCTGCGCGCGTACGGCGTCCGGGGTGCGTCCGGAGAGCAGCAGCGGCACCGTCGGGGCGGGGCCGTCGGGCCGGGCGGGCTCGGGCTGCCGGCCGGCGGCCTCGATCACGACGTGGGCGTTGGTGCCGCTGATGCCGAACGAGGAGATGCCGGCGCGCCGGGGGCGGTCGTCCTCGGTGTCCCAGGGACGTGCCTCGGTGAGCAGTTCGACGCTGCCGGAGTCCCAGTCGACCTGGGTGCTGGGCTCGTCGACGTGCAGCGTCGGGGGCAGCACGCCGTGCCGCATGGCCTGCACCATCTTGATGACGCCGCCGACGCCGGCGGCCGCCTGGGCGTGGCCGATGTTGGACTTCAGGGAGCCGAGCCACAGCGGCCGGTCCTCGTCCCGGTCCTGGCCGTAGGTGGCGAGCAGCGCCTGCGCCTCGATGGGGTCGCCGAGCACGGTTCCGGTGCCGTGACCCTCGACCGCGTCGATCTCGCGGGGTGACAGTCCGGCGCGTTCCAGCGCCTGGCGGATGACGCGCTGCTGCGACGGCCCGTTGGGGGCGGTGAGGCCGTTGGACGCGCCGTCCTGGTTGACGGCGGAGCCGCGCACCGTGGCCAGGACGCGGTGGCCGTTGCGGCGGGCGTCGGAGAGGCGTTCCAGCAGCAGCATGCCGACGCCCTCGGACCAGCCGGTGCCGTCGGCCGCGGAGGCGAACGACTTGCAGCGGCCGTCGGCGGCGAGGCCGCGCTGGGCGCTGAAGTCGATGAACGTGCCGGGGGTGGCCATCACGGTGACGCCGCCGGCCAGCGCGCTGTCGCACTCGCCCTCGCGCAGCGCCTGCGCCGCCATGTGCAGGGCGACCAGGGACGAGGAGCAGGCGGTGTCGATGGTGACGGCCGGGCCCTCGAGTCCGAGGAGGTAGGCGACGCGGCCGGTGACGACGCTGCCCGCCGAACCGGTGCCGAGGAAGCCCTCGGCGCCCTCGGGCACGGTGTGCAGCCGGGACAGGTAGTCGTGGTACATCACGCCGGCGAACACGCCGGTGCGCCCGCCCCGGAGGGTCGCCGGGTCGATGCCGGCGGCCTCGACGGCCTCCCAGGAGGTCTCCAGCAGCAGTCGCTGCTGCGGGTCCATGACCAGGGCCTCGCGGGGGGAGATGCCGAAGAACGCGGCGTCGAAGTCGGCGGCGTCGTGCAGGAAGCCGCCCTCGCGGACGTAGGTGGCGCCGCTCGCGCCGGGGTCGGCGGCGAAGAGCCGGTCGAGGTCCCAGCCGCGGTCGTCGGGGAACGGGGTGACGCCGTCGGCGCCGGTGCTGACCATCCGCCACAGGTCGTCGGGGTCGTGGACGCCTCCCGGGTAGCGGCAGGCCATGCCGACGATGACGATCGGGTCGTCCTCGGCGCGCTGCGCGCGCCGGGTGGGCCGCGCGGCGGGTGCGGTGGCGGCGTCGCCGCCGAGCAGCCGTTCCAGGAGGTGGTCGGCGACGGCGGCCGCGGTGGGGTGGTCGAAGACGAGGGTGGCGGTGAGCCGCAGGCCGGTGGCCGCGTTGAGGTGGTTGCGGAGTTCGACGGCGGTCAGCGAGTCGAAGCCGAGGTCGCGGAACGGCTGGTCGACGGCGACGTCGTCGGCGCCCTCGTGACCGAGGACGAGGGCGGCCTGTGCGCGGACCAGGTCGCGCAGTGCCGGGAGCCGGTCCTCGGCGGGCAGCGCGGTGAGCCGGTCGACGAGGGTGGCGGCCTGGGCGGAGGTGGCTGCGGCGGCCTTGCGGCGGGGGCGCCGGACCAGTCCGCGGAACACGGGCGGCAGGTGCTCGCCGGTCTCCCGCAGCGTGCCGAGGTCGAGCCGTACGGGGAGGACGGCGGCGTGGCCGGTGGCCGCGGCCGCGTCGAACAGGGCGGTGCCGTCGTCGGCGGTCAGCGGGATGACGCCGCCGCGCGCCATGCGCCGCAGGTCGGCGTCGTCGAGGCGGCCGGTCAGCTCGCTCGCCTGCGCCCACAGGCCCCAGCCCAGGGAGAGTCCGGGCAGACCGGCCGCCCGGCGGGACGCGGCGAGGGCGTCCAGGAAGGCGTTGGCGGCGGCGTAGTTGCCCTGACCGGGCGCGCCGAGTGCGGCGGAGACGGAGGAGAACACCACGAACGCCGACAGCGTGCTGTCGCGGGTGAGGTCGTGCAGGTTGAGGACGGCGTCGACCTTGGGACGCAGCACCCGTGCGACCCGGTCGGCGTCGAGGGAGGTGACGGTGGCGTCGGCGATGACGCCGGCCACGTGCACCACGCCGGTCAGCGGACGGTCGGCGGGGACGTCGGCGAGCACGGCGGCCAGCGCGTCCCGGTCGGCGGCGTCGCAGGCGGCCAGGGTGACGCGGGCGCCGGCGTCGGTGAGTTCGGCGGCGAGCGCGCGGGCGCCGGGCGCGTCCGCGCCCCGGCGGCTGAGCAGGAGCAGGTCGCGGACGCCGTGCGCGGCGACCAGGTGGCGGCAGATCACGCCGCCGAGTTCGCCCGTCGCGCCGGTGACCAGCACCGTGCCGTCGCCGTATCCCGTGGCGTCCGCCTGCGCGCCGGGCGCGGGGGTGGCGCGGGCGAGACGGCAGGCGAGCACGCCGCCCTCGCGGAGGGCGAGTTGGGGCTCGTCGGGGGCGGGGGCCTCGGTGACGGGGGCGGAGGTGTCGAGGAGCTGGAAGCGTCCGGGGTGTTCGGACTGCGCGGACCGCACCAGCCCCCACACGGCCGCGCCGGCCAGGTCGGTGACCGCGTCGCCGTCCCGGGCGGCGACGGCGCCGTCCGTGACGAGGACGAGGCGGCTGTCCTCGAACCGCTCGTCGGCAAGCCAGCCCTGGATCAGCTCCAGGGTCTCCAGCACGGCCTCGTGCACGGCCTGCGCGTCGGTGGCGCCGGGACGTCCGGCCGGTGCGAGGACGACCGCGGGTGCCTCCTCCCCGCCGTCCAGCGCGGCGCGCAGCGCGGCCAGTCCGGGGTGGCGGGTGCCGGACGGGAGGAGCCGGGCGGTGTCCTCGGTGCCGAGGACAGCCGTGGGGCCCACGTCCGGGTCGGCGGCGGGGGTGGTCGTCCGCGTCCAGTCGAGGCGGAACAGCGCGTCGGCGGGCGCGTTTCCGGCAGCGTCGGGCGCGCCGCCGGTGAGGGCGTCGACGGCCATGGGGCGGAGCGTCAGCGACCGCACGTCGGCCACGGCGCGGCCGGACACGTCGGCGACCTGGACGGTGAGGCTCTCCGGGCCGGTGACGCGCAGCCGTGCGCGGAGCGCGGTGGCGCCCTCGGCGTGCAGCGTCACGCCGCTCCAGGAGAACGGCAGCCGGCCCGGGGTGGCGTCGTCCGGGGCGGCGGACGGGTCGCCGCCCCCGGCGTCGAGGGCCATCGCGTGCAGCACCGCGTCCAGGGCGGCGGGGTGCAGGTGGAAGGTGTCGGCGTCGGACTGCTGACCGGCGCCGGAGGGGCGGGGCATCAGCACCTCGACGAACAGTTCGTCGTCCACGCGCCAGGCGCGTTCGAGGCCGCGGAAGGTGGGCCCGTACTGGAGGCCGAGCCCGGACAGGTGCGCGTAGAGACCGGACGCGTCCAGCGCCTCGGCGTCGGACGGCGGCCACGCGGCGAGGTCGGCGGGCGGCGTGGCGGTGGCGGGCGCCAGCGCACCGGAGGCGTTCTCCGTCCACTGGCCGGCCGGATCGTCGTCGCGGCGGGAGGACACCTGGAGCGCACGGCAGCCGGTGTCGTCCGGGGGGCCGACGAGCAGCTGGAGGTGCACGACGCCGGTCTCGGGGACGACCAGCGGGGTGGTGAGGGTCAGTTCGTCGACCTGTTCGCATCCGACCCGGTCGCCCGCACTCAGCGCCAGCTCGACGAAGCCCGTGCCGGGGAAGACGAGCCGGCCGGCCACCTGGTGGTCGGCCAGCCACGGGTGGCTCTGCGCGGAGATGCCACCGAGCATCAGCACGTCGCTGCGCCCGGCGAGGGTGATCACGGCTTGGAGGAACGGGTGCCCGGCGCGGGTGGAGCCCAGCGGCTGGGAGCCGACGGACAGCCGTGCGGTCGGCCAGTAGCGCTGGTGCTGGAAGGCGTAGGTGGGCAGGTCGACGACCCGGGCCCGGGCGGGGGCGTAGTACGCCGCCCAGTCGACGGTGCCGCCGTGCGCCCAGAGCCGGGCGAGTGCGGTGAGGACGGTGCGGGGTTCGGGACGGTCGCGGCGGAGGGCCGGGACGGCGAGCGCCCGTTCGCCGCAGGTCTCCTCGATCGCGGCGACCAGTGTGGCGTCGGGGCCGAGTTCGACGAAGCGGGTGACGCCCTCGGCGGCGAGGCGTGCGGCGGCGTCGGCGAAGCGGACGGTGCCGCGCAGCTGGTCGACCCAGTAGTCGGCGGTGAACTCCGCCACCAGGTCACCGGTGAGCGTGGACACCACCGGCAGGGTCGGCTCCGCGTAAGTGATGCCTGCGGCGACGCGGCGGAAGTCCTCCAGCATCGGGTCCATCAGGACGGAGTGGAAGGCGTGACTGACCTCCAGCCACCGCGACTGCCGCCCCTCCCCCAGCACGGCCGCCACCTGCTCCACGGCCTCCCGGGCACCGGAGACCACGACCTGACCCGGCGCGTTCACCGCGGCGACCGACACGCCCTCCACCAGATGCGGCTCGACCTCCTCCGGCGTGGCACGCACCGCCCACATCGCGCCGCCCTCCGGCAGCGCCTGCATCAACGACGCCCGCGCCTTCACCAGCGCACACGCATCCGCCAGCGACAACACCCCCGCGACGTGCGCGGCCGCCAGTTCACCCACGGAGTGCCCGGCCAGGTAGTCCGGCTTCACGCCCCACGACTCGGCGAGGCGGAACAGCGCCACCTCGACCGCGAACAGCGCGGGCTGCGCCCACCCCGTCTGCCGCAGCACACCGTCGCCGTCCTCGAACATGACGGCCCGCAGACCCTCGAAGTGCGCACACACCTCGTCCAGCGCCTCGGCGAACACCGGGAAAGCAGCCGCGAGTTCACGCCCCATCCCCGCACGCTGACCACCCTGCCCCGAGAACACGAAGCCCGTCAGGCCGTCGGTCACCTGTCCGGTGACGACGTCCGCGGAGTGGTCGCCCGCAGCGAGCGCCTCCAGTCCCGACCGGAGTGCGGCCGGGTCCGCGGAGAGCACCACGGCGCGGTGGTCCAGGCCCGAGCGGGCCGTCGCCAGCGACAGGCCCACGTCCGCGGGCGGGTCCGTCGCGACCCCGCCGGCCAGGCGTGCGGCCTGGCCGGCGAGTGCGGCGGGCGTCCTGCCGGAGACGAGCCACGGGACCGCCGGAAGCGCGGTGGCGGGCCCCTCGGCGGGCTCGTCCGCCGGGGCGTCGGGCGCGTCCGGGGCCTCTTCGAGGATGACGTGCGCGTTGGTTCCGCTGATGCCGAACGAGGAGACACCCGCACGGCGCGGACGATCGGACCGTGGCCAGTCGCGGGCCTCGGCGAGGGGTTCGACGGCTCCGGCGGACCAGTCCACGTGGGACGAGGGCGTGCCGACGTGCAGCGACTGCGGCAGCTTCTCGTGCCGCATCGCGAGGATGACCTTCATCAGTCCGGCGACGCCCGCCGCGGCCTGCGTGTGACCGATGTTGGACTTGACCGACCCCAGCCACAGCGGACGGTCCGCCTCCCGTCCCCGCCCGTACGTCGCGAGGAGGGCCTGTGCCTCGATCGGGTCGCCGAGCGAGGTACCGGTGCCGTGCGCCTCGACGGCGTCCACCTCGGATGCGGCGAGGCCGGCTCCGGCCAGCGCCTCGCGGATGACGCGCTGCTGAGACGGCCCGTTCGGCGCGGTCAGGCCGTTGGACGCGCCGTCCTGGTTGACGGCGGAGCCCTTGACGACGGCGAGGACCCGGTGGCCGTTCTTCCGGGCGTCGGAGAGACGTTCCAGCACCAGCACGCCGGCGCCCTCGCCCCAGCTCGTGCCGTCGGCGTCGTCGGAGAACGCCTTGCACCGGCCGTCGGCCGCCAGCCCGCCCTGCCGTTCGAACTCGACGAAGGCGCCCGGCGTCGACATCAGCGTCACGCCGCCCGCGAGGGCGAGGGAGCACTCGCCGGACTGGAGGGACTGCGCCGCCAGGTGCAGGGCGACCAGGGACGACGAGCACGCGGTGTCGACGGTGACCGCGGGCCCTTCCAGGCCCAGCGCGTAGGAGATGCGGCCGGACAGCACGCTGCCCGCCGTGCCCGTACCGCCGTAGCCGTCGGCCTGTTCGCCGGACAGGGCGAGTACGGCGCCGTAGTCCTGGCCGTTGGTGCCCGCGAAGACGCCGACGGGCAGGCCGCGCAGCGACAGCGGCCCGATGCCGGAGCGCTCCAGCGACTCCCAGACGACTTCGAGCAGCATGCGCTGCTGCGGGTCCATCGCCAGGGCCTCGCGCGGGGAGATGCCGAACAGGCCGGCGTCGAAGTCCGCGGCGCCGTCGACGAATCCTCCGACGCCCTGTCCGACGTCCCAGCCGCGGTCGGGCGGGAAGGCGCCCATGGCGTCGACGCCGTCGGCGAGCAGCCGCCACAGCGCCTCGGGCGAGTCGACGCCTCCCGGGAAACGGCACGCCATGCCGACGACGGCCACCGGCTCGCCGCCGGTCGCCTCTGCTTCGCGGAGTCGCTGTTTGGTCTCGTGCAGCTCGAGAGTGACCTTCTTCAGGTACTCGAGCAGCTTGTCCTCGTTGACCATCGGGCTCACCGCGTTCCGATCTCGTTGTCGATCAGGTCGAAGATGTCGTCGGCCGTCGCGGCCTCGATCTTCGCGGAGACGTCGGGCCCGCCGTCAGCGTCCGCGGCTGCGTCCAGGCGTTTCATTAGCTGTTGCAGCCGGGCGGTCACCTTCATCCGGGAGACTTCGGAGGCGGGCAGGGCGAGCAGGGTGGCCTCCAGCCGGTCGAGGTCGCCGTCGGCGTCCCGGCCGCCCCCGGCGGAGTCCGCGCCCAGCTCGCCGAGCAGGAACTCGGCGAGGCCGAGGGTCGTGGGGTAGTCGAAGACGAGGGTCGAGGGCAGTTTCAGGCCGGTCTCGGCGGTCAGCGCGTTGCGCAGTTCGACGGCGGTGAGGGAGTCGAAGCCCAGATCGCGGAAGGCGACGCCGAGTTCGACGGCCGAGGCGTCGGCGAAGCCGAGCACGGCGGCGACCTGACCGCGGACGACGTCGGTGACGATGCCCTTGCGGGCGGTCGGGGCCGCACTCGCGAGGCGTGCGCGCAGTCCGCCCTCGGCGGCGGCAGCGGGCCCGGCAGGGGCGCGGGTGTGCGCGGGTGCGATCCGTTCCCACAGGGCGTTCGGGCGCAGCGCGGTCGCGGCGGGCACGAACGCCGCCCAGTCCACGTCGGCCACGGTGACGCAGCCGGACGCCGACTCCAGCACGCCCACGGCGACGTCCGGGTCGAGCGGGGTCACGCCGCCGCGCGCCACGCGGGCCTGTACGACGTCGGCGGCGGCCATGCCGCCCTCCGCCCAGGGGCCCCAGGCGAGCGCGGCCGCGGTCAGCCCCTGGGCGCGGCGGTGCTCCACGAGGGCGTCCAGTGCGGCGTTGGCGGCGGCGTACGAGCCCTGCCCGGCACCGCCCCACACGCCGGCCGCGGAGGAGAACAGCACGAACGCGTCCAGCTCCCGGCCCTCAGCTGCACGGTGCAGGTTCCAGGCGGCGCCCGCCTTCCCCGCCCACACACCCGCCAACCGGTCGGCGGTCAGACCGTCCACCACACCGTCGTCCAGCACGCCCGCGCAGTGCACGACCGCCGAGACGTCGAAACGGCCGAACAGGTCCTTCACCTGGGCGGGGTCGCCGACGTCGCAGGCGACGACGTCCACCCGGCCGAGCGGCGTCAGCTCGTCGCGCAGCTCAGCCGCACCCGGGGCGTCCATGCCCCGACGGGAGACCAGCACCACACCCTCGGCACCACGCTCCAGCACCCACCGGGCCACCCGCGCGCCCAACGCACCCGTGCCACCCGTGACCAGCACCGTCCCCGACGGCGACCACACCTGCTCCGCCTCCCGGGCAGGCGCAAGCCGACGCCCCAGCACCGCGCCGCCGCGCACCGCGACCTGGTCCTCACCAGGAGCGGCACCCGCCAGCACCTCGGCCAGCCGGCCGACCGCGCCCTTCTCCGGCGCCTCGGGAACGTCCACCAGCCCGCCCCAACGGCCCGGCTCCTCCAGCGCCACCACACGACCCAGACCCCAGACACCGGCGCGTTCGGGGTGCGCGACCGCGTCACCGGGCCCGGCGAAGACGGCACCCGACGTCACCGCCCACAGTCGGGCGTCGCTTCCGGCGTCGGCGAGTGCCTGCACCAGCAGCATCGTGGACGCCGGGCCGCCCTGCTCCGGCTCCTCCTGCCCGAGGAAGGAGACGATGTGCGTGCAGTGCCCGGCCTCGCGCAGTCGCTCGGCCAGCGGGGCGCGTTCCAGGTCGGCCGCGGTGAGACGCATCGAGGCGGCCTTCGCGCCACGTCGCGCCAGCTCCTCGCCCAGCGCGGCGGCCCACGGGTCGTCCGAGCCGTCGCGTTCGACGATCAGCCAGTCGCCCGAGACGACCGTGCCCGCCGTGAGGCCGACCGGGGACCAGGAAACCTCGTAGCGCAGCCGGTCCACGGCCGCGCGTTCCCTCCGTCGCTGCTGCCAGGCGGAGAGCGCCGGAAGGGTGTCCCGCAGCGGCGCTTCCAGGTCGATGCCGAACTCGGCGGCGAAGCGTTCCGCGTCGGCGGACTCGACGGCCTCCCAGAAGGTGCCGTCCGCCCCGCCGGCGGCAGAAGCCGCCACGGCGAACTGCGGCCAGTAACGCTGACGCTGGAAGGCGTAGGTGGGCAGCGCGGTGGCGTGCGCGCCGGTGGGGGCGAAGTACGCCGCCCAGTCGACGGTGCCGCCGTGCGCCCAGAAGCGGGCGAGCGCGGTCACAGCCGTACGCGGTTCGGGCTTCTCGCGGCGCAGCAGGGCCACCGCGACGGCGCCGTCCTCGCAGGCCTCGCCGATCGCGCCGACCAGGCTCGCGTCCGGGCCGAGTTCCAGGAACCGGGACACGCCCAGCGCCCGGGCGCGGGCGGTGGCGTCGGCGAAGCGGACGGTGCCGCGCACCTGATCCACCCAGTAGTCGGCGGTGAACTCCTCGACCAGGTCGCCGGTGAGAGTGGAGACGATCGGCACGTCGGGGCGCCGGAAAGCCGTCCCCGCGGCGGCGCGGCGGAACGCGTCGAGCATCGGGTCCATCAGGGCGGAGTGGAAGGCGTGGCTGACCTCCAGCCACCGACCGTCCAGCTCCGGCAGCGCTCCGGCGACCTGTTCGACGACCTCGCGCGCCCCGGAGACGACGACCTGGCCGGGAGCGTTCACGGCGGCGACCGAGACGCCCTCGACGAGGTGCGGTGCGACCTCCTCCGGCGTGGCACGGACGGCCCACATCGCGCCGCCCTCCGGCAGCGCCTGCATCAACGACGCCCGCGCCTTCACCAGCGCACACGCATCCGCCAGCGACAACACCCCCGCCACATGAGCGGCGGCCAGTTCACCCACCGAATGACCCACGAGGTAGTCCGGCTTCACCCCCCAGGACGTGACGAGACGGAACAGCGCCACCTCCACCGCGAACAACGCGGGCTGCGCCCACCCGGTCTGCTTCAGCACACCGTCCGGGTCCTCGAACATGACGGCCCGCAGCCCGTCGAAGTGCGCACACACCTCCCCCAGCGCCTCCGCGAACACCGGGAACGCCTCGGAGAGTTCACGCCCCATCCCCGCCCGCTGACCACCCTGCCCCGAGAACACGAAACCGGTGAGCCCGTCCACGGGCTGGCCGGAGACGAGGCCGGGGGCGGGTTCGCCCGCAGCCAGGGCGGCGAGGCCGTGGCGCAGTTCGGCCGCGTCCTCACCCATCACGGCGGCGCGGTGGTCCAGGCCCGAGCGGGCCGTCGCCAGCGTCAGGCCCACGTCCGCTCCCGGCCGTCCGTCGACGGCCGACAGCAGCCGTGCGGCCTGGGACGCCACGCCCCCGGCGGTCTTCGCGGAGACCAGCCACGGAAGGACGGGCAGTTCCGCGGCCGGACCGTCGGCCGCACTCTGCGCCTCGTCCGGTGCCACGGGGGCGCCCCCGATGATCACGTGGGCGTTGGTGCCGCTGACGCCGAAGGACGACACGCCCGCGAGGCGGGGGCCGTCCGTGCCGGGCCAGTCGCGGGCGTCCGCGAGGAGCCGTACGGCGCCGCTCGACCAGTCCACGTGGGACGACGGTTCGCCGATGTGCAGGGACTTCGGCAGCGTCTCGTGCCGCAGCGCGAGGATCATCTTCATGACGCCCGCGACGCCCGCCGCGGCCTGCGTGTGCCCGAGGTTGGACTTCACCGACCCCAGCCACAGCGGACGGTCCGCCTCCCGGTCCTTGCCGTACGTCGCGAGGAGGGCCTGTGCCTCGATCGGGTCGCCCAGGGACGTACCGGTGCCGTGCGCCTCGACGGCGTCCACCTCGGACGCCCGCACGCCTGCCTGGGCGAGCGCCTGCCGGATGACGCGCTGCTGCGACGGACCGTTCGGCGCGGTCAGGCCGTTGGACGCCCCGTCCTGGTTGACCGCCGAGCCGCGCACGGTCGCCAGGACGTGGTGACCGTTGCGGCGGGCGTCGGAGAGCCGTTCCAGCACCAGCACGCCGGCGCCCTCGCCCCAGCCGGTGCCGTCGGCGTCGTCGGAGAACGCCTTGCACCGGCCGTCGCCCGCGAGCCCGCTCTGGGCGGCGAACTCGGCGAACGCGCCCGGCGTCGACATCACGGTCACGCCGCCCGCGAGAGCGAGGGAGCACTCGCCGGACCGCAGCGCGTGCGCCGCCTGGTGCAGCGCGACCAGGGATGCGGAGCACGCGGTGTCCACGGTGACCGCGGGTCCTTCGAGGCCGAGCACGTAACTGACGCGGCCGGACAGCACGCTGCCGGAGTTGCCGGTGGCGCCGTAGCCCTCGACGGATTCGGCGGAGGCCGCGAGAAGAGCGCCGTAGTCCTGGCCGTTGGTGCCGACGAACACGCCGACGGGAGTCCCCCGCAGCGACAGCGGGGCGATGCCGGCACGTTCCAGCGAGTCCCAGGCCACCTCCAGCAGCACGCGCTGCTGCGGGTCCATCGCCAGGGCCTCGCGCGGGGAGATGCCGAACAGACCGGCGTCGAAGTCGGTGGCGCCGTCAAGGAAGCCGCCGACGGGAACGAAGCCGGAGCCGAGGTGCGGGTCGAGCTCCCAGCCGCGGTCGAGCGGGAAGGGGCCCATGGCGTCGACACCGTCGGCCAGCAGGGTCCACAGGCCGTCCGGGGAGTCCACACCGCCCGGGAAGCGGCAGCCCATGCCCACCACGACCACGGGGTCGTCCCCCGTGACGGCGGTGGCGGTGACCGGAGCCTCGGCGGAGTCGGCGATCTCTCCGGACAGTTCGCCGAGGAGGTGGCCGGCGAGGGCTTCCACGGTCGGGTAGTCGAAGACGAGGGTGGAGGGCAGCTTCAGGCCACTCGCGGCGGTCAGCGCGTTGCGCAGCTCGACGGCCGTGAGCGAGTCGAAGCCCAGCTCACGGAAGGCCACGCCGAGTTCGACGGCCGAGGGGTCGGCGAAGCCGAGCACGGCGGCGACCTGGCCGCGCACCAGCTCGGTCACCGTCGACCGGCGGGCGGTGGCCGAGGCACCGGCCAGCCGTTCCGCCAGACCGCCTGCGGCGCGGGGAGCGGCCGGCGCGGCGGCGGCAGGCGCCAGCTCCTTCCACAGGGTGTTGGGACGGAGTGCCGTCGCGGCGGGGACGAACGTCGTCCAGTCGACGTCGGCGACGGTCACGCAGCCGTCGACGGAGTCCAGCAGCCCGACGGCGATCTCGGGGTCGAGCGGGGTGAGACCGCCGCGCTCCGCGCGCGCCTGCACCACGTCCTGGGCGGCCATGCCGCCCTCCGCCCACGGACCCCACGCCACCGACGCCGCCGGCAGACCCCGGGCCCGGCGATGGTCGGCCAGCGCGTCCAGCGCCGCGTTGGCGGCAGCGTAAGAGCCCTGCCCGGCACCGCCCCACACCCCGGCCGCCGAGGAGAACAGCACGAACGCGTCCAGCTCGCGGTCCTCGGTGACCCGGTGCAGGTTCCAGGCCGCGCCCGCCTTCCCGGACCACACACCCGCCAACCGGTCGGCGGTCAGACCGTCCACCACACCGTCGTCCAGCACGCCCGCGCAGTGCACGACCGCCGACACCTCGAACCGGCCGAACACGTCTTCCACCTGGGCGGGATCGCCGACGTCACAGGCGACGACGTCCACCGCTCCGAACTCCGTGAGGCGCGCGTGGAGTTCGTTCGCGCCCGGGGCGTCCATGCCCCGACGGGAGACCAGCACCACACCCTCGGCACCACGCTCCAGCACCCACCGGGCCACCCGCGCGCCCAACGCACCCGTGCCACCCGTGACCAGCACCGTCCCCGACGGCACCCACACCTGCTCCGCCTCCCGGGCAGGCGCAAGGCGACGGCCCAGCACCGCGCTGCCGCGCACCGCGAGCTGGTCCTCCTCGCCCGCACCTCCGGCCAGCACTTCCACCAGACGCCCGACCGCAGCCTTCTCCGGTACGTCGGGAACGTCCACCAGCCCGCCCCAGCGGTCGGGCTCCTCCAGCGCCACCACACGGCCGAGGCCCCAGACACCGGCCCGTACCGGATGCGTCACCGTCTCCCCCGGGCCGCCGGCGACCGCGCCGGAGGTCACCGCCCAGAGGCGGGCGTCGCTTCCGGCGTCCGCGAGCGCCTGCACCAGCACCATGGTGGACGCCGGGCCGCGCTGCTCCGACTCGGCCTGGCCGAGGAACGACACCACGCGTCCGCAGTCCGCGAACGCGCCGAGTCGGTCCGCGAGTTCACCGCGCGACGCGGTGCCGGTGGCCACGTCCAGCCGGCTCACCTGGGCGCCGCGGGCCGCGAGGGCGTCGGCCAGGGCGTCGGCCCACGGCTCTTCCGGCCCCTGCGCCTGCACGATCAGCCAGCCGCCGGAGACGTCCCCGGCCTCCTCGGTGACCACGGACCGCCAGGAGATCTCGTAGCGGAGGCGGTCGACCTCGGCGCGTGCGCGGCGCTGCTTCTGCCACGCGGACAGGGCGGGCAGGGCCTCGCGCAGGGAGGATTCGGCGCCGAGGCCCAGTTCGGCCGCGAACGACTCGGCATCCGCGTTCTCGAGCGCGTTCCACAGCTCCGCGTCCGCCGGGTGGCCGGCGGCGCGGGACGTGTGCTGCGCGCCTTCGGGGTTCTCCATCCAGTAGCGGTCGCGGGCGAAAGGGTAGGTGGGCAGGTCGACGGTCTCGGCGCCGGACGGGGCGAAGAACGCGTCCCAGTCCACGCGGAGGCCGTGCGTCCAGAGCCGGGAGACGGCGGCGAGGACGGCCTGTGCCTCCGGCTTGTCGCGGTGCAGGGCGGCCACGGCGAGGACGTCGTCCTCGCAGGTCTCGCCGATCGCGCCGACCAGGCTCGCGTCCGGGCCCAGTTCGATGCAGCGGGTGACCCCGTCGGCGCGGAGGCGTGCCGTGGCGTCCGCGAACCGGACCGTGCCGCGCACCTGGTCCACCCAGTAGTCGGCGGTGAACTCCCGTATCCGCTCCCCGGTCAGGGTGGAGACGATCGGTGTCTGCGCCGGGTGGAAGGAGACGCCTGCCGCGACGCGGCGGAAGTCCTCCAGCATCGGGTCCATCAGGACGGAGTGGAAGGCGTGACTGACCTCCAGCCACCGCGACTGCCGCCCCTCCCCCAGCACGGCCGCCACCTGCTCCACGGCCTCCCGGGCACCGGAGACCACGACCTGACCCGGCGCGTTCACCGCGGCGACCGACACGCCCTCCACCAGATGCGGCTCGACCTCCTCCGGGGTGGCGCGCACCGCCCACATCGCGCCGCCCTCCGGCAGCGCCTGCATCAACGACGCCCGCGCCTTCACCAGCGCACACGCATCCGCCAGCGACAACACCCCCGCGACGTGCGCGGCCGCCAGCTCACCCACGGAATGCCCGGCCAGATAGTCCGGCTTCACTCCCCACGACTCGGCGAGGCGGAACAGCGCCACCTCGACCGCGAACAACGCCGGCTGCGCCCACCCCGTCTGCCGCAGCACACCGTCCACGTCCTCGAACATCACCTCACGCAGACCCTCGAAGTGCGCACACACCTCCCCCAGCGCCTCGGCGAACACCGGGAACACAGCCGCGAGTTCACGCCCCATCCCCGCACGCTGACCACCCTGCCCCGAGAACACGAACGCCGTACGCCCGCGCGCACGGCCGCCTCCGCGTGCCGCGGTCCCGCGGAGGACGTGCGGGGACGGCTTGTCCCCCGCGAGGGCGTCGAGTTGAGCGAGTGCGGAGTCCGTGTCGGTCGCGAGCACGACGGCGCGCTGTTCGAACACGGCGCGGTGGGTGGCCAGGGTGCGGCCGACGGCCGCGGGCGCGGTGTCCGGCCGGGCGGCGAGGGAGGTGCGCAGACGTGCGGCGAGCCGGGGCAGGGCCTCGGGCTGCCGGGCGGTGAGCAGCCACGGAACGACCGGCGGTGGGACGGCGGCGCCGTCCTGCTCGGCCGGTTCCTCCGCCGGGGGCTCCTCGATGA
Organism: Streptomyces hazeniae; assembly: GCF_031845485.1. NCBI lineage: Bacteria > Bacillati > Actinomycetota > Actinomycetes > Kitasatosporales > Streptomycetaceae > Streptomyces > Streptomyces hazeniae. The sequence goes on from NZ_JAVREQ010000001.1 coordinate 594,802, forward strand.
TCACGTGGGCGTTGGTGCCGCTGATGCCGAACGAGGACACGCCGGCCCGCCGCGGGCGCTCGTCGGTACGGGTCCACGGGCGGGACTCCGCGAGCAGTTCCACCGCGCCCGCCGACCAGTCGACGTGGGTGGAGGGCGTGCCGACGTACAGGGACTTCGGCAGCTGTTCGTGCTGGAGGGCGAGGATCATCTTCATCACGCCCGCGACGCCCGCCGCGGCCTGGGTGTGACCGATGTTGGACTTGACCGACCCCAGCCACAGCGGACGGTCCGCCTCCCGGTCCTGCCCGTACGTCGCGAGCAGGGCGTGCGCCTCGATCGGGTCGCCGAGGGACGTACCGGTGCCGTGCGCCTCGACGGCGTCCACCTCGGACGCCTTCAGCCCGGCGCCGGCCAGCGCCTGCGAGATGACGCCCTGCTGGGAGGGGCCGTTGGGGACGGTGAGGCCGTTGGACGCGCCGTCCTGGTTGATGGCGGAGCCCTTGACGACGGCGAGGACGCGGTGACCGTGCTTGCGCGCGTCGGAGAGCTTGCCGAGGACGATCAGGCCGACGCCCTCGCTCCAGCCGGTGCCGTCGGCGTCGTCGGAGAACGCCTTGCACCGGCCGTCGGTGGCGAGGCCCTGCTGGCGGCTGAACTCCAGGAACATGCCGGGCGTCGACATGACGGTGACGCCGCCGACGAGGGCGAGGGAGCAGTCGCCGGAGCGCAGCGCCTGCACGGCCATGTGCAGGGCGACCAGCGACGACGAGCAGGCGGTGTCGATGGTGGCGGCCGGGCCCTTCAGCCCGAGGGTGTAGGCGATGCGGCCGGAGGCGACGGCCATGGAGTTGCCGGTGAGCATGTAGCCCTCGACGCCCTCGGGGAGGGCGGTGAGGTGGGTGCCGTAGCCGGTGGAGGCGGCGCCGACGAAGACGCCGGTGTCGGTGTTCTTCAGGCCGTGCGGGTCGATGCCCGCGTGCTCGAACGCCTCCCAGGACGCCTGGAGCAGCATGCGCTGCTGCGGGTCCATGGCCATGGCCTCGCGGGGGCTCATGCCGAAGAAGCCGGCGTCGAAGGTGGTGGCGTCGTGCACGAAGCCGCCGACCCGGGTGTAGCTGGTGCCGGCCTGCGTGTGGTCGGCGTTGTAGAGCGCCTCCAGGTCCCAGCCGCGGTCGACGGGGAAGGCACCCATGCCGTCGCCGCCGTCGGCGAGGAGCTCCCACAGGTCCTCCGGCGTGCGCACGTCGCCGGGGAAGCGGCAGCTCATCCCGATGACGGCGATGGGCTCGTTGTTCGCGGCCTCCAGGTCGCGCAGCCGCCGGTGCGCCTGGCGGAGGTCGCCGGTGACCTTCTTGAGGTAGTCGAGCAGCTTCTGCTCGCCGTCGGAGTTGCCCACAACCTTGTCCTCGCTCAAGACGTGCCGCCGAACTCGCCGTCGATCAGCTTGAAGAGTTCGTCGGCCGTCGCCGATTCCAGTTCGTCGTCCTCGTCGCCGTGGTCCGCCGCCTCCGGGACGGTGGTGGCCGGCGCGGCGTGCGCGGACCACTTGGCCGCCAGCGCGCCGAGGCGCTCCCCGACCGCCCCGTTCACGCCGCCGCCCGCGGCCAGGTGGTCGAGCAGCTTCTCCAGCCGGGCGATCTCGTCGAGTGCCGAGGCGTCCGTCGCGGTCGCCGCTGCACCCGCCCCCTCGCCCGCCGGGCCGGCCGTTCCCTCGCCGTCGCCGGCCCCGTCGCCCGGGTCGAGCGCGGCGCACACGTACTCGGCGAGCGCCACAGGCGTCGGGTAGTCGAAGATCAGCGTGGCCGGGAGCCGGCTGCCGGTGAGGGAGTTCATCCGGTTGCGCAGCTCGATGGCGGTCAGGGAGTCGAAGCCCGCGTCGTTGAAGGCCTGATCGGGATCGACCTCGTCGGCCGAGCCGTGTCCCAGGACGGCGGCGGCCTCGGCGCAGACCAGGTCCACCAGGTGGTCGACCCGTTCGTCGGCGGGCAGGGCGCCCAGGGTGCGGCGCAGGTCCGCGGTGTCCGGCTGCGCCGCCGCGGGGGCGGAGGCGGCCGTGCGGCGGGTGGACGTACCGGCGAGGGCGCGCAGCAGCGGCGGCACGGGGCCGTCGCCGCCCGCGGCGGAGCCGGCGTCGAACCGCATGGGGAGCACCGCGGCCCGGTCGGCGCGGAGCGCGAAGTCGAGCAGCGCCATGCCCTGCTGTTCGCCGAGCGGCCGGAGGCCGGCCTGCGCCATGCGGGCGAAGTCGGTCTCGGTGAGGTGACCGGTCATGCCGCGGTCGGCGACCCACGGCCCCCAGGCCAGCGCCACGGCGGGGGTGCCGCGGTGGCGTGCCCAGCGGGCGAACTCGTCGACGAAGGCGTTGGCCGCCGCGTAGTTGCCCTGTCCGGCGCCGCCGAAGGTGCCGGCGGCTCCGGAGAAGAGCACGAAGGCGGCCAGGTCGGCGTCGCGGGTGAGGGCGTACAGGTTGAGCGCGGCGTCCATCTTGGGCCGCAGGGTGGTGTCCATCCGGCCGGGGTCGAGGGCGGAGAGGACGCCGTCGTCGACGACTCCGGCGACGTGCACCACGGCGGTGAGCGGGTGGTCGGCGGGGACGCGGCCCAGGGTGGCGCGGAGCGCGTCCCGGTCGGCGGCGTCGCAGGCGTCGAGGGTGACGGTGGCGCCGAGCGCGGCGAGTTCGTCCCGGAACGCGAGCGCCCCCTCGGCCGCCTCTCCGCGCCGGCTGGTGAGCAGCAGGTGGCGGGCACCGTGCTGCTGCACCAGGTGGCGGGCGACGTAGCGGCCGAGGCCGCCGGTGCCGCCGGTGACCAGGACGGTGCCGTCCGGGTCGATCGGCTTCGGCATGGTGAGCACGACCTTGCCGATGTGCTTGGCCTGCTGCACGTACCGGTACGCCTCGGGGGCGCGGCGGACGTCCCAGGTCTTCGTCGGCAGCGGGGTGAGGGCGCCTTCGCCGATGAGGCGGAGCACCTCGGCCAGCATCTCCCCGATGCGTTCGGCACCGGCCTCGACGAGGTCGAAGGCGTGGTAGCCGACGCCGGGGTGGCTCTCCTCGACGGCCTCGGGCGTGCGGACGTCGGTCTTGCCCATCTCCAGGAAGCGGCCTCCGGTGGTGAGGAGGCGCAGCGACGCGTCGACGTACTCCCCGGCGAGGGAGTTGAGGACGACGTCCACACGACCGCCCTCGGCCACGGCCCGGAACCGGTCCTCGAAGCCGAGGTCGCGGGAGGAGGCGATGTGGTCGTCGGCGAGTCCCTGGGCGCGCAGGGTGTCCTGCTTGGGTGCGCTCGCGGTGCCGAACACGTCGGCGCCGAGGTGGCGCGCGATCTGGGTGGCGGCCATGCCGACGCCGCCCGCGGCGGCGTGCACCAGCACCGACTCGCCGGGCCGCAGCTTGGCGAGCTCGACCAGGCCGTAGTAGGCGGTGAGGAACACGATCGGCGCGGACGCGGCCTGTTCGAAGGACCAGTCGTCCGGCATCCGCGCGATCATGCGGTGGTCTGCGACGGACACCGGGCCGAACGCCTTGCCGAACATGCCCAGGACGCGGTCGCCGGGCCGGAAGCCGGTGACGCCGGAGCCGGTCTCGGTGATGACGCCCGCGCCCTCGACGCCCATCGGGCCGGGGTCGCCGGGGTACATGTCGAGGGCGTTGAGCACGTCGCGGAAGTTGAGGCCGGCGGCCCGTACGGACACCCGTACCTGCTCGGGAGCGAGCGGCTCGCGCAGCGCGTCGTCGGGGGCGAGGGTGAGGTGGGCCAGCGAGCCGCGGCCGGTGGTGTCCAGACGCCAGGTTCCGGTGTCGGCGGGCGGGAGCAGCGCTCCGTCGTCCGAGGCGCCGGTCAGCCGCGTCAGGCGGGCGGCGCGGACCGTGCCGCCGCGGACGGCGACCTGGGTCTCGTCGGAGGCCAGGACATCCGGCAGCAGGGCGGCGGCCCGGGTGGCGTCGTCGAGGTCGACGAGCCGGAACCGGCCGGGTTCCTCGGTCTGCGCGGACCGTACGAGGCCCCACACGGTGGCGGCGGCCGGGTCGGCGAGCCCTTCGGCCTCGTCGGGGGCGACGGCGCCGCGGGTGACGAACACCAGCTCGCTGCGCCCGTACCGGCTGTCGGCGAGCCACTGCTGGAGCAGTGCCAGCACGTCGTGGGACAGCCGCCGTGCCGCGCCGGCCATGGCGTCCGGGTCCGGGTCGTCCCCGGTGACGCCGGCGCAGGGCACCAGCACCACGGCGGGGGCGTCGGACGCGGCGAGGTCGGCGAGGTCCGCGACGGGACGGGCGCCGAGGGCGTCGGTCAGGCCGAGGCTGTCGGCGCCGAGCACGGCCCAGGCCGCGGTGTCGGTCGCGCCGTCCCCGCCGACCTGGGCCGGGGACCAGTCGAGCTGGAACATCGCGTCGGGGTAGGCGTTTCCGGCCGGCCGCAGCTGCGCGGCGGAGACCTGCCGCATGGCCAGCGACTCCACGGCGGCGACCGGGCGGCCGGTGCCGTCGGCGATGTCCATGCTCAGCGCGTCCGGGCCGGACTGGGCCAGCCGCACGCGCAGCGCGGACGCGCCGGAGGCGTACAGCGAGACGCCGGACCAGGAGAACGGCAGCCTGCTCTCGCCGCTGCCGTCCAGGGCGATGAACGTCAGCGCCTGCACGGCCGCGTCGAGCAGCGGCGGGTGGATGCCGTAGCGGGCGGTCTCCGCGTCGAACTCGGCGGGCAGCGAGATCTCGGCGTACACGTCGTCGCCGGCCCGCCAGGCCTGGCGGAGTCCCCGGAAGGACGGGCCGTAGGTGAAGCCGCCCTGGAGGTACATGTCGTAGAAGCCGGAGACGTCGAGGGGTTCGGCGCCGGGCGGCGGCCAGGCGGCGAGGGCGTCCGGCTCCTCCGCCGCGGGGGCGTCGCCGAGAGTGCCGGTGGCGTGCAGCGTCCACGGGGTGCCGGGCGTGGCGCCCTCGGCCCGGGAGTGGATCTGCACGGTGCGCAGTCCGGAGGGGTCGGGGGCGCCGACGGCGAGCTGGAGCTGCACGGCGCCGTCCTGCGGCATCATCAGCGGCGCGGCGAGGGTGAGTTCCTCGACCTGGTCGCAGTCGACCTCGGCCGCCGCCCGCAGCGCCAGCTCCAGGAAGCCGGTGCCGGGGAAGAGGACCGTGCCCAGGACGTCGTGGTCGGCGATCCAGGCGTGGTCGCGCAGGCTGAGCCGGCTGGTGAAGAGGGTTCCGCCGTCACCGGCGAGGGTGACCGCGGCGCCCAGCAGCGGGTGTCCGGCGTCGCTGAGCCCGGCGGCGGTGACGTCGCCGCGCGGGGCCACGGCCGGTTCCGGCCAGAACGACCGGTGCTGGAAGGCGTACGTGGGCAGGCCGGTGACGCGGGCCGGGGTGGGGGCGAAGAACGCCGCCCAGTCGACCGTGCCGCCGTGCGCCCACAGCCGGGCGAGAGCGGTGACGGTGGTCTCCGGTTCGAAGCGGTCGCGGCGCAGGAGAGCCACGGCGAGCGCGTCGTCGCTGGTCTCCTCCACGGCGCCGACGAGGGAGGCGTCCGGGCCGAGTTCGACGAACCGGGTGACGCCTTCGGCGGCGAGGCGTGCCGCGGCGTCCGCGAAGCGGACGGTGCCGCGCAGCTGGTCCACCCAGTAGTCGGCGGTGAACTCCCGCACGGGTTCGCCGGTGAGGGTCGAGACGACGGGGATGCGGGGGCGTTCCATGGCGATGCCGGCGGCAGCCTTGCGGAACTCCTCCAGCATCGGGTCCATCAGGACGGAGTGGAAGGCGTGGCTGACCTCCAGCCAACGCGACTGCCGCCCCTCCCCCAGCACCGAGGCGACCTGCTCGACGGCCTCGCGGGCGCCGGAGACGACGACCTGGCCAGGGGCGTTGACGGCGGCGATCGACGCGCCGTCCACCAGATGCGGTTCGACCTCCTCAGGGGTGGCGCGCACCGCCCACATGGCGCCGCCGTCGGGCAGCGCCTGCATCAGCGTGGCGCGGGCGGTGACCAGCGCGCAGGCGTCCTGGAGGGTGAGGACGCCTGCGACGTGCGCCGCGGCCAGCTCGCCGACGGAGTGGCCCGCGAGGTAGTCCGGGCGCAGGCCCCAGGATTCGGCGAGGCGGAACAGGGCCACCTCGACCGCGAAGAGCGCGGGCTGCGCCCAACCGGTCTGCCGCAGCAGGCCGTCCGGGTCGTCGAACATCACCTCGCGCAGCGGGCGGTCGAGGACGGCGTCGAAGTGGGCGCAGACCTCGTGCAGCGCGTCGTCGAAGACGGGGAACGCCTGGCTGAGTTCGCGGCCCATTCCGGCGCGCTGGCCGCCCTGGCCGGAGAACACGAACGCCGTCAGGCCCTCGCCGGCGACGGCGTCGCGGACCAGGCCGGTGGCGTTCTCGCCGGTGGTCAGCGCCTCCAGTCCGGCGCGGAGTGCGGCGGTGTCGCCGCCGACGACCACCGCGCGGTGGTCGAGCGCCGCGCGCGTGGTGGCCAGGGAGAAGGCCACGTCGAGGGGGTCGGCGCCGGAGCCGTCGGCGGCCGGGCCGGCGAGCAGCCTGCCCGCCTGTTCGGCGAGTCCGGCGGCGGTCTTGGCCGACACCGGCCACGGCAGGGCGGGAAGCGGCGTGCCGGTGCGGTCCGCGGCCTCCTCGGTGCTCTCTGCCGGGGCCTCCTCGATGATGACGTGGGCGTTGGTGCCGCTGATCCCGAACGAGGACACACCGGCGCGTCGCGGCCTGTCGGTGCGCTCCCACGGACGGGACTCCGCGAGGAGTTCAACGGCGCCCGCCGACCAGTCGATGTGGCTGGACGGTGCGGAGATGTGCAGGGACTTCGGCAGCTTCTCGTGCCGCATGGCGAGCACCATCTTCATGACGCCCGCGACACCCGCCGCGGCCTGCGTGTGACCGATGTTGGACTTCACCGAGCCGAGCCACAGCGGCGTGCCGGCGTCCCGGCCCTGCCCGTAGGTGGCGAGGAGGGCCTGCGCCTCGATCGGGTCGCCGAGCGAGGTGCCGGTGCCGTGCGCCTCGACGGCGTCGACGTCGGCGGGCGTGAGCCCGGCGGTCGCGAGGGCCTGCCGGATGACCCGCTGCTGGGAGGGGCCGTTGGGCGCGGTCAGGCCGTTGGACGCGCCGTCCTGGTTGGTGGCGGAGCCGGTGACGAGGGCGAGCACGGTGTGGCCGTTGCGGCGGGCGTCGGAGAGGCGTTCCAGCACCAGCACGCCCACGCCCTCGGCCCATCCGGTGCCGTCGGCGTCGTCGGAGAACGCCTTGCAGCGGCCGTCGACGGCGAGGCCGTGCTGGCGGCTGAACTGCACGAACGGCGACGGGGTGGAGATGAGCGTGACGCCGCTGGCGAGCGCGAGCGAGCACTCGTCGGCGCGGAGCGCCTGCGCCGCCAGGTGCAGCGCGACCAGGGAGGAGGAGCAGGCCGTGTCCACGGTGACCGCCGGGCCCTCCAGCCCGAGGCTGTAGGCGATGCGCCCGGAGAGCACGCTGGCGGCGTTGCCGGTCATGAAGTAGCCGTCCGCGCCCTGCGGCTGGGACAGGAGCAGGCCGCCGTAGTCGGAGCCGTTGCTGCCGGCGAACATGCCGGTGCGGCTGCCTGCCAGGGACAGCGGGTCGATGCCGGAGCGCTCGGCCGCCTCCCACACGGCCTCCAGCAGCAGACGCTGCTGCGGGTCCATGGAGAGCGCCTCGCGCGGGTTGACGCCGAACAGGGTGGAGTCGAAGTCGGCGATGCCGTCGACGAATCCGCCGTGCCGGGTGTAGGTGGTGCCGGCCTTGTCCTTGTCGTCGCTGTAGACGCCGTCGACGTCCCAGCCGCGTTCGGCGGGGAAGTCGGAGATGGCGTCGACGCCTTCGGACAGCAGCCGCCAGAACGCCTCCGGCGAGCCGACGCCGCCGGGGAGGCGGCAGCTCATGCCGACGATGGCGATCGGGTCGTCGCCGGTCGCGGCCGATGCGGCGACGGGCGCGGCCGTGGTGGTCGCGGGAAGCTGTTCGGCGGAGGAGCCGACCAGTTCCGTGCGCAGGTGGCGCATCAGCGCCTGCGGCGTCGGGAAGTCGAAGATCAGCGTCGCCGGGAGGCGCAGGCCGGTGACCATGCCGAGCCTGTTGCGCAGGTCGACGGCGGTCAGCGAGTCGAAGCCGATGGCGGAGAACACGGCACTGGACTCGACGTCGGACGGGGAGGCGAAGCCGAGGACTCCCGCCACGTGCTTGCGCACCAGGTCCAGGAGTTCGCGGTCCCGCTCCGCCTCGGAGAGTCCGGCCAGGTGGGAGGCGAGCCCGTCGGGCGTGCCGGGCGTTCCGTCGTCGGCGACGGCGTCCAGAGCCTTGCGCGCCTCGGGGATCTGGTCGAGCAGCACGCTGCGGCGGGTGGCGGTGAACGCGGGCGCGTACTTCTCCCAGTCGATGCCGGCGACGGTCAGCGTCGGGTCGCCGTCGGCGACGGTCTGCTGGAGCACCGTCATCGCGGAGTCGGGCGCGAGGGAGTACACGCCGCCCTTGCGCTGCCGTGCCTCGACGGCGGCGCTGTCGGCCATGCCCGCGTCGGCCCACGGGCCCCAGGCGAGGGAGGTCGCGGCGCGGCCGTGGGCGCGGCGGTGTTCGGCGACCGCGTCGAGTACGGCGTTGGCCGCGGCGTAGTTGGCCTGTCCGGGACCGCCCCAGATGCCGGCGGTGGAGGCGAACAGCACGAACGCGTCCAGGTCCAGGTCCGCGGTCAGCTCGTCCAGGATCAGCGCGGCCCCGGCCTTGGGCGCCATGACGCCGGCGATGCGGTCGGGGGTGAGCGCGTCGAGGATGCCGTCGTCCAGCACACCGGCCGCGTGGACCACGGCGGTGAGCGGCCGGTCGGCCGGGATCGCGGCCAGTACGGCGGCGACCTGCGCGCGGTCGGCGGTGTCGCAGGCGGCGACGGTGACGGCGGCGCCGCCCTCCTCCAGCTCACGGCGCAGGTCGTCGGCGCCGGGTGCGGCGGGCCCGCGACGGCTGGTCAGCACCACGTGGGCGGCGCCGTTGCCGACGGCCCAGCGGGCGACCCGGGCGCCCAGGGCACCCGTACCGCCCGTGATGAGGACGGTGCCGGACGGCGTCCACTGCGTGTCCGCGCCGGCCGGGCGCGGTGCGCGCACCAGGCGGCGGCCGAAGAGACCGGACGCGCGCAGCGCGACCTGGTCCTCGTCGCCTGCGGCGACGGCGTCGACGAGCCGTCGGGCGGCGCGCGCGTCGGGCGTGCCGGGCACGTCGACCAGGCCGCCCCAGCGGTCCGGGTGCTCCAGCGCGGCGACGCGGCCGAGGCCCCAGACGGCGGCCTGGGCGGGTGCGGTGACGGCGTCCCAGCGGGCGACGGAGACGGCGCCGCTGGTCAGCGTCCACACGGGCGCGGTGAGCCCGGCGTCGCCGAGCGCCTGGAGCAGCACGGAGGTCAGGCCGGTGCCGAGGGGCAGGCCCGGGTGTCCGGCCGCGTCGCGGCCGTCCAGGGCGAGGAGCGAGACGACGCCCACGAGTTCGCCGAACTCCCCCAGGGCCTGAGCCAGCGCGGCCCGGTCGAGGTGGCCGTCGTCCAGGTGGAGCCGGTGCGGGGTCGCGCCGCGCGCGGCGAGTTCACCGGCCACGGCCTCGGCCCATGCGCCGGGGGCGTCGGTGTCGGCGTCGGTGGTAACGACGAGCCAGGCGCCCGTGGCGAGAGCAGTGCCCTCGGGGGAGAGCGGCGTCCAGGAGACGCGGTAGCGCCAGCCGTCGGTGGTGTTCTGCTCCTGCTGCTGCCGGTGCCAGCCCGCGAGGGCCGGCATCAGCGGATCGAGGACGGAGGTGTCGGTGTCCAGCGTCGTCGCCAGCGCTGCGGCGTCGCCGCGCTGGACTGCGGCCCAGAACTCGGCGTCCACGACGCTGCCGCCGCCGTCGGAGCCGGAGGCGTCCGCGGCCGAGGCGAGCGTGGGCCAGTACGACTGGCGCTGGAAGGCGTAGGTGGGCAGGTCCACGGTCGGCGGCGGGGTGTCGCCGAAGGCGACCGTCCAGTCCACCTCGACGCCTCGGACCCAGACGGAGGCGAGTCCGGCGAGGAACCGGTCCAGGCCACCGTCCTCACGACGCAACGAGCCCGTCACCACAGCGGGTTCACCACCCGCGGCGTCCACCGTCGCCTCCACCGCCGAAGTCATCACCGGGTGCGAGGACATCTCCGCGAACACCCCGAAACCCTCAGACGCCAACTTCGCGACGCCCTCGGAGAACCGCACCCGCTGCCGCAGATTCGTGAACCAGTAGTCGGCATCCATCGTGAGCGGATCCACGAACTCCGCCGACACCGTCGACATCAGAGGCACACTGCCCGCCTGCGGCGTCACGCCCACGAGCGCGGCGGCAAGGGCGTCCCTCAGCTCCTCCATCGCCGCCGAATGCGAGGCGTAGTCCACCGCCACACGCCGAAAGCGGACCTCCGCCTTCTCGCACACGACACCCAGCTCATCCAGAGCCGCAGCCTCGCCCGAAACCACCACCTGCGCAGGTCCGTTGACAGCGGCCACCGAGACACGGCCCTCGAACGGAGCGATCAACTCCTCCGCACGCCCGGCGGACACCGCCACCGACGCCATGCCACCAGAGCCCGCGATCTCCGCGATCGCCCTGCTCCGCAGACACACGATGCGCGCCGCGTCCTCCAGCGACAGAATCCCCGCCACACACGCCGCAGCGATCTCCCCCTGCGAATGCCCGATCACCGCGGCAGGCTCCACCCCGTACGACCGCCACAACGCCGCAAGGGACACCATCACCGCGAACGACGCGGGCTGCACCACATCCACCCGCTCCAACGACGGCGACCCCTCCTCCCCACGCAGAACAGCCGTCAGCGACCAGTCCACATGCGCGGACATCGCCGCCTCACACGCCGCCACCGACCCAGCGAACACCGGCGAGGACTCCAGCAGATCAGCACCCATACCGACCCACTGCGCACCCTGACCCGGGAACACGAACGCCGTCCGCCCCACAGGCCCCGACACACCCGAGACCACACCGTCCGCAGGCTCACCCTCAGCCAACGCCGCAAGCCCCGCCGCGAGGTCACCCGTCACCACGGCCCGCTGCTCGAACCGGGACCGTGCGGTGGCCAGGGACCAGCCCACCGCCGCCGCGTCCGCGTCGCCCTGCGCCAGCGGCGCCAGCGCAGCCGCCTGGCCCTTGAGTGCGGCGTCGCTGCGGGCGGAGACCAGCCACGGCACGGCGGCCGGGGCTACGCCCGGCTCCGTGTCGGCGGCCGGTGCGACGGGGTCCTCCGCCGGTGCCTGCTCCAGGATCACGTGTGCGTTGGTGCCGCTCATGCCGAACGCGGAGACGCCCGCCCGGCGCGGACGGCCGGTCTCGGGCCATTCCCGCGCCTCGGCCAGCAGTTCCACGTCGCCGTCGGACCAGTCGACGTGCGAGGTGGGCTCGCCGACGTGCAGCGACTTGGGCATGACGCCGTGCCGCATCGCCGACACCATCTTGATGACGCCCGCGACACCCGCCGCGGCCTGTCCGTGGCCGATGTTGGACTTGATCGAGCCGAGCCACAGCGGCCGCCCCTCGGGCCGGTCCTGGCCGTAGGTGGCGAGGACGGCCTGCGCCTCGATCGGGTCGCCGAGCGAGGTGCCGGTGCCGTGCGCCTCCACGACGTCGATGTCGGACGGCTGGAGGCCGGCGTTGGCGAGGGCGTGGCGGATGACGCGCTGCTGCGACGGACCGTTCGGCGCCGTCAGGCCGTTGGACGCGCCGTCCTGGTTGACCGCGCCGCCCTTGACGACGGCGAGCACGCGGTGGCCGTTCTTCCGGGCGTCGGAGAGGCGTTCCAGCAGCAGCATGCCCGCGCCCTCGGCCCAGCTGGCGCCGTCGGCGTCCTCGGAGAACGGCTTGCAGCGGCCGTCCTTGGCGAGGGCCCGCTGGCGGCTGAACTCGACCAGCGAGATGGGCGTCGACATGACGGTGACGCCGCCCGCGAGTGCCATGGAGCAGTCGCCCTCGCGCAGCGCCTGGCACGCGGAGTGCAGGGCGACCAGCGACGAGGAGCAGGCGGTGTCGATGGTCAGGGCGGGGCCTTCGAGGCCGAAGGAGTACGCGACGCGGCCGGAGAGCACGCTCGGCGAGTTGCCGGTGCCGAGGAAGCCGCTGAAGTCGTCGATGGCCGCGTTGAGCAGGCCGCCGTAGTCCTGGTAGGTGACACCGGCGAAGACGCCCGTCCGGCTGCCGCGCAGCCCGTTCGCGTCGAGCCCGGCGTGTTCCATGGCCTCCCAGGACGTCTCCAGCAGCAGGCGCTGCTGCGGGTCCATGGCCACGGCCTCGCGCGGGCTGATGCCGAAGAAGGTGGCGTCGAACCGGCTGGCGTCGTGCAGGAATCCGCCCTCGTGCACGTAGCAGGTGCCGGGGTTGTCGGGGTCCGGGTCGTAGAGGGCGTCCAGGTCCCAGCCGCGGTCGGTGGGGAAGCCGGACACGGCGTCGGTGCCGGTGGCCACCAGGTCCCACAGCTCCTGGGCGTTCTGCACGCCGCCGGGGTAGCGGCAGCTCATGCCGATGATGGCGATGGGGTCGTCGGCGAGGACCGCCGAGCGACCCTGCGGCGCGGCGTCGGCGGTGTCGGGGCCGCCGCCCAGCAGCTGCTCGAGCAGGTGGTCGACGAGGGTGCGGGGCGTGGGGTAGTCGAAGACGAGGGTGGCCGGCAGCCTCAGCCCGGTCTCCTCGGACAGCGCCTCCCGCAGTTCGACGGCGGTGAGCGAGGTGAACCCGAGGTCGCGGAACGGCAGATGTTCGCCGAGGGTCTGCCCGGCCGGCTGTTCGAGGACGATGGCGGCGCGGCGGCCGACGATCTCCATCAGCGCGGCCCGCTGCTCGTCGGCGGGCAGCGCCTCCAGGCGGGTGCGGAGCGCGTTGCCGCCGCCGGACACCGCGGCGGCCGCCTTGCGGCGGGCCGGGGTGCGGGACGGGCGGGGGGCGTCGGTCTCCTGCGGGGCCGCCAGGCCGGCGGTGAGCTGTGCGGCGGTGAAGGGCCGCAGCGTCAGTGCGTCGGCGGTGAGGACCACTTCGCCGGAGGTGTCGGCGACGGTCACGGCGTAGCCGTCGGCGCCGGACGGGGTGACGGCGACGCGCAGCAGCGACGCTCCGGTGGCGTGCAGCGTCACGTCGTTCCAGCAGAACGGCAGCATGGCGCGGCCGGCCGTGCGGGCGTCGTAGGAGAGGGTCTGCAGCGCGGCGTCGAGGACGGCGGGGTGCAGGCCGAACCGGTCGACCTCGCCGCGGTGTTCGTCGGCCAGCGCCACCTCCGCGAAGAGGGCGTCGTCGCGCCGCCACACGGCGGTGAGGCCCTGGAAGATCTCGCCGTAGCCGAAGCCGTTCTCCGCGCGCAGCGCGTAGTGGCCGGTGATGTCCACGGGCTCCGCGCCACGCGGCGGCCAGGCCGCGAGCGTGTCGTGTGTACGGCCGCCGGCGCCGGCGAGCGTGCCGCGGGCGTGGCGGGCCCAGGCCGTGGCGCCTTCGGGGCGGGAGGAGATGGTGAACGCGCGGGTGCCGTGGTCGTCGGCCGGGTCGACGACGACCTGGAGCCGGACGGCGCCGTCCGCGGGGAGGACGAGGGGGGCTTCGAGGAGGAGTTCCTCGATGCGCGCGCAGCCGAGCTGGTCGCCCGCGGCGACGGCCAGTTCGAGGTAGCCGGTGCCGGGGAACACGGCCTCGTCGGCGACGCGGTGACCGGCGAGCCAGGGCTGGACGCTGGTGGAGAGGCGGCCGGTGAGGACGTGGCCGCCGCCGTCGGAGAGCTCCACCGCGGCGCCGAGCAGCGGGTGCTGGACGGGGTCGGCGCCGATGGCGCCGACGTGCAGCGGGCCGCTGCCGCCCTCGAGCCAGTAGCGGCGCCGCTGGAAGGGGTAGGTGGGCAGGCCGACGGTGCGGGCGCGGGCGGGGGCGTGGAACGCCTCCCAGTCGACGGTGCCGCCGTGCGCCCAGAGGCGGGCGAGGGCGGTGACGGCCGTCTGCGGCTCGGACCGGTCGCGGCGCAGCAGCGATCCGGCCTGCACGTCGTCGCCGCAGGTCTCGGTGACGGCGGCGACCAGGCTCGCGTCGGGTCCGACCTCCAGGAACCGGGTCGCGCCGAGCGCGGCGAGCCGTGCGGCGGCGTCGGCGAAGCGGACGGTGCCGCGCACCTGGTCGACCCAGTAGTCGGCGGTGAACTCCTCGACCGGCTCGCCGGTGAGGGTGGAGACGAGGGGGATGGTGGGGCGGTCGTAGGTGAGGCGGGCGGCGACCTGCCGGAAGTCCTCCAGCATCGGGTCCATCAGGACCGAGTGGAAGGCGTGGCTGACCTCCAGCCACCGTCCGTCACGGTCGGCGAGCGCCGCGGCGACCTGTTCGACGGCCTCGCGGGCGCCGGAGACGACGACCTGGGCGGGGGCGTTCACGGCGGCGACGGACACGCCCTCGACGAGGTGCGGCTCCACGTCTGCCGGTGCGGCCCGGACGGCCCACATCGCGCCGCCGTCGGGCAGCGCCTGCATCAGCGACGCGCGGGCGGTGACCAGCGTGCAGGCGTCCGCCAGTGACAGGACGCCGGCGACGTGCGCGGCGGCCAGTTCGCCGACGGAGTGGCCGGCGAGGTGGTCCGGCCGTACGCCCCAGGACTGCAGCAGGCGGAAGAGCGCGACCTCGACGGCGAACAGCGCGGGCTGTGCCCAGCCGGTCTGCTTCAGCACACCGTCCGGGTCGGTGAACATCACGTCGCGCAGGCCGTCGAACTCCGCGCACACCTCGTCCAGGGCGGTGGCGAACGTGGGGAAGGCGGCGGCGAGTTCACGGCCCATGCCGGCCCGCTGACCGCCCTGGCCGGAGAACACGAACGCGGTCAGGCCGCCGTCCACGACGCCCTGGACCAGGCCGGCGGCGCCCTCTCCGGCAGCCAGCGCCGTCAGGCCCGCGCGGAGTTCGGCCTCGTCCGCGCCGAGCACGGCCGCGCGCTGTTCGAGGGCGGTGCGGGTGGTGGCCAGCGACAGGGCGACGTCGCCCGCGGACAGGGCGTCCGTGCCGTCGAGCAGACGTCCGGCCTGGTCGGCGAGCGCCTCGGGGGCACGGGCGGACAGCACCCACGGCACGACGGGAAGGGGCGTCGCGGTGCCCGTCGTGTCGTCCTCGGCCGCCTGCTCGGGGGCCTCTTCGAGGATGACGTGCGCGTTGGTGCCGCTGACGCCGAACGCGGAGACGCCCGCACGTCGTGCGGTGTCCGTACGCGGCCAGGCGCGGGCGTCGGCGAGGAGTTCGACGGCTCCGGCCGACCAGTCCACGTGCGTCGAGGGCTCGCCGACGTGCAGGGACTTCGGCAGCGTCTCGTGCTGCAGGGCCAGGACCATCTTCATCAGGCCGGCGACGCCGGCCGCGGCCTGGGTGTGCCCGAGGTTGGACTTGACCGACCCGAGCCACAGCGGACGCGCGGCGTCCCGGTCGCGGCCGTAGGTGGCGAGGATCGCCTGGGCCTCGATCGGGTCGCCGAGCGAGGTGCCGGTGCCGTGCGCCTCGACGGCGTCCACGTCGTGGGGCGCGAGCCCGGCCTCGGCGAGGGCCTGCCGGATGACGCGCTGCTGCGACGGACCGTTCGGCGCGGTCAGGCCGTTGGAGGCGCCGTCCTGGTTGACGGCGGAGCCACGGATGACGGCGAGCACCGGGTGCCCGTTCCGCCGGGCGTCGGAGAGGCGTTCGACGAGCAGGAGGCCCGCGCCCTCGCCCCAGCCGGTGCCGTCGGCGTCGTCGGAGAACGGCTTGCAGCGGCCGTCGCCCGCGAGGCCGCCCTGCTGGGCGAAGTCGATGAACGCGTCCGGGCTGGCGATGACGGTGACGCCGCCGGCGAGGGCGAGCGAGCACTCGCCCGACCGCAGCGCGTTCGCGGCCAGGTGCAGCGCGACCAGGGAGGAGGAACAGGCCGTGTCGACGGTGACGGCCGGGCCCTCCAGCCCCAGCGCGTAGGCCACGCGCCCGGACAGGACGCTGCCCGAGTTGCCGGTGATGAGGTGGCCGCCGACGCCCTCGGGCACCTCGTGCACGTTGCTGAGGTAGCCGGAGGTTCCGGCGCCGACGAACACGCCGACCCGGTCGCCCTTCAGCGACATGGGCGCGATGCCGCCGCGCTCCAGGGCCTCCCACGCGGTCTCCAGCAGCAGCCGCTGCTGCGGGTCCATGGCCAGCGCCTCGCGCGGCGAGATGCCGAAGAAACCGGCGTCGAACTCGGCGGCGCCGTCCACGAATCCGCCCGCACGGGCGAAGCGGGTACCGAGCCCGCCCGTCTCGGCGGGGTCGAGGCCGTCCAGCTCCCAGCCGCGGTCGGCGGGGAAGGGGGTGATGGCGTCGGAGCCGTCGGCGAGGAGACGCCACAGCGCCTCCGGGTCCGTGGCGCCGCCGGGGAAGCGGCAGCTCATGGCGACGACGGCGACGGGCTCGTCCAGGGGTTCACGGGTGCGTGCGGGCAGCGCGTCCTGCCGGTCCGTGCCCATCAGTTCGTCGACGAGGAAGTCGGTGAGCACGGCGGCGGTCGGCTGGTCGAAGACCAGCGTCGCCGCGAGGGACAGGCCGGTCGCCGCCTGCAGCCGGTCGCGGAACTCGACGGCGGTGAGCGAGTCGAACCCGAGGTCGCGGAAGGCGCGTTCCGGTTCGATGGCGGTGAGGTCGGTGTGGCCCAGGGCCGCCGCCGCCTCGGTGCGGACGAGTTCCAGCAGGTGACGGCGCCGGTCCTGCGCGTTCAGCGGCCGCAGCCGCTCCCGCAGTGCGGCGTCGCCGCCCTCGCGGCTCCGCCCCGCGGGCTGTTCCGGGGCCGGGGCGAACGCGTCGAAGAGCACGCTGGGGCGGCGGACGGTGAAGGTCGGGAGGAAGCGGTCCCAGTCGATGTCCGCGACCGCGACGCAGGGTTCGTCGACGAGGAGGGCGCGGTGCAGCGCCGCCATGGCCAGGTCGGGGTCGAGGGCGGGCAGGCCCCGCTTGCGCAGGTGATCCTCGGCGCCCTCCTGCGCGGCCATGCCGCCGCCGCTCCACGGCCCCCAGGCGACGGACGTCGCCGTACGGCCGAGGGAACGGCGGTGCGCGGCGAGGGCGTCCAGGTATGCGTTGGCGGCGGCGTACCCGCTCTGCGTGCCGCTCCCCCAGGTGCTGGCGATGGAGGAGTAGAGGACGAACGCGTCCAGTGCGCGGTCGGCGAGCAGGGCGTCGAGGTGGGTGGCGCCGGCGGTCTTGGCGAGGGTCACCGACGCCAGGTCGTCGAGGCCCGAGTCGAGGAGCGGCACGGCCTGGGCGAGCCCCGCCGTGTGGAAGACGGAGCGGACCTCGGGGCCCTGGGACTCGATCTGTTCCAGGGCGGCTTCGACGGCGTCCCGGTCGGCGATGTCGCAGGCGGCGAAGGTGACGGTGGCGCCCTGCGCCTCCAGTTCGGCGGCGAGTTCGGCCGCGTGCGGCGCGTCGGCACCACGGCGGCTGAGCAGGGCCACGTGCCGGGCGCCCCGGGTGACGGCCCAGCGGGCGACGCGGGCGCCGAGGGCGCCGGTGCCGCCGGTGACCAGCACCGTGCCGGACGGTGTCCACGACGCGTCGGCGTCGGCGTGGCCGGTCGTCCGTGCGGGGACGAGGCGGCGGCCGAGTACGGCGCCGCCGCGCAGCGCGAGCTGGTCCTCGTCGCCGGCCCCGCCGGTCAGCACGTCGGCGAGCGAGGCGGTGAGGCGCCGCTCCGGCCGCTGCGGGAGGTCCACCAGACCGCCCCAGCGGTCCGGCAGTTCGAGCGCCGCCACCCGTCCCAGGCCCCACACGGCGGCGCGGGCGGGGTGGGTGAGCGCGTCGTCGGGGCGGGTGGAGACCGCGCCGGAGGTCACGGCCCAGACCTGTGCGTCGAGGCCGGAGTCCGCGACGGACTGGAGGAGGACGGTGGTGGCCGCCAGACCGGACGGGACGCCGGGCCGGGCGGGGTGGTCGCTCTCGTCCTGCGCGAGGAACGACACGATGCGGCCGCAGGGGGACTGCCGCAGCCGTTCGGTGAGCGCAGCCCGGTCGAGGTCGGCGGCGGTGAGCCGCAGGCGGGTCACGTCCGGGCCGCGTCCGGTCAGCTCTTCGGCGAGGGCGTCCGCCCAGGGCTCCGGGGCGTCCGCCGATTCGACGACCAGCCAGTTCCCGGTCGCCGGGGTGCCCGTGACCGGGCCGGCGGGCGCCCAGGAGACGCGGTAGCTGAGGCCGTCGACGGCGGCGAGGCCGTCCTGCCGCTCCTGCCACCCCTCCAGTGCGGACAGCACGGCGGACAGCGGGGCGTCGGGCTCGACGCCGAGGGTGGTGCGGAAGGTCTCCAGGTCGCCGCCCGCGACCACGTCCCAGAACGCCGCGTCGGAGGTCCGGCCGGCACCGGCCGCTTCCGGGGAGAGGCGGTCGGCGTGCGGCCAGTAGCGCTGCCGCTGGAAGGCGTAGGTGGGCAGGTCGACGACCCGGGCCCCGGTGGGGGCGAGGAACGCCGCCCAGTCGACGGTGCCGCCGTGCGCCCAGAGCCGGGCGAGGGTGGTGACGGTGGTCTGCGGCTCCGGCCGGTCGCGGCGCAGCAGCGGGACGGCGAGCACGCCGTCCGCGCAGGTCTCCTCGACGGCTCCGGTCAGGCTCGCGTCCGGGCCGAGTTCGACGAAGCGGGCGACGCCGAGTTCCGCGAGACGTGCGGCGGCGTCGGCGAAGCGGACGGTGCCGCGCACCTGGTCGACCCAGTAGTCGGCGGTGAACTCCGCCACCAGGTCACCGGTGAGCGTGGACACCACCGGCAGGGTCGGCTCCGCGTAAGTGATGCCTGCGGCGACGCGGCGGAAGTCCTCCAGCATCGGGTCCATCAGGACGGAGTGGAAGGCGTGGCTGACCTCCAGCCAACGCGACTGCCGCCCCTCCCCCAGCACGGCCGCGACCTGCTCGACGGCCTCGCGGGCGCCGGAGGCGACGACCTGGCCGGGGGCGTTGACGGCGGCGATCGACGCGCCGTCCACCAGGTGCGGTTCGACCTCCTCAGGGGTGGCGCGCACCGCCCACATGGCGCCGCCCTCGGGCAGCGCCTGCATCAGCGACGCACGGGCGGCGACCAGCGTGCACGCGTCCGCCAGCGACAACACCCCCGCGACGTGCGCGGCCGCCAGTTCGCCGACGGAGTGCCCGACGAGGTAGTCGGGCTTCACTCCCCACGACTCGGCGAGGCGGAACAGTGCCACCTCGACCGCGAACAGTGCGGGCTGCGCCCACCCCGTCTGCCGCAGCACACCATCCGCGTCCTCGAACATCACCTCGCGCAGCGGCCGTTCGAGCAGCCCGTCGAACCCCGCACACACCTCGTCCAGGGCCGAGGCGAACACCGGGAAGGCCGCGGCCAGTTCACGGCCCATTCCGGCACGCTGACCGCCCTGGCCGGAGAACACGAAACCGGTCAGGCCGTCACCGGTCTGCCCGGACACCACGGAGGGTGACCGCTCGGCGGCGGCCAACGCCCCCAGGCCGTCCAGCAGTTCACCGGCATCGGCGCCGAGCACCACCGCGCGGTGCTCCAGGCCCGAGCGCGTCGTCGCCAGGGACAGCGCGACGTCGCAGGCGGTGAGGTCCGCGACGGAGGGCCGCAGCCGGGCCGCCTGGGCGGCGAGGCCCGGGGCGGTCTTCGACGACAGCAGCCAGGGAAGGGCCGGCAGCACGTCCGGTGACGCGTCGCCGTCGGCCCCGGCGGGGGGCCCGACCGCCTCGGGAGCCTCTTCGAGGATCACGTGGGCGTTGGTGCCGCTGACACCGAACGCCGAGACGCCCGCGCGCCGTGCGGTGTCCGTGCGCGGCCATTCCCGCGCCTCCGTGAGCAGTTCGACGGCTCCCTCGGTCCAGTCCACGTGCGACGACGGGTCGCCCACGTGCAGAGTCCGGGGCAGCGCGCGGTGCTGGAGGGCGAGGATCATCTTCATCACGCCCGCGACGCCCGCCGCGGCCTGCGTGTGCCCGATGTTGGACTTGAGCGATCCCAGCCACAGCGGACGGTCCGCGTTTCGGTCCCGCCCGTACGTGGCGAGCAGGGCGTGCGCCTCGATCGGGTCGCCGAGCGAGGTGCCGGTGCCGTGCGCCTCGACGGCGTCCACCTCGGAGGGCGTCAGCCCGGCGTGGGCGAGCGCCTGGCGGATGACGCGCTGCTGCGACGGACCGTTCGGCGCGGTCAGGCCGTTGGACGCGCCGTCCTGGTTCATGGCGGTGCCCTTGACGAGGGCCAGCACGCGGTGGCCGTTCCGGCGCGCGTCGGAGAGGCGTTCCAGCACCAGCACGCCGGCGCCCTCGCCCCAGCCGGTGCCGTCGGCGTCGTCGGAGAACGCCTTGCACCGGCCGTCACCGGACAGCCCGCCCTGCTGCGAGAACTCGATGAAGGCACCGGGGGTGGACATGACGGTGACGCCGCCCGCGAGGGCGAGGGAGCACTCACCGGACTGAAGGGACTGCGCGGCCAGGTGCAGGGCCACCAGCGACGACGAGCACGCGGTGTCGATCGTGACGGCGGGGCCTTCGAGTCCGAGCGCGTAACTGACGCGGCCGGAGAGCACGCTGCCCGCGCTGCCGGTGCTGCCGTAGCCGTCGGCGGTCTCGCCCGACAGGGTGAGCATGGCCGGGTAGTCCTGGCCGTTGGTGCCGGCGAACACGCCGACCTGCTGCCCGCGCAGCGAGAGCGGTCCGACGCCGGTGCGCTCCAGCGCCTCCCAGGCGACCTCGAGCAGCATGCGCTGCTGCGGGTCCATGGCGAGGGCCTCGCGGGGGGAGATGCCGAACAGTGCCGCGTCGAAGTCGGCGGCGCCGTCGAGGAAGCCGCCCACGGGGGCGAAGTCGCCGAGCAGGCGGTCCTTCAGCGCTTCCCAGCCACGGTCGGCGGGGAAGGGGCCCATCGCGTCGACGCCGTCGGCCAGCAGGGTCCACAGGCTCTCCGGCGTGTCCACGCCACCGGGGAAGCGGCAGCCCATGCCGACGACGACCACCGGGTCGTCGGAGGTGGCGGCGGGGGCGGCGTCCGGCAGGCCGGACGGGGCCGTGTCGTCGTCGCCGAAGAGACGGCCCAGCACGAAGTCGGTCAGCGCTGCGGCCGAGGGGTAGTCGAAGACGACGGTCGCGGGCAGCTTCAGGCCGGTCACGGCCGTGAGGCCGTTGCGGAGTTCGACCGCCATCAGGGAGTCCACGCCGAGGTCGCGGAACGCCGTGGACAGGCCGACGGCGGAGCCCTCGGCGAAGCCGAGGACGGCGGCGACCTGGCCGCGCACCAGCTCGGTCACCGTCGACCGGCGGGCGGTGGCGGACGCGCCCGCGAGGCGTTCGCGGAGACCGCCCTCGGCCGGGGTGGCGGCGGCCGGCAGTGTGCCGGCGGGCGCGACGTGCTCCCACAGGGCGTTCGGGCGCAGCGCGGTCATGGCGGGGACGAACGTCGTCCAGTCGACGTCGGCGATCGTCACGGAGCCGGAGACGGAGTCCAGCAGACCGACGGCGATCTCGGGGTCGAGCGGGGTCAGACCGCCGCGCTCGGCACGGGCCTGCACCACGTCGTCGGCGGCCATGCCGCCCTCCGCCCAGGGGCCCCACGCCACCGACGCCGCCGGCAGGCCCCGGGCCCGGCGATGGTCGGCCAGCGCGTCCAGCGCCGCGTTGGCGGCAGCGTAAGAGCCCTGCCCGGCACCGCCCCACACACCGGCCGCCGAGGAGAACAGCACGAACGCGTCCAGCTCGCGGTCCTCGGTGACCCGGTGCAGGTTCCAGGCCGCGCCCGCCTTCCCGGACCACACGCCTGCCAACCGGTCGGCGGTCATCCCGTCCACCACACCGTCGTCCAGCACGCCCGCGCAGTGCACGACCGCCGACACCTCGAACCGGTCGAAGAGGGCGTCGAGTTCGGCGGCGGAACCCGCGTCGCAGGCGACGACGTCCACCCGGCCGAGCGGCGTCAGCTCGTCGCGCAGCTCAGCCGCACCCGGGGCGTCCATGCCCCGACGGGAGACCAGCACCACACCCTCGGCACCACGCTCCAGCACCCACCGGGCCACCCGCGCGCCCAACGCACCCGTGCCACCCGTGACCAGCACCGTCCCCGACGGCGACCACACCTGCTCCGCCTCCCGGGCAGGCGCAAGCCGACGCCCCAGCACCGCGCCGCCGCGCACCGCGACCTGGTCCTCACCAGGAGCGGCACCCGCCAGCACCTCGGCCAGCCGGCCGACCGCGCCCTTCTCCGGCGCCTCGGGAACGTCCACCAGCCCGCCCCAACGGCCCGGCTCCTCCAGCGCCACCACACGACCCAGACCCCAGACACCGGCGCGTTCGGGGTGCGCGACCGCGTCACCGGGCCCGGCGAAGACGGCACCCGACGTCACCGCCCACAGCGAGGCGTCCAGGTCCGCGTCCGCGAGGGCCTGCACCAGCACGGCCGTGTCCGCGAGACCGGCGGGAAGGCCGGGCTGTTCCGGGTGGTCCGCGTCGTCGAGAGCCAGGAAGGACACCATATGCGTGCAGTCGGCGAACTCACCGAGCCGTGCGGCCAGCGACGCGCGGTCCACGTCGGAGGCCGCGAGCTGCAGGCGGTTCACCGCGGCCCCGCGCGCGGCCAGTTCCCCGGCGAGGGCGTCCGCCCACTGCCCGTCCGTGCCCGCTGCCTCGACCAGCAGCCAGCGGCCGGACACCACGGCGCCGGGCGTCAGGCCGACGGGCGACCACGACACCTGGTGGCGCAGCCGCCCGAGCGAGGCGTTCTCCTCGCGGCGCCGGCGCCACGCCGAGAGCGCGGGCAGCGCGTCGGCGAACGAGGTCTCGGCGTCGCCCAGGCCCAGCTCGGCGGCGAGCGACTGCGCGTCGCCGCGCTCGATGGCGTCCCACAGCCCGGCGTCCGTGCCGGCTTGCGGGCCGGTCTCGGCGGGCATCCCGATCTTCCGCGAGGGCCAGAAGCGTTCGTGCTGGAAGGCGTACGTGGGCAGGTCGACGGTCTCGGCGCCCGACGGAGCGAAGAACGCGTCCCAGTCCACGCGGAGGCCGTGCGCCCAGAGGCGGGAGACGGCCGCGACGAGTGCCCGCGGCTCCGGCCGGTCACGGCGCAGCAGCGACAGGGCGAGCGTGTCGTCCTCGCAGGTTTCCTCGACGGCGCCGACGAGACTGGCGTCCGGACCGATCTCGACGAAACGCGAGACGCCCAGGGACTTCACCCGTGCCGTGGCGTCGGCGAAGCGGACGGTGCCGCGCAGCTGGTCCACCCAGTAGTCGGCGGTGAACTCCTCGATGAGGCGGGCGGTGTGGGTGGAGACGATCGGTGTCTGCGCCGGGTGGAAGGAGACGCCTGCCGCGACGCGGCGGAACTCCTCCAGCATCGGGTCCATCAGGACGGAGTGGAAGGCGTGACTGACCTCCAGCCACCGCGACTGCCGCCCCTCCCCCAACGCAGCGGCGACCTGCTCCACGGCATCCCGGGCACCGGAGACGACGACCTGGCCGGGGGCGTTCACGGCGGCGACCGAGACGCCCTCGACGAGGTGCGGTTCGACCTCCTCCGGCGTGGCACGGACGGCCCACATCGCGCCGCCCTCCGGCAGCGCCTGCATCAACGACGCCCGCGCCTTCACCAGCGCACAGGCGTCCTCCAGCGACAGCACCCCGGCGACGTGCGCGGCGGCCAGTTCACCCACCGAATGGCCCACGAGGTAGTCGGGCTTCACGCCCCAGGACGTGACGAGACGGAACAGCGCCACCTCCACCGCGAACAACGCGGGCTGCGCCCACCCCGTCTGCCGCAGCACACCGTCCACGTCCTCGAACATCACCTCACGCAGACCCTCGAAGTGCGCACACACCTCCCCCAGCGCCTCCGCGAACACCGGGAACGCAGCCGCGAGTTCACGCCCCATCCCCGCCCGCTGACCACCCTGCCCCGAGAACACGAACGCCGTACGCCCGGCTTCCGCCGCGTCGCGGACGACGTCCGGTGACGGCGCACCGGTCGCCAGCGCCTCCAGTCCGGCGCGGAGTGCGGTCGCGTCGCCGCCGAGCACCACGGCGCGGTGGTCCAGCCCGGAGCGGGTGGTGCCGAGCGACAGGCCGACGTCGGCGCCGGACAGGCCGTCGGTGACGGCAAGGAGCCGGGCTGCCTGCTCGCGCAGGGCCGCCTCGGTCTTCCCGGACAGCGTCCACGGCACCACGGGCAGCGCCGTCGGCGGGGCGGTCGGGGTCTCCGGCTCGGCGGTGTCGTCGTCGGCCGGTGCCGGGGCCTGTTCGAGGATCACGTGCGCGTTCGTGCCGCTCACGCCGAACGCGGAGACTCCGGCCCGCAGCGGGCGGTCCCCCTCGGCGGCCCAGGGCCGCTGTTCGTCGAGCAGGCGTACGTCGCCGGCCGCCCAGTTGACGTGCGTGGACGGCTCGCCGACGTGCAGGGTCCGGGGCAGCAGCCCGTTCCGCATCGCGAGGACCATCTTGATGACGCCGGCGACGCCCGCCGCGGCCTGCGTGTGACCGATGTTGGACTTGACCGACCCCAGCCACAGCGGCCGGTCCTCGGCTCGGCCCTTGCCGTACGTCGCGAGGATCGCCTGCGCCTCGATGGGGTCACCCAGCGAGGTGCCGGTGCCGTGCGCCTCGACGGCGTCCACGTCGGCCGCGGTCAGGCCGGCCCCCGCGAGGGCCTGGCGGATGACGCGCTGCTGCGACGGGCCGTTCGGCGCGGTCAGGCCGTTGGACGCGCCGTCCTGGTTGACGGCGGAGCCGCGGACCACGGCCAGCACGCGGTGCCCGTTCTTCCGGGCGTCGGAGAGACGTTCCAGCACCAGCACGCCGGCGCCTTCGCCCCAGCCGGTGCCGTCGGCGTCGTCGGAGAACGCCTTGCACCGGCCGTCGGTGGCGAGGCCGCCCTGCCGGGCGAACTCCACGAACGCGCCCGGCGTCGACATCACGGTCACGCCGCCGGCCAGGGCGAGGGAGCACTCGCCGGACCGCAGCGCGTGCGCCGCCTGGTGCAGGGCGACCAGGGACGACGAGCAGGCCGTGTCGACGGTGACCGCGGGCCCTTCCAGGCCCAGCGCGTAGGAGACGCGGCCGGACAGCACGCTGCCGGAGCTGCCGGTCATGACGTAGCCGTCGACGCCCTCCTCGCCGGTGACGACGACGTCGTAGCCGGAGGGGGCGCCGCCGACCCAGACGCCGACGCGCTCGCCCTTGAGGGACAGCGGGGCGATGCCGCCGCGCTCGAGGGCCTCCCAGGCCACCTCGAGCAGCATGCGCTGCTGCGGGTCCATCGCCAGGGCCTCGCGCGGCGCGATGCCGAACAGCCCGGCGTCGAACTCGGTGGCGTCGTCGACGAAGCCGCCGACCGTGTCGGCGTCGACACCGGGCACGACGCCGTCGACGTCCCAGCCACGGTCCAGGGGCACGCCGCCCATGGCGTCGACGCCGTCGGCGACGAGGCGCCACAGGTCCTCCGCGGAACGGACGCCGCCCGGGTAGCGGCAGCTCATCGAGACGATCGCGATGGGCTCCCGGGCGGCTTCCTCCACCTCACGCAGGCGTTGACGGGTCTTGTGGAGGTCGGCCGTCGTCCACTTGAGGTAATCGCGAAGCTTGTCCTCGTTCACTTACGGACCGTCTCCTGTCGGCGTCGCCGCGGAAGTCGGTGCGAGGACGCTCCTGGCTGGAGAGGACCTACTTACCGAACTCCCGGTGGATGAAATCGAACAGCTCGTCGTCGGAGGCTGTTTCCAGCTGCCGGGTCACGGGCACGTCGGTGTCGACGGACTGCCTGTCGCCCACCCGGGAGATTAGGCTCCGCAACCTCTCCTGAAGGGCGTCGAGGTCGTGGTCTGGGGAAAGAGCTGAAATTTCCGCCTCGATCTTGTCCAGACCCTGCATCACGACCTGCTCCGGGGACTCCTCTTCCTGCCCCTCACCTGCGAATTCTCCGCACAGGAGGGTCGTCAGATCGAGGGGTGTCGGGTGGTCGAAGACCAGCGTCGCGGGCAGCTGGATCCCGGTGGCTGCGGTGAGCCGGTTGCGCAGTTCGACGGAGGTCAGCGAGTCGAATCCGAGGTCCTTGAAGGCCCGGCCGGCGTCGACCGCCCGCCCACCGTCGTGGCCGAGAACGGCGGCGACGGCGTCCCGTACGAGGTCGAAGAGGGCGGCGTCGCGTTCGGCCGCCGGCATGGCCCGGAGGCGTTCGGCCTGCCCGGTGCCCGCGTCCGCGGTCTCGCCGCCGGCGGGGCCGTCCGGGCCGTCCTCCCGCAGGGCCCGCCGCACGGCGGGCAGCTCGTCGAGCAGCGGCCGGGCGCGCGCGGCGGTGAAGCTGGGTGCGAAGCGCTCCCAGTCCACGTCCGCGACGGCCAGCGCCGTCTCGTCGTGTTCCAGCGCCTTCGTCAGGGCGGCCAGCGCGCGCTCCGGCGGCATGGTCAGCACGCCGCGGCGGCGCAGGTGTTCCTCGGCGCCCGGGTCGGCGGCCATGCCGCCGCCGCCCCAGGCGCCCCAGGCGACGGAGGTGGCGGTGAGGCCGCGCTGCCGGCGGTGCTGGGCCAGGGTGTCGAGGGAGGCGTTGGCCGCGGCGTACGCGCCCTGGCCGCCGCTGCCCCACACACCGGCGTTCGAGGAGAACAGCACGAAGGCGTCCAGCTGGGCGTCGCCGAGCAGCGCGTCCAGGTGGGCGGCGCCGAGTGCCTTGGCCGCGGCCACCTGCTGGAACTCGCCGAGGGTCATCTCCGGCATCGCGGTGGCCTGCACCACGCCGGCCGCGTGCACGACCGTCCGCAGCGTCTCGCCGTCCTCGCGCAGCCCCGCGAGCAGGGCGGCCACGGCGTCGCGGTCCGCGACGTCGCAGGCGGCGACGGTGACCCGGACGCCGAGCGCGGTCAGGTCGTCGCGCAGTGCCCCGGCGCCCGGGGCGTCTGCGCCCCGCCTGCTGGTGAGCACCAGGTGCTCGGCTCCGGCGGCGGCCAGCCAGCGGGCGACGTGTGCGCCGATGCCGCCGGTTCCGCCGGTGACCAGGGCGGTGCCGCCGGTCTTCCAGTCGCGCCGCGCCGGCAGGTCGCCGAGGGGAGCGTGCACGAGCCGCCGGGCGTGGACGCCGCCCCTGCGTACGGCGACCTGGTCCTCGCCGCCGGTGTCCGCGAGGACGTGGCGCAGCCGGCCGGCGGCCTGCTCGTCGAGGTCGGCGGGCAGGTCGACGAGGCCGCCCCAGCGGTCGACGTCCTCCAGCCCGAGCACCCGGCCCAGGCCCCACAGCTGGCCCTGGGCGGTGCCGTCGAGGCGGTCGGCCTCGGTGGCGGTCACCGCGTTCCGGGTGGCGTGCCACAGCGGCGTCTTCAGCCCGAGTTCGGCGGCGGCCTGGGCGAGCAGCAGTGTGGCCGCCAGGCCGCCGGGGACCGCCGGGTGTGCGGGGTGGGGTTCCTCGTGCAGGCCGAGCAGCGACAGGACCCCGCGGGCCGGGCCGTCCTGCGGCGTGTGCTGCCGCAGCAGCTCCGCGAGCGCGTCGCGGGTGGCGCTGGCCGCGTCGACGTCGACGGTCCGCACGTCGACGCCGGGCACGTCCAGGGCCCGTGCGACGGCGTCGCGCCAGGCCGGGTCGCACGACGCCGGGGCGAGCAGCAGCCAGGTGCCGGCGAGCTGCTGCGGCCGGCGGCCGGTGAGCGGGCGCCAGGCGATGCGGTAGCGCCAGGCGTCGAGCGAGGCCGCGTCCCGGCGGGTGCGGCGCCAGCGGGCCAGCGCGGGCAGCACGTCGGTGAGGGCGTCCGGCGCGAGGCCGAGCGCGTCGGCGAGACCTTCGGCGTTCTCGCCCTCGACGTCCTTCCAGAACGCGCCGTCGACCGGGTCGGCGCCGCCGGCCGGTTCGGCGGCGGCGGTGGCGGCGCCGGGCCAGAAGGTGCGGCGCTGGAAGGCGTACGTGGGCAGGTCCACGGGGGTCGGGCGGACGTCGCCGAGGACGGCCGTCCAGTCGACGTCCACACCGGTGACGTACGCCTCGGCGAGCGAGGTGGTGAAGCGGCGCGGCCCGCCCTCGTCGCGGCGCAGCGAGCCGCCGACGAAGACCCGCCCGGCGGTGACGGCCAGGTCGTCGAGGGTTTCCTGGACGGGCACGGTGAGGACGGGGTGCGGGCTCATCTCCAGGTACGTGCGGTGGCCCTGGTCGGCCAGGTCGCGGACGGCGGGGTGGAGCAGGACGGGCTGCCGCAGGTTGCGGAACCAGTAGTCCGCGTCGACGTCGCCCTCCTCGATCCACCCGCCGGTGACGGTGGACAGCATCGGGGTCTCGGGCCGCCGGGCCACGGTCGGGGCCAGCGCGGTGGCCAGCTCCTCGCGGATGCGGTCGACGTGGGCCGAGTGGGACGCGTAGTCCACCGGGATGCGGCGGATGCGGATCTCCCGCTCGGCGCAGTCGCCCTGCAGCCGGTCGAGGGCGTCGGCCTCGCCGGAGACGACGACGGAGCCCGGGCCGTTGACGGCGGCGACGAAGAGGCGTCCCTCGTAACCGGCGAGGAGTGCGCGGGCCGGTTCCTCGGCGAGCATCAGCGAGGCCATGCCGCCCTGCCCGGCGAGCGCGGTGAGGGCCTGGCTGCGGAGGCAGACGACGCGGGCGGCGTCGCGCAGGGACAGCGCCCCGGCGACGCAGGCGGCGGCGATCTCGCCCTGGGAGTGGCCGACCACGGCGTGCGGGTGCACGCCGGAGGAGCGCCACAGTGCGGCGAGGGACACCATCACGGCGAACAGCGCGGGCTGTACGACGTCCACGCGGTCGAACGTCGGCGCGCCGGGCTCGCCGCGCAGCACCTCGCTCAGCGACCAGTCGGTGAACTCGCCGAGCGCAGCCTCGCAGTCGGCGAGCTTCGCGGCGAAAACCGGTGAGGCGTCGGCGAGTTCGGTGGCCATGCCGACCCACTGGGCGCCCTGGCCGGGGAAGACGAACACGGTCCTGCCGGGCGCGCCGGCGGTTCCGGTGACGACCTGCGGGGCTTCCCGGCCGGCCGCGAGGGCGGCGAGTCCGGCGGCCAGTTCGTCGTGGCCGGCGCCGACGACGGCGGCCCGCCGGTCCAGGGCCGCCCGGCCGGCGGCCAGCGACCGCGCGACGTCGGCGACGTCCCAGTGCCCGGCGCGGGCGGTGGCGGCGGACAGCAGGCGGTCGGCCTGGGCGGCGAGGGCCTCGGGGGTCGCGCCGGACACCGTCCACGGCACGACGGCCGGCGCGACCCCCGCCGTCGCGCTCCCCTCCGGCGCGACGGGCTCCTCGGCGGGCGCCGCGACCGGTTCGGGCGCGGGTGCCTCCTCGAGGACGACGTGGGCGTTGGTGCCGCTGACGCCGAACGCGGACACGGCGGCGCGCCGCGGCCGGCCGTACGCGGGCCAGGTCTGCTGCTCGGTGAGCAGGCGGACGGCGCCGTCGCCCCAGTCCACGTGGCTGCTGGGCGCGGACACGTGCAGGGTCCGGGGCAGGGTGCCGTGCTGGAGCGCCAGCACCATCTTGATGACGCCCGCCAGACCCGCGGCGGCCTGGGTGTGGCCCAGGTTGGACTTCACCGAGCCCAGCCACAGCGGGCGGTCCGGTGCGCGGTCGCGGCCGTAGGTGGCCAGGAGGGCCTGGGCCTCGATGGGGTCGCCCAGCGTGGTGCCGGTGCCGTGCGCCTCCACCGCGTCGACGTCGCCGGTGCCGAGTCCGGCGGCGGCCAGGGCCTTGCGGATGACGCGCTGCTGGGCGGCGCCGTTCGGGGCGGTCAGCCCGTTGGAGGCGCCGTCCTGGTTGACGGCGCTGCCGCGCAGGACGGCCAGCACCGGGTGGCCCTTGCGGCGGGCGTCGGACAGGCGTTCCACGAGCACGACGCCGGCGCCCTCGCCCCAGCCGGTGCCGTCGGCGTCGTCGGAGAACGCCTTGCACCGGCCGTCGGGGGACAGCGCGCGCTGACGGCTGAACTCCAGGAAGGCGCCCGGGGTGCTCATCACGCTGGCGCCGCCCACGAGGGCGGCGTCGCACTCGCCGGACCGCAGGGCCTGCGCCGCCAGGTGCAGGGCCACCAGGGACGCCGAGCACGCGGTGTCGACGGTGACCGCCGGGCCCTCCAGGCCGAAGGCGTACGCCACGCGCCCGGAGAACACGCTGGCGGAGCTGCCCGTGGCCAGGTAGCCGGCGACGTTCTCGTCGGACTCGTGCAACGCGGCCGGGTAGTCCTGGCCGTTGGTGCCGGCGAACACGCCGACCTGGCTGCCGCGCACCGAGCGGGGGTCGATGCCCGCGCGCTCGAACGCCTCCCAGGAGCACTCCATCAGCAGCCGCTGCTGCGGGTCCATCGCCAGGGCTTCGCGCGGGTTGATGCCGAACAGTTCGGCGTCGAACTCGGCGACGCCCTGCAGGAATCCGCCCTCGCGGGTGTAGGAGGTGCCGGGGTGGTCCGGGTCCGGGTGGTAGAGGGAGGCGGTGTCCCAGCCGCGGTCCTCCGGGAACGCCCTGATGGCGTCCGCGCCGTCGGCCAGCAGCCGCCACAGGTCCTCGGGGGTCTCCAGCCCGCCGGCGAAGCGGCAGCTCATGCTGACGACGGCGAGCGGTTCGTCGTCCGCCGGCCGCGGCGCGGTGGTCGGCGCGGTCTCCACGGCCGGGTCCGTGCCGCACATCTCGTCCAGCAGGTGGCCGGCGAGCGCTTCCGGGGTCGGGTGGTCGAAGGCCAGCGTGGCCGGGAGCGCGAGTCCGGTGAGGGCGATCAGGCGGCCGCGGAGGTCGAGGGCGAGCAGCGAGTCGAAGCCGAGGTCGGAGAGCGGGGCGTCGGGCTGCACGGGCTCGATCGACGGGTGGCCGAGGGCGGCCGCGGCTTCCGTGCGGACGGCCTCCAGTACGGCGGAGTGCCGTGCGGCCGGTGCCAGGGCCCGCACTTCGCGCCGCAGCGCGGCGGTCTCCTCGGGCGCGGTCGCCCCCTCCCCGTCGGCGGGGACGGCGGGGTCGAGGAGTGCGGTCAGCAGCGGGACACGGCCGGCCGCGTCCCGTCCGGCGGCCACGCGGTTCCAGTCGGCGTCCGCGACGGCGGTGTGCGCGTCCTGACCGGTGAGCGCCCGGCCGAGCGCGGCCAGGGCGGGTTCCGGGGCCATGGGCGCGAGTCCGCTGTGGCGCATCGCCTCGCCGGAGACGTCGGCGGCCATGCCGTCGCCGGCCCACGGGCCCCAGGCCACGGACAGTGCCGGGAGGCCGTCGGCGGCTCGGCGTTCGGCGAGCGCGTCCAGGTAGGCGTTGGCGGCGGCGTATCCGGCCTGACCGACCGACCCCAGCAGGCCGGCCAGCGAGGAGAACAGCACGAACGCGGAGAGGTCGCGTCCGGTGAACAGCTCGTCCAGGTGGCGGGCGGCCGTGGCCTTGGCCGACCACATGGCGGCGAGCTGGTCCGCGGTCATGGTGTGCAGCAGGGCGTCGTCGACGACGCCGGCGGCATGGACGACGGCGTCGACGGTGACGCCGTCGCCGTCGAGCCGGTCCAGCAGCGCGGTGAGCGCGGCACGGTCGGCGGCGTCGCAGGCGGCGAGCATCACCCGGGCGCCGGCGGCCTCGAGTTCCTCGCGGAGGGCGTCGGCGCCGGGGGCGTCGGGGCCGCGCCGGCTGAGCAGCACGAGGTGCTCGGCCCCGTGTTCGGCGGCCCAGCGGGCGACGTGGGCGCCCAGCGCGCCGGTGCCGCCGGTCAGCAGGACGGTGCCGGACAGCGCCGGCGTCGTGTCGGCGTCGGCCTGCGCGGGTGCGTCGCCGCGCACGAGGCGGCGGGCGTACACCCCGTCGGCGCGTACGGCGATCTGGTCCTCGCCGCCGGAGGCGAGGACGGCGAGCAGCCGGTCGAGGTCCTGCGGGGTGGGGTCGGCCGGCAGGTCGGCGAGCCCGCCCCAGCGGTCGGGGTGTTCGAGCCCGGCGACCCGTCCGAGGCCCCAGACGGCGGCCAGTTCGGGACGCGGCGGTGCGTCGGTGCGGGTCGTCGCGACGGCGCCGCGGGTGACGCACCACAGCGGGGCGGTGATCCCGGCGTCGCCCAGGGCGCGGACGACGTCGGCCGCGGCCTCGACGGGTGCGGTGTCCGGTCCGCCGGTCCGCGCGGGGCCGGACAGGAAGAGGACGCCGTCGACGCCGGTGTGTGCCGCGAGGAGCGCCGTGAGCGCCTCCCGGTCCGCGGCGGGGTCGAGGGTGACGGGCACGGGCTGTGCGCCGTGGGCGGTGAGCGCGTCGGCCAGTGCGCGGGCCGCCGGGTCGTCTCCCTGGGACAGCACGAGACGGCGTCCGGCGGGCCCGGTGCCGGAGGCAGCGGTGACCGGCTGCCAGTCGACCCGGTAGCGCCAGCCGTCGGCGGCGTCCGGGCCCTGCGAGGCCCAGCCCCTGAGCCAGTACGGCTGGTGCTCGAAGGGGTAGGTGGGCAGGTCGGTGACGCGTGCGCCCGTGGGGGCGAAGAACGCGGACCAGTCCGCGTCGCCGCCGTGCGCCCACAGACGGGCCAGGGCGGTGATCGCGGTGTGCGGCTCGGGCTTGTCACGGCGCAGCAGCGGCACCGCCAGGACGCCGTCCGCGCAGGTCTCCTCGACGGCGCCCACCAGGGCGGCGTCGGGTCCGAGTTCGAGGAACCGGGTGACGCCTTCGTCCGCCAGCCGTGCGGCGGCGTCGGCGAACCGGACGGTCCCGCGCAGCTGGTCCACCCAGTAGCCGGCGGTGAACTCCTCGACCGGCTCGCCGGTGAGCGTGGAGACGACGGGGACACGCGGACGCCGGTGGTCGATCTCCGCCGCGGCGCGGGCGAAGTCCTCCAGCATCGGGTCCATCAGGGGGCTGTGGAAGGCGTGGCTGACCTCCAGCCACCGCGACTGCCGCCCCTCCTCCAGCACGGCCGCGACCTGTTCCACGGCCTCCCGGGTCCCGGACACGACGACCTGGCCGGGCGCGTTGACCACGGCCAGCGACGCGCCGTCCACCAGGTGCGGTTCGACCTCCTCAGGCGTGGCGCGCACCGCCCACATGGCACCGCCCTCGGGCAGCGCCTGCATCAGCGACGCACGGGCGGCGACCAGCGCGCAGGCGTCCTCCAGCGACAGCGCTCCGGCCGCGTGCGCGGCGGCGAACTCGCCGACGGAGTGACCCGCCAGGTAGTCCGGTTCCAGGCCCCAGGACTGGGCCAGGCGGAACAGCGCCACCTCGACCGCGAACAGCGCGGGCTGCGCCCAGCCCGTCTGCCGCAGCAGGCCGTCCGGATCGTCGAACATCACCTCGCGCAGCGGACGGTCCAGCAGGCCGTCGAAGTGCGCGCACACCTCGTCCAGGGCGGAGGCGAACACCGGGAAGGTCCCGGCCAGTTCACGGCCCATGCCGGCACGCTGACCTCCCTGGCCGGAGAACACGAAGCCGGTCAGCCCGGCACGCGTCCGGTCGGAGACGACGGCCGGTGACGCTTCGCCGGCCGCCAGGGCCCCGAGCCCGCTGCGGATTCCGGCCGCATCGGCGCCCAGCACCACGGCGCGCCGGTCCAGGCCGGCCCGGGTGGTGGCGAGGGAGAGCGCGACGTCGAGGGCCGGCCGGTCCGGGACGGCGGCGAGCAGCCGTTCGCCCTGGCGTGCCAGCGCGGTGGGGGTCTTGGCGGACACCGGCAGCGGTATCAGCGGCAGCTCCACCGGCCCGCCGGCGGGCGCCGCCGGGGCGGCGTCGCCGGTCTCGGCGGGGGCCTCCTCCACGATGACGTGCGCGTTGGTGCCGCTGATGCCGAACGAGGACACGCCGGCACGCCGCGGACGGCCGGTCGGTGCCCACTCACGGGGCTCGGTCAGCAGTTGCACGGCTCCGGCGGACCAGTCCACCTGTGACGACGGGGTGTCCGCGTACAGGGTCTTCGGCATGATGCCGTGGCGGAGCGCCAGCACGGCCTTGATGACTCCGGCCACGCCCGCGGCGGCCTGGGTGTGCGCGAGGTTGGACTTGACCGAGCCGAGCCAGGCGGGACGGCCGTCCTCCCGGTCCTGCCCGTACGTCGCGAGCAGGGCGTGCGCCTCGATCGGGTCGCCCAGCGAGGTGCCCGTGCCGTGCGCCTCCACGAGGTCCACCTGGGCGGCGGTCACGCCCGCGTTGGCCAGCGCCTGCCGGATGACCCGCTGCTGCGCGGGGCCGCTCGGGGAGGCCAGTCCGTTGGAGGCGCCGTCCTGGTTGATCGCGGAGCCCTTGACGACGGCCAGCACCCGGTGGCCGTTCCTGCGGGCGTCGGAGAGCCGTTCCAGGACGAGGATGCCGACGCCCTCGCCCCAGCCGGTGCCGTCGGCGTCGTCGGAGAACGCCTTGCACCGGCCGTCGCCGGCCAGCCCGCCCTGGCGACCGAACTCGGTGAAGCTGCCCGGAGTCGCCATCACCGCGACACCGCCGACCAGCGCCATGGAGGACTCGCCGGAGTTGAGCGAACGGGACGCCCAGTGCAGTGCGACCAGCGACGAAGAGCACGCCGTGTCCAGCGTGACGGCGGGCCCTTCCAGGCCGAGGGTGTAGGCGACGCGGCCGGAGACGACGCTGGTGGCGTTGCCGATCAGCAGGTGGCCCTGCACGTCCTCGGGGATGTCCGGCCCGCCGCCGTACCCCATGTTGTTGCAGCCCACGAAGACACCGGTCGGCGTGGAGCGCAGCGACGCGGGGTCGATTCCGGCGTGCTCCAGGGCCTCCCAGGAGGCTTCCAGCAGCAGACGCTGCTGCGGGTCCGTCGCCAGCGCCTCGCGGGGGCTCATGCCGAAGAACGCGGCGTCGAAGCCGGACGCGTCGTCCACGAATCCGCCCTCGCGCACGCCGCCGACGGCCGTCGGCCAGCCGCGGTCGGCGGGCAAGGGCGACAGGGCGTCGCCGCCCCGTTCGAGCAGGCGCCACAGGTCGTCGGGCGACCGCACGTCGCCGGGGAACCGGCAGCTCATACCGACGATGGCGAGGGACTCGTCGACGGCGGAGACCTGTCCGGCGACGACGTCCTCCGCCGCGTCCCCGCCGAACAGCTCGTCGCGGAGGTGGGCGGCGAGCCGGCGCGGCTGGGCGTGGTCGAACACCAGCGTGGCGGGCAGCCGCAGACCGGTCACGGAGCTGAGCCGGTTGCGCAGTTCGACGGCGGTCAGCGAGTCGAAGCCGAGTTCGCGGAACGCGCGGCCGTCCTCGATGCCGTCCGCGTCGGCGTGGCCCAGCACGGCGGCGGCGTGCGTGCGCACCAGGCCCACCAGTTCGCGGAGCTGTTCGGCCGGCGACCGGCCGCCGAGGCGGCTGCGCAGCACACCGCCGTCCTCGTCGGCCGCCCCGGCGGGACCGTTCTCGGGCTCCTGGGCCAGTTGGACCGCGGGCAGTTCGTTCAGCAGCGGTCGGGGGCGGGCGGCGGTGAATCCCTTGGCGAAGCGTGCCCAGTCCATGTCGGCGACGACCGCGCAGGTCTCGTCCCGCTCGACGGCGCCGCGCAGCGCGGCGAGGGCGAGTTCCGGTTCCATCGACAGGATGCCGCGGGCCTGGAGGTGCTGGGCCATGCCGGCGTCGGCCGCCATGCCCGTTTCACCCCAGGCGCCCCAGGCCACGGAGGTGGCCGTGCGCCCGCGGAGGCGCCGGTCCTCGGCGAAGGCGTCGAGGAAGGCGTTCGCAGCGGCGTAAGCGGCCTGCCCGCCGCTGCCCCAGACGCCCGCGTTGGAGGAGAAGAGCACGAACGCGTCGAGGTCGCGGTCGCCGAGCAGGTCGTCGAGGTGGAGCGCTCCGAGCACCTTGGCCCGCAGGACGTCGCTCAGGTCGCTCAGGCCGGTGTCGGCGAGCTGCTGGAACTGGCCCACGCCCGCGGCGTGCAGGACGGCGGTCAGCGGGTGTGCGTCGGGCACGGCGTCGAGGGCGCCCGCGAGCGCGTCGCGGTCGGCGACGTCGCACGCGACGAGCGTGACACCGACGCCCAGTTCGGCCAGCTCCGCCTGGAGTTCGGCCGCGCCGGGGGCGTCCGCACCGCGTCGGCCGGTGAGGACGAGGTGGTCGACGCCCTGGTGGGCGAGCCAGCGGGCGGCGGCGGAACCGATGCCGCCGGTTCCGCCGGTGACGAGGACCGTGCCGTGCGGCTGCCACGTGCGGGAGGTGTCGCGGGCGGCGGGCCGGGCGTGCACCAGCCGGCGCACGAAGGCCCCGGAGTCGCGCAGCGCGATCTGGTCCTCTCCCCCGTCGGCCAGCAGCGCCGCGAGCCGTTCCGCGCCGCGTGCGTCGAGCCGCGCGGGCAGGTCGACCAGGCCGCCCCAGCGTTCCGGGTGTTCGAGGCCGACGACGCGGCCGAATCCCCAGACGGCCGCCTGGACGCGGCTGCGCTGCGGGTCGGACGGGCCGATGCCGACGGCGCCGGAGGTGGCGATCCACAGGGGTGCGTCCACGTCGGCGTCGCCGAGTGCCTGGACGAGCGCCAGCAGGCCGGCGAGCCCCGTCGCGGTGGCGGGCGAGACGGGGTGGGGCCGTTCGTCCAGGGCGCTGAGACAGAGCACGCCTGCGACCTCGGGAACGTCCCGCAGGCGCGAGGCGAGCACCTCGCGGTCGGCGGCCTCCTCGTCGGTGAGCGTGAGGGTGTGCACGTCTGCGCCGTGTGCGGCGAGCGCGTCCGTCACGGCGACGGCGTGCGCGGAGTCCGCCACGGCATCGGGCAGTGCGACGAGCCAGGTGCCGGAGAGGGCCGGAGCGGCGTCGATGCGGCCTCGCGGCCGCCACTTCACCTCGTAGCGCCAGCCGTCGGTGGTGTTCTGCTCCTGCTGCTGCCGGTGCCAGCCCGCCAGGGCCGGCATCAGCGGATCGAGAACGGAGGTGTCGGTGTCCAGCGTCGTCGCCAGCGCTGCGGCGTCGCCGCGCTCGACCGCCGCCCAGAACTCGGCGTCCACCACACTGCCGGCACCGTCGGAACCGGAGGCGTCCTCCGGCGTGGCGAACGTCGGCCAGTACGACTGGCGCTGGAAGGCGTAGGTGGGCAGGTCCACGGTCGGCGGCGGGGTGTCGCCGAAGGCGACCGTCCAGTCCACATGCGCTCCGCGCACCCAGATCGCGGCGAGCCCGGCGAGGAACCGGTCCAGGCCGCCGTCCTCACGGCGCAACGAGCCTGTCACCACAGCGGATTCACCGCCCATCGCGTCCACCGTCGCCTCCACCGCCGAGGTCATCACCGGGTGCGAGGACATCTCCGCGAACACACCGAAACCCTCAGACGCCAACTTCGCGACGCCCTCCGAGAACCGCACCCGCTGCCGCAGATTCGTGAACCAGTAGTCGGCATCCATGGCGAGCGGATCCACGAACTCCGCCGACACCGTCGACATCAGAGGCACACTGCCCGCCTGCGGCGTCACGCCTACGAGAGCGGCGGCAAGGGCGTCCTTCAGCTCCTCCATCGCCGCCGAATGGGAGGCATAGTCCACCGCCACACGCCGGAAGCGGACCTCTTCACGCTCACACACCACGCCCAGCTCATCCAGCGCCGTGGCCTCACCCGAAACCACCACCTGCGCAGGCCCGTTGACAGCGGCCACCGAGACACGGCCCTCGAACGGAGCGATCAGCTCCTCCGCACGCTCGGCCGGGACGGCCACCGACGCCATGCCACCGGAGCCCGCGATCTCCGCGATCGCCCTGCTCCGCAGACACACGATGCGCGCCGCGTCCTCCAACGAGAGAATCCCCGCCACACACGTGGCAGCGATCTCCCCCTGCGAATGCCCGATCACCGCGGCAGGCTCCACCCCGTACGACCGCCACAACGCCGCAAGAGACACCATCACCGCGAACGACGCAGGCTGCACCACATCCACCCGCTCCAACGACGGCGACCCCTCCTCACCACGCAGAACAGCCGTCAGCGACCAGTCCACATGCGCGGACATCGCCGCCTCACACGCGGCCACCGACCCAGCGAAGACAGGGGAAGACTCCAGCAGATCAGCACCCATACCGACCCACTGCGCACCCTGACCCGGGAACACGAACGCCGCCCGCCCCACCGGCCCCGACACACCCGAGACCACGTTGTCCGCAGGCTCACCCTCCGCCAACGCCGCAAGCCCCGCCGCGAAGTCACCCGTCACCACCGCACGGTGCTCCAGCACCGCACGCGTCGACAGCAACGACCAACCCACCGCGGCACGGTCGAGGTCACCACCCGCCAACGGCGCCAACGCCGCCGCCTGACCCCGCAGACCCGCCGCACTCCGCGCCGACACCAGCCACGGCAGCGCCTCAGGGGTGTCACCGGGCTCGTCCGCAGGCGTCTCCGCCGGAGGCTCTTCCAGGATCACGTGCGCGTTGGTGCCGCTCATGCCGAAGGACGAGACCCCGGCGCGGCGCGGACGGTCGTCCTCACGCGTCCAGGCACGCTCCTCCGCCAGCAGTTCCACCGCTCCCGCCGACCAGTCGACGTGGGTCGACGGGGTGCCGACGTGCAGCGACTTGGGCATGACGCCGTGCCGCATCGCGAGGATGCTCTTGATGATGCCGGCGGCGCCTGCCGCGCCCTGGGTGTGGGCGAGGTTCGACTTGACCGAGCCGACCCACAGCGGCCGCCCCTCCGGGCGTTCCTTGCCGTAGGCGGCGAGCAGGGCCTCCGCCTCGATCGGGTCGCCGAGCGTGGTGCCCGTGCCGTGCGCCTCCACGAGGTCCACGTCGGCCGGGGTGAGGCCCGCGTTGCCGAGCGCCTCCCGGATCACCCGCTGCTGCGAGACGCCGTTGGGCGCCGTCAGACCGTTGGACGCGCCGTCCTGGTTGACCGCCGTGCCCCGGACGACCGCGAGCACGCGGTGCCCGTTGCGCCGCGCGTCGGAGAGCCGTTCGACGAGCAGCATGCCGACGCCCTCGCCCCAGGCCGTGCCGTCGGCGTCGTCGGAGAACGGCTTGCAGCGGCCGTCGGGGGCGAGGCCCTTCTGCGCGCTGAACTCGCTGAAGGTGGCGGGACTGGCCATGAGGGTGGCGCCGCCGGCCAGGGCGAGGGAGCACTCCCCCGAACGCAGCGACTTGACCGCGAGGTGGAGCGCGACCAGCGTGGAGGAGCAGCCGGTGTCCAGGGTGACGGCCGGGCCCTCCAGGCCGAGGGTGTAGGAGATGCGTCCGGAGGCGATGCTGCCGGCGCTGCCGGTCGCCAGGAAGCCGTCGGTCTCCATGCCGGACCGGCTCACCATGGGCCCGTAGTCCTGGCCGGTGGCGGCCGCGAACACGCCGGTGGCGGTGCCGCGGAGGGACGCGGGTGAGATGCGGGCGTGTTCGAGTGTCTCCCAGGCGACCTCCAGCAGCAGGCGCTGCTGCGGGTCCATGGCGACGGCCTCGCGCGGGCTGATGCCGAAGAAGCCCGCGTCGAACAGGTCGGCGTCGTGCAGGAACCCGCCGCGGCTGACGTAGGTGGTGCCGCTCCGCTCGGCGTCGGGGTCGACGAGGGAGTCGAGTTCCCAGCCCGGGCGGTCGGGGAACGAGGTGACGGCGTCGCCGCCGTCGGCCAGCAGGTCCCACAGCTTCTCGGGGCTGTCGGCGCCGCCGGGCAGCCGGCAGCCCATGCCGACGATCGCGATGGGGTCGCGGCCGTGCTGTTCCAGCTGCTGGTTGCGCTTCTTCAGTTGTTCGTTGTCCCGCAACGCTTTGCGCAGGGCATCGACGACCTTGGCGGCGGAGGAGGAATCCGTCATCTCAGTGTTCCTGTGAGTCGTTGTCGGTGCCGAGGGCCAGCTCGACGAGGTCGGCGACGTCCATGTCGTCGAAGTCCCGGTCGGGTTCGGCGGAGCCGTCCCGGGACGCGGCCGGATCGGACTGCTCGGGAGCGGCGGCCAGTTCGAGCAGGGCGTCCAGCAGCCCGCTCTCCCGCAGGCGGCTGAGCGGGATGGACCGTACGGCGGCCCAGGTGGCCGCTTCCTCCGGGCTTTGGGCCGGCGCGCCGTCGTCGGCGGGGTAGAGGCGCGTCAGCAGGTAGCGGGTGAGTTCGGGGAAGGTCGGGTGGTCGAAGACGAGCGTCGTGGGGAGCTTCAGGCCGGTGACCGCGGACAGGCGGTTGCGCAGGGCGACGACCGTCAGCGAGTCGAAGCCCAGCTCGCGCAGCGGCCGGTCGGCGCGCATCTCCGCGGCGGACTCGTGCCCCAGCGCGACGGCGGCCTCGCGGCGCAGCCGGTCGACGAGGCGCCGCTCGCGTTCGCCGGCGCTCAGGGCCTCCAGTTCGCGGACGAGTTCCGGCTCGCCGCCGTCCTCCGTCTCGGTGTCGTCGGTGGTGGTGAGCGCGTCCCGGGCTTCGGCGACGCCGTCGAGCAGCGGCCGCCTGCGGGCGGCGGCGTAGGCGGGGGCGAACGCCTTCCAGTCGATGTCGGCGACGACGAGTGCGCCCTCGCCGCGGCCGACGGCGTCGGCGCACGCCTGCACGGCGTGGTCGGGGTTCATCTGCCGGATGCCGAGCCGCTGGAAGTACCGGCCGGTGTCGGCGTCGACCATGCCCCCGCCGCCGCCCCACGCGCCCCAGGCCAGGGAGGTGGTGGGCAGTCCGCAGGCGCGACGCGCGGCGGCGAAGGCGTCCAGGTAGGCGTTGGCGGCGCCGTACGGGACCCGGCCGGCGTTGCCCCAGACTCCGGCGCCGGAGGAGAACAGCACGAAGGCGTCCGGCTGTTCGTCCAGGGCGTCGACGACCTCGGCGAGGTGGCGGGCGCCCTCGACCTTGGGGCCGAGCACGGCGGCCG
Source organism: Streptomyces hazeniae (assembly GCF_031845485.1). Lineage (NCBI taxonomy): Bacteria > Bacillati > Actinomycetota > Actinomycetes > Kitasatosporales > Streptomycetaceae > Streptomyces > Streptomyces hazeniae. The sequence goes on from NZ_JAVREQ010000001.1 coordinate 635,426, forward strand.
TCTCGGCGACCGTGAGGTCGGAGACGGTGCCCTGCCGTCCACTGGTGCCGGCCGCGTGCAGCACGGCGCGCACGGGCGGGCCGTCGACCGTGATCTTCGCGAACAGGGCGTGGACGGCGTCCCGGTCGGTCAGGTCGCAGGCGGCGACGACGGCTTCGACGCCGAGGTCGAAGAGTTCGTCGCGCAGCTCCGGCATGCCGTCGGCGGCCTCGCCGCGGCGGCTGACCAGGACGACGCGTGCGGCGCCCGAGCGGGCGGCCCACCGGGCGAGGTGACCGCCGAGGGCTCCGGTGCCGCCGGTGATGAACACGGTGTCGCGCGGCTGCCACGGCGGGAGTTCCGTCTCGGCGGGGGCGCGGACCAGGCGCCGTGCGGTGATGCCGTCCGGGCGGAGGGCGAGCTGTTCCTCGCCGGTCGCGCCGGTGAGGACCGCGCGCAGCTGCTCGGCGCCGTCGGGGCCGAGGGTGCCGGGAAGGTCGACAAGGCCGCCCCAGGTGCGGGGCAGGTCGAGTCCGAGGACCACGCCGGCGCCCCAGGCGAGGGCCTGGGCGGGGTGGCGGGGCGGGTCCTGCGGCCCGGTGCCGACGGCCTGGGTGGTCGCCGCCCACAGCGGTGCGTCCACCCCGAGGTCCTCCAGGGCGGCGGCGGTGGCGAGGAGCCGGGCGAGGCCCACGGGCACCACGCCGTCGCCGGGGGTGGGGGTCTCGTCGAACGCGGTCAGGCTCAGCACACCGGCCGGCTGCACGCCGTCCAGCGCGTCCCGCAGGCGCGCCGCCACGTCGGTCTCCCCGGCGCCGAGCACCAGCTCGACGACGTCCGCGCCGCCGTCGGAGAGGGCGCGGGTCGCCTCGGTGGCGAGTGCGTCGTGTCCGCCGTCGCCCTCGGCGCGCAGCACCAGCCAGGTGCCGGTCGGCGGTTCCGTCGCGGAAGGGGTGACGGGCGTCCACGCGGTGCGGTAGGTCCAGCCCTCCAGGGTGGAGCGGAGGCGTCGGCCGCTGTGCCAGCGGGAGAGGGCGGGCAGCACGGATTCCAGCTGCTGCGGCGCCAGGTCGAGCCGCTTGCCGACGGACTCGGCGTCCTCGGCGGCCACGGCGCGCCAGAACGCGGTCTCCTGGGGGTCCGCCTCCTCGTGGGTGAGGGGATGGTCCTCCAGCCGGGGCCAGAAGCGGCGCCGTTCGAAGCCGTACGGGGGCAGGTCGACGCGGCGCGCCCCGGTGCCGTCCAGGACGCGGTTCCAGTCGACGGGGGTGCCGGCGACGTGTGCCTCGCCGACGGAGGTGAGGAAGCGGTCGAGTCCGCCGTCGTCGCGCCGCAGCGAGCCCACCGCGACGACGTCCTCGCGGTCGGCGAGCGTCTCGGTGACGGCGCCGGTGAGCACGGGGTGGCAGCTCGCCTCGATCATGGGGCCGAAGCCCTGCTCGGCGAGGGCGCGCACGGCGTCGGCGAAGCGGACCGGGCTGCGCAGGTTGCGGAACCAGTAACCGGCGTCGAGCGGAAGGTCCTCGGTGTCGGCCCAGTCGGCGGTGACCGTGGAGAAGAACGGCACCTCGGGTTCGAGGGGCGTGATCGGGGCCAGTGCCTCGGCGAGACGGTCTTCGATCTCGTCGACGTACGGCGAGTGCGAGGCGTAGTTGACCGGTACCCGCTTGGTGCGGACGCCCTGGGCGTCGCAGTGGGCGGCGAGTGCGTCCAGGGCGTCGCCGTCGCCGGAGACGACGACGGCGCGCGGGCTGTTGACGACGCCGACGTGCAGCCGGCCGGAGTACGGCCGCAGCATCTCCTCGACGTCGTCGGGGGCGGCCTCCACGGAGAGCAGGCCGCCGCCGGCGAGGGTGGTGATGGCCTGTGCGCGCAGGCTGACGACGCGGGCGGCGTCGCGGAGCGACAGGGCGCCGGAGAAGCAGGCGGCGGCGATCTCGCCCTGCGAGTGGCCGACGACGGCGGCGGGTTCGACGCCGTAGGCGCGCCACAGCTCGGCCAGGGAGACGTTGACGGCGAACGTGGCGGGCTGCACCACGTCGTCGCGGTCCAGGCCGGGGGCGCCGTCCGCCTGGCGCAGCACGTCGGTGAGCGACCAGTCGACGAACTCCGAAAGGGCCGTTTCGCAGCGGGCGACGTGCTCGGCGAAGACCGGTGCGGCGTCGAGGAGGTCGGCGGCCATGCCGGCCCACTGCGAGCCCTGGCCGGGGAAGACGAACACCGGTCGGCTCAGCGGACGGGCGACGCCCTCCACGACGTGCCCGGACGGCTCGCCGGCGGCGAGTGCCGCGAGTCCGCCGAGGAGTCCGTCCCGGCCGGCGCCGACGACGACGGCGCGGTGGTCGAGCGCGGAGCGACCCGCGGCGAGGGTCAGGGCGACGTCCGCGGGCTCCAGTTCGCGGGCGGCGGTCAGCAGGCGGGCGGCCTGGGTGCGCAGCGCGGCGGCGGTGGGCGCGGACAGCGTCCACGCGGCGGGCCCGGTCTCCCGCGGTTCGGCGGGGGCGGGTTCGGCGTCCTCGGGGGCGGGCTGTTCCAGGATGACGTGGGCGTTGGTGCCGCTGATGCCGAAGGACGACACTGCGGCACGGCGCGGACGGCCGTCGGTGGCGGGCCACGCCTGGTGGTCGGCGAGCAGCCGTACGGCGCCCGCGTCCCAGTCGACCTTGGACGAGGGCGTGTCCAGGTGCAGGATCTTCGGCAACGTGCCGTGCCGCATGGCCATGACGCTCTTGATGACCCCGGCGACGCCGGCCGCGGCCTGGGTGTGGCCGAGGTTGGACTTCAGGGCGCCCACCAGCAGCGGGGCGTCGGCGGACCGGCCCTGGCCGTAGGTGGCCAGCAGGGCCTGGGCCTCGATCGGGTCGCCGAGCGGGGTGCCGGTGCCGTGCGACTCGACGGTGTCGACGTCGCCGGGGCCGAGGCCCGCGGTCTGCAGGGCCTGGCGGATGACGCGCTGCTGGGACGGGCCGTTGGGGGCGGTGAGCCCGTTGGAGGCGCCGTCGGAGTTGACCGCGGAGCCGCGGATCACGCCCAGGATGCGGCGCCCGTTGCGGCGGGCGTCGGAGAGGCGTTCCAGCAGGATCAGGCCGAGGCCCTCGCCCCAGCCGGTGCCGTCCCCGGCCTCCGCGAACGGCTTGCAGCGGCCGTCGGGCGCCAGGCCGCGCTGGCGGCTGAACTGCTGGAAGACGGTGGGGGTGGACATCACGGTGACGCCGCCGGCCAGCGCCAGGTCGCACTCTCCGGCGCGCAGCGCGTTGGCCGCCCAGTGGATCGCCACCAGGGAGGAGGAGCAGGCGGTGTCGACGGTGACGGCCGGGCCCTCCAGCCCGAAGGTGTAGGCGACGCGACCGGAGGCGACGCTGCCGGCGGTGCCGCTGCCGAGGTGGCCTTCGAGGTCGTGCTGCCGCCCGTGCAGGAGGATCGGGTAGTCGGTGTACATCAGGCCGACGTAGGTGCCGGTGCGGCTGCCCTTCAGGGAGCGGGGCGGTATGCCGGCGCGTTCGAAGAGCTCCCAGGTCGACTCCAGCAGGAGCCGCTGCTGCGGGTCCATGGCGAGGGCCTCACGCGGGGAGATGCCGAAGACCGAAGGGTCGAACTTGTCGGCGTCGGTGAGGAATCCGCCCTCGCGCACGTAGCTGGTGCCGTGCTGTTCCGGATCGGAGTCGAAGAGCCGGCCGAGGTCCCAGCCGCGGTCCTCGGGCATGGGCACCACGGCGTCGTCGCCGCGGAGCACGAGGTCCCACAGGTCCTCGGGCGACTCGACGCCGCCGGGGAGGCGGCACGCCATGGAGACGATGGCCAGGGGCTCGTCGTCGGCCGGGCGCGCCGACTTCGGTGCCGGGGCCTGTGCGGCGGCGTCGGCGTGCTGGTCCGCCGAGGCGGCCTCCAGGTAGGCGGCGAGCGCGGCGGGCGTCGGCTGGTCGAAGATGACCGAGGCGGGCAGACGTACTCCGGTCTCCTCGCTGAGCCGGTTGCGCAGCTCGACCGCCATCAGCGAGTCGAAGCCCAGTTCGGAGAAGGCCTTCTCGGGGTCGACGGTCCCGCCGGAGGAGTGCCGGAGCACGGCCGCCACCCGGTCGCGGACCACGTCGATCATGGCCTTCGTGCGGCGGGCGCCGCGCGAACGGGTCGCCGGCCGGGTGACGAGTCCGCGCAGCAGCGCGGGCAGGGTGGCCCCCTGCCGGCGCAGGACGGTGAAGTCGAGCGCCACGGGCACCAGGCCGGCTTCGTCGCGGTGCAGGGACGCGTCGAACAGCGCCAGGCCCTCCGGCCCGGTCAGGCTCAGCACGCCGATGCTGCCGGCGCGGGCCAGGTCCACTTCGGTGAGCCCGCCCACCATGCCGTCCTCGCCCTCCCAGAGCCCCCACGCCAGGGAGAGGCCGGGAAGGCCGGAGGCCCGGCGGCGTTCGGCGAACGCGTCCAGGTAGGCGTTCGCCGCCGCGTAGTTGCCCTGTCCGGGGCCGCCGAAGGTACCGGCGGCGGAGGTGAAGAGGACGAACGCGGCCAGGTCGGCGTCGCGGGTCAGCTCCTCCAGGTGGAGCGCGCCGGCCACCTTCGGGGCGATCACGGCGTCGATGCGTTCCGGGGTCAGCGACTGGACGATGCCGTCGTCGAAGGTGCCGGCCAGGTGGATGACGGCGGTCAGGGGGTGCTCGGCGGGGACGGCGTCCAGGAGGCGTTCCACCGAGGCGCGGTCCGCGATGTCGCAGGCCTCGACGGTGATGTCGGCGTCGAGTCCGCGCAGTTCGGCGGCGCCGGCGGCGTGCGGCCCGGACCGGCTGGTGACCAGCAGGTGCCGTACGCCGTGGGTGGCCACCAGGTGGTGGCACAGGGCGCGGCCCAGCCGGCCCGTGCCGCCGGTGACGAGCACCGTGCCGTCCGGGTCGAACGGGGTGCCGGCCTGCTCGGGTTCCGCCGGCACGCGTACGAGCCGGGGCACGTACCAGCGTCCGTCGCGCAGCGCGAGCCGGGGCTCGTCGCGGCCGAGGATCTGCGCGGGAGGCGGGGTGGCGCCGGGGCCCGTGTCGTCGGCGTCGACCAGCACGAAGCGGTCGGGGTTCTCCGACTGGGCGGAACGCACCAGCCCCTGCACGGCGGCGGCGACCGGGTCGGGAGCGGTGTCCCCGGGCAGGGCCACGGCGCCGCGCGTGCGGAGCACGCAGCGCACGTCCTCGCCCGCGGGGCGCGCCAGTTGGTCCTTCACCAGCGCGAGGGTGCGGTGCAGGGCCTCGCGTACGGCCTGGTGCGGGTCGTCCGGCAGGTCGTCGGAAGCGCCGGGCAGGTCCACCACGACGGGCGTCTCGCCGGGCGTCGCCCCGTCCCGGGGCGCCGGGACGGTCAGTTCCTGCCAGTCGATGCGGAACAGGGCGTCCCGCGGCCGGGTGCGCGGCCGCTCCCGCAGTCCGTCCTCCGTGACGGGCCGGACCAGCAGCGACTCGACGTTCAGGACCGGGGTGCCGGTGCCGTCCGTGGCGGTGAGCGCGAGCACCTGGTCCGAGGTGCGGCGGAGCGTGACGCGGAGCGCGGCGGCGCCGGCGGCGCGCACGGACACGCCGGACCAGGTGAACGGCACGGCACCGTCCGTGGCCCCGTCGAGGGCGGCGGCGTGCAGGGCTGCGTCGAGCAGCGCCGGGTGCAGGCGGAAGCGCTCCGCGTCGACGTGGCTCTCCTCGGGCAGCCGCACCTCGGCGTGGATCTCGTCGCCGCAGCGCCAGGCGTCCGTCAGCAGACGGAACAGCGGGCCGTAGGCGAGGCCCGCGTCGGCGAGTTCGTCGTACAGGCCGGCGGTGTCCAGGGGTTCGGACCCGGCGGGCGGCCAGACGGCGTGCGCGTCGGCCAGCTCGGCGTCCAGGTCGGGATCGGCGTCCGGGCCGAGGGTGCCCTCGAAGTGGCGGGTCCACTCCTGGCCGGAGGCGTCGTGCGGGCGGGCGTAGCCGGTGATCTGCCGGCGCCCGGCCTCGTCGGCGGCGCCGACGACGGTCTGGAGCGCGACCCGGTCCGTCTCCCCCAGCACCAGGGGGTGCACGAGCATCAGCTCGTCCACGCCGGGGCAGCCGGTGAGGTGACCGGCGTGCAGGGCGATGTCGAGGAACGCCGTGCCGGGTACCAGGATGCGGCCGGACACCCGGTGGTCGGCGAGCCAGGGGTGGGTGCGCACGGACAGCTCGCCGTGGAAGGCGGTCCCCCCGGCGTCGGCGCGGTCGCGTCCGGCGTCCAGCAGCGGGTGGTTGTCGGCCTCGTCGGGGCGGGTGACGACGGAGTCGAGCCACAGCCTCCGGTGCTGGAAGGCGTAGGTCGGCAGGTCGACGCGTGCGGCGCCGGTGCCGTCGTAGAAGCGCCGCCAGTCGACGGGCACGCCGGCCGTCCACAGCCGGGCGAGGGCGTGGACCAGGTCGGTGGCCTCCGGGGTGTCCTTGCGCAGCAGCGGCTGGACGAGGACGTCCGCGGGCACGTCGTCGGCGACGGCGGCGGACAGCGGTCCCGCCGGGCCGAGTTCGACGAACCGGCGGGTGCCGAGCCGGCGCAGGGCGGCGGTGCCGTCGGCGAACCGCACGGGTTCGCGCACGTGGCGCACCCAGTGGTCCGCGGTGAACTCCTCCACCGTCTCGCCGGTCAGGTTGGACACCACCGGGATGCGGGGGGCGTGGTGCTCCACGGACTCCGCGACGGTGCGGAACTCGCGCAGCATCGGGTCCATGCGCGCCGAGTGGAACGCGTGGCCGACGGTGAGGCGGCGGGTGCGGCGGTCGCCGAACCGGTCGGCGGCGCGCAGCACCGCGTCCTCGTCGCCGGACAGCACCACGGAACCGGAGGCGTTGACGGCGGCGAGGCAGACGCCGTCGCCGAGCAGCGGCGCGACCTCGTCCTCGGTGGCGCGGACGGCGACCATGGCGCCGCCCGCGGGCAGCGCCTGCATCAGCCGGCCGCGTGCGGCGACCAGTCGGCAGGCGTCGGCGAGCGACAGGGCGCCGGAGACGTGGGCGGCGACGAGTTCGCCGATGGAGTGGCCGATCAGGTGGTCGGGCTGCACGCCCCACGACTCCAGCAGGCGGAACAGCGCCACTTCGAGCGCGAACAGCGCCGGCTGGGTGTACTCGGTGCGGTCGAGCAGGTCCCCGTCCTCGAACATGACGGTGCGCAGCGCGGGCCGCGCGCCGCCGTCGAAGTGGGCGCACACCTCGTCCAGCGCGGTGGCGAAGACGGGGAAGGAGGTGTACAGGTCGCGGCCCATGCCCGCGCGCTGCGAGCCCTGGCCGGAGAAGAGGAAGGCGACCGGTCCGCCGAGAGTGCGTCCGCGGACGGTGCTCGGCCCGGTCGGCTCGTCGGACGCGTCCGTCTCGTCGCTCGCGTCGGATGCCAGGGCGGCGAGGCCGGCGTGCAGTGCCTCGGGGGTGGAGCCGAGTGCCACCGCGCGGTGTTCGAGGGCGGCGCGGGTGGTGGCGAGCGAGTGGCCGACGTCGGCGGCGGCGAGGCCGGAGACGCCGGCCGCAAGCCGTTCCGCCTGCGCGGCGAGGCCGTCCTCCGTCTTCGCCGACACCGGCCACGGCACGAGGGGCAGCGTGCGCGCGTGCAGCCGTTCGCCGTCGGCCGGCTTCTGCTCGTCCTGCGGGCTCTCCTCGGCCGGGGCGGGCGCCTCTTCGACGATGACGTGCGCGTTGGTGCCGCTGACGCCGAACGCGGACACGCCGGCCCGGCGTGGCCGGTCCTGTGCGGGCCACGGCTGCGCCTCGGTGAGCAGGCCGATGCGGTCGGACCAGTCCACGTGCCGCGACGGGGCGTCCACGTGCAGGGTCTGGGGCAGCCTGCCGTGCCGCAGGGCCAGCACCATCTTGATGACGCCGGTGACACCGGCGGCGGCCTGCGTGTGGCCGAGGTTGGACTTCACCGAACCGAGCCACAGGGGCCGGCCGTCCGGGCGCTGGGCCCCGTACGTGGCGAGCAGGGCCTGGGCCTCGATGGGGTCGCCGAGGGTGGTGCCGGTGCCGTGCGCCTCGACGGCGTCCACGTCGCCGGCGGTGAGCCGGGCGTCGGCCAGCGCCTGCCGGATGACGCGCTGCTGGGACGGGCCGTTGGGGGCGGTGAGTCCGCTGCTGGCGCCGTCCTGGTTGATGGCGGTGCCGCGGATCACGGCGAGCACCGGGCGGCCGTTGCGGCGGGCGTCGGAGAGGCGTTCCAGGGCCAGCAGGCCGACGCCCTCGCCCCAGCCGGTGCCGTCGGCGCCGTCCGCGAAGGACTTGCAGCGGCCGTCCGGGGACAGGCCGCGATGCCGGGCGAACTGCACGAACGTGACGGGCGTGGACATCACGGTGACGCCGCCGGCGAGCGCCAGGGAGCAGTCCCCGGCACGCAGCGCCTGGCACGCCAGGTGCAGCGACACCAGGGAGGAGGAGCACGCCGTGTCGAGGGTGACGGCGGGCCCTTCGAGGCCGAAGGTGTAGGCGACCCGCCCCGAGGCGATGGACGGCGAACTGCCGTTGCCCAGATAGCCCTCCATGCCGCGCGGCGGGTGCTGGATGCGGGTGGCGTAGTCGTTGTACATCACGCCGACGTAGACGCCGGTGCGGCTGCCGCGGAGCGAGACGGGGTCGATGCCGCTGCGCTCCACGGCCTCCCAGGAGGCTTCGAGGAGGAGCCGCTGCTGCGGGTCGGTGGCCAGCGCCTCGCGCGGGCTCATGCCGAACAGCTCGGGGTCGAACTCGGCGGCGCCGTGGAGGAATCCGCCCTCGGTGGCGTACGTGGTGCCGGGACGGTCGGGGTCCGGGTCGTAGAGCGCCTCCACGTCCCAGCCGCGGTCGGTGGGGAAGGCGGAGACGGCGTCCGTACCGCTGTCCAGCAGTCGCCACAGCTGGTCCGGCGACTCGACCCCGCCGGGCAGCCGGCAGCTCATGCCGACCACGGCGATCGGCTCCGAACTGCGCGCCTCGAGTTCGCCCAGTCGCTGACGGGTGCGGTGCAGGTCCGCGCTCGCCCGCTTGAGGTACTCGCGGAGCCGTTCCTCACTCATGTGTCGCCCCTCCGGCCGGGTTGGCCCTCTTCCACGGCGTGCGCTGGCGCACCGCCGATCTCACGCTTCCAGTTCGTCGTCGAGGAACCGGAAGATCTCCTCGTCACTCGCCGCCGCGAAGCGGTCGGCCGGCTCGGCCGCGGCCGGACCGGCTGCGGCGGCCTCGTCGCCCGTCACCTCGGCCAGCAGTGTGCGCAGCGTGTCCGCGACCCTTCCGCGCAGCGTGTCGTCCGCCGTGTCCGGCAGGTTGACGCGCAGCTTGTCGAGTTCGGTGAGGATCGGGGCGACCGCGCGCTCGGCGTCCGACGGGAAGATCTCGCTCAGGTGTCCGGCGAGGCCGTTGGGCGTCGGGTAGTCGAACAGCACCGTCGCGGGCAGCGGCAGGCCGGTCTCCTTGCCGAGCCGGTTCCGCAGCTCGACGGCGCTGAGCGAGTCGAAGCCCATCTCCAGGAAGCCGCGTTCGACGTCGACGAGGTCCGGCGTGTCGTAGCCGAGGACGAGAGCGGCCTCGTTCCGGACCAGTTCCCGCAGCGAACGCTCGCGTTCGGGGCGGGACATCCGGCCGAGCCGCTCGGCGGTCGCCACGATGCCGGACACCGGGGGCGCGACGGCAGCGGCGGCCTGGCGGGCGCCGGGACGCCGGTGCCGCACGAGGTCCCGCAGCAGCGGCGGCACCTCCGCCGCGTCGGTGGAGGAGGCGACGGAGAGCCGCACGGGCACCAGCACGGCGTCGTCGTACGTCCGGGCGAGGTCCAGCAGTGCCAGACCGTCCTCGGACGTCAGCGGGACGACGCCGCCCCGGGCGATGCGGGCGTGGTCGGAGGCGCCGAGCCTGCCGGTCATGGTGCTGACCTCGGCCCACGGCCCCCAGCACAGGGACTGGCCGGCCAGACCCTGTGCACGGCGGTCCGCGGCGAGCGCGTCCAGGAAGGCGTTGCCCGCGGCGTAGCTCGCCTGGCCCGCTCCGCCGAACGTGGCGGCGAGGGAGGAGAACAGCACGAACGCGGACAGGTCGTGCGCCCGGGTGAGTTCGTGCAGGTGGAGGGCGGCGTCGACCTTGGCGGCGAGGACCCGGTCGACCCGGTCCGGGGTGAGGGAGGTGATCACGCCGTCGTCGGTGACGCCGGCCGTGTGCACCACCGCGGTCAGCGGGTGTTCGGCGGGGACGGCGTCGAGCAGCCGTGCCAGGGCGTCGCGGTCGGCGACGTCGCAGGCGGTCAGGGTGACGTCGGCGCCCAGGGCGTCCAGTTCCTCGCGCAGCGCCGCGGCGCCGTCGGCGGCCGGGCCGCTGCGGCTGACCAGCAGCAGCCGCCGCACGCCGTGGGCGACGACCAGGTGCCGGGCGACCAGGCGCCCGAGGGTGCCGGTGGCGCCGGTGACCAGGGTGGTGCCGGACGCGTCCCAGGTGGGGGCGGTCCGTTCGGCCGCTTCGTCCGCGCGGACCCGGGTGAGACGGGCGGCGCGTATCTCCCCGCCGCGCACCGCCGTCTGCGGTTCCTCACCGAGGACGGCGGCCGGGAGCGCGGCGAGCGAGGACTCGGCGCCGTCCAGGTCGACGAGGGCGAACCGGCCGGGGTTCTCCGAGTTCGCGGTGCGGACCAGGCCGTGCACGGTGGCCGACGGCAGGTCGGTGACCGCCTCGCCCGTGTCGGCGGTCAGGGCGCCGCGGGTCACGAACACCAGCCGCGAGGCGGCGAACCGCTCGTCGGACAGCCAGGTCTGCACCGCGGCGAGTGCGCGGTGCGCCGCCTCCCGGGCGGCCGCGGCGGGCTCGCCCGTGGCGGGCGGTTCGGCGACCACGACGCGGTCGGGCAGCGGCGCCCCGGCGGTGACGGCCTGGAAGAGGGCGTCGAGCGTCGGGTAGGAGGCCAGGCCGGCGGTGCCGGCGAGGGCGGCGGCCAGGTCGGGCGCCGCGTCGGCGCTGCCGATCAGCGCGCAGGTCCGCCCGGCGGGAGCCGTGGAGTCGGCGACCGGCACCCAGCGGGTGCGGAACAGCGCGTCCTGCACGGCGCTGCGGGGCCGCTTCGCCGCCGCGCCCGTGGACGGGCGGAACGCCAGCGACGCGACGGACGCCACCGGGTTGCCCTCGGGGTCCCACAGCCGGACGGCGACGGAGTGCCGGCCGGTGCTCTCCAGGTGTACGCGGAGGCTGGTCGCACCCGCGGCGTGGAGGGCGGCGCCGCTCCACGCGAAGGGCATCACGCCCTGGCCGTCGTCGCCCGCCTCTCCGAGACCGAGCGTCTGCAGCGCCGCGTCGAACAGGGCGGGGTGCAGGCCGTAGCCGGCCGCGTCCGCGCCCTCGGGCAGGGAGACCTCGGCGTAGACGTCGGAGCCGTCGCGCCAGGCGGCGCGCAGCCCCTGGAACGCGGGACCGTAGTCGGCGCTGCCCTCGGCCAGCCGTGCGTAGAAGCCGTCGAGGTCCACCGGGGCGGCACCGGCGGGCGGCCACTGCGCGGGAGCGGGCTCGCCCGCCGGGGACGCCTCCTGGAGCAGCGTGCCGGTGGCGTGCCGCTGCCAGGGCTCGTCCTCCGTGGCGTCCTGCGGACGGGAGTGGACGGTCAGCGGGCGGGCCCCGGCCGCGTCCGCGTCGCCCACGCGCACCTGGACGTCCACCGCTTCCCCGTCGGACAGCGGCAGCGGGGCCTCCAGGGTGAGTTCGCCGACCCGGCCGCAGCCGACCTGGTCGCCCGCGCGGATCGCGAGTTCGGCGAAAGCGGTTCCGGGCAGGACGACCGCGCCGTCGATGACGTGGTCGGCGAGCCAGGGGTGGGTGCGCAGGGACAGCCGGGCGGTCAGCAGACAGCCGTCGTCGGCGGCGAAGCGCACGGCGGCGCCGAGCAGCGGGTGTCCGGCGGTCTCGAGCCCGGCCGCGCCGACGTCGCCGCGCGGCTCGGGGGTGTCCAGCCAGTAGTGCTGCCGCTGGAACGGGTAGGTGGGCAGCTCGACGGGTGCGGTGCCGGCGGGGTGGAAGGCCGCGAGGTCGCAGTCGCCGCCGAGGACGTGCATCCGGGCGGCGGCGGCCAGCGCGGTCTCGGCCTCCGGGCGTCCGCGCCGGGCGGCGGGCGCCACCGTGCCGGCGGACTCCTCGGGGAGGCAGTCGGCGGCCAGCGCGGTGAGTACCGCGTCCGGGCCGATCTCCAGGTAGCGGGTGACGCCCGCGTCGTGCAGGAACGCGACGCCGGCGGCGAACCGTACCGGCTCGCGCACCTGGGACACCCAGTAGTCCGGGCTGCAGAGCTGCTCGGCGGTGGCGGGACGTCCGGTCACGTCCGACACCACCGGGATCGTCGGCGGGGACAGGGGGACGTCCCGGACGATCTCCTCGAAGCGCTCCAGCATCGGGTCCATATGAGGGGAGTGAAACGCATGGCTGACCCGCAAACGCTTAGTCTTCCGGCCCAGTCCGGCGAAGTGCTCGGCGATGCGGTCCACCTCGGCGGTGTCGCCGGAGACCACGGTGGCCTCCGGGCCGTTGACGGCGGCGACGGCGACCCGGTCGGCGAGGCCGTCCAGCAGCGGCAGTACCTCGTCCTCGGTGGCGGCCACGGCCGCCATGGCGCCGGTCGCGGGGAGCTGCTGCATCAGCCGGCCGCGCGCGGCGACCGTCCGGCAGGCGTCGGCGAGGGTGAACACCCCGGCGACGTGGGCCGCGGCGATCTCACCGATCGAGTGGCCGACCAGGTAGTCGGGGGTGACGCCCCAGGAGGCGAAGAGCCGGTACAGCGCCACCTCGACGGCGAACAGCGCCGGCTGCGTGAAGTCGGTGCGGTGCAGCAGTTCCGCCTGCGGGTCGCCCTCCTCGGCGAACACCACGTCGCGCAGGGGGCGGTCCAGCTCCAGGTCCATGTGCGCGCAGACGGCGTCGAAGGCGTCGGCGAAGACCGGGAAGGCGGCGTAGAGCTCCCGCCCCATGCCGAGGCGCTGGGCGCCCTGGCCGGAGAACAGGAAGGCCGTGCGGCCGCCGTTCGCGACGCCCGCGGCGGCCGGGGTGACGGTCCGGCCCTCCGCACAGGCGGTGAGCTGCTTGCGCAGCTGCTCGCGGTCGGTGCCCCAGCACACCAGGCGGTGTTCGAAGCGGGCGCGTGAGCCGAGGGTGCGGGCGATACCGGCCGGGTCGGCGTCCGGACGGGAGTCCAGGACGTCCAGCAGACCGCGGGCCTGCGCGGTGAGCGCGTCGGCGCTGCGGGCGGAGAGCGCCCACGGCAGCCATCCGCCGTTGCGGTCCCCCGATTCCGCGTCCGCCGCGTCCGAGTCCGCCGGTTCCGCGTCGGCCGGTGCGGTGCCGGCGTCGTCCACCGGCGCCTGCTCGATGATCATGTGGACGTTGGTACCGCTGACGCCGAACGAGGAGACGCCCGCACGGCGCGGGCCGTCGTGCTCCGTCCACGCGCGCGCCTCGTTCAGCAGGCGCACGGTGCCGGCCGACCAGTCGATGTGCGGCGAGGGTTCGTCGGCGTGCAGCGTCCGCGGCATCAGGCCGTGCCGCAGGGACAGCAGTGTCTTGATGACTCCGGCCACGCCGGAAGCGGCCTGGGTGTGGCCGATGTTCGACTTGGCCGAGCCCAGCCACAGCGGCCGGTCCTGCGGGCGGTCCGCGCCGTAGACGGCCAGCAGCGCCTCCGCCTCGATGGGGTCGCCCAGGGTGGTGCCGGTGCCGTGCGCCTCGACGGCGTCGACCTCCGCGGCGGAGAGCCGGGCGTTGGCGAGGGCCTGACGGATGACGCGCTGCTGGGCGGGTCCGCTCGGCGCGGTGAGGCCGTTCGAGGCCCCGTCCTGGTTGACGGCGGCGCCGCGGATGAGGCCCAGCACGGGGTGGCCGCGCCGCCGGGCCTCGGACAGCCGCTCGACGAGGAGCATGCCGACGCCTTCCGCCCAGCCCGCTCCGTCGGCGGCCGCCGAGAACGCCTTGCAGCGCCCGTCGGGCGACAGGGCGCCCTGGCGGCTGAACTCCACGAAGGTGTCGGGCGACGAGATGACGGTGACGCCGCCGGCCAGGGCCATGGTGCAGTCGCCGGACCGCAGGGCCTGACTCGCCTGGTGCAGGGCGACCAGGGAGGAGGAGCAGGCCGTGTCGACGGTGACCGCCGGGCCCTCCAGCCCGAAGGTGTAGGCGATGCGGCCGGAGGCGACGCTGGACGCGCTGCCGGTGGCGAGCTGCCCCTCGAACTCCCCGGGGGACGCGCTGAGGCGGGACCCGTAGTCGTTGTAGTTGGCGCCGACGAACACGCCGACGGGCGTGCCCTTGACCGTCGCCGGGTCGATCCCTGCGCGTTCGAACGCCTCCCACGACGTCTCCAGCAGCAGCCGGTGCTGCGGGTCGATGGCGGGCGCGGTGCGCGGCGAGATGCCGAAGAAGTGCGGGTCGAAGCGGCCCGCGTCGTGCAGGAAGCCGCCGCCGCGCGTGTAGAAGGTGCCGGGGCGGTCCGGGTCCGGGTCGTACAGCCCGTCGAGGTCCCAGCCGCGGTCGGTGGGGAGCGGCGTCACGGCGTCGCCGCCGGTGGCGAGCAGGTCCCAGTACTTCTCCGGGGTGTCCACGCCGCCGGGGAAGCGGCAGCTCATCGCGACGACCGCGATGGGGTCGTCGTCGGGGCTTCCGCCCGTGGTGAGGGCCGCGGGGAGGGCGGGCTGCGCCGAGTCCTCCCGGGCGCCGAACAGTTCACCGGCGAGGTGCCGGGCGAGCCGGCCGGCCGTGGCGTGGTCGAACACCACGGTCACCGGGAGCCGCAGACCGGTGACGGTGTTCAGCCGGTTCCGCAGGTCGACCGCGGTGAGCGAGTCGAAGCCCATGTCGCGCAGGGCGCGGTCGACGTCGATCTCCTCCGCGTCCGCGAGGCCGAGGGCCGCCGCGGCCTGGGCGCGTACCAGCGCGGTCAGGGCCTGTTCGCGCTCGGCGGGCGAACTGTCGGCGAGGGTGGCCGCGAAGCCGTCCTGCGGTGTGTCGTCGACCTGCTGCGTCTCGGCGGCGCGGGGACGTGCGTCGGGCAGGGCGGCCAGTACCCGGCCGGTCCGGCCCTCGGTGCAGACGGCCGCGTAGCGCGACCAGTCGATGTCGGCCACGGCCAGGTAGGTCAGGTCCTGGTCGAGGGCCTGCCGCAGCACGGCGAGCGCGGTCTGGGGCGCCATCCGGCCCATGCCGGTGGACCGCAGGCGCTCCTCCCACTCCGCGCCCGCGGCCAGTCCGACCTCCGCCCAGCTGCCCCACGCGAGCGAGGTCGCGGGCAGGCCCTCGGCGCGGCGGGCGGCCGCCAGGGCGTCCAGGTAGGCGTTGGCCGCCGAGTAGGCGCCCTGGCCGGGGCCGCCCAGGGTGCCGCCGAGGGAGGAGAACAGCACGAAGGCGTCGAGGTCGGTGTCGCGGGTCAGGTCGTGCAGGTTGCGGGCCGCGTCCGCCTTCGGGCGCAGCACGGTCGCCGTGCGCTCGGGCGTCAGGGCGTCGAGCAGGCAGTCGTCCAGGACGGCCGCCGCGTGCACCACGGCGGTGAGGGGACGTGCGGCGGGCACGGCGTCGAGCACGCGGCCGAGGGCGTCGCGGTCGGCCACGTCGCAGGCCGCCACCGTCACCTGAGCGCCCAGCGCCTCCAGCCGGGCGACCAGTTCGCCGGCGCCGGGGGCGTCGGGGCCGCGCCGGCTGGTGAGCAGCAGGTGCGGGGCTCCCGACGCGGCCAGCCAGGCCGCGACTTCGGCGCCCACGCCGCCGGTGCCGCCGGTGACGAGCACGGTGCCGCGCGGCTGCCAGCTCCGCACGTCCGGCGTGCCGGCCGACGGGCGGCGCACCAGGCGCCGTGCGTAGAGACCGCCGGACCGTACGGCCAGCTGGTCCTCGCCGTCGGGCGCGGTCAGGGCGCCCACCAGCCGCTCGGCGGCGCGCTCGTCCGCCGTCGCGGGGAGATCGACGAGGCCGCCGACGCGGTGCGGGTACTCCATGGCGGCGATGCGGCCGAGACCCCACAGGAGTGCGTGGTCGGGGCGGACGTCCTTGTCCGAGGCGCCGACGGACACCGCGCCGCGCGTCGCGCACCACAGCGGTGCCGCGACACCGGCGTCCCCGAGCGCCTGGATCAACGCCACGGCGGGGTCGAGCACCGGCCGGGCGTCGAAGGCGAGCAGGGACAGCACCCCGGTGACGCCGTCAGCGGCCGTCCGCAACTGGTCCGTCAGGGCGGCGCGTTCGGCGTCGGGAACCTCCAGGAACCGGACCTCGGCGCCGTGTGCCTCGAGCGCCTGGGCGGCGAGCGAGGGCCAGCCCTCCGCTCCGGAGGAGACGAGGAGAAGCCAGACTGCGCCCGCGAGGCGCGGGCGTTCGCCGCCGGTCACCGGGCTCCAGGTGATGTCGTAGCGCCAGGAGTCGGCCTCGGTGGCCGCCTCCCGGTCGCGCCGCCAGTCGGCGAGCACGGGCGCCAGTTCCCGGAGCGGGCCCGAAGCGTCATCGTCGAGGCCCAGGGTACGGGCGAGGGACGACGGGTCGTTCGCCGCGACGGCGGCCCAGAACTCGGCGTCGATGGCGTCGACCTGACGGCCGGGCTCGTCGACGGCCTGGTCCTCCAGCCAGTAGTGACGACGCTGGAAGGCGTAGGTGGGCAGGTCCACGGTCGGCGGCGGGGTGTCGCCGAAGGCGACCGTCCAGTCCACATGCGCTCCGCGCACCCAGATCGCGGCGAGCCCCGTGAGGAACCGGTCCAGGCCGCCGTCCTCACGGCGCAACGAGCCCGTCACCACAGCGGGTTCACCACCCGCGGCGTCCACCGTCGCCTCGACCGCCGAGGTCATCACCGGGTGCGAGGACATCTCCGCGAACACACCGAAACCCTCAGACGCCAACTTCGCGACACCCTCGGAGAACCGCACCTGCGTACGCAGGTTGGTGAACCAGTAGTCGGCGTCCATGGTGAGCGGATCCACGAACTCCGCCGACACCGTCGACATCAACGGCACACTGCCCGCCTGCGGCGTCACGCCTACGAGAGCGGCGGCAAGGGCGTCCCTCAGCTCCTCCATCGCCGCCGAATGGGAGGCGTAGTCCACCGCCACACGCCGAAAGCGGACCTCCGCCTTCTCGCACACGACACCCAGCTCATCCAGCGCCGCAGCCTCGCCCGAAACCACCACCTGCGCAGGTCCGTTGACAGCGGCCACAGAGATACGGCCCTCGAACGGAGCGATCAGCTCCTCCGCACGCTCGGCGGACACCGCCACCGACGCCATGCCACCACTACCGGCGATCTCCGCGATCGCCCTGCTCCGCAGACACACGATGCGCGCCGCGTCCTCCAGCGACAGAATCCCCGCCACACACGCCGCGGCGATCTCACCCTGCGAATGCCCGATCACCGCGGCAGGCTCCACCCCGTACGACCGCCACAACGCCGCAAGAGACACCATCACCGCGAACGACGCAGGCTGCACCACATCCACCCGCTCCAACGACGGCGACCCCTCCTCACCACGCAGAACAGCCGTCAGCGACCAGTCCACATGCCCGGACATCGCCGCCTCACACGCCGCCACCGACCCAGCGAAGACAGGGGAAGACTCCAGCAGATCAGCACCCATACCGACCCACTGCGCACCCTGACCCGGGAACACGAACGCCGTCCGCCCCACCGGCCCCGACACACCCGAGACCACGTTGTCCGCCGGCTCACCCTCCGCCAACGCACCCAGCCCCGCCGCGAAATCACCCGTCACCACCGCACGGTGCTCCAGCACCGCACGCGTCGACAGCAACGACCAACCCACCGCGGCACGGTCGAGGTCACCACCGGCCAACGGCGCCAACGCCGCCGCCTGACCCCGCAGACCCGCCGCACTCCGCGCCGACACCAGCCACGGGACCGTCTCCGGCCCGGACTCTGCCGCCTCCGCGGAGGGTTCCTCGTCGGCTTCCTCCAGGATCACGTGCACGTTCGTACCGCTGACGCCGAAGGACGAGACCCCGGCGCGGCGCGGACGCTCGTCCTCCCGCGTCCAGGCACGCTCCTCCGCCAACAGTTCCACCGCACCCGCCGACCAGTCGATGTGCGAGGACGGCTCCTCGACGTGCAGTGACTTGGGCATCACGCCGTGCCGCATCGCGGCCACCATCTTGATCAGCGACGGCACGCCGGCCGCGACCTGGGTGTGGCCGATGTTGGACTTGATCGACCCGAGCCACAGCGGCCGCCCCTCGGGCCGGTCCTGGCCGTAGGTCGCCAGCAGGGCGTGCGCCTCGATCGGGTCGCCCAGGGACGTGCCGGTGCCGTGCGCCTCGACCACGTCCACGTCCGCGCCGGTGAGGCCCGCGTCGGCCAGCGCCTGGCGGATGACGCGCTGCTGCGACGGCCCGTTCGGCGCCGTCAGGCCGTTGGACGCACCGTCCTGGTTGACCGCTGTACCCCGGATGACGGCCAGGACCCGGTGGCCGTTCTTCTTGGCGTCGGAGAGGCGTTCCAGGAGCAGCATGCCCGCGCCCTCGGCGAAGCCCATGCCGTCGGCGTCGTCGGAGAACGCCTTGCAGCGGCCGTCCTCGGCCAGTCCGCGCTGGCGGCTGAAGCCGACGAAGCCGATGGGCGAGGCGATGACTGCGGCGGCGCCGGCCAGGGCCATCGAGCAGTCGCCGGACCGCAGTGCCTGGACGGCGAGGTGCAGCGAGACGAGGGCGGAGGAGCAGCCGGTGTCGAGGCTGACGGCCGGTCCCTCCAGTCCGAGGGTGTAGGAGATGCGGCCGGAGGCGATGCTGGTCACGGTGCCCGTGAGCAGGTGGCCCTCGACGCCTTCGGGGACGTGGCGCAGGTTGCTGCCGTAGCCGCTGTGGGCGGAGCCGACGAAGACACCGCAGTCGCTGCCGCGCAGCGACGCGGGTGAGATGCGGCCGTGCTCGATGGCCTCCCACGCGGTCTCCAGGAGGAGGCGCTGCTGCGGGTCCATCGCCAGGGCCTCGCGCGGGGAGATCCCGAAGAAGGCGGCGTCGAAGTGCCCGGCGTCGGAGACGAATCCGCCGGTGCGGACGTAAGTGGTGCCCTCCTCGTCCGGGTCCGGGTGGTAGAGGTCGTCGAGGTGCCAGCCGCGGTCCGCCGGGAACGCGCCGACTGCTTCCCCTCCTTGGCTGACGAGGCGCCACAGCTCGTCCGGGCCGTTGACGCCGCCGGGCAGCCGGCAGCCCATGCCCACGATGGCGATGGGGTCGTCGGCCGCGGCCTCGCGCACCCGCACCGGTGCCGTCGTCGCGGCTCCGGCGGGGGCGAGGTCGCCGAACAGGGTGGTGTGCAGGTGCTGGGCCAGCTTGCTGACGCTGGGGTAGTCGAAGACGAGCGTGGCGGTGAGGCGCAGTCCGGTGGCCGCGTTGAGGGAGTTGCGCAGGGTGACGGCGAGCAGCGAGTCGAAGCCGAGGTCGCGGAAAGGGCGTTCGTTGTCGACGGCGTCCGCGCTGTGGTGGCCGAGGACGGCGGCGACCTGGCCGCGGACCAGTTCGCGGAGCGCTTCCCTGCGGTCGTCGGACGGCAGTGGGGTGAGGCGCTCGCGGAGGGCGTCGGCGTCGTTCGCGGGCCCGTCGTCCGCGGGCTTCGCACCGACGTCGAGCGCGGAGCGGACCTCGGGGATGTCGTCGAGCAGAGGGCGCTGACGTGCTGCGGCGAAGACGGGGGCGAAGTGCTCCCAGTCGACGTCGATCACGGCGAGGAAGGTCGCGTCCTCGTCGAGCGCCTGCTGGAGCCCGGTGACGGCCGTCTCCGGGTCCATGAACGGCATGCTGCGCCACTTGAGGGCCGTGCTGTCGACGCCGCTGGCCATGCCGCGGCCGTCGGCGTCCGCGTGCCAGATGCCCCAGGCGATGGTGGTGGCGGCGAGTCCGCGGGCACGGCGGTTGCGGGCGACGGCTTCGAGGTAGGCGTTGCCGGCCGCGTAGGAGGCGTGGTCCCCGGCGCCCCAGACCGCCGCCGCCGACGAGTGGAGCACGAAGGCGTCCAGGTCGTCGCGGTCGAACAGGCGGTCCAGGTTGTCGGTGGCGGCGAGCTTGAGCCGTGCGCCGTCGAGGAACTCGGGGAGGTTCCACTCTGTGAGCGGGTTCAGCAGTCCGACGCCCGCGCTGTGCACGACGGTGCGGATGGGCGGCCCGGCGGCCTGGAGGTCCGCGACGAGTCCGGCCAGCGCCTCGTAGTCGTTCACGTCGCAGGCCGCGACGGTGACGCGGGGGCCCAGCGCGGTGAGTTCCTCGACCAGTTCCCGGGCTGCCGGCGAGTCGGCTCCGCGACGGCTCAGCAGGACCAGGTGCTCGGCTCCGGACCGGGCCAGGAACCGGGCGGTCTGTGCGCCGAGCCCGCCGGTGCCGCCGGTGATGAGCGCGGTGCCGCTGGTGCGCCAGGGCCGGTCGCCGTCCCCGGCCGGAGGGGCGGGGGCGCGCCGCAGGCGGCGCAGCAGTACGGCGCCCTGGCGGATCGCCGCCTGGTCCTCGCCGCCTCGCGCGGCGAGCAGCGAGCACAGGGCGGCACGGTCGTCCTCGTCGACCACGAGGGGCAGGTCGATCAGGCCGCCCCAGATCTGTGGTGCCTCCAGACCGGCCACCAGACCCATGCCCCAGGTGGTGGTCTGCTGCGGGTGGGTGACGCGGTCGCCGTCCCACGCCTCGACGGTGTCCTGGGTGCACAGCCAGAGCGGCGTGGCGTGCTCCCGGTCCGCGAGGGCCTGCGCGAGCTGGACGTTGAGTGCGAGGCCCGTGGTCATCCCGGTCACGTGCGGGTGGGGCGCCTCGTCGAGGGCGAGGAGGGAGACGATGCCGGACGCGTGGGGGTGGTCCGCGAGGAGGCCGGCGATGCCCTCCCGCTCGGTGTCCGGGCCGAGCACGACGTCCGTGACGTCCGCGCCGCCGTCGGTGAGCGCCTGCCGCACCGCGACGGTGGTGTCGTCGTCCTCGCGGCCCGCGACCACCGCGAGCAGCCAGCTTCCGGCCAGCCGCCCGGGGGCGGCTCCCGGCCTGCGCGGCACCCAGTCGACGCGGTAGCGCCAGGAGTCGAGGACGGAGTGGGCGCGGTGGCGGGCGCGCCAGTCGCCGAGGGCGGGGAGGACCGCGCTGAGCGGCGCGTCCTCGGCGAGGCGCAGCGACTCGGCGAACGCGGCGGGATCGCCGTCGGCGACGGCGGACCAGAACGCGGCGTCCACCGGGTCGGCCTCGGCCGGGCCGTCGGGGGAGGCGTCGAGCATCCAGTAGTGGCGGCGCTGGAAGGCGTAGGTGGGCAGGTCGGTGACACGCGCGCCGGTGGGGGCGAAGAACGCGCCCCAGTCGACGTCCACGCCGGAGGTGAACGCCTCGGCGAGCGAGGTCAGGAAGCGGCGCAGCCCGCCCTCGTCGCGGCGCAGCGAGCCGCCGACGAAGACCGGTCCGGCCTCCGCCCCGGCGTCCTCCAGCGTTTCCTGCACGGGCACGGTGAGGACCGGGTGCGGGCTCATCTCCAGGAACGTGCGGTGGCCGTTCCGGGCGAGTTCCCGGACGGCGGGGTCGAGGAGCACCGGTTGGCGCAGGTTGCGGAACCAGTAGTCCGCGTCCGTCTCCGCGCCGCCGATCCAGGTGCCGGTGACGGTGGAGAACATCGGCGTCTCGGGGCGGCGGGCCTCGGTGGGGGCCAGCGCGGCCCGCAGTTCCTCGCGGATCGGGTCGACGTCGGCGGAGTGCGAGGCGTAGTCGACGGGGATGCGCCGTGCCCGGATCTCGCGCTGCTCGCAGACCTCCAGCAGGGCGTCGAGGGCGCGGGCCTCGCCCGAGACGACGACGGAGGCCGGGCCGTTGACGGCGGCGATGCCGAGGCGTCCGTCGTACGGCGACAGCAGCTCGCGGACCGCGTCCTCGGGGATCATCAGCGACGCCATGCCGCCGCCACCGGTCAGCGCGGTGATGGCCCGGCTGCGCAGGCAGACGACGCGTGCAGCGTCGCGCAGCGACAGCGCACCGGCGACGCAGGCGGCGGCGATCTCGCCCTGCGAGTGGCCGACCACCGCGTCGGGCTTCGCGCCGAGGGAGGTCCACAGCTCCGCGAGGGAGACCATGACCGCGAACAGGGCGGGCTGGACGACGTCCACCCGCTCGAGCGTCGGGGCGCCGTCGGCGCCGCGCAGGACGTCGGTCAGCGACCAGTCGGTGAACTCCGCCAGCGCCGCCTCGCACTCGGCCAGCCGGGCGGCGAACACCGGGGAGGCTTCGGCGAGTTCGGTGGCCATGCCGACCCACTGGGCGCCCTGGCCGGGGAAGACGAAGACGGTCCGGCCGACGTCGGCGGCGAGGCCGCTGACCACGGTGCCCTGTGCGGCGCCCTCCGCGCCGGGGAGTGCGCCGGGGGTGGCGCGGCCTTCGGCCAACGCCCCCAGGCCGGCGCGCAGTTCGGCGGCGTCCGCGCCGAGCGCCACGGCCCGGTGCTCCAGCACGGTGCGGGTGGTGGCCAGGGAGAGGCCGACGTCGGCGGGCGCACGGTCGTCGCCCGTCGCCGTCAGCAGCCGTTCCGCCTGGGCGGGCAGGGCGGCGGCGGTGCGGGCGGACACCACCCACGGCACCACGGGGGGCGTGACCGCCGGGGCGGCCGGCTCCGCCGGTTCCGCCGCGGCCGTCTCCTCGTCGGGGGCGGGCGGGGCGGGCGCCTCCTCGACGATGACGTGGGCGTTGGTGCCGCTGGCGCCGAAGGAGGAGACGCCCGCGCGCCGGGCGCGTTCGCCCTGGGGCCAGGGCCTGGCCGCGTCGAGGACCCTGACCTGGCCGGCGGTCCAGTCCACGTGGGTGGAGGGGGTGCCGGCGTGCAGCGACTCGGGCAGCGTGTCGTTCTGGAGAGCGAGGACCATCTTCATGACGCCGGCCACGCCGGAGGCGGCCTGCGTGTGCCCGATGTTGGTCTTCACCGACCCGAGCCAGAGCGGTGCGTCGCCCGCGCGGGCCTGGCCGTAGGTGGCCAGCAGGGCCTGCGCCTCGATCGGGTCGCCCAGCTTGGTGCCCGTACCGTGCGCCTCCACCGCGTCCACGTCGGCGGCGGTGAGGCCCGCGTCGGCCAGCGCCTGCCGGATGACGCGCTGCTGGGAGGCGCCGTTGGGCGCCGTCAGGCCGTTGGACGCGCCGTCCTGGTTGATCGCGGAGCCGCGGATGACGGCGAGCACCGGGTGCCCGTTGCGCTGGGCGTCGGACAGGCGCTCCAGCAGGAGCACGCCGACGCCCTCGCCCCAGCCGGTGCCGTCCGCGTCGTCGGAGAACGCCTTGCACCGGCCGTCGACCGCGAGTCCGGACTGGCGGCTGAACTCGGTGAAGTTGAGGAAGGAGCTCATCACGGTCGCGCCGCACGCCAGGGCGAGCGCGCAGCCGTCGGAGCGCAGCGACTGGACCGCCTGGTGCAGCGCCACCAGCGACGAGGAACAGTTGGTGTCGATGGTGAGCGCGGGGCCCTCGAGGCCGAGGGTGTAGGCGACGCGGCCCGAGAGCACGGCCGTGGAGCCGCCGGTGAGCAGGTGGCCCTCGACGCCGTCCGGCGCGGTGTGCACGGCCGAGCCGTAGCCCTGGTTGCTGGACCCGACGAACACGCCGGCGCGGGCGCCGCGCACGGTCTCCACGTCGATGCCGGCCCGTTCGAAGACCTCCCAGGAGGTCTCCAGGAGGAGCCGCTGCTGCGGGTCCATGGCCAGGGCCTCGCGCGGCGAGATGCCGAAGAAGTCGGCGTCGAACTCGGCGGCGTCGGAGAGGAACGCGCCGCGCCGGGTGTAGCTGGTGCCGGGGTGGTCCGGGTCCGGGTGGTAGAGGCGCTCGACGTCCCAGCCGCGGTCGGTGGGCAGGTCGCCGACGAGGTCGACGCCGTCGGCGAGGTGCCGCCAGTACTCCTCGGGGGTGCCGATGCCGCCGGGGAAGCGGCAGCTCATCGCGACGATCGCGACGGGTTCGGACTGCCGGGCCTCGATGTCGCGGAGCCGCTTGCGGGTCGTCCGGAGATCCGCGGTGACCCTGTTCAGGTAGTCACGAAGCCGCTGCTCGTTCGTGGCGCCGCTCATCAGATACCCAACTCCCGGTCGATCAGGTCGAAGATCTCGTCGTTGCTGGCGATCGCGAGGTCGTCGTCCGGCGCGTCCGCCGCGTCGCCTCCGGTCGTGCCCGCGCCCGCTTCGACGCGGCGCACCAGGGCCCGCAGCCGGTCGAGGACGTCGAGTTGTGCCCACTCCTCGGGGCCCGAGGACGCCAGGGACGCCTCGAGACGGTCGAGGTCGGCAGGCACGGTGGTGGTGCCGTCGGTGAGCTCCCGGCGCAGGTGCGCGGCGAGCTTCGACGGGCTGGGGTGGTCGAAGACGAGCGTCGCGGGCAGCTTCAGCCCGGTCGCCGTGTTCATCCGGTTGCGGAACTCCAGGGCCGTCAGGGAGTCGAAGCCGAGTTCCTTGAAGGCGCGGCGGGGCGGGATCTCCTCGGGCCGGTCGGCCTTGAGCACGGCGGAGATCTCCCGCCGCACCAGGTCCACCAGGATGTCCTCCTGCTGCTGTTCGCCCTGTCCGGCCAGCTTCAGGGCCAGCGCGCCGCCGGGACGGTCGGCGTCCGGGCCGCCTTCCGGGCCGGACGGGTCGGACGGGGACGGCTGCTCGGCGGCGGACAGGGCCGCGACCAGGCGCCGGTCGCGGGACATGGTGTAGAGCGGCAGGAAGCGCGCCAGGTCGAAGGAGGCGAGGGCGAGCCGGGTGTCGCCGTTGCCGACGGCGGTGGCGAGGGCCCGTACGGCGGTCGCGGGCTTCATCAGGCGCATGCCGCGCTGGGTGAGGAGGTCGGCGACCTCGCCCTCGACCATGCCGCCGCCGCCCCAGGCGCCCCAGGCCACCGAGGTCGCGGTGACGCCGCGGGCGCGGCGCTGCTGGGCCAGGGCGTCCAGGTGGGCGTTGGCCGCGGCGTAGCCGCCCTTGCCGGCGTCGCCCCAGGTGGCGGCGCCGGAGGAGAACAGCACGAACGCGTCCAGGTCGCGGTCGGCGGTCAGCTCGTCCAGGTGACGGGCGCCTTCGACCTTGACCCGGGAGGTGCGGGCGAGTTCGGCGACGGTGAGGTCGGCGACGGGGATCTCGGGCTGGGTGAGGCCGGCGGCGTGCACCACGGCGCGCAGCGGGCGGTCCTCGGGGATGCCGTCGAGGACGGCGGCGAGCGCGTCGCGGTCGGCGACGTCGCAGGCGGTGATCGTGACCTCGGCGCCCAGCGCGGTGAGTTCGTCGTGCAGGTCTCCGGCGCCGGGGGCGTCCGTGCCGCGGCGGGAGGTGAGCACGAGGTGCGCGGCGCCGTTCGCGGCGGCCCAGCGGGCGACGTGCGCGCCGAGGGCGCCCGTGCCGCCGGTGATCAGGACGGTGTCGCGGGGACGCCACGGCTCGGCGTCCCCGGCGGGTGCGGGCACGAGGCGCCGGGCGTAGGTGCCGGTGGCGCGGACGGCGAGTTCGTTCTCGCCGCCGAGGCCGGTGAGCGCCTCCGCGAGCCGTTCGACGGCGCGCGCGTCCAGGACGGGCGGCAGGTCGACGCGGCCGCACCAGCGGTGCGGTTCGTCCAGGCCCAGGACGGTGCCCAGGCCCCAGACCTGCGCCTGGAGCGGGTGGTCGACGCGGTCGCCGTCGACGGCGCCGACGGCGCCGCGGGTGACGGTCCACAGCGGGGCGTCCGGGAGCATCGCGGCGAGGGCCCGTACGGCGGCGACGGTGTCGGCGAGGCCGGTGGGGACGGCCGGTTCGCCGGCGTGCGGGCGTTCGTCGAGGGCGGTGAGGCAGAGGACGCCGTCGACGTGGGCGGGCAGGGCGGACCCCGCGTCGGCCAGTGCGGCGGCGGTGTGGCGGTGCACGGTGGCGCCGTGCTCGGCGAGTCCGGCGGCCACGGCGTCCACGGTGCCCGCGCCGTCCGGGTCCGGGACCTGCGGGACGACGAGGAGCCAGTCCCCGCCCAGCTCGGTGGCGCCGGTCTCCGGCACCTCGGTCCAGTCGACGCCGTACCGCCAGCCGTCGGCCACGGCCTGTTCGGCGCGGGCGGCGGCCGCGGCGGGCGGCTCGATCCAGTGGCGGCGGCGCTGGAACGGGTAGGTCGGCAGCACCACGTCGCCGGCTGCCGGGCGGGCGGGGAGCGCGGGCGTCCAGTCCACGGCGGCGCCGCGCGTCCACGCCTGGCCCACGGAGAGCAGGAAGCGGTGCAGGCCGCCGTCGTCGCGGCGCAGCGAGCCGACGGCGTACGCGTCGTCGCGGTCCTCGACGGCCTCCTCCAGCGCCGTGAGCAGCACCGGGTGCGGGCTGTTCTCCACGAAGAACCCGTAGCCCTGCTCGGTCAGCGCGTGCACGGCCTCGCCGAAGCGGACCGGCTGCCGCAGGTTGGTGCACCAGTAGGCGGCGTCGAGGGCGGCGTCGGTCACCCAGTCGCCGGTGACGGTGGAGAAGAAGGGCACCTCGGGACGGCGGGGCTCGACGGGGGCCAGGATCTCGGCGAGTTCGCCGAGGATCGGCTCGACGTGCGCGGAGTGCGAGGCGTAGTCGACGGGGATCGCCTTGGCCCGCACGTGCCGGGCCTTGCATGCGGCGACGAGGTCCTCGATCGCATCCCGGTCGCCCGCGACGACGGCCGAGCGGGGTCCGTTGACGGCGGCGAGCGAGAGCCGTCCCCCGTATTCGGCGAGCAGCTTCTCCGCCTCGTCGGCGGGTACGGCGACGGTGGCCATGCCGCCACTGCCGGCGACGGCGGTGATGAGGCGGCTGCGCAGGCACACCACGCGCGCCGCGTCGCGCAGCGACAGGGCACCGGCGACGCAGGCGGCGGCGATCTCGCCCTGCGAGTGGCCGACGACGGCCGCCGGCTCGACGCCGTAGGACCGCCACAGCGCCGCCAGGGACACCATCACGGCGAACGACGCGGGCTGCACCACGTCGACGCGGTCGAGCGACGGGGCTCCGTCGGCGCCGCGCAGCACGTCGGTCAGCGACCAGTCGGCGAACGCGCCGATCGCCGCCTCGCACTCGGCCATGCGCGCGGCGAACACCGGTGACTGCTCGGTCAGTTCGACGGCCATACCGGCCCACTGGGCGCCCTGTCCGGGGAAGACGAAAACGGTGCGTCCCAGAGGGCCGGCGCTCTCGGTGACGATGTCGTGCCCGGGTTCGCCGTCGGCCAGGGCGGTCAGGGCGGTGGCGAGGCCGTCACCGGTGTGCGGGCCGACGACGACGGCGCGCTGCTCGAAGCGGGCCCGGGTGGTGGCGAGGGCGTGGCCGACGGCCGCGACGTCCCCGTCCCGGGCCTGGTCCGTGAGGGCCGTCGCCTGTGCGCGCAGCGCGGCCGGGGTGCGGGCGGAGAGCAGCCACGGCACGACCGCGGGTGCGGGCACGTCCGCCTCGGGTGCCGGTCCGGGCTGTTCGGGGGCGGATTCCAGGATGACGTGGGCGTTGGTGCCGCTGATGCCGAAGGCGGAGACGCCGGCGCGGCGCGGCCGTTCGCCGGCGGACCACGGCTGCGCCTCGGCGAGCAGGCGCACACCGCCGGACTCCCAGTCGACCCGGGTGGTGGGCCGCTCGGCGTGCAGGGTGCGCGGCAGGGTGCCGTGGCGCAGGGAGAGCACCGTCTTGATGACGCCGACGACGCCGGCCGCCGCCTGCGTGTGGCCGAGGTTGGACTTGGCGGAGCCCAGCCACAACGGCCGGTCGGTGTCCCGGTCCTGGCCGTAGGTGGCGAGCAGTGCCTGCGCCTCGATGGGGTCGCCCAGCTTCGTGCCGGTGCCGTGCGCCTCGACGGCGTCCACCTCGGAGGGCTGCAGCCCGGCGCGGTGCAGCGCCTGCCGGATGACGCGCTGCTGGGACGGGCCGTTCGGGGCGGTCAGACCGTTGGACGCGCCGTCCTGGTTGATCGCCGAGCCGCGGACGACGGCCAGCACCCGGTGGCCGTTCCGCCGTGCCTCGGAGAGCCGTTCGACCAGCAGCACGCCCACGCCCTCGGCCATGCCGAAGCCGTCGGCGTCCTCGGCGAAGGAACGGCAGCGGCCGTCGCCGGACAGGGCGCGCTGTCGGCTGAAGCTGACCATGGGGGTGGGCGTGGACATCACGGAGGCCCCGGCGACGACGGCGAGCGAGCACTCGCCGGAGTGCAGCGACTGCGCGGCCATGTGCAGGGCGACCAGCGAGGACGAGCAGGCGGTGTCGACGGTGACGGCGGGGCCGGTGAGACCGAAGGTGTAGGCGAGGCGGCCGGAGGCGACGCTCGGAGCGCTGCCCGTGACGTGGTAGCCCTCGAGCTCGCCGGGCATGCCGTGCGGCTGGCCGTAGTCGGGGGTGAGCGCGCCCGCGAACACGCCGGCCTCGCTGCCCCTGAGATCGGCGGGCACGATGCCGGCGTTCTCGAACGCCTCCCAGGTGGTCTCCATCAGCAGGCGCTGCTGCGGGTCCATCGCCAGCGCCTCGCGGCCGGAGACGCCGAAGAAGTCGTGGTCGAAGTCCCCGGCGCGCGGCAGGAACCCGCCGTTGCGGACGTAGCTGGTGCCGTGCCGGTCGGGGTCGGGGTCGTAGAGCGCGTCGACGTCCCAGCCGCGGTCGCCGGGCAGGCCGCCGACGCCTTCGCGGCCGTCGCTGAGCAGCCGCCACAGGTCGTCCGGGCCGGTGATGCCGCCGGGCAGGCGGCAGGCCATGCCGACGATCGCGAGGGGTTCGCCGGAGACGGACGCCGGGGCGCCGCCGGCCTGCGGGTCCGCTGCGGGGGTGTCGCAGGTCTGCCGCCACAGGTGGTCGGCGAGCAGCGCGGGGTTGGGGTGGTCGAAGACCAGGGTGGTGGGCAGGCGCAGTTCGGTGGCCTCGGCGAGCCGGTTGCGCAGTTCGACGGCGGTGAGCGAGTCGAAGCCGGCGTCCTTGAAGGCGCGGTCCACGTCGATCGCGGCGGCGTCGCGGTGACCGAGGACGGCGGCGGTGTGCTCGCCCACCAGGTGCAGCACGGTCGCGCGCTGCTCGTCCTCGTCGAGACCGTCGAGCCGGGTGCGCAGCGCGGTGGCGGTCTCGTCGGCCGCGGTCGCGTCCGGCGCGGGGGCGGTGACGAGTTCGCGCAGCAGCGGGCT
The DNA here is from genome assembly GCF_031845485.1 of Streptomyces hazeniae. NCBI lineage: Bacteria > Bacillati > Actinomycetota > Actinomycetes > Kitasatosporales > Streptomycetaceae > Streptomyces > Streptomyces hazeniae. The sequence goes on from NZ_JAVREQ010000001.1 coordinate 664,421, forward strand.
GGGCCGGGAGGTGGTGAAGACCGGCCCGAAGCGGTCCCAGTCGACGTCGGCGACGGCCAGGGCCGTCTCGTCGTGGTCGAGGACGAGTTGCAGGGCGTCCAGGGCGGGTTCGGGGTCGAGGACGGGCAGGCCGGTGGCGGCCAGGCCGGAGAACAGGCTCTCGTCGATCATGCCCCCGCCGCCCCACGGGCCCCAGGCGATCGAGGTGGCGGCCTCGCCGCGGGCACGGCGGCGTACGGCCAGGGCGTCCAGGCAGGCGTTGGCGGCGCCGTAGGCGCCGTGGTCGGCGACGCCCCAGGTGCCGGAGATGGAGGAGAACAGCACGAACGCGTCGAGCGGCGTGCCGGTGAGGAGTTCGTCGAGGAGCAGCGCGCCGTCCACCTTGGCGCTGAGGACGGTGGCCAGTTCGTCGGGCCCGGCTTCACGGAGCGGGCCGAGTGCGACGGCGCCGGCGGCGTGGAAGACGGCGGTCAGCGGCCGGTCGTCGCCGATGCCGTCCAGCAGGGCTGCCAGGGCGTCGCGGTCGGTGGTGTCGCAGGCGACGGCGGTGATCTCGGTTCCGGTGCCGCGGAGTTCGTCGGCCAGTGCGGCTGACTCCTCCGTTGCGCCGCGGCGGCTGGTCAGCAGGACGCGTGCGGCGCCGCGTTCGGCCAGCCACCGGGCGAGGCGGAGGCCGAGCGAGCCGGTGCCGCCGGTGACCAGCACCGTGCCGCGTGCGGTCCAGGTGCCGTCGGCCGGGCGGCGGGTGGCGCGGACGAGGCGGCGGGCGACGACGCCGGCGGGGCGGATCGCGGCCTGGTCCTCGCCGTGGGCACCGGCCAGTACGGCGGTGAGCCGTTCGGCGGTGCGACCGTCCCGGGCGGCAGGCAGGTCGATCAGGCCGCCCCACGCGCGGGGGTGTTCCAGGGCGGCGGCGCGTCCCGCGCCCCAGACGGCGGCCTGCGCGGCGTCGGGCGCGGCGTCGGACGGGCCGGTGGCGACGGCGCCGCGGGTGGCGCACCACAGCGGGGCGGTGACGCCCGCGTCGTCCAGGGCGCGCAGCAGTCCGGCGACGGCGGCGACCTGGGCGGACGGGCCGTCGGCGTCGAGGGCGAGCAGGGAGAGCACGCCGCCGGTGACCTCGCCTCCGGCCAGTGCGGTGCGCAGCGCGTCGCCGTCCGGCCCGGCACCCGCCTCGGGGGCGTGGTGGACGAGGTCGGCGCCGGCGTCGCGGAGGGCCGCGCACACGGCGTCACGGGTGGCGGTGTCCGTCGTGCCACCGACGACCAGCCAGGTGCCGGAGAGCACCTGCGGGCCGGCGTCGGGCACGGGCCGCCAGGCGACGTCGTACCGCCAGGCGGCCACGCCGGACGGCTGCGCCTCCGGGGCGCGTTCGGCGGAGGGCGCGGGCGGCGTCCACCAGTAGCGGCGCCGCTCGAAGGGATAGGTGGGCAGGTCGACGCGGGCGGGCGTGAGTCCGGCGAAGACGGCGGACCAGTCGGGTGCGAGCCCGTGGCAGTGGGCCGCGGCCAGGGCGGTGAGGAAACGGTCGAGGCCGCCCTCGTCGCGGCGCAGCGAGCCGAAGGTGGCGCCGTCGGTGACGTCGGCGGCCTCCAGCGTCTGCTGCACGGCGATGCCCAGCGTCGGGTGCGGGCCGGTCTCGACGAAGACGCGGTGCCCGTGCTCCGCGAGCAGCCGGGTGGTCTCCTCGAAGCGGACGGTGCCGCGCAGGTTGCGGTACCAGTAGGCGCCGGTCAGTTCGGTGCCGTCCAGGACGCTCGCGGTGACGGTGGAGTAGAACGGCACGCGGCTCGTGCGGGGTTCGACGGGGGCGAGCAGGCCGGCCAGTTCGTCGCGGATCGACGCGATGTGGGCGGAGTGCGAGGCGTAGTCGACGGGGATGCCGCGGGCGTGGATCTGCTGGCGTTCGCACGCGGCGAGCAGATCGGCGACGGCGTCGGACTCGCCGGAGACCACGACGGTGGACGGGCCGTTGTGGGCGGCGACGGAGATGCGGTCGCCCCAGGGCGCGATCATCTCCTCGACCCGTGCGGCGGGCAGGGAGACCGACGCCATGGTGCCCTGTCCGGCCAGGCGGAGGATGGCGCGGCTGCGCAGGCACACCACGCGCGCGGCGTCGCGCAGCGACAGGGCGCCCGCGACGCAGGCGGCGGCGATCTCGCCCTGCGAGTGGCCGACCACCGCCGCGGGCTCGATGCCGTAGGACCGCCACAGCTCGGAGACGGACACCATGACCGCGAAGAGCGCGGGCTGCACGACGTCGACGCGGTCCAGCGACGGGGCTCCGTCGGCGCCGCGCAGCACGTCGGTCAGCGACCAGTCGGCGAACGCGCCGATCGCCGCCTCGCACTCGGCCATGCGGGCGGCGAACACCGGCGAGGTGTCGAGGAGTTCGGTGGCCATGCCCTCCCACTGACCGCCCTGGCCGGGGAAGACGAACACCGGGCGGTCGTCGCCCGCGGGGACGCCGCGCACCGGGCCGGCGGCCTCGCCGGGGTCGGCGAGGGCGGCCAGGGCTTCGTCCAGAGCGGGACGGCCGTCGGCGACGACCGCCGCGCGGTGCGGGAGGTGGGCCCGGGTGGTGGCCAGCGCGTGGGCCACGTCGGCCGGGCGGAGGTCCGCGTCGCGGTGGAGCGCGGCGCGCAGGCGGCGGGCCTGCTCGCGCAGCGCGGCGGGGGTGCGGGCGGAGAGCACGTAGGGCAGCGGCGCGCCGTGCTCCTCGGGCGCGGCGGCGGGTGCGTCCTCGCGCACCGGTGCGGGTGCGTCCTCGCGGGGCGCCTCGGTGACGACGACGTGCGCGTTGGTGCCACTGACGCCGAACGCGGACACTCCTGCGCGGCGCGGCGCGCCGTTCCGGGCCCACGGCACGGCTTCGCTGAGCAGCCGCACGCCGCCGCCCGACCAGTCGACGTGGCCGGTCGGCGTGGCGGCGTGGAGGGTGCGCGGCAGCAGGCCGTGCTGGAGGGCCAGCACGGTCTTCATCACGCCGGCCAGCCCGGCGGCGGCCTGGGTGTGGCCGATGTTGGACTTCAACGAGCCCAGCCACAGCGGGCGTTCGGCATCCCGGCCCTCGCCGTACACCTCGATCAGCGAGGTCGCCTCGATCGGGTCGCCGAGGGTGGTGCCGGTGCCGTGGGCCTCGACGGCGTCGACGTCGGCGGGCCGCACGCCGGCGTCGGCGAGCGCCTGCCGGATCACGAGCTGCTGGGACGGGCCGTTGGGTGCGGTCAGGCCGTTGGACGCGCCGTCGGAGTTGACGGCGGTGCCGGAGAGGACGGCCAGCACCCGGTGGCCGTTGCGGCGGGCGTCGGAGAGACGTTCCAGCACCAGGCTTCCGGCGCCCTCGGCCCAGCCGGTGCCGTCCGCGTCGTCGGAGAAGGCCTTGCAGCGGCCGTCGGGGGCGAGGCCGCGCTGCCTGCTGAACTCGACGAAGATTCCGGGCCGGGCCATCACGGTGGCGGCGCCGGCCAGCGCCAGCGAGCACTCGCCGCTGCGGAGCGACCGCACGGCCAGGTGCAGCGCGACCAGCGAGGCGGAACAGGCCGTGTCCACGGTCAGGGCGGGCCCCTGGAGGCCGAGCACGTACGCGATGCGGCCGGACAGCGCGCTGTTGGTGGTGCCGGTCAGGGCGTAGCCCTCGACGCCGTCGGACGCCTCGTGCAGCCGCGGGCCGTACTCCTGCGCCATGGCGCCGACGAACACGCCGGTGCGGGTGCCCGCCAGGGCGGTCGGGTCGATGCCGGCGCGTTCCAGCGCCTCCCAGGAGGTCTCCAGCAGCAGGCGCTGCTGCGGGTCCATGGCGAGTGCCTCGCGGGGGCTGATACCGAAGAACTCGGCGTCGAAGTCGCCCGCGTCGTGGAGGAACCCGCCCTGGGCGACGGTGGAGCCGCCGGGCCGGTCCGGGTCGCCGAGCAGTCGCTCCAGGTCCCAGCCCCGGTCGGTGGGGAAGGCCGAGACCGCGTCGGTGCCGGCCAGCAGCAGCTCCCACAGGTCCTCGGGGCTGCGCACGCCGCCGGGGAGGCGGCAGCCCATGCCGACGACGGCGATCGGGTCGTCCTCCGGGGAACCCCCGGCCACGGGAGCCGGGGCCGCCGGGGCGAGGCTGCGCGGCGCGGCGATGCGGTCCGGCAGCAGCGCGGTCAGCCGGTCGGCGAGCCGGACGGGCGTGGGGTGGTCGAACAGCACGGTGCTCGGGAGCGTGAGGCCGAGGGCGTCGCAGAGCCGGTTGCGCAGCCGCACCGAGGACTGCGAGTCGAACCCGGCGTCGCGGAAGGTCGTGCGCGGGGCGACGGCGGACGGATCGCCGTGGCCGAGGACGGCGGCGGCGTGCGCGCGCACCAGGTCCAGCAGCAGGCGCGGACGTTCGCCGGGCTCGGCCTCGGCGAGGGACGCCAGGGCGGCGCTCAGCGCCTGGTCGTCGCCCTCGGAGGCGACGGTGTCGAACCAGTGGCGGCGACGCTGGAACGCGTAGCCGGGCAGGTCCACGACCCGGGTGCGGGCGCCGGTGAACGCGGCGGTCCAGTCGGCCTCGACGCCCCGCACCCACAGCTCGGCGAGCCCTTCGGTGAACCGGTCGGCGCCGCCGTCGTCGCGGCGCAGCGACCCGGTGACGACGTCCGGGGCGTCGCCGGACGCCTCCAGGGTGGCCTCCACGGCGGCGGCCAGCACCGGGTGCGGGGACGACTCGACGAACACGCCGTAGCCGTCCGCGGCGAGGCGGCGTACGGCGTCGGCGAACCGCACCCGCTCGCGCAGGTTGGTGAACCAGTAGCCGGCGTCCATGGCCGCCGGGTCGGCCCAGTCGCCGGTGACGGACGACATCAGCGGGATGTCGCCGGCCTGCGGGGTGATGCCGTGCAGGGCCTCGGCCAGCCGTTCGCGCAGTACGTCCATCGCCGGGGAGTGCGAGGCGTAGTCCACGGCGATGCGGCGGGCCCGCACCTCGCGCTCCTCGCAGCGGGCGACGATCTGCTCCACGGCCTGCGGCTCGCCGGAGACGACCACCTGGGAGGGGCCGTTGACCACGGCGACCGACACGCGGCCGGACCAGGGCTCGATCAGCGTTTCGGCCTCGTCGGCGGGCAGCGCGAGGGAGGCCATCGCCCCGTGTCCGGCGGCGAGTTCGGCGATGGCCCTGCTGCGCAGGCACACCACGCGGGCCGCGTCCCGAAGGGACAGCACCCCGGCGACGCAGGCGGCGGCGATCTCGCCCTGTGAGTGGCCGACCACGGCCGCCGGCTCGACGCCGTGGGACCGCCACAGGGCGGCGAGGGACACCATCATCACGAAGGAGGCGGGCTGGACGACGTCCACACGGTCCAGCGAGGGGGCGCCGGGGTCGCCGCGCAGCACGTCGGTGACGGACCAGTCGACCAGGCCCGCCATCGCGCGCTCGCAGTCGGCGACGCGGCGGGCGAACGCCGGGGAGGAGGCCAGCAGTTCGCGGCCCATGCCGGCCCACTGGGCGCCCTGCCCGGGAAAGACGAACGCGGTCCTGCGGACGGGGCCCGCGACGCCCGAGACGACGTGCGCGGCCGGGTCGCCGCCGGTCAGGGCGGCCAGTCCGGCGGCGTGGTCGCCGGTCACCACGGCGCGGTGGCCGAACGCGGTGCGGGTGGTGGCCAGCGACCAGCCCGCCTCCACCGGGTCCGTGCCGCCCGCGGCGAGCGGGCGCAGCGCGGCGGCCTGGCCGCGCAACGCGGCGGCGCCGCGCCCGGACAGCACCCACGGCACCACGGCGGGCACGACGGCCGGTGCACCGCTCGGCGGGGCGTCGGGAACGGTCTCGGGGGCCTCGGAGAGCACCAGGTGGCAGTTGGTGCCGCCCATGCCGAAGGCGCTGACGCCTGCGATCCGGGGCCGGTCCGTCTCCGGCCAGGCGGTCCCGCGGTCCACGACCCGCAGGTGCAGTGCGTCCAGCGGCACGTCGGGGTGGGGGGCCTCGAAGTGGAGGCTGGCGGGAAGACGTCCGTGGCGCATGGCCAGCAGCACCTTGAGCAGACCGGTGACGCCGGCGGCGCTCTCCAGGTGGCCGAGGTTGGTCTTCACCGAGCCGACCAGCAGCGGGTGCGCGGCGTCGCGGGCGCCGCCCAGCACCTCGCCGAGCGCGGCGGCCTCGATCGGGTCGCCGACGGGCGTGCCGGTGCCGTGCAGTTCGACGTACTGGGCGGCGGCGGGCGGCAGCCCGGCGGAGGCGTACGCCTCCCGCAGCACGTCCGCCTGCGCCTGCCGGCTGGGGACGGTGAGGCCGTCGGTGGCGCCGTCGTTGTTGACCGCACCGCCGCGGATCACGCCGTGGACGCGGTCGCCCGCGGCGACCGCGTCGGACAGCGGCTTCAGCACCAGGGCGACGCCGCCCTCGCCCCGGACGAAGCCGTTGGCGCGGGCGTCGAAGGTGTGGCAGCGGCCGTCGGGGGACAGTCCGCCGAACTCCTCGGCGACGGAGGCGGTCTCGGCGGCCAGGTTGAGGTTGACGCCGCCCGCGACGGCCAGCCGGCTCTCGCCGCGCTGGAGGCTGCGCACCGCGCTGTGCACGGCGACCAGCGAGGACGCCTGCCCGGCGTCGACGACCATGCTGGGCCCGCGCAGGCCGAGGAAGTGGGAGACGCGGTTGGCGATCAGGCCGCGGCTGACGCCCGTCATGGCGTGGTGGTTGGCCGCGCCCGCTCCGGCACGGCCGAGCAGTGTCGCGTAGTCGTCGCGCATGGCACCGACGAACACGCCGGTGGCGCTGTCGCGCAAGGTGGCGGGGAGGGTGCGGGCGTCCTCCAGCGCGGTCCAGGCGAGTTCGAGCATCAGCCGCTGCTGCGGGTCGAGCACGGCCGCTTCGCGCGGGGTGATACCGAAGAACGCGGCGTCGAAGGTGTCGACGTCGTCGAGGAACGCGCCCCAGCGCCCACCGGCCCCTTCGCGTCCGGCGGGCACCTCGGTGACGGCACACTCTCCGTCGCTCAGCAGCCGCCAGAAGGCGTCGGCGTCAGGCGCTCCGGGGAGCCGGCAGGACAGTCCGACGATCGCGACGGGCTCGTCCCGGCGGCCGTTCGCCGACGGGGACGGGGTGTGGGAGTGCGCGACTCTCGTTTCGTCCATGGATCGTACTGCTCCCGCCTACTGAAGCGATCTTGTGTGTCCGAACCGCTCGGAAAGGGGCGCCGGCCGCGAGGGCCGCTCGGAACGCCCCTCGCCGTCCGTCCGGGGGCCGGGTCAGCCGGCGACGGCCCGCAGGCACGCGACGAGGCTCCGGGCCTGCACGTTGAGGTAGTGCCGGTGCTGGAGCAGCCAGCTGAGCTGGGGAACGGTCACCCACCGGAATCCGGGCGGCTCCTGGTCGGGGTAGTCCGCACCGACCTCGACGATCGTGTAGCGGCTGCGCGAGTGGTAGAACCGCCCGCCCTCCTCGGACATCTCGGCGTCGAACAGCACCGTGTCCTGCGCCAGGTGCCGCTCCACGTCCGCGAACGGCTGCCGCTCCTCGTCCGGGAGGCCGGCGTAGTTCTCCGGGGTGCCCTGCACCGTGGGGGCGAGTTCGATGGCGTCGATGTACCCGGGCTCGATGCGGGCCCGCAGCAGCGCGTGCAGGACCCCGTCGAAACGCTTGACGACCAGCGAGACGACACCGAGGCCGTGCGGCTCGATCAGGGGCTGGCTCCAGCCGCTCACCTCGCGGCTGTTGGCCACCACGTCCACCGCGCGGACGCTGAAGAAGGCGCCGCTCTCGTGCGACACGGCGTCCTCGGTGCGCCGCCAGCCGGGCAGCCCGGCCAGGCCCACGACCTCGGTCTCCACGTCCGGCATGGCCTGGTGCGTGGTGATCCAGTTCAGCAGTTCGGTGCCGGTGTGCACGCCACCGGCCGGCTCGGCGCCGGGCAGGCAGGACAGCACGGTGCGGGCGTCCATGTTGACCCGGTGGTCGATCCGCAGCTGCTCCTGCACCTGCCCGAGGGTCAGCCAGCAGAAGTCCTCGCCGGCCTCCACCTCGGGGCCGACCTCGATCACCATGTTCCGGTTCCGCTTGCGGTAGAACCAGGCTCCGTGCTCGGACTGGAGGACGTCGGCGACGACCCGGTGCGGCTCGGCGTCCCGGAAGTGCTCGATGTACGGCACACCCCGGCCGCGGTGCACGCCCGTGTAGTTGCTCTTGGTCGCCTGCACGGTCGGCGACAGCTGCACGCCGTTGGGGTTGCCGGGCTCGGTCTTCGCCTGCATCAGCAGGTGCAGCACGCCGTCGATCTCGCGGACGGCGATGCCGAGCAGACCGATCTCCTGCTGGAGGATGATCGGCTGCGACCACTCGCGGACCGGCCCGCGGTCGACCCGCACGTCCAGGCCGGCGACGGTGAAGAACCGGCCGCTGTCGTGCACCAGGTTCCCGGTGCCGGAGGCGAAGGTCCAGTTGCGCATGGACCGGAACGGGATCGGTGTGACGTCCTGCGACTGGCTCGCACACCGGTCGGCGAACCACTTCGCGAACTCCTCCGCGCCGGTGGCGACGCCGTCGACCGCGCGCGCCGACTGCGCGAGTCGCTCGGTCAGCCGGGGGTCTTCCTGACGGAGAACGCCGGGTCCGGTGGTTGGCGGCATGGGAGTCTCTCTCCGGTTCGTGAGGTCGACGGATCGCTCCGTTCCGGCCGGGGGACGTGGCCCGTGCGACCGGCTTTCAGTCCGTGGCGTCCGTCCCAGACGACCACGCCCCGCAGAAGGGTCCTAGGAGGGCAAGTGGCTCTCTAGGGGTTCACTCAGATCCCCGCCGGCGGCCCGCCTCGTGGCACGTCAGAGCCGACATGCTGGCCGTGCCCGCGACCAGAGAGGCAAGGATGAACGACACCGCCACGTGGATTCGGCGCTTCTTCCCGAGCGACGAGGCTGCCGTCCAGCTGATCTGTCTGCCGCACGCGGGCGGGTCGGCGCCCTTCTACCGACCGGTGGCGCAGGCGCTGAGTCCGCAGATCGAGGTGCTCGCGGTCCAGTATCCCGGCCGCCAGGACCGTCGGCGCGAGCCGATGCTGGAGACCATCGAGGACCTCGCGGACGGCGTCGCCGCGGCCGTGCGGGAGGCCGTGGACCGGCCGTTCGCCCTCTTCGGGCACAGCATGGGCGCCACTCTCGCCTTCGAGGTCGCGCGGCGGCTGGAAAGCAGCGGCAGCGACCCGCTGCGGATCTTCGCCTCCGGCCGCCGGGCCCCCTCCACGCACCGCGACGAGCAGGTGCACCAGCGGGACGACGACGGCGTCATCGCCGAGCTGCGCACGCTCAGCGGCACCGACCAGCGGGTCTTCGGCGACGAGGAGCTGCTGCGCATGGTGTTGCCGGCCATCCGCAACGACTACCGCGCCGCCGAGACCTACACCTGCGCCCCGGACGTGCGGGTCAAGGCGCCGATCACGGCGCTGACGGGCGAGTCGGACCCGAAGGCCAGCCACGAGGAGGTCGAGGCCTGGGCGGGCCACACCGAGGGCGCCTTCGACCTGAGGACCTATCCCGGCGGCCACTTCTACCTGATGGAGCACTCCGCCGACGTGCTGCGCGTCATCGGCGAACGGCTCGGCGCCCCCTCAGCGGCCCTGCGATGACCGGCGGGGGCGGCACGATGCGGCACGTGGCGGTCTTCGTCTTCCCGGGCTACGGACACGTCAACCCGACGCTGGAGCTGACGCGCACCCTGCTCGCCCTGGGCCACCGGGTGACGTACGTGCTGGACGAGCACCTGGCCGACCAGGCCGCGGCCACCGGCGCCCGGGTGGTGTCCTATCCCACGCAGCGCGCCCGGCTCGGCAGCGGCGCGGTGACCGGCGAGGACATCGGCAGCCTGGGGCTGAGCTTCCTGCGCGAGTGCATGGACGTCGTCCTGCCCCGGACGCTGGAGGCCTTCGCCGACGACGTACCCGACCTGATCCTGTACGACCTGGAGAGCTTCTTCACCGCGCGCAACGCCGCGCTGGCCTGGAACCGGCCCACCGTCCAGATGTACGCCTACGCCGCCACCAACGAGACCTACTCGCTGGCCCTGGAGGTCTTCGACGGCGCCGGCGACAACATCGGGCGCTGCATCGAGCTGGTGGGCGAGTACCTCGAGGCGAAGGGCGAGAGCCCGGACGCGCTGATGCCGTTCCTCACCAACTACGACGACCGCAACCTCGTGCTGATGCCGCGGTGGTTCCAGCCGCACGGCGAGACCTTCGACGACCGGTACGCCTTCGTCGGTCACAGCCTCGCGCAGGAGGTGCCCGGCAGCGGCACCTGGACCCCGCCGGCGGAGGCGGAACGGTCCGTGCTGATCACCCTCGGCACCGAGGTGAACGACCACCCCGAGTTCTTCCGGATGTGCGACACGGCCTTCGCCGACGGCGGATGGCACACGGTGCTGGCCCTGGGCAGGGAGAGCCTGCCCGAGGACCCGCCCGCGGGCGGCCACGTCGAACTGCACGAGTGGATTCCGTTCCACACCGTCGTCCCGAACGTCGACGCCGTGGTGTGCCACGCCGGGATGAGCACCATGCTGCTCGCGCTGTACTTCGACAAGCCGCTGGTGATCGTCCCGTACTCGCCCGAGGAGAAGGTCAGCGGCCGCATGGTCGAGCAGCTCGGCATCGGCCGCACGCTGCTCCCCGAGGACGTCACGGCGGACTCGCTGAGGGCCGCGGTGGAGCAGGTGACGACGGACCCGGAGATCCGGCGCCGCGTCTCCCGCATGCGCATGCACCTTCTGGCCGAGGGCGGCCCGTCCCGGGCGGCCCTGCTGGTCGACGACTGGCTGAACGACCCCCCGGCCGTGGACGCCCCCGTGTGGGCACCCCACGCCGGCCGAGTAGCTACGGAGATCTCATGAGGTTCTGCACCCGGCGCACGGCGCCTGCGTCGGACGGGGAGACGCCATGACCTACGCGATCGAGACGCACGGCCTGGTCAAGCGGTTCGGGAAGGTCACCGCCCTGAACGGCCTCGACCTGCAGGCCCGGGAAGGCACCGTGCTCGGTGTCCTCGGCCCGAACGGCGCGGGCAAGACCACCGCGGTGCGCATCCTGGCCTCCCTGTCGCGCCCGGACGGCGGCAGCGCCCGGGTCTGCGGCTACGACGTGGCGTCCAAACCGCACGAGGTGCGCCGCGTCATCGGCCTCACCGGCCAGTACGCGTCGGTCGACAAGGGACTCACCGGCATCCAGAACCTCACCCTGGTCGCCCGGCTGCTCGGCCACTCGCGGAGCTCGGCGAAGAAGCGCGCGGCCGAACTGCTGGAGCGCTTCCGGCTGTCGGACGCCGGCGGCCGGAAGGCGTCCACGTACTCGGGCGGCATGCGCCGCCGGCTGGACCTGGCCGTCAGCCTGGTCGGCGAACCGTCGGTGCTGTACCTCGACGAGCCGACCACGGGGCTCGACCCCGAGAGCCGCCTGGAGATGTGGGACATCGTGCGCGACCTCGTCTCGCGCGGCTCCACCGTGCTGCTGACCACGCAGTACATGGAGGAGGTCGACCGGCTCGCCCACGACATCGTGGTGATCGACGAGGGCGTCACCATCGCCCGCGGCACCCCCGAGCAGCTCAAGGCGAAGATCGACCGGCAGGCGCTGGAGATCGTGCCGGCGGACGACACGCGGCTCACCGAGACGGCGAAGATCGTCGAGGACCTCAGCGGGACGGAACCCGTCGTCGAGGGCCGCGGACTGCTGGTGCGGGTCAACGACTCGGCGCTGCCCGGCATGGTGATGCGCCGGATGGACGAGGCCGGCATCGAGGTCAGCGAGCTGGCCCTGCGCCAGCCCAGCCTGGACGAGGTGTTCCTGTCGCTGACCGGGACGCGCGGCAAGGCCGCCCGCAAGGCGGAGGCCGAAGCCCGGACCGCGGCCGCGGAGGCCGGGGACGAACAGCCCACGGATCGAGGGAACGCATGAGCGCGGTCGGCGACGTCACGAAGACCCACCGGATCGGACTCCTGGCGACGGTCCGGCACTGCCTCACCCTGTGCGGCCGCAACCTGCTGCACCTGAAGTCGAGCCCGGGTGAGATCGTCGGTTTCGCGCTGGTGCAGCCGCTGATGATCATCGGCCTGCTGGTGTACGTGTTCGGCGGCGCCATCGCCGGCAGCTCCGAGCAGTACCTGCAGTACGCCCTCCCGGGCCTGCTCGTGCAGGCCTCCGTGTTCGCGGTGCTGGCCACCGGCTCGGGTCTCCACCAGGACATCACCAACGGCGTGTTCGACCGGCTGCGCAGTCTGCCGATCGCACGCATCGCCCCGCTGGTCGGCCACCTGCTCGGCACCCTGGTGCGGGTCACGGCCGGCGTGCTGGCGATGCTGATCGTCGGCGCGATGCAGGGCTTCGAGGTGAAGACCGACATCGTGCGGACGGTGCTCGGGCTGCTGCTCGCCCTCGTCTTCGCCAGCAGCATGGCGTGGATGTCGATGCTGGTCGGCCTGCTGGCCAAGTCCGCGTCCACGGTCTACCTGTTCAGCGGCGTACTGCTCTTCCCGCTCACCTTCGGCAGCAACATCTTCGTGAAGACGATGACGATGCCGGGCTGGCTCCAGGCCTGGGCCGAGGTGAACCCCATCACGCACGCCGCGACCGCCATCCGCGGGCTCATGACCGGCACCCCGCTCGGCAACTCGGTGTGGTGGACGCTCGGCTGGACCGTCGCGCTGACCCTGCTGTTCGCTCCGCTGGCGCTCCGCGCGTACCGGCGACAGGTCTGAGAAACGGGGACGTGGTGCAGGTGAAGGGTGGCATCGACGATCTGGCGCTGTTCGGCGGCGCCAGGGCGTTCGAGCAGAACCACCGGGTCGGCCGGCCGAACCCGATCGTCCGGGAGCGGTTCCTGGAGCGGCTCAACCGTGCGCTGGACACCGAGTGGCTGTCCAACATGGGGCCGCTGAGCGAGGAGTTCGAGCAGCGCGTCGCCGAACTCGCCGGCACCCGGCACTGCGTGTCGATGTGCAACGCCACCGTGGCGCTGCAGATGCTCGTCGGCGATCCGGGGACCGGTGCGGAACCCGGCGACGAGGTGATCGTCCCGGCGCTGACCTTCCCCGCCACCGCCCACGCCGTGGCGTGGCGCGGACTGCGGCCGGTGTTCTGCGACGTCGACCCGGTGACGGGTCTGATCGACCCCGACCGCATCCCGGAGCTGCTCTCCCCCCGCACCCGCGCGATCCTGGGCGTGCACCTGTGGGGCCAGGCCTGCGACGTGCCGCGGCTGGAGAAGATCGCGGCCGAGGCGGGGGTGCGGCTGTTCTTCGACGCCGCACCGGCGGTGGGCTGCACCCACGACGACACGCAGATCGGCGCCTTCGGGGACGCGGAGGTCTTCAGCTTCCACGCCACGAAGGTCGTCAACAGCTTCGAAGGCGGCGCCGTCGTCACCAACGACGACGCCCTCGCCGAACGGCTGCGCCAGGCACGGAACTTCGGCTTCACCTCGGACGGCACGGTGGGACTGGTCGGCACCAACGGCAAGATGAGCGAGGCGGCCGCCGCCATGGGCCTGACCTCGCTGGAGTCGCTGGAGGAGACGATCGCCCACAACCGGGCGAACCACCGCACCTACCTGCGTGCGCTGGCTGACGTGCCCGGCGTGACCCCGTACGACTACGGGCTCCGGCACCGCAACAGCCATCACTACATGATGGTCACCGTCGAACCGGAACAGGCCGGACTGGACCGCGACCTGCTGCTCCGGGTGCTGCACGCGGAGCACGTGCTGGCCCGGCCGTACTTCTCCGAGCCGCTGCACCGGATGAAGCCCTACGCCGGAGCCGCCCCGGCCACCCTGCCGGGTGCCGAGTACCTGTGCCGGCGTCTCCTCGCGCTCCCCACCGGTCCCGCGGTCCGCGACGAGGACATCGAGATCATCTGCGACGTCGTCCGCGTCGCCGTCGCGCACGGCCCGGAGATCACGCGAAGACACGCGGCACGGGCGTGAAGCAGCACACGACGTAGCGGACGGCGGCCGGCCGGGGCGTCGGACCGTCCGGTGCGCAGCGCCGGGGAGCATCAGGGGCAAGGAGAGAGAGTGATGGTGGCCAGAACCACCGACACGCCCGTCGGCAGGGTCAAGCCCTGCCGGCTCATCGGGCTGGAGCAGCACCACGACGAACGCGGCAGCCTGTCGATCGTCGAGTCGGAGTGGACCACCGGGTTCCCCATCCGGCGCATCTACTACCTGCATAACACGCGCACCGGCACCGCGCGCGGCGCCCACGCGCACCGCGCGCTGGAACAGCTCTTCGTCGCGGCGCACGGCAGCTTCACGGTCAAGGTGGACGACGGCCACCGGCAGCGCGCGTACCGGCTGGACGATCCGGGCACCGGCCTGTACGTGGGTCCGATGGTGTGGCGCGACATCACCGACTTCTCGGACGACAGCGTCTGCCTGGTCCTCGCCTCCGAGCACTACGACGAGACGGACTACTACCGCGACTACGCGGCGTTCCTGGAAGACGTCAGGAGGCAGCCGTGAGCTGCGTTCCGTTCTTCGAGGTCCGGCGGCTGCACGAACTGAACGACGTCCAGGGGGAGATCGACGCCGCGGTCCTCCGCGCCACCCGCTCGGGGTGGTACACGCTCGGGCCCGAACTCGACTCCTTCGAGGCGGAGTTCGCGGCCTACTGCGAGAACGCCCACTGCGTCGGCACCGGCAACGGCCTCTCCGCCCTGGAACTCGCCCTGCGGGCCCACGGGGTCGGCCCGGGCGACGACGTGCTCGTCCCCTCGCACACGTTCATCGCCACCTGGCTGGCGGTGTCCGCGACAGGTGCGCGCCCGGTCCCCGTCGAGCCCGCCGAGGACGGCTTCCTGCTCGACACCGAGCAGCTCGAATCCGCGGTGACCGCTCGCACCCGGGCGGTGATACCGGTCCACCTGTACGGGCACCCGGTCGACCTCGACGCCGTCGGCCGCTTCGCCGCCCGGCACGGCCTCGCCGTCGTCGAGGACGCCGCTCAGGCCCACGGCGCACGCCACCGCGGCCGCCGGGTCGGCAGCGGCAACGCCGTCGCGTTCAGCTTCTACCCGGGCAAGAACCTCGGAGCGCTGGGCGACGGCGGCGCCGTCGTCACGGACGACCCCGCACTGGCCGACCGGCTGCGGCTGCACCGGAACTACGGCGCCCAGCAGGGCTACGACCACCGGATGCAGGGCACCAACTCCCGGCTCGACGAGGTGCAGGCCGCGGCGCTGCGGGTCAAGCTGCGCCACCTGGACGACTGGAACGCGCGGCGCAACCGGGTCGCGAGCCGCTACACGGCGGCGCTGGCCGGTGTTCCGGGGGTCGTCACGCCGGACGTGGCACCGTGGGCCGAGCACGCGTGGCACCAGTACGTGGTACGCGTCACGGACCGGGACGCCGTGCAGGCACGCCTGTCGGCCGCCGGGGTGGAGACGCGGGTCCACTATCCCGTGGCCGTGCACCGCACGCCGGCCTACGCGGAGGAGGGCTTCGGAGCGGACGGCGGGCTGCCCCGTGCCGAACGGCTCGCCGCGGAGGTGCTGAGCCTGCCCGTGGGGCCGTACCTGTCGGACGAGGCCGTCGACACCGTCACCGAGGCGCTCGGCGCCGTCCTCGCCCCGTCCTCCTGAGGGGCCCTCTAGATGTTCACTCAGACCCCGGCCGCACCACGCCGTCCGGCCCCGCGGAGCCGCCATGCTGACCCGTGCCCGCACCCGCGGCGGACCGCACGGCCTCGTTCGCGCCCTGCCCACACCGACCCACGTTGAACGGGTGATCTCCCCTTGACTCGTCGAAACGCCCACGTCGCCGTGATCGGCAACCCGGACCCCGGCCACATCATGCCCATGCTCGAGGTCATCCACGAGCTGGTCTCCCGCGGCCACCGGGTGACCGTCGCCAACGAGCCGGCCGTCGCCCACCTGGCGACGGTCACCGGCGGCGAGTTCGTGCCGGTGCTCCGCGAGCTGCCGGAGGCGGGCGGCGAGTGGGCCGAGGACGCGCTCTCCGCGATCAACGTGTTCCTCGACGGCAACATGCGGGCCCTGCCGCAGCTGAAGGCCGCCTACGACGACGACCCCGCCGACGTCTATCTCTACGACACCGGCTCCTACGTCGGCCGCCTGCTGGCCGAGTCGCAGGGCCGCCCGTGCGCCCACCTCTCGCCGACCATCGTCACCCCCCGGAGCGACGCGGACGCGGAGCCGGAGCCCGCGCCGAGCACGGACGCGGTGCGGGAGGCCGAGTACCAGGAGCGGTTCGCCAAGTGGCTGGCCGAGAACGGCGCCGTCACCACGGACGTGGGCGAGTTCACGGGCAGGGCGCCGCGGCTGGTGAGCCTGTGCGCGAAGGTGCTCCAGCCGAGGGCCGACGACTTCGACCCGGAGCGGGCGGCGTTCGTCGGTCCGTGTCTCGGCGGACGCGAGGCGCAGGGCAGCTGGACGCGGCCGGACGGCGCGGAGAAGGTGCTGCTGATCTCCTTCGGGTCCTCCTTCACCGACCAGCCGGAGTTCTACCGCCAGTGCCTCGCGGCCTTCGGCGACCTGCCGGGCTGGCACGTGGTACTCGTGATCGGGCTGAAGGTCGACCAGGCGGACCTCGGGCCCATCCCCGCGAACGTCGAGGTGCATCCCTGGGTGCCGCAGCTGGCGGTGCTGGAGCAGGCCGACGCGTTCGTCACCCACGCGGGGACCGGCGGCTGCGCGGAGGCCCTGTACCACGGGGTGCCCATGGTCGCCGTGCCGCAGGGGGCCGACCACTTCAGCAACACCGAGCAGCTGGTCGGACTGGGCGTGGCCCGCCACGTCCCGGCCGCGGACGCCACCGCCGAAGCGCTGCGGGACGCGGTGACCGCGATCGTCGCCGACCCGGAGGTGCCGGCCCGGCTGGCGCGGCTGCGCGAGGAGGTCCGGTCCGCGGGCGGTGCCGCGCAGGCCGCCGACCTCATCGAGGGCATGCTCGGCTGAGCCGCCGCTCCACGGGCGGCACGGGCGGGGGAACGCCCGTGCGCGGGCCGGGTTTCCCCGTGCCCGCCGCCCGCCTCGCCTCTATGACATTCACTAGCCGATCCACTTTTATGATCCTGGCTCCAGTCTCCTCTGGGATGCCCCCGTTCCCCCTGGGTGCATGCTCCGGAATTCGCAAGTGAGCCCGCAGGGAGTCGACGATGAGTCATGCCATTCCACCCGAGAAGGAGACGGGGCGGACGGCGCAGCACACCGTCGTCACGGGCGGCGCGGGATTCGTCGGCTCCCATCTGTGCCGGACCCTGATCGAATCCGGGGAATCCGTCACCTGCGTCGACAATCTGAGCACCGGGCGGCTGAAGAACATCGCCGACCTGAGGGAGAATTCCCGCTTCACCTTTCTCGAGGCGGACATCGTCGAGCCGTTCCAGGTCGCGGGCGACGTCGACTGCGTCCTGCACCTCGCGTGCCCGGCCTCGCCGGTCGACTACTTCGGCATGCCGGTGGCGACGCTCCGCGCCGGCGGACACGGCACCTTCCACACGCTGGAGCTGGCGCGTGAGAAGCAGGCCCGGTTCGTGATCACCTCGACCTCCGAGGTCTACGGCAACCCGCTGGAGCACCCGCAGCGCGAGGAGTACTGGGGGAACGTCAACCCGGTCGGGCCGCGCGCCTGCTACGACGAGTCGAAGCGCTTCTCCGAGGCGATGACCATGGCGTTCCGGCAGGAGTACCAGGTGGACGCCGCGATCGCGCGGCTGTTCAACTCCTACGGACCGGACATGCGCGGCGACGACGGGCGCGTGGTGCCCACCTTCATCAAGCAGGCACTCGCCGGCGAGCCGCTGCCGGTCATGGGGGACGGCTCCCAGACCCGGTCGCTGTGCTACGTCGAGGACACCGTGCAGGGCATCCTCGCCCTCGCCCGCAGCGGCGAGACCGGCCCGGTCAACATCGGCAACCCGCAGGAGATCACCGTGCGGGAACTGGCCGAGCACGTACTCGAACTGACCGGCAGCACCTCCTCCGTCTCCTTCGTCGAGGCCCACCCGGACGACCCGCAACGCCGCCGGCCGGACATCGCCAAGGCACGCCGGGTGCTGGGCTGGGAGCCCCGCGTCCCGCTCGCCGACGGGCTGAAGAGGACCATCGCGTCGTTCGCCGAGGAAGCATGACCCCCCTCCCCCACGACCTTCCCCGCAACACGCTCGTCGTCGGGGCGAGTTCCTCGATCGGCGCCGCGGTGGTCGACGCCTTCGCACAGCGGGGCGACCACGTCCACGGAACCGGGCGCACGGGGGTGGTGCCGGGGCTGGCCCCGGACCGGACTCTCGCGCTGGACCTGCGCGACCCGGCGTCGCTGGACGCCGCCGCCGCTGCCTGCGCCGAACGCGTCGCGCGGCTGGACGTCGTGGTGTTCCTCGCCGGAATCCTTCCCGGGGATTCGCTGGACGCCTACTCCGACGAGCAGATCGCCGACGTGCTGACGGTGAACGTCGGGGCGCAGGCCGCGCTGCTGCGCCGCCTGCTGCCGCTGATGGGCGACGGCGGCCAGGTCGTCATGACGGCCTCCGTCTCGGGCGAGCGGGGAAGCTTCGACCCGGTCTACGCCGCCTCCAAGGCGGCCGTGATCGGCCTGGTCAAGTCGCTGGCCACCTGGCTGGCGCCGCGGATCCGGGTGAACGCCGTCTCGCCCGCGCTGATCGAGGACAGCACGATGTACCGGGACATGGCGCCGGAGCGCCGCTCGGTGCACCGCGAGCGCACGCCGACCGGCCGGCTGGTGACCGCTCAGGAGGTCGCCGGAGTGATCGCGGGCCTCTGCGACCCGGCCTGGGCCGGCCTGAACGGACAGATCATCGGGGTCAACGGAGGCGCTCATGTCTGAAGCGGGTGGTGTGGCCGTCGTCGGCTGCGGGGTGTTCGGCGCCGTCGCGGCGCTCCGGCTGGCCGAGGAGGGCTACCGGGTCACGGTCTTCGAGCGGAACCGGCAGCCGCTCGCCCAGGCGTCGTTCAACAACCAGAACCGCCTGCACCTGGGCTTCCACTACCCGCGCGACCGGACCACCGCGGAGCAGTGCATCCGCGGCTACGAGAGGTTCCGCAAGGAGTTCTCCGAGTGCGTCGTGACGGACTTCCCCAACGGCTACTTCGTCGCCGAGGAGGACTCTGCGGTGACGCCGCAGGAGTACCTGGACTTCTGTGACGGGGTGGGCCTGACCTACGAACTGGTCGAACCGGCGCGCTACAGCCCGCCGGTGACCGGCGTCTCGCTGGGGATGCTCACCGAGGAAGCCGTCATCGACTGCGCGCACCTCCGCGACATGCTCGTCCGGCGGCTCGACGCGTCGCCGGCGACCGTGCGTTTCGGCACGGACGTGGAAGCCGTCGAGGCCCGCGGGGAGCAGTTCGCCGTGCGCACCGCCGACGGCGTCGCCGGCGTGTTCGACGCGGTGGTCAACTGCACCTTCTCCGACACCAACCGGCTCACCCGGCAGCTCGGCCTGCCGGCGCCGGACCGGCAGTACGAGTACACGGCGGTGTTCGTCGTCGACTGGGACCACCCGCCGGTGGGCGTCACCGTCATGGACGGGAAGTTCACCACGCTGCTGCCGTTCGGCCGCTCCGGGAAGTTCCTGCTCTACCACGTCGAGCACAGCGTGCTGGAACGCGTCACCGCCGACCTCGCCCCGTCCGCGTGGCGCGACCCGGACTTCGGCACGCTCGACCGCACCGGTCTGGAGGCCAGGTTCGGCCGGGTGCTGGAGGGAGCGACACGCTTCGTCCCGTCCCTGCGCACGGCCCGGCTGCACGACGTGCTGCACGGCCCCCGGGTGGTGCTGGCGCGTCGTGACGACACCGACGCCCGGCCGTCGATGGTCGAGTCCCCCGGCCCCGGCTACATCACGGTCTTCTCGGGGAAGCTCGACCACTCGGTCTGGGCGGGCGACGAAGTCGTCCGGATGGTGCGCGCCCACACGGCGGCCCGGTAGCCGACGGCCGGGGCGTCCCGCGTCTTCGGGACCGCGGCGCGCCCGGAGTTCAGTCGGTGCGGGTGGCGGACGTCGCCCGCACCCATGCCGCGAACGCCTCGACGCCGTCGACGACGGCCTCGGAGCGGATCGAGTGGAACAGGTCGTACACGTGGTGCGCCCCGGGCAGCTCCGCGTACACCACCGGGTTGCGGGAGACCTCCCGGAGCCGCCGCACGAACTGCCGCGCCCCGTCCACGTGCACCAGCGGGTCCTTGTCGCCGTGCGTGACGAAGAACGGCGGCGCGTCCTCCCGCAGCACGCCGTGCGGCGACGACGGCACCCGCTCCCCCGCGTTCACGTTCCCGTACCACCCGTACAGCGAGACCACCGCGGTGACGGAGGTGTCCGCCGACTCGAAGCCGGGCTGGTACGCCGGATCGTTCGGGGTGAGGCCGGCGCACGCCGCCAGGTGGCCGCCCGCCGAGCTTCCCCCGACGAACACCGTCGACGGGTCCGCGCCGAACTCCGCCCCGTGCCGCCGCACCCATGCGAGGACCTTCTTGACGTCGACCAGGTGGTCGGGCCAGACCGCCGGGGGGCTCAGCCGGTAGTTGGCGCTGACGCACACCCAGCCCTGCCGGGCGAGCCGGTGCAGCAGCGGCAGCGCCTCGCGGTTCTTCCTCCCGCTGACGAAACGGCCGCCGTGCAGGTAGACGAAGACGGGGGCGTCCGACGTTCCGCCCCGCCTGCGGTAGAGGTCGAGCGTGTTCCGGCGGCCCGCCGGCCCGTACGCGACGTCCGCGATCCGCTGCACGCGCCACCCGCGTCCCAGGAACGGGAAGGGCCACAGCGCGATCCGCGCCCACGGCGTCCGGCGCCGCAGCGCCGCCGCGGCCCCGGGCGGCAGCGACCGGCGCCACTCCTCCCCCAGGCCGTCGGCCAGCGCGTCCCGCACGGCCCCCGGGGCGGGCAGCGCCCGCACCGCGACCACCACGAATCCCAGGGCCGCCAGCATGGCGACGCCGAAGGCGACCCACTCGGCGGGGGTGTCCAGGTCGCCGCGCACCGCCCTGGGCAGCGCGGACGCGGCGATCAGCCAGGAGGCGACGAAGGGGAGTTCGTTGAAGACGAGGCCGAAGTAGTAGCCGACCCCGCTGAGCGGCAGGGGCCTGCGGATCGGGACGAGGGCGAAGAAGGCGAAGCATCCGTCGATCACAGCCGACACCAGGTAACCGTGGCCCATGCCCGGCACTGTAACCAGCGGCTCCCGAGCCGGGCACGACGCACCGGGGGCGCCGTCCAGGCCCTAGGAGACTCACTCGAATCACGCGCCTAGCATCAGGAACTCCGCGCCCCCGCTTTCCTGCTCCGACCTTCTTCGAGGTGACCCGTGGCTCTCGCGTCCATCTTCGGTACGAACCTGTTCCAGTACCAGCCGGACGGGGTCATCGAGTTCTACGACGCACACGAGGAGGTGCGCGAGTCCTTCCGGCAGGCGTCGGAGTGGACCGGCATCGACGTGGAGCCGCTGCTGAAGCAGAACGGCGAGTACGCCGACGACGGGGAGCGCATCCAGGTCGTCTCCGTCGGCCTGGCCGCGGCGCAGCTCGGCATCCAGGACGTGCTGATGAAGAAGGGGCTGCGCCCGGAGATGACCGGCGGCCTCAGCCTGGGCGGCCTGGTCGGCAGCTGCGTCGCCGGCGCGATCGAGCGGCGCGACCTGATGGAGCTGCTGACCCGGGGCGAGCACAGGCCGCAGGACGAGGAGACGGGCGGCGGCCGTCCCGAGGGCATCGCCGCCGCGTACCTGGCCCTGGACCACGACCCGGACCACTACTACGGCGAGCAGCGCGAGGGTGTCTGGAAGGCCGCGGACTTCGGGTGCGACGCCGGCGGGAAGATCCGCATCGTGCTGCTCGCCGGCTACCGCGACGCGCTGGAGAAGCTGGCCGCGGGCGAGCCGGAAGGGGTCGTCAACGTCACCGAGGGCGCCGACCTCGCGGTGCACAGCCCGCTGCGGGCGGCCGCTCGCGAGGCGAGCCGGGCACGCATCGAGCGGGTCCCGTTCAAGGACCCCGCGCTGACGCTCTGCTCCTGCCTGGAGCAGAGGACCCTGACGCGGGCGGACGAGGTCTGCGCGATGTTCGTGGACAACGTCTCGGCGCCGATCAGCGTGGTGGACCTGACACAGGGGATGAAGGACCACCGGGCGCAGCTCGGCCTGGTCATCGGCCCCTCCCCGGTGATGAACGCGCTGCAGTACCCGTTCCCGGTGGTGTTTGTGGACCGTCCGCAGGCGGTGTCGCAGGCCGTCGCGGCCGTCTTCGAGCACGGCGTCCGCCTCCGCCGCGGCTGAGGCCCGCAGGGCGAAGGGCGCCCGGCGACCGGTGCGGTCGCCGGGCGCCCTTCGCGTGCGCCGGTCCCCCGCGGAGAGGCCGGTCGGCGGACGGGTCAGGCGCCGAGCCGGGACAGCCAGCCGCGTACGGCGTCGGCCGTGGTGTCGGCGTGCGCCTCCATCAGCGTGAAGTGGTCGCCGGGCACGTCGAGCACGGTGCCGGCGGCCGACCAGCTCGTGCGCCACCCGTCGTCCCCGGCGTCGGGGAGCAGCGACTCGGAGGCCCGCAGCAGGAGCTGCGGTACGTCGAGCGACGGCTGCGTCCAGTCGGCGAACAGGTCGAAGTAGCGGCCCATGGCGGTGAGCCGGGCGAAGTCCATGCGGGCGACGCCGTCCTCCTGGCGCCGGTACATGCCGTCGACCAGGGCGTCCAGGAAGTGGTTCAGCGGCGAGTCGACCGGGGTCGGCGGATAGGTGTCGAGCAGGACGACCGCCTCGGGGGCCTTGCCCTCTCCGGCCAGGCGGGCGGCGACGGTGTGGGCGAGGACGCCGCCGGAGGAGGAGCCCACGAGGACGAACGGGCCGTCCTCGGCGGCCCGCAGCGCCGTTTCGGCGAGCAGGCCGACGACGGCGTCGGCGGACTTCGGCAGCGGGTCGTCGGCGTCGAAGCCGGGGTTGGCCAGGGCGCGCACGGCGCGTTCGCCGCGGAACTGCGCGGCGAGGCGGGCGTACTCGTGCACGCCGCCCAGCGCCACGTACGAGCTGAGGCAGACCAGGGTCGGCCGTGCGGTGTCGCCGCCGGGGGCGAGACGGGTGGCCTGGAACGCCCGCCCGAAGTCCCCGGGCGTGGTGTACGCGGGGCGCAGTCCGGCGGCACTGTGCAGGAAGGCGAATCCGGCCTGGGAGCGCCCGTCGAGGCAGGCCCGGCGGAACAGTGCGCTCAGGGTGTGTTCGGCGCCGTCGCCCAGCAGGGCGAAGAGCGAGTCGGCGGGGACGGGCGCGTCCGGCGACTGGGGTTCCCTCGTGGGCGCGGCGCCGGGGGACGGCGGACCCGCGGGTGCGGGCGGATCGGCGGGCGCGGAGGTGCCCGCGGGCGCGGCCTGCCCTGCGGCGAGGCGTTCGCCCAGGTGGGAGGCGAGCGCGGCCGGGGTGGGGTGGTCGAAGACCAGGGTGGTCGACAGCCGCAGGCCGGTGGCGGCGCCCAGCCGGTTGCGCAGCTCGACGGCGGTCAGCGAGTCGAACCCCGACTCGCCGAGGCTCTGCTCGGCGGTGACGTCCTCCGGGCCGGCGAAGCCGAGCACGGCGGCGACCTCGGTGCGCACCAGCTCGCGCAGCGCGGCGTCCCGTTCGGCCGGGGGAAGCGCGGCGAGGTGCTGCCGCACGTCGGGTGCCGGGGCGGCGGCCGCGGCGGTGCGGCGGGCCGGACGGACCAGGCCGCGCAGCAGGGCGGGCAGGGGCGTCGTGCCGGCGCGCAGCGCGGCCAGGTCCAGCCGTGCCGGGACGAGCAGCGCCTCCCCGCGCGCCCGGGCGGCGTCGTACAGCGCCAGGCCCTCGTGTGCGGAGAGCGGGCGCATGCCGTCGCGGGACATCCGTTGACGGTCGGCGGCGGTGAGGTCGGCCGCCATGCCGGTGGCGCCGGAGTCGTCGCCCTGCGGTTCCCACAGGCCCCAGGCGAGCGAGGTGCCGGGCAGGCCCTGGGCGCGGCGGTGGTGCATCAGGGCGTCGAGGAAGGCGTTGGCCGCGGCGTAGTTGGCCTGTCCGGGGCCGCCGAGGACGCCCGCGACGGAGGAGAAGACGGTGAACTCGGCCAGGTCGTGTTCCCGGGTGAGCCGGTGCAGGTGGAGCGCGGCCTCGGCCTTGGGCCGCAGCACCCGGTCCAGGCGCCGGGGGTCGAGGGCCTCCACGACGCCGTCGTCCAGGACGCCCGCGGTGTGCACGACGGCGGTGAGCGGGCGGTGGAGTCCGGCCAGCAGCGCGGCCAGCGCGTCCGGGTCGCCGGCGTCGCAGGAGGCCGTCCGCACCTCGGCGCCCAGCTCGGCCAGTTCGGCGGCCAGGGCCTCGGCGCCGGGGGCCTGTGCCCCTCTGCGGCTGGCCAGCAGCAGGTGCCGGGCGCCGCGTTCGGCCACCAGGTGGCGGGCGAAGGTGCGGCCGAGCGCGCCGGTGCCGCCGGTGAGGAGCACGACGCCCTCGGGGTCGAGCGGCCGCACCTCGCCGTCGGGCGCGGGAGCGGGGGTGCGGGCCAGACGCGGCACCAGCACCGCGTCGCCGCGCAGCGCGAACTGCTCCTCGCCGGACTCCACGGCGGCGGCCAGCGCGCGCCAGTCCGCGGCGCCGGTGCGGTCCGGTGAGGACGGGTCGAGGTCGGCGAGCACGATCCGGCCGGGGTGCTCGGTCTGGGCGGAGCGGGCCAGGCCCCAGACCGCCGCGTGCACCAGGTCGGTGACCGTGCCGGGCGTGCCGGGGGCGGCCGGAGCGGCGACGGCGCCGCGGGTGGCGATCACCAGCCGGGTGGACGCCAGCCGGTCGTCGGCGAGCCATTCCTGCAGCCGTCGCAGCACCAGCGCCACCGTGTGCCGTACGGCCTCGGCGGGCGGCAGGTCGGGGGCGTCCTCCGGCTTGGCGCAGGGCACCAGCACCAGGTCGGGGCTCGGCGCGCCGCCGCCCACGGCGGCGCTCAGCGCGGCGGCGTCCCGGTAGGACGGAACCAGGGCGCCGGCCGCGCCGGGGGCGGGACCGGTGCCGTTCAGCACGGCCCAGCGGCGGCCGGGGACCGTCGTGGGGGCCGGGACGGGCGACCAGTCGACACGGAAGAGCGCGTCCCGCACGGCCGCGCCGGGAGTGGCCCCGGCGCGGGTCACGGGCCTCGTGCGCAGCGCGGCGATCTCCACCACGGGGGCGCCGGTGTCGTCGGCGGCGTGCACGGCGAGTTCGCCGTCCGGCCCGGGGCGCAGCAGCACCCGCAGCCGGGTGGCGCCGGAGGCGAAGAGGCGGACCTCGTGCCAGGAGAACGGCAGCCGCATCTCGCCCGCCTCGCGGGTGGCGGCGCCGTTGACGACGTCGGCGTGCAGCGCCGCGTCCAGCAGTGCGGGGTGGATGCCGAACCCGTCGGTGTCGCCGGGGATCTCGACCTCGGCGAGCAGGGCGTCGTCGCTGCGCCACAGGGCCCGCAGCCCCTGGAAGGCGGTCCCGTAGCCGTGGCCGCCCTCGGCCAGCCGGTCGTAGACGCCGTCCAGCGGCACGGCTTCGGCACCGGCCGGCGGCCAGGCGCTCAGCTCGGGCCTCGGCGCGGGGCCGCCGGCCGCCGGGGCGGCGGTGAGGTGGCCGCCAGCGTGGCGGGTCCAGACGGTGTCGGCCTCGGGGGCGCCGTCGTCGGTGGCGGCGTGCACGTCCACCGGCCGGCGGCCGGAGGCGTCCGGTTCGCCGACGCGCACCTGGAGGCGCACGTCGCCGTGTTCGGGGAGCGGCAGCGGTGCTTCTACGACGAGTTCGTCCAGCACGGTGCAGCCGACCTCGTCCCCGGCCCGGATCGCGAGCTCGACGAAGCCGGTGCCGGGGAAGAGTGCGGTGCCGCCGATGACGTGGTCGGTGAGCCAGGGCTGCTCGCGGACGGAGAGCCTGCCGGTGAGCAGCACCTCGTCGGTCTCCGCGAGCCGTACGGTGGCGCCGAGCAGCGCGTGGGAGGCCGGCCGCTGGCCGAGCGCCACCGGGTCCTGGGCGGTGGACGCGGGCTGGAGCCAGTAGGTCTGCCGCTGGAACGGGTAGGTGGGCAGGTCGGTGGGACGGGCGCCGGTGCCGGCGAAGAGGGCGGACCAGTCGACGTCCGCGCCGACGGTGTGCAGCCGGGCGAGCGCTTCGGCGGTGGCGTCGGCCTCGGGCAGCGTGCGGCGCTGCGCCGCGACGCAGGCGGTCTCCCCCGGGGAGGCGTACCCGGCGAGGCAGTCCTCGGCCATGGCGGTGAGCACGCCGTCGGGGCCGAGTTCGAGGAAGGTGCGCACGCCGGAGTCGTACAGGGCGCGGATGCCGTCGGCGAACCGGACCTCCTCGCGGACGTGCCGCACCCAGTAGTCGACGGTGCGGATCTC
The DNA here is from genome assembly GCF_031845485.1 of Streptomyces hazeniae. Taxonomy (NCBI): domain Bacteria; kingdom Bacillati; phylum Actinomycetota; class Actinomycetes; order Kitasatosporales; family Streptomycetaceae; genus Streptomyces; species Streptomyces hazeniae. The sequence continues at coordinate 690,714 of NZ_JAVREQ010000001.1, forward strand.
GTCGGGGTCGGCGAGCCGGCCGGTGAGGTTGGAGACCACGGGGATGCGCGGACGGTGGTAGGTGAGGCTGTCGGCGACCTTGCTGAAGTCGGCCAGCATCGGTTCCATCAGCACCGAGTGGAAGGCGTGCGAGACCTGGAGGCGCTTGACCGGCCGGCCGGTCACCGCGATGTGCCCGGTGACGCGCAGCACGTCGTCCTCCAGCCCGGAGACGACCACGGACTCGGGGCCGTTGACGGCCGCGATGTCGACGCCGTCGGTGAGCAGCGGCCGCACCTCCTCCTCGGAGGCCCGCAGCGAGACCATGGTGCCGCCCTCGGGCAGCTCCTGCATCAGCCGTCCGCGTTCGGTGACCAGGACGGCGGCGTCCTCGAGGGAGAGCACCCCGGCGACGTGGGCGGCGGTCAGTTCCCCCACCGAGTGGCCGCAGACGGCGTCCGGGCGGAGCCCCCAGGAGGCGTACAGCCGGAACAGGGCGGTCTCCACGGCGAACAGCGCGGGCTGGGTCCAGGCGGTGCGGTGCAGCAGCGCCGGCTGGTCCAGGACGACCTGGCGCAGCGGACGGTCCAGCTCGCGGTCGAGCGCGGCGCACACCTCGTCGAACGCGTCGGCGAACACCGGGTAGTGCGCGTGGAGTTCGCTGCCCATCCCGGCGCGCTGCGCGCCCTGCCCGGTGAACAGCACGGCCAGGCCGCCGTCCAGCGCGCGCCCGGTGCGGGCCCGGGCGAAGTCGCCCCCGACGACGGCCGCGCGGTGCTCCAGGTGGGCGCGGCCGGTGGCCAGGGTGCGGGCGATGTCGCCGCCCTCCCGCTCGTCGTGACCGGTGGTCGCGATGAGCAGCCGGTCCAGCTGGTCCTCCAGCGCGGCTTCGGTGCGGGCGGAGACCACCCACGGCAGCGGCGGCGTGCTCGCCGCCCGGTCGGGTGCGTCCGGCTGCCGGGCGGGGGCCTGTTCCAGCACCAGGTGGGCGTTGGTGCCGCTGACGCCGAAGGAGGAGACGCCGGCGCGGCGCGGGCGGCCCTCGTCGGGCCAGGGCAGCGCCTGGGCGAGCACCCGCACCGCTCCGGCCGACCAGTCGACGTGCGGCGTGGGCTCGTCGATGTGCAGGGTGCGGGGCAGCAGGCCGTGGCGCATCGCCATGACCATCTTGATGACGCCGCCGACGCCTGCGGCGGCCTGCGTGTGGCCGATGTTGGACTTCAGCGAACCCAGCCACAGCGGCCGTTCGCCGTCGCGTCCCCGGCCGTACGTCGCGAGCACCGCCTGGGCCTCGATCGGGTCGCCGAGGGTGGTGCCGGTGCCGTGCGCCTCGACGGCGTCGACGTCGTCGGCGGCGAGCCCGGCGTCGGCCAGCGCCTGCCGGATGACGCGCTGCTGGGACGGGCCGTTGGGCGCGGTGAGGCCGTTGGAGGCGCCGTCCTGGTTGACCGCGCTGCCGCGGATCACGGCCAGCACCGGGTGACCGAGGCGGCGGGCGTCGGACAGGCGTTCCAGCAGCAGGAGCCCGGCACCCTCGCCGAAGGCGGTGCCGTCCGCGGTGGAGGAGAAGGCCTTGCAGCGGCCGGCCGTGGACAGCGCCCGCTGCCGGCTGAACTCGACGAACGGCGACGGCGTGGCCATCACGGTCACGCCGCCGGCCAGGGCCATGTCGCACTCGCCGGACCGCAGGGACCGGGCGGCCAGATGCAGCGCCACCAGCGAGGAGGAGCACGCGGTGTCGACGGTGAGGGCCGGGCCCTCCAGCCCGTAGGTGTAGGCGACACGGCCGGAGGCGACGCTGCCCGCGCTGCCGTTGCCGAGGTAGCCCTCGACGCCGTCCGGCAGCCGCTGGTGCAGCCGCGTGCCGTAGTCGCCGAACATCACGCCGGCGAACACGCCGGTGCGGGTGCCCTTCAGCGACGTCGGGTCGATGCCGGCGCGTTCGAAGGCCTCCCAGGAACACTCCAGCAGCAGCCGCTGCTGCGGGTCCATGGCCAGGGCCTCGCGGGGGCTGATGCCGAAGTGCGGGGCGTCGAAGTCGGCGGCGTCGTGGAGGAATCCGCCGGCGGGCGCGTACGACTTGCCGGCGCGGTCCGGGTCGGCGTCGAAGAGGTCGTCCAGGTCCCAGCCGCGGTCCGTGGGGAAGTCGCCCATGACGTCGGCCTCGTCGGCGACCACGCGCCACAGGTCCTCGGCGGAGGCGACGCCGCCGGGGTAGCGGCAGCCGACGGCGACGATCGCCACGGGGTCGTCGGCGTCGGCGGGACGGGGGGCGGCGGGGGCCGGTTCCTCGCCGGGGGCGTCGTCCCCGTACAGCAGGGTGGTCAGGTGGGTGGCGACCGCGGCGGGCGTGGGGTGGTCGAAGGCGAGTGTCGCGGGCAGCCGGGTGCCGACCGCCCCGGAGAGCCGGTCGCGCAGCCGTACGGCGGTCAGCGAGTCGAAGCCGAGGTCCTTGAAGGCGCTGCCGGTACGGACGTCGTCCACGCCCAGCACCTCGGACGCCACCGCCCGGACCAGGTCGAGCAGGACGCGCCCGCGTTCCTCGGGGGCCGCGTCGGCGAGGCGGCGGGCGTGCGCGTCGGCCGCCTCGCTGCTCACCGCGCCGGCCTCGGGCCTGCCGTGCACCTGCCGGGCGGGCAGGCCGAGCAGGGCCTGCCGCTGGATCTTGCCGATGGCGGTGCGCGGGATGGCGTCGACCTCGTACACCTCGGTCGGGACCTTGAAGTACGACAGCCGGTCGCGGCAGTGGGCGAGCAGCGCCTCGGGGTCGACGCCTCCGGGCCCGGTCACCACGAAGGCGACCGGCACCTCGCCGAGCAGTTCGTCGGGCGCGCCGACGACAGCGGCCTCGGCGACCCCGGGCACCTGAGCGACGACGTCCTCGACCTCGCGGGGGTGGATGTTCTCGCCGCCGCGGATGATGAGTTCCTTGATGCGGCCGGTGATGGAGAGGTAGCCGTTCCCGTCTGCGCGGGCCAGGTCGCCGGTGCGGTACCAGCCGTCGGTCAGCACCTCGGCGGTGGCCTCGGGTCTTCCGTGGTAGCCCAGCATGGTGGCGGGGCTGTCCACCCAGATCTCGCCCTCCTCGCCGTCCGGCACTCCGGTGCCGGTGCGCGGGTCGGTCAGGCGCACGGTCAGGCCGGGGACCGGCAGGCCGCAGGAGCCGGGCGTCCAGGGGCCGCCGGGGAGGTTGGTGGTGATGGGCCCGCCGGTCTCGGTACTGCCGTAGCTGTCCAGCAGCCGCATGCCGGTGGCGGCCTCGAACTCCTGGTGCAGCGGGGTGGGGCAGGCCGAGCCGGCCACCATGCACAGCCGCAGATCCGGGGCGTCCAGCCCGCCGTCGCGGGCGACGTCCAGCATCTGCTGGTACAGCGTCGGTACGCCGCAGAGGAAGGTGAGGCGTTCCTCGCGCAGCGCGGTGACGACGTCGTCGACGGCCAGGCCCTCCATGATGCGCGCGGTGGCACCGACGGCGACGACGCCGAGCACGCCGAGGTTGTGGGCGACCATGTGGGTCAGCGGCAGCGGCCACAGCACCCGGTCGTCCTCGCTCAGCCCGAGGACGGGCGCGTAGCAGGCGGCCGTCCCCCACAGCGACTTGCGGTGGGTGGAGAGCACGCCCTTGGGTCTGCCGGTGGTGCCGGAGGTGTAGAGCATCCACGCCGGGTCGTCCAGGCCGGCGTCGTCGCGGGCGGGCTGCGGGGGCTCGGAGGCGGCCAGCGCGTCGAAGCCCACGAGGCCGTCGGGCAGCGGGCCGTCGCCGGTGACCAGGACCCGCAGTCCGGGGTGGTCCGGCAGCAGCCGCAGCACCTGCTCCAGATGCGGCCGGTCGGTGACGAGCAGGGCGGCCCCGCTGTCGGTGAGCAGGTGGGTCAGTTCCTCGTCGGTGGCGTGCGGGTTGAGGGGCACGCCGACGGCGCTCGCCCGCGCGACGGCCAGGTAGCTCTCCACGGTCTCGACGCGGTTGCCGAGGCAGACGCCGGCCCGTGCGCCGCGGACCAGGCCGAGCGCGGCGAGGTGCCCGGCGAGCCGGCGGGTGCGTTCTTCGAGGGCGGCGTAGTCGACCGCCCGGTGCTCGTCCCGGAAGGCGGTCTTCGTCCCGAGGCGGTCGGCGTGTTCGCGGAGCAACTCGTGCAGCGGCCTGATCAACTCGGTGCGCAACATTCCGCCATGCCTCTCGAAGGAGTGTCGAGGTGATACGGGAACGGCCGCCGGGCGGCACCGGCGGCCGGAACGTGCGGGGCCCGCGGCGCGGAGCCGTCCCCGGGCGGGAGCCCGGGGAAGGACGCGCGGCGGGCCGCCGTCAGTACAGGCCCTCGGGTTTGTCGGCGGACACGACGAGCGGCTGCACGTTGGCCACGCCGTCGCACGGCCAGTCGTCCCCGGTGTCGAAGCGGATCGCCTGGTCCCGCTCCAGGACGTTGGGCATGAACAGGTCCTCGTGCAGGACCATCAGCCGCACCCGGCCGATCTCGCCGTACTCGACGACGCGGGACTCGTCGGTGCGGTCGACGATCGTCATGGTGGTGTGCGGGAAGTTCGGCACGTACGGCAGCGTGGCCCCGCCGTCGGGCGAGGGCATGCCGTTGGCGTTGCCGAAGGTGTTGCCGTAGGTCATGCCGATGACGCCGTGCGGCATGGCCTCGGCGAACTTCCGGTACGCGTCGGGGGTGAACTGGGTGCCGCCGAGGTAGACGCCGGACAGCTTCGCCATCAGCTCGGGGCGCTGGTTGATCAGGGCCTGCACGGTCGCCGGCGTGGTGCGCAGGTAGTCGACCGGGCGGGTGTCCAGGATGTCGACGATCTGCTCGACGACGTGGTCGACGTACTCCTGCATCTCCGCGAGACGGCCGCCGCGGATGAGCGTCTTGATCCAGCGCGGGTCGAGGTCGATGGAGTAGACCGTCGAGCCGTACATGTCGGCCAGGTGGTCGGCCTCCTCGCCGACCAGGTGCGGTCCGCTGGGGCAGGCGTCGATCCACACGCCGCCCGGCCGGAACCCGGCCATCAGACGGCCCTTGTGCCGCCACGCGGCCCAGTGCTGCGCCATCGCCTCGGTGTAGAAGGCGCGGCACGGCTTGCCCGTGGTGCCGCCCGACTCAAAGACCCGTCCGGCCAGCGGACGCGGCACGCTCTGCGGCACGAAGTCGGCGGGGTCGGAGTCACGGAGGATCGCCAGGTCGAAGTGGTCGAAGGCGGACAGCTCGTCGTACCGCTCGATCTCCAGGGGGTCGAAGTCGAGTTCGGCCCGCTTCTTGAGCCAGTAGGCGGAACCGCCCTCGGGATCGAAGTGGCGCCTCAGAACGTGGCGTGTCCACGCGTCGAGGTCCTCGGCGAGCCAACCATCGGTCAGCCCCTGCAGCGTTTCCGTACTCACCCTTACCGACATGCGCCGAGTATCGGAGCGAACGGAGTGGGGAGGTCCCTAAGACTTCGTCCGGCTCACGTCCGTGAGCCGGTCCGGAGCCCCTGGTCGGCAGGCAGGCCGTCCGCCCCGCAGAGCCGCCGTCCGCCCCGCTTCCGGTGGCATGGGGACACGCGACCGGAAGGGGGCGGACGGCGGACGGCCGAGGCGGCTGTCAGCTGCCGAAGGGCCAGCGGACCTCGGGGGTCCGGTAGTAGTTGACGCCGGCCTGCCGCAGCCGGGGGCCCTGTGCCGCGACCCGCTCGGCGAAGCCGTCCCAGTCCTTGGCGGCGGCGGGCGACCAGCCGGTCTCCGCCACGGCCAGCAGCCGCGGGAAGGCCAGCAGTTCGGCCTGGTCGATACCGAAGACGACCTCCGTCCACAGCGCCGCCTCCACGCCCATCACGGCCTTGGCGGGGAGCCCGTCGAGCAGGTCCTCCGGCTGCCACGCGTAGGACTTGCGCAGGTCCACGGTGCCCGCCCAGTCGGTGCCGACGGGGTACTCGGGCTTGCCGGGCGCGTAGCGCATGTCGAGGTAGGCGTGCTCGCAGGGCGCGACGATGACCTTCGCCCCGCCTTCGGCCGCGGCGATCAGCTGCTCGTCGTTGCGGCCCTGCACCCAGAACTCGGTGACGGTGTCCGCCGGCTCCAGGTGGGCTGCGGACTCCTGCCAGCCGATCAGCTGCTTGCCGTACTTGCGGACGAGCTGAGCGACGCGCCCGAAGTAGTGGGCCAGGTCCTCGGGCGTGCGGTTGTCGGTCTCGTCGCCGCCGACGTGCAGGTAGGGGCCCGGCGTCATCGCCGCGACCTCGCGGATCACGTCGTCGAGGAGCGCGTAGGTCTCCTCCCCCTGGATCGCGAGGCCCTGCTGGCTCGGGCCGTAACCCACGTGCAGCGGTGGCGCCGCGCCGTCCTCGGTCAGCTCGCCGTAGGAGGCGAGCGCCGCGTGCGCGTGGTTGGGGCCCTCGATCTCCGGGACGACCGTGATGCCGCGCGACCAGGCATGGGCGACCAGGTCCCGGTACTCGTCCTGGGTGTAGTGGCCCTTGCTGATGCCGCCCGCGCCGCTGCCGCCGCCGGTCGCCGTCAGCTCCGGCCGCGAGGTGATCTCGATGCGCCAGCCCTGGTCGTCGGTGAGGTGCAGGTGCAGGTGGTTGATCTTGTAGCGGGCGAGGGAGTCGATGTACCGCTTGACGTCGGCCGCGGGCATGAAGTTGCGCGCCACGTCGAGCATCGCCCCGCGGTACACGTACCGGGGCCGGTCGATGACGCGTCCGCCGGGTATCCGCCACGGGCACCCCTCGACGCGCTCGGGGCTGTCGATACGCACGGGCAGCAGCTGCCGCAGCGTGGCGACGCCGTTGAAGAGGCCCTCGCGTTCCCCGGCGCGGATCGTCACCCCGCGCGGGGTGACGTCCACCGTGTAGCTGCCCGGATCGGTCGCGGTGTCCGCCTCGTCGAGCAGCAGCGCGACGCCGCCCGGCGCCTCCTCGCCGGCGGGCACCTCCCGCACCGGCAGCGGGAATCCGGTCGGGGTGCGGAGCAGTTCCGCCAGGAAGCCGGCGGCGTCCTGCGCGGCCCGGGAGCCGGCGGTCGCGTGCACGGCGTCGCCGGCGGTGAGTTCGTACGCGGCCCCGGCGTCGGGCTGTACGCTCACGGGCTGCGGCACCACGGAGATCCGGGGCGCGGCTCCACCGTCCGAAGGACCGCCCGCACCCTGCGTCGTCACACTCATCTGGGACCGGCTCTCCTTTGCGAAGGCGTCTGGGGGCTGTCGAATCTCACCGGCCGGGGCCGTGCGATCAGCTTCGTCGGTGCTCTCTAGCGAGAGCCCTAGTGTTGACCGTGCTGTCCGAAACGTGCCTCTCCTCCGTCCCATACTCGCCGCGTGCACGGAATCCCCGCAGCCCGCACCGAGCGGGCACGCCGCAGCCACGTGGCCGTGTTCACGTTCCCGGCCTACGCCCACATCGCCCCGGCGCTGCCCACGCTGACCGAACTGGTCCGGCGCGGGCACCGGGTGACGTGCTTCGTCGCGAAGCGGTTCGCGGACGAGGTGCGTGCCGCGGGTGCGGAGCCGGTGGAGTACGCGTCGTCCTTCCCCTGGCAGGACGGTCCACCCGGGTTCGGGGCGGAGAACCTGCTGGCCTTCTTCGAGGAGGGCCTGGCGCCGCTGCCGACGGCGGTCGCACATCTGGAGGACGACCGGCCGGACCTGATCGCGCACGACCTCGCGGCGTCCGAGTCGGCCCGGCTGCTGGGCCGCAACTGGAACGTGCCGACGGTGCAGCTGTGCCCCACCTTCGCCGACAGCCCGGACTTCTCCATGACCGACCGGCAGGCACAGGAGGCCACGGACGAGAACCCCGTCGAGCCGATCGACCCGCAGGACCCGGCGATCACCGCGTTCGTCGCCCGGCAGCAGCGGCGCCTGGCGGAGACGGGTCTGGAGGTCCTGTCCTGTCACGACGTGCCCGGAGCGGAGCACGGCGACAACCTCGTGTTCCTCCCCGAGGCCTTCCAGATCGCCTCCGAAACCTTCGACGCTGAACGCTGCGCCTTCGTCGGGCCGTGCACCGGGCCTGCCGAGGACGGCCCGGGCGACCCGGACGACGAGCCGTCCTGGACGCCTCCCGGCAACGGCCGCGAGGTCGTTCTGCTGTCTCTGGGCAGCTCGCACACCCCCGGCCAGACGGAGTTCCTGCGCTCCTGCGTCCGGGAACTCGCCGACTCCCCGTGGCACCTGGTGGTGACGCTCGGCCACCGCGTCGCTCCCGACGAGCTGGGTCCGCAGCCCGACCACGTCGAGATCCACCAGTGGCTGCACTACCCGGACGTGCTGCGGCACGCCGCCGCGTTCGTCACGCACGGCGGGATGGGCAGCCTTCTGACGTCCATGGCCTGGGGCGTGCCGACAGTGCTGGTCCCCTACCACTGGGACCAGCGGGTCGCGGCTCGCCGGGCCGCCGAACTGGGACTCGGCCGGGCGCTGTTCCGGGAGAGCAGCGGCCCCGGGGACCTGCGCACCGCGGTCGACGAGGTCGTCGGCAGCAGCCGCGTCCGTGCCGCGGTGACCGGCATGCGCCGCCACATCGAGGAGGCCGGCGGCGCCGTGCGGGGCGCGGACTTCCTCGAGTCACGTCTGCCCGCCGCCGACCGGCCGGCCGCCCCTGCGCCGCAGCCCCGGCCCGATCACCCGCAACCTACGGAAGTGACGCAACGATGAAGGGCATCATCCTCGCGGGAGGCGCCGGAACGCGTCTGCACCCCGTGACGTTGGCTGTGTCCAAACAGCTGCTCCCCGTCTACGACAAGCCGATGATCTACTACCCGCTGTCCGTGCTGATGCTCGCCGACATCCGGGACGTCCTCATCATCTCCACCGCCGAGGACCAGCCGCTGTTCCAGCGCCTTCTCGGCGACGGCTCCGAGCTGGGCATGCGGTTGGAGTACGCCGTGCAGGACGAGCCCAACGGGCTCCCGGAGGCGTTCCTGATCGGCGCGGACTACGTCGGGGACGACTCCATGGCGCTGATCCTGGGCGACAACATCTTCCACGGCCCCGGCATGTCCGACTTCCTCCGCGACAGCCGCCGCGACCTGGACGGCTGCGTGCTGTTCGGCTACCACGTCTCCGACCCGGAACGGTACGGCGTGGGCGAGGTGGACGAGAACGGCCTGCTGGTCGCCATCGAGGAGAAGCCGCAGCAGCCCAAGACCAACCGCGCGATCACCGGCCTGTACTTCTTCGACAACCGGGCGCTGGACATCGCGAAGAACCTCACCCCGTCGGCGCGCGGCGAACTGGAGATCACCGACGTCATCCGCCCCTACCAGCAGGAGGGCAGGGCCAAGGTGATCGACCTCGGCCGCGGCTTCGCCTGGCTGGACACCGGCACCCACGACTCGCTGCTCGACGCGGGCCAGTACGTGCAGGTGCTGGAGCGCCGGCAGGGGGTGCGCATCGCCTGCATCGAGGAGATCGCGCTGCGGCGGGGCTTCATCGACGCCGACGCCTGCTACCGGCGCGGTGCCGCCCTGACCAAGTCGGGTTACGGCGAGTACGTCATGGAAACGGCACGGAGGGAAAGGGAAGCCCGATGACCGAGGGCCGGCACATCGCCTTCTTCAACTACGCGGCCCACGGGCACATCAATCCGACGCTGCCCGTGGCCGCGGAGCTGGTCCGGCGCGGGCACCGGGTGACGTACACCGTGGCCTCGCACTTCGCCGACGTCGTCGCCGCGACCGGCGCCGAGGTGATCGCGTACGACTCCGTGGTCCCCAAGTCCTGGAACACCGTGGCCATCCCCGAGAAGATCACCGGCGACGACATCGCCGAGGCGTCGATCGCCCATCTGAGGGAGGCCTTCACGCCGCTGGCGGACGCGGAGCGGCAGCTCGACGGCGACCGGCCCGACCTGATGGTCTACGACTCCTTCGGCTTCGCCAGCGGCCGGCTGCTGGCCCGCAAGTGGAACGTGCCCGCCATGCTGACGGCGACCACCTTCGTGGTCGGCGAGCACGCCAACCCGTACGCCGACATGGCCATGGCCCCGGACTTCACGCCGCCCTCCCCCGACCACCCGTCGCTGGTGCAGGCGCAGGAGCTGATGCGCGAGACGCTGGATGCGCACGGGCTGGAGGACGTCTCCAACGAGGAGTTCTCCGCGGGCGGCGAGGAGAAGCAGACGCTGGTGTTCGTCCCGCCGGAGTTCCAGCCGGGTTCGGACACCTTCGGCGCCACGCACGCCTTCGCCGGACCCTGCATCGGCGACCGGGCCCACCAGGGCGAGTGGCAGCCCCCGGGCGACGGCAGGCCGGTGGTCCTCGTCGCCCTCGGCAGCTTCGGCTACGAGAACCAGGCCGATTTCTACCGGCACGCCCTCACCGCGCTCGCCGACCTGCCCTGGCACGTGGTGCTGTCGCTGGGCGGCCTGGTCACCGCCGACGACCTGGGCCCGCTGCCGCCCAACGTCGAGACCCACGCCTGGGTCCCGCAGCTCGCCGTGCTGGAGCACGCCTCGGCGTTCGTCTCGCACGCCGGGATGGGCAGCACCATGGAGGCGCTGTACCACGGCATCCCGCCGGTGGTGGTGCCGCGCACCGCCGAACAGCACGTGGTGGCCGGCCGGCTCGTCGAACTCGGGCTGGGCCGCACCATCGCGCCGTCCGAGCTGACCGCCGAAGCGCTCCGCGAGGCCGTCGTCGGTCTGTACGAGGACGGCGCGACCCGGCAGCGGGTGAAGGACATGGCCGCGAGCATCGCCGGCCGCAAGGGCCCGCAGTTCGCCGCCGACGCCATCGAGGCGCAGCTGGCGGCGTCATGACGGGGACGTCGCCCGCGGAACGGCCGCGCCGGCACCTCGCGTTCCTGCCGTACCCGTCCTACGGCCACACGATGCCGGTGATCGCCGTGCTGTCGGAGCTGGTGGCACGCGGGCACCGGGTGACCTGTTTCGCCAGCGAGGAGTTCGCGGAGCGGGTACGGGCGACGGGAGCCGAGGTGCGGCTCTACGAACCGCCGCTGTCCACCGCCTCCCCGCCGGAGGTGATCGACGCCGACGAGTCAGCCCGCTCCGCGCTGCGGCTGCTGGAGTCGAGCACCGCCGTCATGCCGGCGATCGAGGCGGCGTTCGCCGACGGGCCGCCGGACGCCGTGGTCTACGACACGACGCTGTGGCTCACCGGGCGGCTGCTCGCGGCCGGCTGGGAGCGCCCCCGGGTCCAGGTGTCCCCCACGTTCATCTCCAACGAGCACTTCAACCTGTCGGACGAGTGCAACGAGTTCGCCGGGGAGATCGACCCGAAGCACCCGGCCCTCGCCGAGTTCGCGGCCCGGCTCACCGAGCTGGTGACCGGCAGCGGGCTGCCCGAGGAGGCTCAGGCGGAACTCTTCCACGGCCACGAGGAGTTCACGGTCGCGTTCCTGCCGAAGGAGTTCCAGTTCTCGGCCGGGACGTTCGACGCGCGCCACGCCTTCGTCGGTCCGACGGTCGGGCAGCGCCGGGAGGACCACGCCTGGACGCCTCCGGCGGACGGCAGGCCGGTGCTGCTGGTGTCGCTGGGCACCACCATCCACGGCCGGCCGGACTTCTTCCGCGACTGCGCCCGCGCGTTCGCGGACTCGCCCTGGCACGTCGTGATGGCCCTCGGCAGCCGCGTCGACCCGGCGGACCTCGGCCCGCTGCCGCCCAACGTCGAGGCCCACTCCTGGGTCCCGCTGAGCGCCGTGCTCGCCCACACCTCGGTCTTCCTGTGCCAGTCCGGCATGGGGAGCATCATGGAGTCGCTGCACAAGGGCGTGCCCATGGTGGTCGTCCCGCACCACCCCGAGCAGAAGGTGAACGCCAAGCGTCTCGCACAGCTGGGGCTCGCGGAGACGGTCCGGCCGGAGGACGCCTCGGTGGAGGCGCTGCAGGCGGCCGTGACCCGGGTCTGCGAGGACTCCGGGATGCGGGAGCGGGCGCAGGAGATGCGGCGCCACATCCACGCGGCCGGCGGTGCGGCGCGCGCCGCCGACGTCATCGAGGACCGGCTGTCCACCCGTTCGCTGGAGCACTCGTGACCGACACGACCGACGACCACCCCACCCCGGCGACGCTCCCGGTCGAACGGACCTGCCCGTTCGACCCGCCGCCGGCGTACGCGGAGCTGCGCGAGACGTGCCCGGTGTCGCCCCTGAAGCTCACCGTCGGGCCGGGCGACGGCGGCGGCTGGCTGGTCACGCGCCTCGCCGCGGCCCGCGCGGTGCTGAGCGACCGCCGTTTCAGCCACCGCAACGAACTGATCGGCCTGCCGATCCCGCCGCCGTTCCCCCTCACGGAGTACCAGCCACCGGCCGCGGGGCCCGGCGCGTTCATCAAGATGGACCAGCCCGACCACTCGCACTACCGGCGGCTGATCACGCGTCGGTTCACGATGCGCGGGGTCGCCGAACTGACCCCGATGATCACGCGGCTCACCACCGAGCACCTGGACGCGATGGCCCGCACCCCGCGCGACGAGCGGCCGGTCGACCTGGTCGCCGCCTTCGCGGAGCCGCTTCCGGTCCGCGTCATGTGCGAGATGCTCGGCGTCCCGGACCACGTGCGCGAGCCGCTGAGCGAACACCTCGCCCTGCTCTCCCGGATGACGTACACCGTGGAGGAGCTGATCGAGTCGTGCACGGTCATCGGGGAGGCGCTGCAGAAGCTGGTCGCCGAGAAGCACGCCGAACCGGGCGACGACCTGCTCGGCGACCTGGCGGCCGGGGGGAAGGTCACCGACGAGGAACTGGTCAACATCGCGTGGGCGCTGCTCGGCGGCGGCTTCGACACCACCGCCAACATGCTGGCGCTGGGCACCTTCGCGCTGCTGGAGCATCCGGACCAGCTCGCGCTGCTGCGCGAGCGGCCGGAGCTGGCGGACAACGCGGTGGAGGAGCTGCTGCGGTACCTGACCATCTCCCACCTGGGCGCCAGCAGGGCCGCCCTCGAGGACGTCGACCTGGACGGCAGCGCGGTCCGCGCCGGCGACACCGTGGTGGTCTCCCTGCCGGCGGCCAACCGGGACCCGGAGCACTTCCCCGACGCGGACCGCCTCGACCTCACGCGTTCCACCCAGGGACACCTGGCCTTCGGCCACGGCGAGCACCAGTGCATCGGCCAGCACCTGGCCCGCAGCATCCTGCGCGTCGCCTACCCGGCGCTGTTCGCCCGTTTCCCCTCGCTCCGTCTCGCCGTCCCCGCGGCCGAGGTCCCGCTGCGGACCGACATGCTCCACTACGGGGTGCACGCACTCCCGGTCACCTGGGACGACGAGGCGTAGGCAGGGCCCGACCCGCACCGGCGTCGTCCGGAGACGACACCGCCCGGTCGGCACATGCCGACCGGGCGGTGAGGGTGCGGGGTGCAGGATCAGGACTGCGGGGCCCACCAGTCGGAGCGGTCGCGGTACCACTCGACCGTCGACTTGAGCCCGTCCGCGAAGTCGACCGCCGGGCTGAACCCGAGCTTGGTGATCTTGCCGAAGTCGAGGGAGTAGCGCAGGTCGTGGCCCTTGCGGTCCTCCACGAACCGCACGAGACCCCGGTCGGCGCCGCACAGGTCGAGCAGGTGGTCGGTGATCTCGGCGTTGGTGACCTCGACGCCGCTGCCGATGTTGTAGACCTCGCCCGGCGCGCCGTCGGTGAGCACCAGCTGCAGCGCCGCGCAGTGGTCGGCGACGTGCAGCCACTCGCGGACGTTGCTCCCGTCGCCGTACAGCCCGACGGGCTTGCCGGCCAGCAGGTTGGTGATGAACAGCGGGATGAGCTTCTCGACGTTCTGGTACGGCCCGTAGTTGTTGGAGCAGCGGGTGATCCGCACGTCCAGGCCGTGGGTGCGCCAGAAGGCACGGGCGATGAGGTCGCTGCCCGCCTTGGACGCCGAGTAGGGCGAGTTGGGCAGCAGCGGTTCGTGCTCGTCCCAGGACCCGGACTCGATCGAGCCGTACACCTCGTCGGTGGAGACGCACAGCACGGTGCGGACCTCGGCCCGCAGGCTCGCGTCCAGCAGCTGCTGGGTGCCCAGCACGTTGGTGGAGACGAACGGCTCCGCACCGGCCACCGACCGGTCCACGTGGGACTCGGCGGCGAAGTGGACCACGACGTCGTGCCCGGGGAGCACCCGGTCCAGCGCGGCGCCGTCGCGGATGTCGCCCTGGACGAACGTCAGCCGCTCGTGGTCCATCGGCAGGTTCGCCGTGTTGCCCGCGTAGGTGAGCAGGTCGAAGACGGTGACCTCGGCATCCTCGTAGTCGGCGTAGTCCCCGGCCAGCATGGCGCGGACGTACTGCGAGCCGATGAAGCCCGCGCCGCCCGTGACGAATACCTTCATCGCTCGCGCCACCCTTCAGCCGGCCGTCGGGAGGACCTTGAGGGACCGGCGCTTGCGGATGCCCTCGCCGGAGTCGACCGTGGACGACAGGTGCGAGACGACCTTCTCGTCGACCGGGTCGTGCGCCGGGTCGTCGTGCACGCGCAGGATCTCGTAGGTGGTGTTGCGCTGCGCGGGAACCCGGTCCGAGCCGCGGATGAGCTCGATCAGCTCGGGAAGGTTGGAGCGGTGCTTGGCGCCCGCGGAGGAGACCACGTTCTCCTCCAGCATCACCGAGCCGAGGTCGTCTGCGCCGTAGTGCAGGGTGAGCTGGCCCAGCTCCTTGCCCGTCGTGAGCCAGGAGCCCTGGATGTGGGCGACGTTGTCGAGGAAGATCCGCGCGAGGGCGATCAGGCGCAGGTACTCCAGGGAGGTGGCCTGCGTACGGCCCTTCAGCGCGTTGTTCTCCGGCTGGTAGGTGTACGGGATGAACGCGCGGAAGCCGCCGGTGCGGTCCTGCACGTCGCGGATCATCCGCAGGTGCTCTATGCGCTCCGCGTTCGTCTCGCCGGTGCCCATCAGCATGGTCGTGGTCGACTCGACGCCCAGGTTGTGGGCGATCTCCATGATCTCCAGCCAGCGTTCGCCGGACTCCTTCAGCGGCGCGATCGCCTTCCGCGGCCGCTCCGGCAGCAGCTCGGCGCCCGCGCCCGCGAACGAGTCCAGACCCGCCTCGTGGATGCGGCGGACCGCCTCCTCGGGAGAGACCTCGGAGACCTTCGACATGTGCGCGACCTCGGAGGCCCCCAGGGAGTGGATGACCAGCTCCGGGTAGGCCTTCTTGATCTCGCTGAACATGCGCTCGTAGTACTCGACGCCGTGGTCCGGGTGGTGGCCGCCCTGGAACATGATCTGCGTGCCGCCCAGCTCGACGGTCTCGCCGCAGCGGCGCAGGATCTCCTCCAGGTCCCGCTCCCAGCCCGCCTCCGACTTCGGCGGCGCGTAGAACGCGCAGAACTTGCACGCCGTCACGCAGACGTTGGTGTAGTTGATGTTCCGCTCGATGATGTACGTCGCCAGGTTCTCGCGGCCGGCGTACCGGCGGCGGCGCACGGCGTCGGCGGCCTGCCCGAGCGCGTGCAGCGGAGCGTCGCGGTAGAGCTCCAGCGCCTCTTCGGGCGTGATGCGGCCTCCCTCGGCGGCACGGTCCAGAGCAGCGGTGAGACGACTGGTCGGGTTGGCCACTTCGGGCCGCCTTTCTCTCTCGGGTGAGGTGCGCGGACCGGCGGCGTCAGGCCGAGGGTCCGGTCTCCAGCAGGTCGATCCGTACGTCCGGCGGGAAGCCCGCCTCGGCGCCGCCGACGCGGCGGGCGAACTCCTTGAGGCCGGCGAGCTGCCGCTCGCCGAGCTGGAAGTCGAGGGCGGACAGGTAGTACCGCTTCAGCGTCTCCGCGTCGAAGTCCTCCCAGCGCGCGGCCTTGGTGCACACCTCGTCGATCTCGTCGAGGAACAGCTCGCGGGAGGCGAGGAATCCGGCGTGCACCTCGCGGACCGTCTCCGGACGGGCCTCGAGGAACTCCCGCCGCGCCGCGAAGACGGCGAAGACGAAGGGGAGGCCGGTCCACTCCCGCCACATGTCGGCCAGGTCGTGGACCTCGAAGCCGAACGTGCCGGCGTCGAGCAGCGAGGCGCGCAGCGCCGCGTCACCGATGACCACGGCAGCCGGGGCGCCGGCCATCATGGTCGGCAGGTCGGGCGGGCAGCTGAAGTACTTCGGCTTCACCCCCACCGACTCGGCGAGCAGCAGTTCGGCGAGCCGCACCGAGGTGCGGCTGGTCGTCGTGCAGGCCAGCGGCACGTCGTCCAGCTCGTCCAGCGGCACCTTGCTGAGCAGCAGGCAGGACATCACCGGGCCGTCGGCGCCGACCGCGATGTCCGGCAGCAGGACCAGGTCCTCGGCGTTGCGCAGGTACTCCATGACGCTGATCGGGCCGACGTCCAGCTCTCCGGCCACGAGCGCGTCGCTCAGCCGCTCGGGCGACTCCTTGCGCAGGTCGAAGTCGAGCAGGTGGCCCGTGCGGGCCAGGCCCCAGAACAGCGGGAGGCAGTTCAGGAAGTCGATGTGTCCGACCCGGGGACGGCGCGCCGTCTCCCGGGTCTCCCCTCCGGCGGACGGCCGGCCCGCGACGACCGGCATCAGTCTTCTTCTGCGTTCGGTCCGTACACCTCGACGCCGTCGCTCTGCCGGCGCACGTGGATGCAGTCGCCCGGGCAGTCCTTCGCGGAGTCGCGGACGTCGCGGACGGCGATGGTGGGGACGAGGACGGAGGAGCCCTCCTTCTGGAGGAGTTCGCCCTCCTCGTCCTTCACGTACGCCAGACCGTCGATGTCGAGTTCGAAGATGTCGGGCGCGTACTGGCAGCAGATGCCGTCACCCGTGCACAGGTCCTGGTCTATCCAGACCTCGAGCTTCTCGTCCTGGTCAGTCATCACGTGCCTACCGATCTGTGAGGTCGTCTTCGGGTCGCCGTGTGCAGCGGGCGGTTCACACCCGCATCGGCTGCGGGGTGTCGCGGCGCGCGGCGTCCGGGCCGTCGAACTCGGCGATGACCTCGTAGCGGGTGTTGCGCTCCACCGGCTGGAAACCGGCGTCCCGGATCAGGTCGAGCAGGCTCTCGCGGTTCATCTTGTCGGGGGTGCCGTAGGCGTCGGCGTCGTGCGTGATCTTGTACTCGACGACCGAGCCGTCGATGTCGTCCGCGCCGTGCGAGAGGGCGAGCTCGGCGGTGCGCAGGCCGTGCATGACCCAGAAGACCTTCACGTGCGGCACGTTGTCGAAGAGCAGGCGGGAGACGGCGAAGGTCTTCAGCGCCTCGGCGGGGGAAGCCATCTTGGTCCGCTCCATGAGGCGGTTGCGGACCTTGCCGTCCATGGAGTCGTGGAAGTCGTGCTGGTAGCGCAGGGGGATGAAGACCTGGAAGCCGCCGGTCTCGTCCTGGAGTTCACGCAGCCGCAGCACGTGGTCGACGCGATGGCGCGGCTCCTCGATGTGGCCGTACAGCATGGTGCACGGGGTCTTGATGCCCTTTTCGTGCGCGAGGCGGTGGATGCGCGACCAGTCCTCCCAGTGGGTGTCGTGGTCGACGATGTGCTGGCGGACGTCCCAGTCGAAGATCTCCGCGCCGCCGCCGGTCAGCGACTCCAGGCCGGCGTCGATCAGCTCGTCCAGGATCTCCGAGGCGGGCATGCCGGAGATCCGCTCGAACCAGTGGATCTCGGTGGCGGTGAACGCCTTGACCGCGACGGTGTCCGGCAGCGCCTCCTTCAGCGCCCGGATGGAACGCGGGTAGTAGCGCCAGGGCAGCGTGGGGTGCAGGCCGTTGACCACGTGCAGCTCGGTGAGCTGCTCGTTCTCCATCGCCTTGGCGAGCTTGACGGCCTCCTCGATGCGCATGGTGTAGGCGTCCTTCTCCCCCGGCTTGCGCTGGAAGGAGCAGTACGCGCACGACGCCGTGCACACGTTGGTCATGTTCAGGTGACGGTTGACGTTGAAGTGGACGACGTCGCCGTTCTTCCGCGTCCGCACCTCGTGGGCGAGACCGCCGAGCCAGGCCAGGTCGTCGCACTCGTACAGCGCGATGCCGTCCTCGCGGCTGAGCCGCTCGCCGGCCGCCACCTTCTGCTCGACCTCGCGCTTGATCCCTGCGTCCACCCGTGCCATCTCCTCAGGTATGTGTTCGGCATGAGTACAGTCCGGTCGGCACCGCACGGGTCGTCCGCGCCGGTCCCCGCGAACGCCGCCGCGCCGACGCGGCTTTCCGCGCGTTCGGCGGGTCGGTGCGTACGGGACGCCCGAGGTGCTCCGGGCATGCGGAGGGAACGGCTCGTCACGGGAGCGGTCGGTTCGCGGTCGCCCTGGACCGGTCGGCCGAGCGAGCACAACACCCCAAGCCAGTGCGGCTCCAGCCTGGACGAGAGGCCCCTAAGGGAATCCCTACAGGCCAGCCCGGACGGTCCGCGCGCCGCCCGCAGCGCCTGCCGCTGCCGTTACCGTCGGCCGCGCCGAGAGCCTCCGCGCACCATGCCGGGGATCGGCCCACCCCCACCCCCCAGCAGGAGGCTGACGCCATGACCAGCACGAACGCCGCCCCCGGCCTGACGCCGGTGAAGCAGAGCACCAACGGCCCCCGGATCGTCACCATGGTCGTGGCGACGCTGGTGGGGGCCGCGGTGTGGTTCGTCGCCCGCGTCGCCTTCGACGTGAAGGTGATCGCGAAGACGGGTGCGACCGAGACCACCGTCCAGCTGCCCTCGGTCATCGTCGCCGGCGTCCTCTCCGGCCTGCTCGGCTGGGGCCTGCTGGAGCTGCTGGAGCGCAAGGCGTCGAAGCCCGGAACCGTGTGGAGCGTCATCGCCTCGGTGGTGCTGGTGCTGTCCCTGTTCACCGGCCCGCTGAACGGCGTCACCACGGGTGCGAAGGTCACCCTCGTGCTGCTGCACCTGGCCGTCGGTCTGGTGCTCATCGCCGGCCTCGCCCGCACCGCGCGCAAGCGCTGAGCGCCGCCGACGGCGCAGGGTTGGCCCGGCGGGGGAGGCTCTAGAACAACCACTACCGTCTGCCCCCGACCGTGGCCCGCCCCGACGGCGCGTCCCTACGCTTCCGGCCTGTTCCGAACCGTTTCTCCCGGCAGGCCGCACCCGCGTGCAGCCTCCCGTGGAGACGGGTCACCTGCTCCACGGGAGGCACCATGCACAGCGGTGGTCCGCGCGTCGCCGACTACCTGGTGGAATCCCTGGCAGCGCTGGGGGTCCGACACGTATTCGGCGTCGGTGGCGCGAACATCGAGGACCTCTACGACGCCGCCCACCACTCGGGCCGCCTCACCCCCGTGGTGGCCAAGCACGAGTTCGCCGCGGCCTGCATGGCCGAGGGCAGCCACCGCACCGGCGGCGGCCTCGGCGTCGTGATGACCACCTCCGGCGCCGGAGCGATGAACCTGGTGCCGGGTGTCTCCGAGGCGTACGCCGCACGGGTTCCGCTGCTCGCGCTCGTCGGCCAGCCACCCCGCCCGCTCGAGGGTCGCGGCGCCTTCCAGGACTCCAGCGGCCTCTCCGGCTCGCTGGACGCCGTGCAGCTCTTCGGCTCCATCAGCCGCTTCTGCGCCCGGATCGACGATCCCGCCGACGCCGGCGAACTGCTCGCGGCAGCGGTGGACGCCACCCGTGGCCCGCGCGGCGGCCCCGCGGTCCTGCTGCTGCCCAAGGACGTCCAGCAGGCGGCCGCCGAGGGGCTGCTCCCCGTGCGGGACCTGCTGCCGGTCCGCGAGGAACCGGCCGCCGTCCTGCGCGGCGCCGCCGCCGAACTGCTCACCACCGAGGCGGCGCGCGGCGCGGACGTGGTGCTCGTCGCGGGCGACGGCGTGGCACACCAGGACGCCCGCGCCGAACTCGCCCGGCTCGCCGCGCTGCTGGACGCCACGGTGGCCGTCACCCCGGAGGGCAAGGACGCCTTCGACAACCACGATCCGCGGTTCCTGGGCGTCACCGGCGCGATCGGCCACCCCACGGTGCTGCGCGGCATCGAGAAGGCCGCGGTGTGCGTACTGGTCGGCACCCGGCTGCCGGTGATGGCGCGGGCGGGCCTCGACGTGGCGCTGGCGGACACCCCGCTGGTCGCCTACGACCCCGAGCCGCCCTTTCCCGAACCGCGCCCGGGCGGCCGTCCCGCCCTGCACGTGGACGGCTGCCTGCGCACCGAACTGCACGCGCTCAACGAGGCGCTGGCCGCTCTCCCCGAGCGCCCCGCGGCCTGCGCGGCGGAGGGTCCCGAGCACCTGCTGCTGCCCGACACCGGCACCAGCGGCGTACGACTGGTGGACGCGGTGCGGGCCATCGAGGCCGCCGTGCCCGAGGACGCCACCGTCGTCTCCGACGCGGGCAACGCCAGCGCCGCGGCCATCCACTACCTGGCGACGCCCCGCCGTGGGAACTACGTCATCGCCATGGGCATGGGCGGCATGGGCCACAGCTTCGGCGCCGGCATCGGTGCCGCCTTCGCCACCGGCCGCCGCACCTACGTGCTCTCCGGCGACGGCGGCTTCTACGCCCACGGAATGGAGCTGCACACCGCCGTCGAGTACGGCCTTCCGGTGACGTTCGTGATCTTCGACAACAACGCGCACGGCATGTGCGTCACCCGCGAACAGCTCTTCTACGAGGGCACCTACTCCTACAACTCCTTCAAGCCCGCGGACATCGCGGCCGGGGCCCGGGCCATGTTCCCGTCGCTCACGGCCGTCGAGGCGCACACCGCCGAGCAGCTCCGCGAGACGCTGCTCGACACCAACGAAACGGCGGGTCCGGCCCTGATCGGCGTCCGGTGCGACCCGGACGACATGCCGCCGTTCACTCCGTTCCTCCACCTGCTGAACGCCCGGAACACCCACACCTCAGGAGCACCGCATGGCCACCCTGCCCCCCCAGTTGGCTGACATCCCCGGCATCGTCCACTGCGAGATCACGCCGCCCGAACAGCTGATCCAGGACGCCCGGGAAATGCAGAAGGACGCCTACCCGCACGACGAGATGTTCGGCGACTTCTGCCCGATCCAGAGCTACATCGACTGCCCGCCGGAGGACGTCTTCCGCTACCTCTGCGACGTCAAGAGCCTGGAGGAGTACACGGTCAGCACCCGTGACTTCGAGCCCACCGACGTCCCGGGCGTCTACCTGGGCCGGGACATCATCGTGCCGGACACCAAGATCTACATGCGCCTGGTGTCGAGCGCCGAGGCCATGACGCTGGACTACCACTGCGCGTGGGACCAGGGCGACGACCTGTGGATGCGCTACTTCTTCCGGGTGCTGCCCGCCGAGGAGGTCCTGGGCAAGCCGGGCTCGGTGGTGACCTGGATCAACTGCCACCACCAGAACTACGACAAGAACCCCTACCCCGAGCTGGCCCCGAACTCCGAGCGCCCCTGGGTCGGCGACCTGTGGGACATGTTCTACGCGGGCCACATGATCGAACTGACCAACCTCAAGCGGATCCTGGAGTACCGGCACGCCAACGGCCTGCCGATCCTCGGCTCCGAGCAGCCCGGGGCCGCCGAGTGATACCGGTCAGCCTGGTCGACGTCGACGCGTTCCTCCCGGAGCGCGTCGTCGGCGCCGACTTCTACCTCTCCCCGGACGCGGCCGAGGCCGACTCGGACAACCACTTCCTGCGGGCGCCCGCCGAGCGGCGGCACATCGACCCGCGGGAGACCGCGTCCCAGTTGATGGAGCGGGCCGTCGCGCCGATGCTCGAACGCATCCGTGCCCGGGGCGAGGACGCCCACGTGGACATGGTGCTGACCAACGTCACCATCCCGGACCGCATCATCAACGGTTCCGGTGCGGAGCTCGTCAACCGGCTGGGCCTGAAACCGGCTCCCGAGTGGATCATCGACGTCCACAACAGCGGGTGCATCTCCTTCGTCCACATGATGAAGATCGCGCGGCAGGTCATCGCGAGCGGAGGCGCCCGCAGCGCACTGATCTGCAACGTGGCCAACATGGCCGGCCAGTTCTTCGCCCGGCCCGAGATGCGGCACCGCCGGCACGCGCCGATCCCCGGCGACGGCTGCGGCGTCGCGTTCCTGCGGGCCGGGGACGAGTCCCCGATCCTGGACTCGGTGACGCTGCACGAGCCGCGCTACACCTACGACATGAACCTCTCCGTCGACACCCGCAAGTACTGGGAGCCGGGCGAGGGCGAGGTCGACTTCGGGTTCACCAACTCCGGTGTGCAGGAGATCGTCGAGCGGGGCAACCGCATGGTCCCCCGGGTCACCACCGAGCTGTGCGAGCGCCTGGGCACCCCGACGGCGGACATCGACCTGCTGGTCACCAACCAGCCGAACCGGATGTTCCTCGCCAACTGGCGGGAGTCGCTGGGGGTCAAGCCCGAGCGGCACCCGGACACCTTCGACTCCTACGGCAACCTCTTCGGCGCCGGCGTCCCGGTGACCCTGGCCAAGGCACGCGACGACGGAATGCTGCGCAAGGGCGACCTCCTGGTGCTCTCCGGCTTCGCCTACGCGGGCGACTTCGCCGCCGCCACCGCCGTCCGCTGGTGACCTTCCGCACCAGGCGCCGCACGCACCCGACTCCCCCGGTCTTCCCCTGGAGATACCGCCGATGAACGACACCCCGTCCACCGCACCGACCTCGCCGAGCGGTGACGAGCTCGTCGCCCTGGACCGCCGTCACCTGCTGCACCCGTGGACCCCGCACGGGGTCTCGGAACAGCTGATGATCGTCGCCGGGCAGGGCTGCGAGGTGACCGACGCGCACGGCCGCACCTACCTCGACGGCCGCAGCGGCCAGTTCAACGCCACCCTGGGCTACGGCAACAAGCGGGTGCTGGACGCCCTCTCGGAGCAGGCCGGCAAGCTGATGACGTACGCCCTGCTGGGCGCCTCCAACGAGCCGGCCGTGCTGCTGGGCGCCCGCCTGGCGGAGCTGCTGGGCGAGCCGCTGACCCGGACGCTGTTCTGCAACTCCGGTTCGGAGTCGACGGAGGCGGCGCTGCGCATCGTCCGCATGTACCACGCGATCAGCGGGCGCCCGGAGCGGACCACGATCATCTCGCTCGCCGACTGCTACCACGGCACCACCACCGCGGCCACCGCCATGATGGCCAACCCCATGGCCTGGACCGGCTGCGGGCCGCGCCCCGAGGGCTTCGTCCAGATCCCGTCGCCGACGCGCTGCGGCGCGTGCGCCGCGGGCGCGGAGCACGAGGAGTGCGTGGTCCCGGGCCCGGAGGCGCTGGAGGAGGCCATCCTCGCGGCGGGCGCCGACACCGTCGCCGCGTTCTTCGTCGAGCCGGTGCTCGGTGTGGGCGGCATCCGCCCGCTCCCGGACGGCTACCTCCGCGCGGTGCGCGAGATCTGCGACCGGCACGGCGTCCTGCTCGTGCTCGACGAGGTGACCACCGGGCTGGGCCGCACCGGCGCCTGGTTCGCCCACCAGCGGGAGGGGATCACGCCCGACCTGGTCACCATGGCGAAGGGCCTGACCAGCGGGTACGCGCCGCTCGCCGCCGTCACCATGACCGAGCGGATCGCGGACGTGTTCGCGACCGACCCCATGCTGGGCGGCCTGCGCCACGGCCACACCACCAGCGGGCACGGCCTCGGCACCGCGGTGGCGCTGTCCGTGCTGCGGGTCATCGAGGAGGACGGCCTGGTCGAGAACGCCGCGGCGATGGGCGACCGGCTGCAGAGCGGGCTGCGGGAGCAGATCGGTTCCCTGGACGGCGTGCGCGACGTGCGCGGGCTCGGCCTGATGGTCGGCGTCGAGTTCGACTCCATGGCGCGCGGTTTCGAGGTGCAGGCCGCGTGCGCGGCCGCCGGCGTGATCGTGCGCTGCGAGGGGACCGTGCTGTCGGTGGCGCCGCCGCTGATCGTCACCGCCGAGCAGGTGGACCGGATCGTCGGGGCCCTGCGGGACGCCGTGGCGGCGAGCACCGGGGAGTTCCCGGGCGTCTGACGCGGGACGGTGACAATGCCGGTGGCGGCGCCCCTGCGTGGGGCGCCGCCACCGGCATGTCAGGGGGGCGAGGGTGCTCCTCAGGCGAACACCTCGTCGCCGGCGCGCCGTGCGTCGCGGCCGGCGCCCACTCCCACGCCGGCGGGGACGCGTGCGGGGAAGGCTATGGCGGTGACCAGCAGGCCGTGTGCGGCGACCCAGCGCCCGGTGAATTCCTCGGGCGCTCCGGAAATGCCGCGTACGGCGTGCGGAAGCAGTCGAGCGGTGAACTCCCCGTCGGCGGGGTCGAAGGTGATGAGGGCGTCCTCGAATTCCAGCGGACGGCGCATCATCGGAAACCACGTCTTGTAGACGCTTTCCTTGGCGCTGAAGAGCAGCTTGTCCCAGTGCACGGCGGGCAGGTCGCCGAGCAGTTCCTTGACCGCCACCTGTTCCTCGGGCAGGGCGACGGCTTCCAGAACGCCTTCCGGAAGCGGTGCGTCCGGTTCGGCGTCGATGCCGAGGGAGACGGTGCGGGAGACGTCGGCGACGGCGGCGGCGCGGTAGCCGCGGCAATGGGTGATGGTTCCGGTGACCCCGTCGGGCCAGGTCACGGCACCCCGGGGGCCGCGGGGCAGCGGCTGCGGGGTGGCGACGCCGAGGCGGGTCAGGGCGGTGCGGGCGCAGTGCCGGCCGGTGATGAACTCGCGTCTTCGGGACTCCACCGAATCCCGTATCAGTGCCCTCTCCTCCGGGAAGAGATAGGCGTCGGGCCGGTCGTGGAACGTGTCGAAGGTGGCGACGTGCGTCGGCAGAATCTGTTCAATCATCAGCTTTCCATGGATGGGGGGCCATGACCGTGCGACAGCGGTGTACCGACTCTCCCGGGGAGGCCCCGGGCTCAGCCCGGAGCCTAGGGAGCCGGCCTGCGCGGCGGCAGCCCCGGCACCCCCCTTGTAGGGGGTTCACCAGGGAATGTCCTCACCGCACGGAAGGCGGAGCGAGTTCGAGTTCGAGCTCCAGCTCGACGGGGAGATCCGTGCGGCTCTTCACCTTGAGCTTGCGGAAGACCTTCGTCAGGTGCTGTTCCACGGTGCTGACGGTGATGAAGAGCTTCGCGGAGATCTCCCGGTTGGTGTAGCCGAGGGACGCGAGCGCGGCCACCTTGCGTTCGGAGAGCGTGAGCACGTCCGTCGCCTTGACCGGTGCCGGCGGCGTGACCGGCCACCGGTCGGCGTCGGACGGGAGGAGGACGGCGGGCTCCTCCTCCTTCGCGGCCGCGGGCTGCGCCGGAGGCTGCGGGGCGCCGCATTCCCGGGCCAGGCGTGCCGCCCGGCGGGAGATCATGCGGGCCTTGCCGACCTCGCCGGCCGCCTGGTGCGCCCGGCCCAGGTCGTGCAGCGCCTGTGCGAGCTGCAGCCGGGCGCCGCAGGCCTGGAGCACCTCGACGGCCTCCTGCAGGAGCCGCAGCCGGTCCCGGACACCGGAGGTCGCGGCGAGCAGGCGGAGCGCCGTGCCGTGGGCACGGCCGCGGCGGGTGCCGTCCAGCGCGAGCTGTTCCTCCGCGTAGCGGCGCGCGGTCTGCTTGTCCCCCATGCGCAGGTGCACCTCGGCCAGGTCGTTGCGCCAGGGGAGGAAGGCGGGGGCGTCGATGCCCCAGGAGGTCATCAGCTCCGCGCAGTAGCGGAAGTCGTCGAGGGCGGCCTGGAGACGGTCGGTGGCCAGGTAGAAATGGCCGCGCGCCTGGAGGAACTGGAGGCCGTACCGGGTCTGGAAGGTGCCCTCGGGCACGGGCTTGCGCAGGTAGGCGCGGGCGCTGTCGAAGTCGCCCATCGCGGTGGAGACCCGCAGCAGCATCCCGAGCGGGGCGCCGACGACGACACCCCAGCCGGACATGCCGATCAGCGACAGCGCACGGGCGGCGTACCGTTCGGCCTCGGCCAGTTCGCCGCCGCGCAGCGAGATCTCGGCGCGGCAGCCGGCGAGGATGGCCTGCCACCAGGCGACCTTGCGGGTGGCCGCCTCGGCGAGCAGTTCGTCGCACCAGCGGGCGGCCAGCGGAAGGTGGTCGGTGAAGATCAGCGCCTGGAGCGCGGACGCCACCGGTTCGATGGAGTCGTCGGAGAGCGGGGTGCTCTGGAGGATCTGCTCCGCGACCCGGCTGCACCGCTCGTCCTCCTCCGGACCCTCGGTGAAGAGGACGCTGAGCAGCGTGGCGGCCTGCGTCTTCCGGCCGGGCGGCCGGGCGGTGGGACGGTCGGCGTCCCGGGGGGCCAGTTCGGCTCCGTGCGGCAGGAAGTGCGGGAAGGCGTGCCGCAGCCAGTGCTGGGTGCTGGTCAGCACCGCTTCGGCGTGCTCGCTGCGGGGCGGCGTGGCCGCCGCGAGGTGGTCGATGATCTCGGCGCCGTCCCGCATCCGGCCGTGCCACATGCCCACCCGCAGCAGTGCGGTGAGCTGGGAGGCGTCCAGCAGACCGGCGTGGTGGGCGCGCATCAGCTGCTGCCAGTGCCGGTCGACGGCCTCCAGGTCGTTGCGTCGTTCGGCTCGCAGCAGCCGCAGGCGCAGCGCCGCGCTCTCCTCGGGGTCGCCGCACACCGACAGGGCGAACTCGAGGTAGCGCACGGCCGACTTCTCGTCGTCCTCCGCCAGGGCCTCCTCGGCGGCGCGGCGGAGCTCGGCGACGGCCCAGTCGGCGTTGACGCAGCGGGCGGAGACCAGGTGCTCGGCGACCTCGCTGAAGTGGCCGTCCTTGCACATCAGGCGGGCTGCGCGGGTGTGGAGGTCGGCGAGATCCCCGGTGTCGAGGTCGTCGTAGACGGCGGACCGGGCGTGCGGGTGGCGGAAGCGGCCGTCGGCGACCAGTCCCACGGTGTCGAGCCCCTGGAGGGCCCGGGTCACGGCGTGCGGGTCGCGGTCGAGGAGCTGGGCGATGCGACTCACCGAACCGGTCGCGTCCAGCACCGCCATGGCGCGGGCGGCCTCCAGCACCTCGGGCCCGCTGCGGTGCAGGCAGGTGAGGACGGCCTGCCGGTAGCTCTCGCCGACCTCCCAGGCACCGCCGCCGACGTGGTCGAGGGAGTCGAAGTAGTCCTCGACCAGCGCACGGACGAGGAGCTGGTTGCCGCCGGTGGTGCGGTGGACCTCGGCGGCGATGCTCCGGGCCGCCTCCGGGCCGAGGTGCCGGGAGAGGACCTCGCAGACGCCGCCGATGCTGAGGGGCGCCAGCCGTATGCGGCGGAAGTGCGCCTGACGGACCAGTTCGATACGGCAGCCGGCGTGCGTCGGCCAGTTGGAGGCGGATTCCGCGAGGGTCAGCACGATGCGTTCGGAGCGGATGCGGTTGGCGAGCCGCAGCAGCCATTCCATGGACGCACGGTCGGTGAAGTGGACGTCGTCGACGACGATCACCAGCGGTGCGGTGGCGGAGAGGTCGAGCAGGGCGGTGGCGGCCGCCCGGGCGGTGTCCGGGCCGACGTCCTGCACCGCGAACTCGTCCAGGCCCGGTGCGTCGGCGGGCACGCAGTCGAGGAGCTGGCGGACGACGCCGTACGCGTCCTCACGGTCCGCCGTGCTGGCCGTGGCGGACAGGACCAGGCCGCCGTCGGACGCGCACGCGTCGGTGAAGGAACGCAGCAGCTCGGTCTTCCCGCTGGCGACGGCTCCGCTGATCAGCGCGATGCGGCCATGCCCCTGGACGCATTCCGAGAATGCCGTCTCGAGAAATCTGGTTTCACTT
Organism: Streptomyces hazeniae; assembly: GCF_031845485.1. Lineage (NCBI taxonomy): Bacteria > Bacillati > Actinomycetota > Actinomycetes > Kitasatosporales > Streptomycetaceae > Streptomyces > Streptomyces hazeniae. The sequence goes on from NZ_JAVREQ010000001.1 coordinate 718,186, forward strand.
TCTCGTTCCACCAACATTGTCGGGATACACCTTCCCCCGCAATTCCATTCCGAATGCCAAGAAGGGAGCGAGGCCGCCGACCGGACTTCCGTGGAAAATTCTTCCAGTCGAGGTGCGCCGGCAACCTGACGTTCTCTCAGTCATGCTGTGACCTGGTTCCTCGTGGTCGTCGAGCCCTGGTCACGTCCGGAACACTAGGCGGCGGTCAGCGGACTGTAAACCCTTGCCCAAGGCACTCCGTGCCACCCCGGAAACCGTCATTGGACGTGACCAATCCGGGCGGGCGGCGCCGCGGGCGCCCTCCGTCGCAGGTCGCACCGTCATGACGTCGGCGGGTCAAATCGGGGCCCGTCACCGGTGGGGTTCAGGCCGGCGCGGCGAATTCCATGACACCTGTCACTGGGGCGGGTTGCCGTGCTTGCGGGAGGGCAGGTCCGCGTGCTTGCTGCGCAGCATCCGCAGCGAGTCGACGAGCACCTGCCGCGTCTGCGCCGGGTCGATCACGTCGTCGACCAGCCCCCGCTCGGCCGCGTAGTACGGATGCATCAGCTCCGCCTTGTACTCCTTGACCATCCGGGCCCGCATCGCCTCCGGATCGTCCGCCGCCGCGATCTGCCGCCGGAAGATCACGTTCGCCGCGCCCTCCGCGCCCATCACCGCGATCTCGTTCGTCGGCCACGCGAACGTCAGGTCCGCCCCGATCGACTGGGAATCCATCACGATGTACGCACCCCCGTACGCCTTGCGCAGCACCACCGAGATCCGCGGCACCGTCGCGTTGCAGTAGGCGTACAGCAGCTTCGCCCCGTGCCGGATGATCCCGCCGTGCTCCTGGTCCACCCCCGGAAGGAAGCCGGGGACGTCGAGCAGCGTCACGATCGGGATGTTGAACGCGTCGCACATCTGCACGAACCGCGCCGCCTTCTCACTGGCCTCGATGTCCAGCACACCCGCCAGCACCTGCGGCTGGTTGGCCACGATCCCCACGACCTGGCCATCCATCCGCGCCAGCACGCACAGGATGTTCCCCGCCCACCGCTCGTGGACCTCCAGCAGCTCACCGTCGTCGACGAGCTGCGAAATCACCGCCCTCACGTCGTAGGGCACCTGGCCCTCGGAGGGGACGAGTTCCAGCAGCGCCTCGCTCCGCCGGTCCGCGGGGTCCTCGCAGTCGGCGGACGGCGGCAGTTCGCGGTTGTTCTGCGGGAGGAGGGACAGCAGGTACCGGACCTCCTCCAGGCACGTCTGCTCGTCGTCGTACGCGAAATGACACACGCCCGACGTCGCCGCGTGCACGTCCGCACCACCCAGACCGTTCTGCGACACCTGCGCACCGGTCACCGCCTGCACCACATCCGGACCCGTGATGAACATCTGCGAGGTCTCCCGCACCATGAACACGAAATCCGTCAACGCCGGCGAATACGCCGCACCCCCCGCACACGGCCCCAGCATCACACTGATCTGCGGAATCACCCCCGACGCCCGCGTGTTCCGCTGAAAAATCCCCCCATACCCCGCCAGCGCCGAAACACCCTCCTGAATCCGCGCCCCCGCACCGTCGTTCAACGACACCAACGGCGCACCCGCCGCGATCGCCATATCCATGATCTTGTGAATCTTCGCCGCATGCGCCTCCCCCAGCGCACCACCGAAGATCCGGAAATCGTGGGCGTACACGAACACCGTCCGCCCCTCGACCTCACCCCACCCCGTCACCACACCATCGGTGTACGGCCGCTTCGCCTCCAGCCCGAACCCCGACGCACGATGCCGCCGCAACGTCTCCACCTCACGGAACGACCCCGCATCCATCAGCAGATCGATCCGCTCCCGAGCCGTCAGCTTGCCCTTCGCATGCTGCGCCTCCGTCGCCCGCTCACTCGGCCCTGCATGAGCCTGCTCCCGCATCGCCCGCAGTCCGGTGACCAGGCGCCGTGTGGTGGCGGCGGGCGGCGCATCCTCGGTGCCGCCGTGCGGGACGCTCATCTCACACCACTCCAACTCTGCGACGGCCCGGGCCCCGAGCCGGATCGGGTCAGGAAGGGGAACGCGCGGGTTCGGCCTCGGGCAGGACGGGCACCAGCCGGCCGGGCACGCCCTGCCGCCGCTGCCACTCGCGCGGGTAGCCCAGGGAGACCTCCCGGTGAGGGACCCCGTCCCGGCTGATGGCCCGGGGGATGTGCAGGTGTCCGTAGACGACGGTCCGGGCCCGGAAGCGCCGGTGCCAGTCGGCCGTGGCGGTCGTTCCGCACCACAGCGCGAACTCCGGGTGCCACAGCACGCGTGTGGGTTCGCGGATCAGCGGCCAGTGATTGATCAGGACGGTGTCCCGGTCGGCGGGGATCTCCGCAAGGCGCGCCTCGGTGGCCGCCACGCGCGCGCGGCACCAGGCCTCCCGGCTCGGGTACGGGTCGGGGTGCAGCATGAACTCGTCCGAGCAGATGACTCCGGCCTCGTCGGCGACCCGCAGGGCCTCCGTCTTGTCGGCGGTGCCGTGCGGGCGGAAGGTGTAGTCGTAGAGCAGGAAGAGCGGAGCCACGACGACGGGCCCGCCGCGGCCCTCCCACAGCGGGTACGGGTCCTCGGGCGTGACCACGCCGAGGGCCCGGCACATCTCGACCAGATGCCGGTACCGCTTCTCGCCGCGCAGCTGCAGCGGATCGTCGGGGACGGTCCACAGCTCGTGGTTGCCCGGCGTCCACACCACCTTGGCGAAGCGACGGCTCAGCGTGCGCAGCGCCCATTCCACGTCGGCCGCCATCTCGCCGACGTCTCCGGCCACGATGAGCCAGTCCTCGTCCGACTGCGGCCTGATCTCGTCGACGATCCGCCGGTTCTCGGCGTAACGGACGTGCAGGTCGCTGACGGCGAAGAGCCCTCCCGGCCGGTTCTCAGACACACGTCCACTCCAGCGCAGGCCCCGGAGTGCGACAACCCCTAACCGACGGTCGCGTACCCCTGTCCGGGGCGGCCGGTGTCGTAGGCGTAGAGCGGGGCGAGGTGCTGGAGGGTGGAACGACCTCGCAGCGCCAGGTCCCTGGCCCGCTGTTCCGGCCCGTCGGGCAGCAGCAGGCCCGCGCCGTCCTCGCGTGCGGCTGCTTCCACCGCGGCCACGCGCGGCGCGCGCAACGACGCGTAGCGGGCCAGCGCCTCGGGCAGTCCGTCGCGCGGCTCCCCGGCCAGGCATGCGGCGAGGTCGAAGGCGTCCTCCAGCGCCTGTGCGGCGCCCTGCGGGCCGAGGAGCAGCGCGGGGTGCGCCGCGTCGCCCAGCAGCGCCGTACGCCGGGTGTTCCAGCGGGCCGGCGGTTCCCACTCCTGCGGGACGAGGCGTCGTACGGTGCCCGCGCCGCGGGCGGCCGCGGTGGCGAGCTGGGCGGGGATGCCGCGCCAGTGCCCGAAGTCCTGGACGAGATCCTTGGGTTCGGCGACCGCGGTCCCCTGATCGGCCGGCTGATCGGCCGGCCCGGGGGCGTCCGCCGCGTCCGGGTCGTCCGGACGGAGCGCGGTGGCGGTGAAGGCGACCTGGGCGCCCCCGGCGACGGGGTAGCAGACGAGATGGGCCCCGGGGCCGAGCCAGCGCCGGACGAGGGCGTCCCGTGCCACCGCCCGGGGCAGGCGTTCGACGGGCAACAGACCCTGGTGAACGGTGAGTCCGGCCGGCCTGGGTGCCGGTGTCTCGGGGCTGATCGCGGCGCGCACCGCGGACCGTGCGCCGTCGGCGCCGACGACCGCGTGGGCGCGGTGCGTGCCGCCGTCCGCGCAGTGCAGGGTCACGCCGTCGGCGTCCTCGGTCAGTCCCGTCACGGTCCGGCCGGTGTGCAACGCCCCGGCGGGGACGCCTGCGCGCAGGGCGGCGCGGAGGTCGGTGTGCCGGACGGTGTAGTAGGGCGCGCCGAAGAGCCGTTCGCAGGGAACGCCGTGGGGGATGCGGGCGACGGGACGGCCGTCCCATCCGCGGATCTCGGTCGCCTCCACGCGGACGGCGCAGGCCCTCAGTACGGGTCCGAGGCCGAGCCGGCACAGGGGGCGGACCGCGTTCGGCGCGAGTTCCTCACCCGCGCCGTCCCCGGCCGACTCCCGCTCCCGCTCGAAGACCTCGCACCGCGTACCGGACGCGGTGAGTGCGGCCGCCAGTGCCAGTCCGCCGATACCGGCACCGACCACAGCGATGCGCGGCCGGTCCTCCACTCCTGCAACGCGCACCGCTCTGCCTTCTCTCCACATCTCAGGCACAGAGGATGTCCACGCCGCGGGGCGGACACAACGCCGCCCGGGAGGCTGCTGACTTCTGTCGCGAGTGGCATGACATCGGTCACCGTCCCGTCCGTTCCGGTCGCCTACCGGCCGGGGGTCGCCGCAAGCTGACGTCACCGCAGCGGCGCACCGGCGGCGTCCGGAGTCATCCGGGCGTGCGTCGCGGCGGGGCGCCGGACGTGGAGGACCGAGGAGAGGGGCTGAGGCGATGGCGTGGTCAGAGCCAGCCGCGGCTGTTCGCTATCCGGGCGGCGTCGAACCTGTTGCGCCCCTCCAGCTTCTTGATCGCGCTGGAGGTGACGTTGCGGACCGTGCCGGGTGACAGGTAGAGCTCTGCGGCGATCTCCTTGATCGGTGCTCCGCCGGCCGTCAGTCTCAGCACTTCTCTCTCCCGGTCGTTCAGCTGGCGGCTGTTGCGGGAGGGAGGGCGGAGCAGGGACGGGTCGATCGTCGGACAACCCGCCACGATGCCCCGGATGGCATGCACCAGATGAGTTAAACGGGCGTGGTTCGGGATGACGCTGAAGACGCCGGCCACGGCGCGGTCCAGGACCGCTCTGCTGGGCTCGGCCGCGATGACGGCGATGCCGCAGTCGGGTGCGGCGGCGCGCAGTTCGTCGGCGAGGTGGAGTTCGTCGCGACCCGTGGTGGTCGCGCCGAGGACGGCGACGGTGGGACGTACGCGCAGCACCGCCGGGACGATCTGCCGGCTGTCGTTGACGGTCTCCACGACGTCGAAGTCCCGTACCTGCTTGAGGGTTTCGGCCAGGGTCTCCGAGATCAGGCGACGTTCGTCGGCCACTAGGATGCGAATTGTCACTGCTTGAACTCCCCGCGTGGACCCGGTGAGCCCGTGGTTTCCAGGCACGCCGAAGTCCCAGCTTGAATGTGAACATACACTGGCCCGTACCGCGATAACGCCCCGGAGGGTGCCACCCTCCAACCCCAGTGTCGGCACAAATTCAAACGAACAGCAGAATCCTCTCGGACGCTCTGCCGTGCTCCACCCCTGTCGGTTCACCCCCGTTCGGCGTTGCTCCAGGGTGGAGATCCAAGGCGGTCGACCACACCGCCTGCGTTCCGTAGAGTTACAGACCGACTTGAGACCGGTCAATGGCCCTTCACAAAGAGAAGGCGCCCGGGATGTCGCCCTACCTCCCGCTATGCCGGGAAGGCCGATGGCGATTTGAGCTGGACCTGAGCTTCTCCGGTGTGCTACCCACACGTAGCCGACACGTGCGCATCAGCTGTAACACCCACGACTCCGGCCCGGCACTTCCACGGTCGCACTCCGTCTCTTCACAAGGTGAACGTCCGGCCCCTCCCTCCCGGCGAACCGACCCCCGAGCGCGACCGGCCGGCTCGACGCCACGTCAGGAGAAGGCCTGCGGCGGCGCGTTCGGCCTCCCTCCAGAGGAGTGACGCTCCCGCGGCGGCAGGCACGTCCGACACACCGTCACCACCTGCGGAATCACCGGTTCGGCGCAACACCGGAACGCCCGGACGCCCTGTATGTCGGTTTTTGAACACTCCGGTGCGATGTGCTTACGGTCGCATCGCTCGTCGCCTGACGGGCACCGCGGCCGTCACGCCGAATCCTGCCGGCGGCCGGGGACACTTCGTCGCGTGAGCGCCGTAGGCAGGAGCGGGGGACCCAGGTAGGCCGCCGCACCCGAAGGAGGGAGCGGCTCGGGGCGTATCCGCCCGCGTCAGCGGACGGACGGGCACTCTCCGGCCCGAGCCCGACAGCTCACCTCGCAGGCGTCGGTGAGGAGACGAACATGCTGTTCACTGGCAAGTACCGGGCACACCTGTCCAGCACCCGCGCACGCGTCGCGGCCCTGGTGAGCACGGCGGGAGCCGCGGTCGCGCTTCCGCTGATGTCGGCGTCCAACGCCAGAGCCGCTTCCGTCGACACCTGGGAACAGGTCGCCGCATGCGAGTCCAGCGGAAACTGGCGGATCAACACCGGCAACGGCTACTACGGCGGGCTGCAGTTCTCCCAGTCCAGCTGGGAGGCCGCCGGCGGCACGCAGTACGCACCGCGTGCGGACCTGGCCAGCAAGCAGGAGCAGATCGCCGTGGCCGAGAAACTGCTGGAGATGCAGGGCCCGGGCGCCTGGCCGGTCTGCGGCAGCGAGGGCGGGCTGACCGCAGGGGCTCCCCCCGCGGAGGTGGCCCCCGACACCGGCGCGCCGGAGCAGCAGGCGCCGGAGCAGCAGGCGCCGGAGCCGGCGGCACCGTCGGCTCCCCAGCAGCAGTCCCAGCCCGTGCAACCGGTGCAGCCGACCGGGTCGGACTACACCGTCCGCTCGGGTGACACCCTCGGCGCCATCGCCGTCGCCTACGGCACCACCTGGCAGCAGATCTACGAGGACAACCGCTCGGTCGTCGGCGACGACCCCGATTTCATTCTTCCCGGTCAGCAGCTCGTGATCCGCTGACCCGCCGTCAGGCCACCCGCACGACCTTTCCGGCTCCGCGGTCCGCGCCCGCCCGGCTCCCCCTCCGGCGCAGGCGCGGACCGCTCCCCCGTCTCCTCCCCCGTCCTCCTCCCCCGAGGCAAGAACCGGGCAACCAGGCCCGGCAATCGCCCTCCCCCCGGCCGGGCGCACCGGGACCTCCCCGGCACGACCCCCCCCTCGGGCCGCGGGCGGCTCCGGCGTGCCGGCGCCGATACCCCCACCCCCGTGGGAGGTATCGGCGCCCACGCCTTTCACCTGCACAGACAGCCGGTGTCCGATCCCCTCCCGTGGGCGGACCCGATCGGACCGGCGAGGGAAACCCGGCGCTTGACGCGCCGAGGACTCCTGCGCCGCACCCCCGTGCCGGCTGCCTTGCGGGCCTCATCGTGACATGCAGCGCAGGACTCGCACATTGCCAGAACCCGGCAAAGTTCACGGCGCGTTGACGTCCGACTCCAGCGAGCACGCCCCCCGTTCCGCCCCTGCGGGGCGCTCAGTGGTTCTCCTACATCCGCGACGACGGGGCGCCGCCCCTCCGCGCGCGGCCGTACGTTGCACCGATGACACGTGAAATCCCGCTGCTGTTCGCGCGGAGCATCGTCGACCGCGAGGGAGCCTCCGGCAAGAGATGGCTGGCGGACCTGCCGGGCCTCGTGGAGGCCCTGCTGGGCCAGTGGGACTGCGTACCGGACGGCGAGGCGGCGCACGGCGGCATCGGGATGGTCCTCCCGGTGTCCGGGCCCGCCGGGCGGCGCTGCGTGCTGAAGGTGTCGTTCCCGCACCCCGACCGCGTCCACGAGCCGGACGCGTTCGCGGTATGGGCCGGGCGCGGGGCCGTCCTGCTCCACGAACGCGACGACGACCGGTGCGCCATGCTCCTCGAGCGGGCCCGCCCCTCGACGCTGGCCGACGTCGCGGACGGCGACGAGGTGATGGAGGTCGCCGGACAGCTCAGCCGCCGGCTCGCCGTGCCGGCTCCGCCCGGCCTGCCGAGGCTGCGGGACCGGGCCGACGCCTGGGAGGAGCAACTGCTCAAGGACGCCGCGGAACTGGAGCCGCGGCTACCGGATCACCTGGTGGACGCCGCCCTGGCGACCGTCCGCGAACTCGGCCGGGACCAGCCGGACACGCTGCTCCACGGCGACCTGCACGAGCGCAACATCCTGCGCGCGGACCGGGAACCGTGGCTGGCCATCGACCCCGAGGGCTGGGCGGGGGACCCCGCGTTCGACGCCGGGACGCTGCTCAAGTCCCGCGCCCTGGCGTTCCTGACGACCGGCGAGGTGCCGAAGAGCGCCCTGCTCCGGGCGCTGAACGTGTTCGCGGACGCCGCGGGACTCGACCGTGAACGGGCCCGCCGCTGGGCCCAGCTGCACGCCGTCCAGGACGCGTTCCACGGGCGCCGCCACGGCATGCGCACGGGCACCGGCCCCTCCGGACTGGACTGGCTCACCGCGCTCGGCGACCACGTGGCCCAGTCCCTGGCCCAGCGGTAGGGACCCCCGGCTCCCGGGCCTTCCCCGGCCCCGCCCGGCTCCTGGGGGAAGGCGGCCTCGTCACAGCCCGTCGGCGGGCCAGTTCAGCAGGCGCGCACCCATCGCGGCGGTCTCCAGGGTGTAGCGGTGCAGGGCGTCGCCGGGGTCGTACCCCGTGAGGCTGCGGATGCGCTCCAGCCGGTACGACAGGGTGCGCACGCTGACGCCCAGCCGGCGCGCGGCCTCGGCGTTCACGTAACCGGCGGCGGCGCACTCGGACAGGGTCTCGAGCAGGGGCTCGGCACCGCCGCGCGCCTCCGTCAGCGGGCCGAGCACGGTGCGGACCAGGTCGGCCATCGCCTCCCGGTCGCGCAGCAGCACCGGAAAGACCAGGAGTTCCGACGCGTGCAGCCGCACGCCGTCCAGACCCAGGCGATCCGCGAGGTCGAGGGCGTTCAGCGCCTCCTCGTAGGAGCGGACCACCCCGCTCGCACCGCTGTGCTGCCGCCCGAACGCGACCCGCCGGGCCGGGGCGTAGGCGGGCCCGCCCGCCTGCGCGTGCGCGGCGAACGCCTCCAGCACGGTGGCCTCGGTGCTGGGCGCGATGCACACCAGCCGGCCGTCCTTGGTGGACAGCAGCACGTCCCGCTCGCCGAACCGGCCCAGCAGCTCGCGCTCGATCCAGCGCACCTTGGGGTGCACGTCGTCGTACTTCTCCGGCCCGCACGCCACCGCCACCGCGTGCGCGCCCGCCAGCCGCAGCCCGAAGCGCTGCGCGCGTTCCGCGAGGCGGCCCAGGTCGCTGCGCCCGTACAGCAGGTCGTCGATGAACTCGCGGCGCTCGCCCTCCTCCTGCCGCATGGCGAAACGCAGCGCCCGCTCGTGCCCCTCGCCGAGCGCGGCGACCGCGGCGTCGAGCGCGGCGAGCAGGGCGTCGCCGGTACGGGCCCGCTCGGCGCCGGTCGCGGAGCGGGCGATGCCGGGCAGCGAGCCCCAGAGCGCCCGCGTCGAGCCGATGTACAGGCCGGCGAGGCGCCGCAGGCCGTACCCGCGCTCGGCGGCGCGTTCGCCGAGTTCGCGGAACGCGTCCAGTTCGTCCCGGCGCGGCAGGCGGCCGGTCTCGGAGACCTCTGTCAGCAGCTCCGGGTAGGGACCGAGGAACTCGTCGGAGATCGCGTCGTCCTGCACCGTGGCGTCCGCCCCCCTGGCGTCGTTCGGCCGTGCTCCGGCCCTGTTCGGGGGCTCAGCGTAGGCGAGCGGGATCTCCGGGGCCACGGACGGGCCCCGGCACGGCACGGCGCGTCGCCGCCGCCGACGGCGAGCCGGACGGCGACCGAGGTGTCGGCGACTGTGACGGCGACCACTGTGCCGACCTCGGGTGATGCGTATACGGTGGAGGAACAACGTCAAGATCGCACACAGGTGAGCCGGGAAGTCTGGTCGGCAGCGCTTCGCCCTGCCCAGACGCACTCCGGAGTCCCTGATGCGCCTTTTTTCCGACAAGCAGCCCACAGCCCTGTTCGGGCTGCCCTCCCCCCGTGAACGGAAGCTGCTCACCGACGCGCTGCGCACCGAGACGGCCGGCGGCCTCCTGCTGCTGATAGCCGCGGTGGTGGCGCTGGTCTGGGCGAACAGTCCGCTCGGCGACGTGTACGAGACCGTACGCGACTTCCACTTCGGCATCCCGGCTCTGGGCCTCGACCTGTCCGTCGGCCACTGGGCCTCGGACGGCGTCCTCACCATCTTCTTCTTCGCCGCGGGCATCGAGCTCAAGCGCGAACTGGTGGTGGGCGAGCTGCGCCGGCCCGCCGCCGCCGCGCTGCCGATCGTGGCGGCCGTGTGCGGCATGGTCGTGCCCGCGCTGTTCTACGTAGGGGTCAACGTCGCGGGCGGCGGGCAGCTGGAGGGCTGGGCGGTGCCGATGGCCACCGACATCGCCTTCGCGCTCGGCGTGCTGGCCGTGATCGGCACCAACCTGCCGTCCGGTATCCGCGCCTTCCTGCTGACGCTGGCGATCGCGGACGACCTCGGCGCGATCCTGGTCATCGCGGTCTTCTTCACCTCGACGCTGAACCTCTTCGCCTTCGCCGGAGCGGTCGCCGGCCTGGTCCTCTACTGGCTGCTGCACCACAAGCTGCGTGTCCACGGCTGGTACGTGTACGTGCCCCTCGCCGTGGTGATCTGGGCGCTGATGTACAACAGCGGCGTTCACGCCACCATCGCCGGCGTGGCGATGGGCATGCTGCTGCGCTGCACCCCGCGCAACGGCGAGGAGACGTCCCCGGCCGAGCACATCGAGCACCTGGTGCGTCCGCTGTCCGCGGGCTTCGCCGTGCCCTTCTTCGCCCTCTTCGCGGCCGGGGTGAGCGTGTCCGGGTCGGCGCTGGCCGAGACCTTCCGGGAGCCGGAGGCCCTCGGGGTCATCCTCGGCCTGGTCGCGGGCAAGTTCCTGGGCATCTTCGGCGGCACCTATGTCGCGGCCCGCTTCACGAAGGCCAAGCTCAGTCCCGGCCTGTCCTGGACGGACGTGGCGGGTCTCTCCCTGCTCGCCGGCATCGGCTTCACGGTGTCGCTGCTGGTGGCCGAGCTGGCCTTCACCGACGCGGCCACCCGGGAGCACGTGAAGGCCGCGGTGCTGATCGGCTCGCTGATCTCCGCGGTGCTGGCCTGCGTGCTGCTGAAGCTGCGCGACGCGCAGTACGCGAAGCTGTGGGAGGACGAGATCCGGGACGAGGACCTCGACGGCATACCGGACATCGACCAGCCGGAGGACCTGGAGCACCGGCCGACGGAGTACAAGCGCCGTGCGATGGCCGCTGCCAAGGCCCGCCTGGAGGCGGAGGCCCAGCGCCGCGTGGAGCAGGAGGAGTAGGGCAGCCCGGGTCCGGGTCAGCCCGGTCGGTCCGGTCGGTCCCCGTCTTCCGGGTCGAGGCCGACACGCAGGAAACGCGGCCGGTACCGGGCCGCGTCAACGTGCACGGCGCTCGGGTCGCCGAGCACGTTGACGTCGTAGGAGAGCAGCAGCCCGCGCCCGTCGGGGTCCCCGTGGGCCTGCACGTTGTACGCCGTCGCCCCGGCCTGCCGGCCGCCCGGCGGCAGGCCGGGGACGGTCACCGCGTCCGGTCCGTGCCACGGCCCGTGCGGTGTGCACGACCAGTACGACACGACCGTCTGCGAGGGGCGCCCGTCCGGCCCGCCCGCGTCCATGCTGAACAGCAGCCACGTGCCGCCGTGCCGGGTCACGGTGTAGGTGTTGGTCACGGCGCTGCCCGCCCCGCGCGCTGCGCCGCCCTCCGCCGCGTCCGGCCGCCGCGTCGTGACGTCCATGGGCCGCGCGGCCGTTCCGTCCGGGGACCAGCCGGCTCCCGTCCGGTAGCGCCAGGCCGCCGGGTCGTCGAGGCTGCCGCGCGGGGCCCGCGCCACGTAGGTGCGGGACGGGCCGCCGCCCTCCGTACCCCGCTCGTCGGCCCCGAAGACGTAGGTCCAGCCGCCGTCCCGTACCGCCGAGGTGCCCCACAGCACGCGGTCCCCCGGCGGGGACGAGGGCGGCGGCCGGTGGACCTCGCGGAGGTTCTCCAGGCGCAGGCCGGGCAGGGACAGCGTGGCCACCTCCGTCGCTCGCGGGCTGCCGAAGAGCCACGGCGCTCCGGCCGCCTCCCGCTGCCACAGCAGCACCCGGACGACCCGCTCGCCGGAACCGGGACGGCGCGGCTCCACCACCGCGTCGACCGGCCACCGCCACACCTCGCGACCGTCCGGCGTGGCCGTGCCGGGGAAGAGGGCGGTGGGGCGGCCGTCGGCGGCCGGAAGGTCGCCCGTGAGGGTGCTGCGCGGCTCACCGGCCGGGGACGTCACGACGGCCGAGTTGCGCACCCAGGCGGGCTGCGGGACGCGGCGTCCGCCCGGGTGGACGCGGTCGAGGAAGGTGTCGGCGAACAGCCACAGCGTGCGGCCGTCCGGCAGCCGCACGGACCGGGTGCCGTCGCCGCCGGTCCAGTCGTCCGTACGGCTGCCGTCGTCGCCGTAGCGGGCGAAGGTCCCGGTGATCTTGCGGTCCGGCCGCACCCGCTCGGCCCGCACGGGGGCGCAGTCCGCGGCCTCGTCACGCCCCGCCTGGTCGTCACCCGGCAGCGCGACGACCAGCGCGGCGACCACCACCAGCAGCAGCACGAGCAGCACGGCGTACCGCGGGCGCGGCGTGCGCCGCCGGCGGTCCTGCGGTCGTACGGCCGGTCGCTCCATCACGCGTCAGCGTAGGACCTGCCGGTCAGCACCAGGGGATCTCCGCGCACTGGGAGGGGGTGGGCCAGGTGGAGGGCCAGGAGAACGAGGGCCGGGGAGTGGTGGGGGCCGGTTCCGGTACGACCGGGGTCGGGGCGGGCGGCGTCGGCGACGGGGGCGGCGGGGACGGTTCCGCCGTCTTGGTGGAGGGCGCGGGCCGGGGGTCGGAGCCGGCGATCCGGGGGCTGGGCGTGGCGGAGGGCGTCGGGGCGGAGTCGCTCGGGCGGTCCGTGCGGGGCTGTTCGGTGCGGCGGGTCCCGGGCGTGCCCCCGGCCTGTTCACCGGCGGGCGCGAACACCAGGAAGCCTCCGCATGCGAGCGCGGCGACCAGGACCGCCGCAGCCGCGCCCTTGGCCAACGGCCCGCCCCGGCGACGCCGGTCCGGTACCGCGGGCGGCTCGGCGGGACGGGCGGCGCCCCTCGGTGCGGCGGGCGCCGCGGGCGGCAGCGGTCCCGGGCCGACGGGCGTCACGCCCACGGGTATCGGCGCCGTGTCGCGGGCGTCCGCCTCGGGGGGCAGCGGGCCGGGTCCCTGCCCGGGCCCCGCTGCGGAGCGGTCCGGATCCACCGGCGTGCCGCAGTCGGGGCAGCACAGCGCTCCGTTGAGGGTTCTCCCGCAGGTCTGGCAGGGGGTGGCGGGTGTCATGGGCGGTCACCTTGTCGCGACGGGCCGGGCGGGGGGCCGCTGCATCCTCCCACCCCCGCCCGGACCGCGGGCAACCCCCGTACGCCGGGATCGCGTTCGCACCTCCGGCGGCCTGACGCACCGTCGTGCAACGTGCCGGGGCACCGCCGGTCAGGCCGGTTCCGCGGGGTCCACCAGACTCGCCTCGTGGGCGACGATCGCCGCCTGCACGCGATTGCGCACGCCCAGCCGGGCGAGGATCGTGCTCACGTAGCCCTTGACCGTGCCCTCCACCAGATGCAGGCGCCGGGCGATCTCCGCGTTCGACAGTCCGGCGCCCAGCAGACCGAGCACCTCCTGCTCACGGGCCGTCAGGGCGGCCGTGCGCGCGGCGGAGTCCTGCGCGCGGGGCGGGGACGTCCTGCGCATCTCGGTGATCAGCCGCCGCGCGACCAGCGGGGAGAGGCAGGCACCGCCGGCCGCCACGGCGTGCACGCCGGAGATCAGGTCCCGCGGGTCGGACGCCTTGAGCAGGAAACCCGCCGCCCCCTGGTCCAGTGCCCGGGAGATGTACGCGTCCTCGCCGAAGGTGGTCAGCACGACCACGGCCGTCTCCACCTTCGCGGCCCGCAGTTCGGCTGCCGCCGCCAGCCCGTCCAGCTTCGGCATCCGGATGTCCATCAGCACGATGTCCGGGCGGTGCCGACGGCACGCCTCCACCGCTTCGTGGCCGTCGGCCGCCTCCGCGACGACCTCGACCCTCGGGTCGGCGGTCAGGATCGACCGAACCCCCGCCCGGATCATCGCCTCGTCGTCGGCGATCACCACGCGCACCATGCTCTCTCCCTCGTCCGTCCGCGGGGATCCCGCGCCGGCCCGCCCGGCGGAGGACACCGGCGCCGGACGCCCGGCGCTCACCGCGCGGCCCCGTCGTCGAACGCGTCCTTGGCCACCAGCACGTCGCCGTCGAAGCACAGCCGGTAGACCGTGCCGGAGGACCCGAGCACGCCGCCACCGGCACGGTAGTACGCGCAGTCCGCTCCTGCCGGTACGGGCGACTCCCGTACCAGGGGCGGCGGTTCGCCGATGGTACGGGCCGGAAGAGACGCGGCCAGCTCGGCCCGCGGCTGCCCGACCCGCAGGCGCGCGTAGTCCTCCGGCGCCAGGGAGGTGGTGACCGAGGTGAGCACGTGCAGTCCCATCAGCACGACCACGAGAGCCGTGCCGAGCAGTACCGGAACCAGCGCGGCGCGCGCCGTGCGGCGCCGCAGCCCGGTCCTGGCGCGCCGCAGCTCCGAGTCGGCGGCGGTCTGCGCCGGGGGGTGCGCGCCGGGCGCCCCCGGCGCGCCGGCGTCCGCCGGGGAAGCGGCCGACGGGTCGTGCGGCAGCCGTGCCCGCACCTCGAATCCGCCGCGGCACGGCCGGGTGCGCAGCGAACCGCCCAGTACGCGCACCCGCTCGTCCATGGCGATCAGGCCCGAACCGCTGCCGACGGCCCGAGGCGGAGCCGTGGACGCCGCCTCGGGGGACGGCTCGGGCGGCGGCTCGTTGACGACCGCGACCAGGCTCTCGGCGGCGCCGTGCCGGACGTCCACGGTGACCGGTGCACCAGGTGCGTGCTTGACGGCGTTGGTGAGCGCCTCCAGCACCACCCGGTAGGCGGCCCGTTCGGCGGGCGGCGTGAGGAGGCCGCGGTCGCCGTGCTCCTCGAAGCGCAGCGGCACGGTGTCCGCGAAGCGCCGCACGAGGTCGTCGAGGGTCTCCCCGGCGGGTTCGAGCGGCGGGGCCGCCGCCTCCCGCAGCAGCCCGACGACCTGGTGCAGCCGCTCGGTGGCCAGCACCGAGCGCTCGCGGAGCGACCGCACCGCGGCCCGGTGACGCTCGGGCAGGTCCGGGTCCACCTCGAGCCCGCCGGCCAGCAGTGCCATCACGCTCAGCTCGTGCCCCAGCGAGTCGTGCATGTCGTCGGCGATCTGGGCGCGCTCCTTCAGCCTGGCCCGTTCGGCGACGAACCGCTGCTCCCGCTCCAGCCGGTCGGCCAGCTCCCACCCGGCATGCACCAGTGCGGTCCGCTGCCGCCACCAGTCGCCCGCCCACCAGGGCAGCACCGCGGCTGCGAACGCGACCATCAGCAGGCTCACCCAGTCGCCGCCGCCGAGGAGGGCACCCACCGCGAGCGCCACCGACGCGACCGCGGCGAACGCCACCTGGACGTCCCTCAGCCGGGTCGCCCGGTGGCCGGCCAGGAAGCACAGCACCGCGGAGGCCGCCACGGTCCAGAGTCCGGAGTGCGCCCACACGGTGAACAGGCCCAGCGAGGCGGCCAGTCCCAGCGACACGGGCGGGGCGGCACGCGCCGTCGCCGCCGCCGCGGCGGCGGTCGCCACGGCACCGGCCCACGCCACCGGCCGCTGCGCGAGGTCGGCGGCGTCCAGCAGCGAGGACACCGGCAGCAGGAGCAGGACGGCGTCCGTGCGGCGCCCCGCGTGTCCTTTCCCCAGGTCCATTTCCCGCACGCTATACGAGCGCCCCCGCCGGGAGACCTGCCGAAAGTCAGGTCGGTCACCCGCCGATCGCCGGATGTCCGGCGGGCGGTGGTCTTCCTACGGTTCCGGCCATGACGTGGGAAGGAGCCGAAAGGCCATGATCACACTGGACCGACTGACCAAGAGGTACGGCGAGAAGACCGCCGTGTCCGACTTCTCCTTGCAGATCCGACCCGGCAGGGTCACGGGATTCCTCGGCCCGAACGGCGCCGGGAAGTCGACCACGATGCGGCTGATCACCGGCCTCGACACGCCCACGGGTGGCCGGGCGCTCATCGACGGCACACCGTACGCACAGCTCTCCCACCCGCTGCGCGAGGTCGGCGCGCTGCTGGACGCCAGGGCCGGACACCCCGGCCGGTCCGCCCGCGGGCATCTGCTCGGCATGGCCCGCAGCAACGGCATCCCGGCCGGCCGGGTGCGCGAGGTCCTGGAGACGGTCGGGCTCGCGGAGGTCGCCGGCAGGCGCATCGGCACGTTCTCACTCGGCATGGGGCAGCGCCTGGGCATCGCCGCGGCACTGCTGGGCGACCCCCGGGTGCTGCTGTTCGACGAGCCGGTCAACGGACTGGATCCGGACGGCGTGCGCTGGGTCCGGGAGCTGATCCGCTCGCTGGCCTCCGAGGGGCGTACGGTCTTCGTCTCCAGCCACCTGATGAGCGAGATGCAGGACACCGCGGACCACCTGGTGGTCATCGGGCGCGGCAGGATCCTCGTCGACGAGCCCGTGGAGACGGTGATCGCCGGCAGTTCGCGGAACGCGCTGCGCGTCCGCACGCCCGAACCGGCCCTGCTGCGGGCGGAGCTGCGGGCGGCCGGGCTGACCGTCGAGGAGCGGCCCGAGGCGGCCCCTGACGAGCTGATCGTCCTGGGCGCGGGCCTCGAAGAGGTGGGCGCGCTGGCCTTCCGCAGCGGGGTGCCGCTGCACGAACTCAGTCTGCGCAGGGCCAGCCTGGAGCAGGCGTACATGGAACTCACCGCCGGCAGCGTGGAGTACGGCGTCGCCGCTCCCGCGCCGGACGGCGCCGACGACGTGGTGCGGGGAAAGGCGGGGACGCGATGACGAGGACGGAACCGACGCGCGGGGGGCCGCCGGTTGTCGGCCGAGCGGGGACGGTCACCGGCGGAGGGCTGCGGGGCGCCCTCGCGTTCGAGTGGACGAAGCTGTGGAGCGTCCGGGCGACCTGGTGGAACCTGCTCATCGGCGTGGTGCTGGCCGTGGGGTTCGGCGCGATGCTCGGCCTGTCGGCGGACGCGAGCGCGCAGAAGGGTCTCGACGTCGCCCTGCCCGCCCCTCATGTCGCCGCGCAGGGCATCACGGTCGCGCAGCTGACCGTCGTGGTGCTGGCGACGCTGGCGCTCACCGGCGAGTACACCGGCGGCTCGATCCGCAGCACTCTGCAGAGCGTCCCGGTCCGGGGTCGCATGCTGCTGGCCAAGACGGCGGTGGTCGGCGGTGTGGTCGCGGTCGTCGGCGCCGTCCTATTCAGCCTGCCTGCGACGCTCGCGGCGGCCGGCTTCATGGGCGACCTCGGCGCGTACACGAGTGGTGAGGCGGCCGGCACCGCGCTGGGCGTCGGCACCTACCTCGCGCTGCTGGCCGTCATGGCGGTCGGCACCGGTGCCCTGCTCCGCAGCGGCGCCGGCACGATCACCACGCTGATCATGGTTCTGATGGCGCTGCCGGAGCTCACCAAGGTCGTCGGCGCGGACTGGCTGGTGCGGGTCGGGGCGTACATGCCGAGCGTCGCGGGCGAGGTGCTGATGACGCACCGGTCCGAGCCCTACGGCGGGGGGACCGCGCTCGTGGTCCTCCTCGCGTGGGCGGCCGCGGCCCTCGGGGGAGGCTACGCGGCCCTGCGCTCGCGCGACGCGTGACGGCCCGGCGGGGGTGGATGCGTGGGTGCGCCCACCCCCACCGGACACCCCGCCGGACACCCCCGCCGGACACCCCCGCCGGGGCCGTACACCGGACCACGGCGGACGGCCCGGGCTGGCCGCGAAGGTCAGAGGTGCCGGCGGCGGTGGGCGGCGTGCCGGTCGTACTCACGGCGCGCCTCGACCGCGGCCGGGCGGCTCGCCGTCTCGGCGACGGGCACGTCCCACCAGGCCTGCGGCGCCAGCGCCTCCCGCACCCGGGGGCGCTGGTCCGCGTCGGCGGCACGCGTCTCCACGTACACGCAGGTGGGGCGGCTGGACGCGCGCGCCGCGCGCAGCGCGGCCCGCAGTTCGTCGACCGTTCCGGCGCGCAGCACCTCCAGGCCCAGCGAGGCGGCGTTGGCGGCGAGGTCCACGGGCAGCGGGTCGCCGGTGAAACGGCCGTCGGCGTCGCGGAAACGGTAGGCGGTGCCGAGGCGTTCGCCGCCGGTGGCCTCGGACAGACCGCCGATGGAGGCGTAACCGTGGTTCTGCACCAGCACCACGTTGATGTTCAGGTTCTCCTGGACGGCGGTCACCAGTTCGGTCGGCATCATCAGGTAGGTGCCGTCGCCGACCAGCGCCCACACCGTGCGGTCGGGAGCGGCGAGGCGGACGCCGAGGGCGGCGGGGATCTCGTAACCCATGCAGGAGTACCCGTACTCCACGTGGTACTGCTGCCGGGAGCGGGTGCGCCACAGCTTGTGGAGGTCGCCGGGGAGCGACCCCGCGGCGTTGATCACCACGTCCTCGTCGCCGACGACGGAGTCGAGCGCACCGAGGACCTGCACCTGGGTGGGCCGCACCCCGCCGTCCTCGGCTCCCAGCGCCGTCTGCACGAGGCGGTCCCAACGGGCCTTCGCCCCTTCGTACTCCGTCTCGTACCGCGCCGGCACCCGGTGGCCGTCGAGCGCCCCGGCCAGGGCCTCCAGTCCGGCCCGGGCGTCGGCGACGAGGGGCAGTCCGCTCATCCGGCCGCCGTCGCACGGCGCGATGTTGAGGTTGACGAAGCGGACTCCCGGCTGCCGGAAGAGCGTCATCGAGGCGGTGGTGAAGTCGGTCCAGCGGGTGCCGACGCCGAGCACCACGTCGGCCTCGCGGGCGCGGTCGTCGGCGTTCGGGGTGCCGGTGTGGCCGATCCCGCCGAGGTCGCAGGGGTGGTCGTGGCGCAGCGAACCCTTCCCGGCCTGGGTGGAGGCGACGGGGATGCCGGTGGCCTCGGCGAAGGCGGCGAGGGCCGCTTCGGCCCCGCTGTGGCGGACGCCGCCGCCGGCGACGATCAGCGGGCGTTCCGCCGCGCGGAGGACGGCCGCCGCCTCGGCGAGGGCGTCGGGGTCGGGGAGCGGGCGGCGCACCCGCCAGACGCGTGGCGCGAAGAAGTCCTCCGGCCAGTCGTACGCCTCGGCCTGCACGTCCTGCGGCAGGGCGAGGGTGACGGCGCCGGTCTCCGCCGGGTCGGTGAGCACCCGCATCGCCTCCAGCGCAGCGGGGATCAGCACCTCGGGGCGGGTGATCCGGTCGAAGTAGCGGGAGACCGGCCGCAGCGCGTCGTTGACGGACACGTCGCCGGCGTGGGGGACCTGGAGCTGCTGGAGCACGGGGTCGGCGGGGCGGGCGGCGAAGACGTCGCCGGGCAGCAGCAGTACCGGCAGCCGGTTGACGGTGGCCAGGGCGGCGCCGGTGACGAGGTTGGTGGCGCCGGGGCCGATGGAGGTGGTGACCGCGTGGGTGCGCAGCCGGTCGCTCTGCCGGGCGTAGCCGACGGCCGCGTGCACCATGGCCTGTTCGTTGCGGCCCTGGAGGTAGGGCATGGCGTCGCCGCTCTCCAGCAGCGCCTGTCCGACGCCGGCCACGTTGCCGTGGCCGAAGACGCCCCAGCAGGCGGTGACCAGGCGCTGCCGGGCGCCGTCCCGTTCGGTGTGCTGGGCGGTGAGGAAGCGGAGCAGGGCCTGGGCGACGGTGAGCCGTCGGGTCAGGGTCATCGGGGCGTCTCCTCCCGGGCGGTGGTCAGCGGCAGCCGCGGGTCGATCTCCTGGTCGCGCCAGCTCCGCCGGATCCAGGCGTGGTCGGGGTGGTCGCGGATCAGCCACCGGCGTTCCGTGTCGGGGCCGGCCATCACGTTCAGGTAGTACATCGCGTGGCCGGGGGCGGCGATGGACGGTCCGTGCCAGCCGTCGGGGATGAGGACCGCGTCACCGGTGCGCACCTCGGCCAGCACGTCGGTGCCGGCTCCCCGCCCCGAAGGGGTGACGCGCTGGTAGCCGACGCCCTCGGTGCCGTCGTGCGGGGCGATCTCGAAGTAGTAGATCTCCTCCAGCTCGCTCTCTTCTCCGGGCCGGTGCTCGTCGTGCTTGTGCGGCGGGTAGGAGGACCAGTTGCCTCCGGGGGTGAGGACCTCGACGGCGATCAGCCGGTCCGCCTCGAAGACGTCGGCGGCGGCGAAGTTGTTGACCTGCCGGGAGCAGTTCCCGGCGCCGCGCAGTTCGACGGGGACGCCGGACGCGGGCCCGTAGCGGGCGGGCAGCCGCTCCGTGCAGCGGGCGCCGGCCAGGGCGAAGCGCCCGCCGGCGGAGCTGTCGATGCGGACGTGGGCGTCCCGGGGTACGTAGGCGAAGTCGGTGACGGCGGTGAACGGCGACGCGCGGCCGTCGAGGAGGAACGTCTCCCCGTCGGCGTTCACTCCGCAGCCGCCGGAGAGCGGCAGCACGATCCACTCGCTGTCTCCGGTGTCGAAGCGGTGGCTGCCGCGTGGCGGGAGTTCCAGCACGCGCAGCGCGGAGTGCTGCCATCCGGCGTCAGCGGGCGTGATGTCCAGCCGGTACGGGCCGGGCGCGGCGTCGGCCGGGGTGCGGTGGTGGTGGCCGTGGTGCGAAGTCATGTCGTTCAGCCTCCCCCGGGAGGGGCGTGGTGATGACTTCCCGCGCGCGGAGACGGTGAACCCGGGTCGGGGTGTCAGCCGGTCGGCGTGCGCGCGGGCGGGTTCCCGTCGGGTGCGCCGAGGAAGTCGTCCAGCTCGGCGTCGGTCGGCATGGCGGTGGAGCAGGCGAGGCGGGAGGCGACGAGAGCACCGGCCGCGTTGGCGCGGCGCACGGTGTGCTCGAGGTCCCAGCCGGCGAGCAGTCCGTGGCACAGCGCGCCGCCGAACGCGTCGCCGGCGCCCAGGCCGTTGAGCACCTCCACGGGGTGCGGCGGGACCTGCACCCGGGTGCCGTCGCGGTGGGCGGCGAGGACGCCGTCGCCTCCGAGTTTGACGACGGCGAGCTCGGCGCCGCCGTCCAGCAGGGCGTCGGCGCAGGCGGCGGGGTCGCGCACGCCGGTGGCGACCTCGCACTCGTCGAGGTTCCCGACCGCCACGGTGGCGTGTGCGAGGGCGGCGCGGTAGACGGGGCGGGCGGCCTGCGGGCCGTCCGGCCAGAACATGGGACGCCAGTCCAGGTCGAGGACGGTGGCGACGGTCCCGGGGGCGCGGTCCGCTCCGCCGCTGCGGGGGTCCGCTCCGCCGCCGCGGGGGTCCGCTCCGCCGCTGCGGGGGTCCGCTCCGCCGCTGCGGGCCGCCAGGGCGGCCAGGGTGGCCTCGCGGCTCGGTTCCTCGCACAGCCCGGTGCCGGTGGCCCAGAAGACGCGGGCGGCCCGGACGGCCGCCAGGTCGAGTTCGCCGGCGGCGATCCGGAGGTCGGGGGCGGACTGCCGGTAGAAGTACAGCGGGAAGTGGTCGGGCGGGAAGATCTCGCAGAAGGTCACGGGCGTGGCCAGGCCGGGAACGGGCGTGACCCAGCGGTCGTCGACGCCGAAGTCGGTCAGTGCGCGGTGGCAGTAGTCGCCGAACGGGTCCTGCCCGGTGCGGGTCACCACGGCGGTGCGGCGGCCGAGCCGGGCTGCGGCGACGGCCACGTTCGTCGGGGAGCCGCCGAGGAACTTGCCGAACGTCTCGACGTCGCTCAGGGACACGCCCGCCTGCAACGGATAGACGTCCACGCCGATGCGTCCCATGGTCACGACGTCGAAGCTGTCGGCGGGCGGGGCGGTTGTCGGCATCGGCCCTCCTGTGGCGGCGGACGGGGGATCGCACACGGCTCGGTGTCCCATTGTGGACCTGGGCGGTGGTGGCATGGGTAGTTTGAGGCGACAGCGACGTGAGGAGTTCTCTCCATGACCGTCACCCTCGACCGCCTGCGCGTCGGCTCCGCGCCCGACTCGTGGGGTGTCTGGTTCCCCGACGATCCCCAGCAGGTCCCCTGGCAGCGCTTCCTGGACGAGGTCGCCGCGTCGGGCTACGAGTGGATCGAGCTGGGTCCGTACGGCTATCTGCCGGTCGATCCGGCCCGGCTGGCGGACGAGGTGGGCAGGCGGGGGCTGCGCGTCTCGGCCGGCACCGTCTTCACCGCCCTGCACCGGGGGCCCGCCGTGTGGGAGGAGACCTGGGCGCACGTGCGGCGCGTCGCGGAGCTGACCCGCGCCATGGGTGCGGAGCACGTGGTGGTGATCCCGTCGTTCTGGCGGGACGACCGGACCGCGCGGGAGATCGAACCGCCGGAGCTCACCGCCGGGCAGTGGCGGCATCTGGCCTCCGGCATGGAACGCCTCGGCCGCGAACTGAGGGACGGGTACGGCCTGGACATCGTGGTGCACCCGCACGCGGACACGCACATCGACACCGAGGAGCACGTCGGGAGGTTTCTCGACGCCACCGACCCGGACCTGGTCGGACTCTGCCTGGACACGGGCCACTACGCGTACTGCGGCGGAGACAGCGTCAAGCTCATCGAGACCTACGGCGAACGCATCGGCTACCTGCACCTGAAGCAGGTCGACCCGGAGGTGCTGGCGGACGTCCGGGCCCACGGGACGCCGTTCGGGCCGGCGGTGCGGCAGGGCGTGATGTGCGAGCCGCCGCGCGGCGTGCCGGCGCTGGAGCCGGTGCTGGCGGCGGCGCAGAAGCTGGGCGTCGACATGTTCGCGATCGTGGAGCAGGACATGTACCCGTGCCCGCCGGAGCAGCCGATGCCGATCGCCGTGCGCACCCGGCGGTACCTGCGGGGCTGCGGGGCCTGACTCCCGCCCGTACGTGTGGAGTCGCGGGGCAGCACCCGGCCGGACACCGCCGCACGGCCCGCCGTGCGGACGGCCGTTCGGCCGGTTCCCCGGGGGTCACCGGGGTCACCGTTTCGCGCGTTCCGCGTCACGGGGCGGCTACAGGGCCCCGCGGCGGCGGCCGGCGGTCGCCCTCCGGTCACAGGGTGGCCCGGGACATACCGCCGCCCCGTGGGAGGTGCAGGGACATTGACCGACCGTCGGCTCTGGTCCTACAAGGAGATCGCCGCGCACATCGGCGTCCAGCCGGACACCGTGCGCTCGTACCGCAAGCACGGCCTGCTGCCGCCACCGGACCTGGTGGAGGGCGGCAGGCCCTTCTGGTGCGCGGACACCGTGCGGGAGTGGGTGGCCCGGCGCCCGGGAAACCGCGGGGGACGGCGCTGAGGGGCACCGGGTGGCGCGACCGGCGGGGCGAGCGGGGGAGTCCCCTCGCGCCCCGCATCCCGGGAGGAACCCCTGCGGTGCTCATCCCGGGAGGAGCCCCTGCGGTGCGATACCCTTGGGGGGTATCACACGGATGAGCGAGGACCGGAGACGTACCGGCCCGAGGGCGAGGAGCACTGCGATGAGCACCGTCACGACCACCTACAAGGTCACCGGCATGAGCTGCGGCCACTGCGAGAAGGCCGTCGCCGAGGAGGTCGGCGGCGTCGCCGGCGTGACCGCCGTACAGGCCGACGCGAAGAGCAGCCTGGTGACGGTGACCTCCGCCGCCGAGCCGGACGACACGGCGATCGGCGTCGCGGTGGACGAGGCCGGCTACGAACTGGTCGGGCGCACCTGAGACGCCGTCCCCACGGGTGGCGCGGCGCGTGGCGACACGCAACGGAACGCAACGGAAAACGCCCCGGCCGGCAGGTCCCCCCACGGGCCCACCGGCGGGGCGTTTCCATGTCCCGGTCATGGATTCCCCCCACGGGATCCTGGCCGGGTGTCTTCGGGTGCATCCGCTCCGGGAGGGCCGCTCAAAGCTCTTTCGGTCCGGTTGCACCGTGGGCCGACTCCGCCGGGTGTCGACTCACACCCCTTAGACCCACGACCCCCGAAAAGGGTTGGACTCCTCTTGCTGTGACCTGCGTCACATTTTTGCACCCTCTTCACCACCGGCGCCAGACCCGCACACCGCGTGCGAACAGAACGAGCCGAGGCCCCGGTCCGGGGACCGGGGCCTCGAAGGGCGGTGCGGGGGGGGGCGGGGCGCGGGACGCGTCAGCGGGACTCGACGGGGACGTACTCGCGCTCGACCACACCCGTGTAGATCTGCCGCGGACGACCGATGCGGGAGCCCGGCTCCTTGATCATCTCGTGCCACTGGGCGATCCAGCCGGGCAGCCGGCCGATGGCGAACAGCACGGTGAACATGCTGGTCGGGAAGCCCATCGCGCGGTAGATCAGGCCGGTGTAGAAGTCCACGTTCGGGTAGAGCTTGCGCTCGACGAAGTAGTCGTCCGCGAGCGCGTGCTCCTCCAGCTTGAGCGCGATGTCCAGCAGC
Organism: Streptomyces hazeniae; assembly: GCF_031845485.1. Taxonomy (NCBI): domain Bacteria; kingdom Bacillati; phylum Actinomycetota; class Actinomycetes; order Kitasatosporales; family Streptomycetaceae; genus Streptomyces; species Streptomyces hazeniae. Next base: position 742,338 of record NZ_JAVREQ010000001.1, read on the forward strand.
TCGTCGCTCTTGCCCAGCGCGGACAGCACGTCGTGCGCGGCCGCCTTGATGATCTTCGCGCGCGGGTCGAAGTTCTTGTAGACCCGGTGGCCGAAGCCCATCAGCTTGACGCCGTCCTCCTTGTCCTTCACGCGGCGGATGAAGGAGTCGACGTCGCCGCCCTCGCGCTGGATGCGCTCCAGCATCTCCAGCACGCTCTGGTTGGCGCCGCCGTGCAGCGGACCCCACAGGGCGTTGATGCCGGCCGAGATGGAGGCGAACATGTTCGCCTGCGAGGAGCCGACCAGGCGGACCGTGGAGGTGGAGCAGTTCTGCTCGTGGTCCGCGTGCAGGATGAGCAGCTTGTCCAGGGCGCTGACCACGACCGGGTCCAGCTCGTACTCCGCGGCGGGGACGGAGAACGTCATCCGCAGGAAGTTCTCGACGTAGCCGAGGTCGTTGCTCGGGTAGACGACCGGGTGGCCGATCGCCTTCTTGAAGGCGTAGGCCGCGATGGTCGGGAGCTTGGCGAGCAGCCGGATCGTCGAGAGGTGCCGCTGCTCCTCGTCGAACGGGTTGTGGCTGTCCTGGTAGAACGTCGACAGCGCGCTGACCACCGAGGACAGCATGGCCATCGGGTGGGCGTCGCGCGGGAAGCCGTCGTAGAAGCGCTTGACGTCCTCGTGCAGCAGGGTGTGCTGGGTGATCTCGTTCTTGAAGTTCGCCAGCTGGTCGACGGTGGGCAGCTCGCCGTTGATGAGCAGGTAGGCGGTCTCGATGAAGGAGCCGCGCTCCGCGAGCTGCTCGATCGGGTAGCCGCGGTAGCGCAGGATGCCCTGCTCACCGTCGAGGTAGGTGATGGCGGACTTGTAGGCCGCCGTGTTGCCGTAACCGGAGTCCAGGGTCACCAGACCGGTCTGAGCGCGCAGCTTGCCGATGTCGACGCCACGGTCGCCGACCGTGCTGTCCACCAGCGGGTAGCTGTACTCGCCGTCCCCGTACCGCAGTACTACGGCGTTGTCATCGCGGTTGTCGCTCACGTCTTCCCTCACCGACGTCGTGCCTCTTCTTCGAGGTGCCCTGACTCTCTCCACTGTCCCCCATCCGGTGCCGTGCGGTGCACTCGGGGTCGGCGAACGGGCCCCACGGTGGCACGGAGTGCCGCCGTCAGGACCATCCTGCACCCTCCCGGGGGCGCTGGTCACCCCCGCCGACACGGGCACCTCCCCCGCCGGGCCGGGGAGCGGGCACCGCCCCGCTCAGCCGGTGGTCCAGCGCCGTGCACCGGCGGCCGGCCGACACCGTGCGCACCGCCTGGGCGATCGCCCTGCGTGCACCCACCAGAACGACCAGTCGCCTGGCCCGCGTGACCGCCGTGTAGAGGAGGTTCCGCTGGAGCATCATCCAGGCACTGGTGGTGACGGGGATCACCACCGCCGGATACTCGCTGCCCTGCGAGCGGTGGATGGTGACGGCGTAGGCGTGGGCCAGTTCGTCCAGTTCGTCGAAGTCGTACCCCACCTCCTCGTCCTCGTCGGTGCGCACCGTGAGGCGCTGCTCCTCGGCGTCGAGCGCGGTGACGACGCCGACCGTGCCGTTGAAGACGCCGTTCGCCCCCTTGTCGTAGTTGTTGCGGATCTGCGTGACCTTGTCGCCGACCCGGAAGACGCGGCCGCCGAACCGCTTCTCCGGCAGGTCCGGCCGGGCGGGCGTGACGGCCTGCTGGAGCAGCCCGTTGAGCGTGCCGGCGCCGGCCGGGCCCCGGTGCATGGGGGTGAGCACCTGTACGTCCCGTCGCGGGTCGAGCCCGAACTTCGCCGGGATGCGCCGGGAGACGACGTCGACGGTGAGCCGGCCCGTCTCCTCGGTGTCGTCCTCGACGAAGTGGAAGAAGTCCGGCAGGCCGTGGGTCACCGGGGGCACACCGGAGTTGATGCGGTGCGCGTTGGTGACGACGCCGGACTGCTGCGCCTGCCGGAAGATCCGCGTGAGCCGTACGGCCGGGACCGGGCCGCCCTCGGCGAGCAGGTCCCGCAGCACCTCCCCCGCGCCGACGGAGGGCAGTTGGTCGACGTCGCCGACCAGCAGCAGGTGGGCGCCCGGGGGCACGGCTTTGATCAGCTTGTTCGCCACCAGCAGGTCGAGCATCGACGCCTCGTCGACCACCACCAGGTCCGCTTCCAGGGGACGGTCCCGGTCGTAGGCGGCGTCGCCACCGGGCTTGAGCTCGAGCAGCCGGTGCACGGTGGACGCCTCGGCACCGGTCAGCTCGGACAACCGCTTCGCGGCCCGGCCGGTGGGCGCGGCCAGCACCACACGCGCCTTCTTCGCGCGCGCCAGCTCCACCACGGAGCGCACGGTGAAGGACTTTCCGCAGCCCGGGCCGCCGGTGAGCACGGCCACCTTCCGCGTCAGCGCGAGCCGGACGGCCTGCGACTGCTCCGGGGCGAGGTCGGTGCCGGTGCGACGGCCGAGCCAGCTCAGCGCCGCCTCCCAGTCGACGTCGCCGAAGGCGGGCAGCCGGTCCTCGTCGGTCCGCAGCAGCCGCATCAGCTGCGCGGCGAGGGAGATCTCGGCCCGGTGGAAGGGCACCAGGTAGACCGCGGTCACCGGCTCCCCGTCCTCCCCCGGCACCTGCTCCCGCACCACGCCCTCCTCGTCCTGCGCCAGCTCCGTGAGGCACTCGATGACGAGCCCGGTGTCGACCTGGAGGAGCTTGACCGCGTCGGAGATCAGCTGCTCCTCGGGGAGGAAGCAGTGGCCCTGGTCGGTGGACTGGGAGAGGGCGTGCTGCAGGCCGGCCTTGACCCGCTCCGGGCTGTCGTGCGGGATGCCCAGCGCCTGCGCCAGCCGGTCCGCGGTGAGGAAGCCGATCCCCCAGACGTCGGCGGCCAGCCGGTAGGGCTGGTTCTTCACCACGGAGATGGAGGCGTCGCCGTACTTCTTGTAGATGCGGACGGCGAGCGAGGTCGAGACGCCGACCCCCTGGAGGAAGACCATCACCTCCTTGATGGCCTTCTGCTCCTCCCAGGCGGCGGCGATCTTCTTCGTCCGCTTGGGCCCCAGGCCCGGCACCTCGATCAGCCGCTGCGGCTCCTGCTCGACGACGTCCAGGGTGTCCAGGCCGAAGTGGTCCACGATCCGTTCGGCGATACGCGGTCCGATGCCCTTGATCAGCCCCGATCCCAGGTAGCGGCGGATGCCCTGCACCGTGGCGGGGAGCACCGTCGTGTAGTTCTCCACCGTGAACTGCCGCCCGTACTGGGGGTGCGAGCCCCAGCGCCCCTCCATCCGGAGCGACTCGCCCACCTGCGCGCCCAGCAGCGAGCCGACGACGGTGAGCAACTCACCGCCCCGGCCGGTGTCCACCCGGGCGACGGTGTACCCGTTGTCCTCGTTGGCGTAGGTGATGCGCTCGAGGACGCCCTCGAGCACGGCGGGCTGGAACGACATGTGACAGACCGTAGCCCCCGCCACCGACATCCGCACCGGTACGGCGGCGGTGAACGGCCGGAGACGACCGAGCGTCACCCTCAGGGGTGAGATGCCGGGCGGGGTCTTCCGCCGGCCGCCCGGAGGTGCCTATCCTTGACTCAGTCAAGTTTCTCGGGGCTCCGGGCCCCGGGTCCGGGTCCGGGTCCGGGTCCGGGCTGCGAGTCCGGGCCCCGGGCCCCGGGTCCGGGCTGCGAGTCCGGGCCCCGCCCGGTGGCTGCACGCCCCGGGGCCGGCGTCGTTCCCCAGGGGGCCTCTCATGACCGTCCAGGAAGTCCGCGCGTTCAACCGCTTCTACACCAACCTGATCGGCGCCCTCGACTACAGCCGTCACCTCTACACGCCGTACACGCTCACCGAGGCCCGCATCCTTTACGAACTGGCGCACGGCAGCCGGCTGGACGCCGCCGACCTGCGCACCTCGCTGCACCTGGACGCCGGCCACCTGAGCCGGCTGCTGATGAAGTTCGAGAAGGACGGGCTGCTCACCCGGGAGCCCTCCGCCGAGGACGCACGGCGGCAGCGGATCACCCTCACCGAGGGCGGACGCGAGGCGGCGACACTGCTGGAGGAACGCTCCCTGGAATCGGTGGGGGCCCTGCTCGACCGGGTCTCCTCGGACGACCGCGACCGGCTGGCCGAGGCGATGGGCACCATCCGCACCGTGCTGGGCGAGGAGCGGTCCGTGCGGCCCTCGTCGCGCGTGCGGCTGCGCGGGCCGGAGCCCGGCGACCTGGGCTGGATCGTCCAGCGCCACGGCGAGCTGTACGCCCGCGAGTACGGCTGGGACGCGGGCTTCGAGGCGCTGGTGGCCCGCATCGTGGGCGAGTTCGCGGCCGGGCACGACGCGGAGCGGGAGCGGGTGTGGATAGCCGAACTCGACGGGGAGCGCGCGGGTTCGGTGATGTGCGTAAGGGACACCGGCATACCGGGCGCCGCCCGGCTCCGGCTGCTGCTCGTCGAGCCCGACGCCCGGGGCCACGGGCTGGGCGACCGCCTGGTGCGCGAGTGCGTCGGTTTCGCCCGTGAGCAGGGGTACCGGGAGATGGTGCTGTGGACCAACTCCGTCCTGGACGCGGCCCGGCGCATCTACCAGAGGGCCGGCTTCACCCTGACGGGAGAGAAGCCGCACCGCAGTTACGGGGCGGACCTGGTGGGGCAGGACTGGCGCCTGGAGCTGTGAACGGACGGCGTGGGGGCGCTGCCGCCACCCACGCCGTCCGTGGTCAGGTCACGGGCGGAAGGTCCGCTGCCGCTCGACCTGCTTGTCCAGCTTCCGGTCCGGCTCGGTCAGCCGCTTGGTGGCGGTGTCGGCCTCCGGCTGCTCGTTCTCCACGTCCGCCCAGTCGAGCAGGGCCTCGGTGGCGATCCGCCGCTCCCCGTCCTTCAGGCTCGCGATGTCGGCACCGTGGTTGGCGCCCGGCGCGGTGAAGACATAGGAGTCGTCGGCCTTCTTGCCGACGCGGAAGGGCTCGGCGCCCCACGGGTCGTTCTCGCCGTTGACGAAGAGCATCTCGGAGGAGTGCTTGCGCACCCAGCGGTCGATGTCCCGCATGGCGCGCCGCTCGAACTCCATCGGGATGTCCTCGGGCACGAAGCTGCGCGGCGCGTTGATGCCCGGGTAGCGCAGCAGCCCGTCGAGGTGTGCGTTCTCCATGTCCGGGTTACCCATCTGGGTGCCCGCCTGGTAGTAGTACGGCACGTACGGCGTCAGGCCCTGGTCGGTGTAGAAGGAGAAGCCGGAGACGGCGTCGACGAAGTTCCAGATCTCGTCCGTCGAAGCGTCGGCAGCGGGCACGTCCGCGCACTCGGACTCCGGCTGGTACTGCCAGAAGGCGTACACCAGGTCCAGCACGACGACCTCGTAGGCCCGGTCGACGTCGCCGATCAGGTCGAAGGTCCAGCCTTCCGCCTCCGCCTGCTGCCGGTAGCGCTCGACCATCTCGTCGCGGCGCACGAACGCCTCGCGCTGCACCGCGTTGAGCGCGGTCCGGCATTCCTCGGTGCCCACGGTGGCGAAGAACTCGTCGTAGGCCCGGTCGTCGCGGTCGTCGACGTTGTTCGGCGCCACGTAGGCGATGGTGCCGTCCATGTCGTACGGGTAGAAGCGGCGGTAGTAGGTGGCCGTCATGCCGCCCTTGCTGCCGCCGGTGGCCACCCAGTTCCGGTCGTAGACGTCCTCGAGCGCGTCGTGGATGCGGTGCTGGTCGCTGGCGGCCTGCCAGATGGTCAGCTTGCTCCAGTCGGCGGGCTCCGGCCGCGAGGGCGTGAAGAACCGGTACTCCATGGACACCTGGTTGCCGTCCACGATCTGCGTCGGTTCGCTGCGGCGCGGCTGGGTGCTCAGGTTGTAGCCGGAGGTGAAGAAGACCGTGGGCCGGTCGACGTGCTTGTGCAGGATCGAGATCCGCTGCTGGAACGTGCCGGCCTCCGGGTTCCGGTGGTCGACGGGCTGTTCGTAGTTCAGGAGGAAGAAGCGGTAGCCGTCGACCGGCTTCTCCTCGATGAGACTCATCCCGGGTATGGCCAGGAGTCTCTGCTTGATGTCCGCGTTCTCGGCCGGTTCGGCCGACGCGGAAGCGGTGCCGATCCCGACGGTGCCTATGAGCACCACCAGCGACAGCAGCCACCTCAGCGCCTTGTGCATACGCCCTCCCCTGGGTCGCAAAGGTCGCCCGCGAACCTATCCCCGCACCGCGCGGCCCGCCAGAGTCGTTCGGGGATTCCAGCCGACCGGCTACCGGAGGGCCCCGGAACGGGTTCCGTCCGCGGCGCCGCGCGCGGCGCCGTCCGCGGCGAAGGAGGTCGTGGCGAAGGAGGTCACGTCGTCGGAGCCGGTGCCCTCGGTGATCCACCAGTGGGTCGGGTACTCGCCGTACAGGCCGAACGACAGGCCCGGACCCCAGTGGAGGACCAGTTCGTCGTCCCCGTCGGCGTCGAAGTCGGCGGCTCCGGCGGGACGCGCGTGCAGGTACTCCTCCGGCGTGCGCTCTCCGCCCTCGTCCGTCGCAGGTGCCGGGTCACGCGCGACCTCGACGCGCCGGTCACCGTCGATCAGCGTGGCGCCCCGGTAGGTGGCGACCAGGATGCCGTCGCGGCCGTCGCCGTCCGGGTCCGCGGCGAAGAACGCGCCCGGACCGTAGTCCGTCGCGCGTCCCTCCGGCACCTCTGGCAGCGTGTGCGTCACCGGTGCCTCCCCACTGCCCGGATACACCGCCAGCGACCCGGCCACTTCCGGCGCCTCCGTCCGGTAGCCCGGTTCGTCGTTGCGGCTGCCGCTGTCGCCGACCGCCACGTCCCGCAGCCCGTCGCCGTCGAAGTCCCCGAAGGCATGGGCGTTGCCCGGCCGCAGTTCCTCGCCGTCGCGGGAGAGCCCGGTGCCGCGCCGCGCCCGGTGGAGGGTGTTCCCGGCCTGCTCGCCGTCGCTCATGCCCCGGACGAGCAGGGAGGTCGCACGCGGCGCGCCGGACGTGCCGGGTTCGTCCGCCACGAGATACCCCTCCGACCACGGCAGGTCGGTGTCCTTCCGGGCGGGCTCGCCGGACCGGGCGAACGGCCCGTACAGCACCACCAGCGAGGACTCGTCGGCGGCGAAGGCGGCGAGGTCGTGGCGCCCGTCGCCGTCGAAGTCCCCGCGGACCAGGGACCGCAGGCCCTCCTCGGCCACGCTCCGCGGCAGCCGCACCGGAGTGGCCCCGCCCTCCTCCGCCCCGGGACCGCGGGGACCGCCCCAGGTGACGTAGGGGACGACCCGCCGGAAGGCGCCCGGTTCCCCTGCCGTGCCGCGCTGCTCGGAGACCTCCGTGACGAACTCCGGAAAGCCGTCGTCGTCCAGGTCGGCGGTGAGGACCTGGGAGGGAGCGATGCTCTCCCCGGCGACCGCGGGCAGCCCCAGTTCGATGCCGTCGTGGACGGTGCGGGTCACCGGGTCCGGCCCGTCGGCGGAGCCGTACACCACCCCGATCCTCCGGCCGGTGGGGTCGTCGTCCCCCTGGCCGCCGACGTAGACGGGCACGAGCAGGTCGCGGTGCCCGTCGCCGTTGAGGTCGTCCGGGTCCTCGGAGCCCGTTCCGGCGGCCGGACGGCGACTCTCGGCGGGCTCGGCCGGCAGCTCGTCCGCGGAACATCCGGTCAGGCCCGCGAGGAGGACGGGAACGGCGAGGAGGAGCCACACCACGGGCGGTTGGGGCCCGGACGGGCGGGCGGGACGCGTCATCGTCCGAGCCTCACCCGCGTACCACCCCGCGCTCCAGCGGGACGACGGGCTTGTTGCGGAATCGTCGCACGCCCGCGCGGTCCGGAGCGCGCGGCATAGGGTCGGGGCATGAGCGACGCCGAGGCGAGGACGCCCCTTGTGACCGGTCCGCTGGGCTTGGAGCTGCTGTCCTTCCACCCCGAGCCCGAGGACACCGGGTTTCCCGACGCCGCGGTGGGCTACGCGCTGGTCGTGCTCCGGCACGAGGACCGGGTGCTGATGGTGCTGGAACGGCACCGCGGCTGCTGGGAGATCCCGGGCGGCGGCATCGAGCCGGGCGAGACGCCGCGCGAGGCGGCGGTGCGGGAGCTGCGGGAGGAGGCGGGCCAGCACGTCGCGCCGGAGGACCTGCGCTTCGCCGGATTCGCCCGCACGAAGTTGCCGGACCGGTCCGTGCTCTACGGCGCGGTGTTCACCGGGAGCGTGACCGTCCGGCAGCCGTTCACCCCCAACGAGGAGATCTCCGCGATCCGTTGGCGTCGCGAGAGCGAGAGCCTGCCCGGAGGTCGGGTGCAGACGGTCGACGAATATCTGGTGGCGCGCTGCGCAGGGTGACGTACTGTCGCGGCATGCCGAGACCTCACGGGTTCGCCTACGCGCAGCACGGCGACGGAACCGTCGTCGTCACCCACCACGGCCGGGAGGCCGCCACCCTCCGCGGGGGCCGCGCCGCGCGGTTCCTCGCCGAGGTGGCGGCCGGGGACGGGCAGCTGGTGATGGCCCGCTGGACCGGCGCCTACAAGCACGGCAACGAGCGCACCGCCCGCAACCATCCCCGCAACCGGGGGCGTTGACCGCCCCCGGCGCTCACGCGGTGGGTGTGGGCGCGGCCTCCCCCGCGTAGACCCGCCACAGCTCGGCGTAGCGGCCGTCGCGGGCCAGGAGTTCTTCGTGCGTGCCGGACTCCGCGATGCGGCCGTGGTCGAGCACGACCACCCGGTCCGCGCGTGCCGCGGTGGAGAGCCGGTGCGCCACCACGAGCGTCGTGCGGCGGCGGGCGAGCCGGTCCGTGGCGCGGTTCACCAGCGACTCGGTGGCCAGGTCGAGCGCGGCGGTCGCCTCGTCGAGCAGCAGCACGTCCGGGTCGACGAGCTGTGCCCGGGCCAGGGCGATGAGCTGCCGCTGACCTGCGGAGAGGTTGCGCCCGCGTTCGGAGACCGGGTGCAGGTAGCCGCCGGGCAGGGAGGCGACCATGTCGTGTGCGCCGACCGCACGTGCCGCCGACTCGACGTCGGCGTCGGTGGCGTCGGGGCGGCCGTAGGCGATGGCCTCCCGGACGGTGCCGGGGAACAGGTACGGCTCCTGGGGCACGACGCCGAGGCGGTGCCGGTAGGTCGTGAGGTCGAGTTCGCGCAGGTCTGCGCCGTCCACCCGTACCGTGCCGCGGGTCGGGTCGTAGAACCGGGCGACGAGCTTGACCAGGGTGGACTTGCCGGCGCCGGTCTCGCCCACGAAGGCCACGGTGGTGCCCGCCTCCACCGTGAGGTCGATGCCCGCCAGCGCCGCCTCGTGCGGGTCGGAACCCGTCCCGTCGGCGGTGGCGTAGTGGAAGTGGACGTCCTCGAAAGCGACTTCGCCGCGCAGCTCACGGACCTCGCGCGGCGTCGCGGCGGGCGGCGTGGTGGTCTGCTCGCCGAGGAGCTGCTGGATGCGGCCCAGCGCGACGACTGCCTGCTGGTAGCCGTCGAAGACCTGTGAGAGCTGCTGCACGGGGGCGAAGAACAGCTCGATGTACAGCAGGTAGGCGACCAGGGCGCCGGCCGTGAGCGTGCCGTCGTCGACGCGGCCGGCGCCGACCACCAGCACCGCGGCGGTCGCGAGGGCGGCGAGCAGCTGCACGAAGGGGAAGTAGACGGAGATCAGCCACTGGCCGCGGATGCGGGCCCGCCGGTAGGCGCCGCTGCGGGCGGCGAACCGCTCGGCGCCACCGTCCTCCCGGCGGAACGCCTGCACCATGCGCAGCCCGGCGACGCTCTCCTGGAGGTCGGCGTTGACCACGCTGACCCGCTCACGGGCGAGTTCGTACGCCTTCACGCTCTGCCGGCGGAAGAAGACGGTGCCGACGATCAGCAGCGGCAGCGCGGCGAACACGACCAGCGCGAGTTGCAGGTCGATGACCAGCAGGGCCACGAGGATGCCGAAGAAGGTGAGCAGCGCGACGAGTGCGGTGACCAGCCCGGTCTGCAGGAACGTAGACAGCGCGTCGACATCCGTGGTCATGCGGGTCATGACGGCGCCGGTCAGGTGCCGCTCGTAGTAGTCGAGGCCGAGTCGCTGAAGCTGGGCGAAGATCTTCACACGCAGCGCGTACAGCACGCGCTCGCCGGTGCGGCCGGTGAAGCGCATGGCGGCGAACTGGGCGCCCCACTGCCCGACGACGACGAGCAGTGCGAGCACGGACGCCCACCACACGGCGTCGAGGGCGCGCTGGGAGACGCCCTCGTCGATGCCGTGCCGGATCAGGACGGGCAGCATCAGCGCGGCGAGCGCGTCGAGGGCGACGAAGGCGAACGCGACGGAGAGCGGGCGGCCGAAGCCGTGCAGCAGCCGGCGCAGGCCGTAGGAGGGCTCGGGGCGTGTGGCGTGCCGTTCGTCGACCTCCGGTTCGTCGTCGGCGGGCGGCAGCGCGGCGACGCGGGCGAGGAGTTCGGGGCTGCCGGGCATGCCGGCGAGTTCGGCGGCGAAGCTTCCCGGGCGTCCGGCCTGGGCGTGGGCGGTCGCCGTGTGGCCGCCGTCGGAGCCGGTGGCGGCGGCGTCCTCGTCCTCCTCCGGGCGCACCCACAGCTCCGGGGTCACCCCGTCGACCCGGCGGTGCGCGTCGTGGCCGGCGAGTCCGGCCGGGTCGCGTTCGACGTCGGCGAGTTCGTCGGGGTCGGTGAGCAGGCGGCGGTACAGGGAGCAGCGGCCGGTCAGTTCGTCGTGGGTGCCGACGTCGACCAGGCGACCGCCGTCCAGGACGGCGATGCGGTCGGCCAGCGCGAGGGTGGAGAGGCGGTGCGCGATGAGCAGCGTCGTCCGGCCGGCCATCACGCCGCGCAGCGCCTCGTGGATCTCGTGCTCGACGCGGGCGTCCACGGCGGAGGTGGCGTCGTCCAGGACGAGGAGCCGGGGGTCGGTGAGGATGGCGCGGGCGAGCGCGACGCGCTGCCGCTGGCCGCCGGAGAGGGTCAGGCCCTGCTCGCCGACCATGGTGTCGTAGCCGTCGGGCATCTCGGAGATGAAGCCGTCGGCCTGGGCCGCGCGGGCGGCGGCGCGGACCTGCTCGTCGGTGGCGTCCGGGGCGCCGTAGGCGATGTTGTCCCGCAGCGACTCGGAGAAGAGGAAGCTGTTCTCCGGGACGAGGCCGATCGCGGCGCGCAGCGAGCCCGTGGAGAGGTCGCGCACATCGTGGCCGCCGACCCGGACGGCGCCGCCGGTGACGTCGTAGTAGCGGGGCAGCAGCAGCGAGACGGTCGACTTCCCGGATCCGCTGGTGCCCACGACGGCGACCGTCTCGCCCGGCTCGATGCGCAGGCTGAGCCCGTCCAGCACCGGTGGGCCGTCGCCGTAGCCGAAGGTGACGTCGTCGAACTCGACGGAGGCGTCCGCGTCGGCGGGCAGTTCGTGCGCGCCCGGGCGTTCGGTCAGCTTGGGCTCGGTGTCGATGAGGTCGAAGACGCGCTCGACGCCGGCCCGCGCCTGCTGGCCGACGGTGAGCACCATCGCCAGCATCCGTACCGGTCCGACGAGCTGGGCGAGGTAGGTGGAGAAGGCGACGAACGTGCCGAGGGTGATGCGCCCCTCGGTGGCGAGCCAGCCGCCGAGCGCCAGCATGGCGACCTGGCCGAGCGAGGGCACCGCCTGGAGGGCGGGGGTGTAGCGGGCGTTGAGCTTGACGGTGCGCAGCCGGGCGGCGAAGAGCGTGCGGCTGATGCGGCGCAGCTTCCCCGTCTCCTGCTCCTCCTGGCCGAAGCCCTTCACCACGCGCACGCCGGTGACCGCGCCGTCCACGACCGAGGCCACCGAACCGGCCTGCTGCTGGGCGTACCAGGTGGCCGGAAACAGTCGGGTGCGGCTCCGGTTGGCGATGATCCACAGCAGCGGCGCGACGGCCAGCGAGACGAGGGTCAGCAGCGGGGAGAGCACCAGCATGACGACCAGCGCGACCAGGAAGAGGAGAACGTTGCCGATCATCATGGGGAGCATGAACAGCAGGCTCTGCACGAGCTGGAGGTCGCTGGTGCCGCGTCCGACGACCTGGCCGGTGCTGAGTTCGTCCTGCCGGTGGCCGTCGAGGCGGACGATCGCCTCGTACATGTCGGTGCGCAGGTCGTGCTGGACGTCGAGCGCGAGGCGTCCGCCGTAGAAGCGGCGGACGTAGGTGAGGCCGTAGACGGCGACGGCGACGGCGATCAGCAGGCCGACCCAGATCTCCAGGCCGCCCTGGTCGCCGACCACGACGTCGTCGACGACCACCTTGACGAGGAGCGGCACGAGGGCCATCAGACCCATGCCGGCCAGCGAGGCGCCGAGGGCCAGCAGCACGTTCCGCCGGTAGTGCCAGCAGTACGCGCTCAGCCTGCGGGCCCATCCGCGGCGGCCCTCCGGCCCGTCTCCGCTTCCGGTCCGCCCGGCGGCTCCGGTCACCTTCTCCCCCACGCTCGCGCTCCCCTCCGGTCGGTCACTGACGGAAGGGTGCAACGCCGGGGGCGGGGGATTTCATCCCGGAGGCTGCTGCCGGTGGGGCATTCCCTCCGCGATCGGGGGAAGAATCCGGTCGGGCCCCGGAGGAGCCGCATACTTCTCCGGGGCCGTACCGGCTGGGGGCGTCCGTCTCGGTGGCCTTCGGTGGACCAGGCACCCCCCACAGGGCCGGCCCTCCGTCCGTTCGACGGCGCCCCATCCCGCGGGGCAGCGCTCAGGATTCTGTCGGAAACTTCCACGCCGTGCACATCGACCGCACAGAATCGGTAACGTTGCGTATTAAACTGCTTTCATAACGTCACATGACAACAGAGTGTCACCCGGGGGTCGCACGCCACCCACCAGCGGTTTTCCGCCAGTGGTCTCCACCAGGGAGTGTGACGCACCGCACAGGGTTCGCCACGAACGGTGCCGGGCCTGTGGCGCCAAGTTGGCCGAGAACCGATGCTCCCCGGCGTGGAACCGGCGTTCGACGAGGCGTCGGAGCACCGGCCGGCCGGGCGGGCGCTTCAGGAGGTCCCGTCCCGTGCCTCGGCGATCTGCCGCGTCATCAGGGTGGTCAGCTCGTACGCGGTGTGCGAGGCGGCGACCGCGGTCATCTCCGCGTGGTCGTACGCCGGGGCCACCTCCACCAGGTCGGCCGAGACCAGGTGACACCCGGCCAGGCCGCGCAGGATCTCCAGCAGCTCGCGCGAGGTCAGACCGCCCGCCTCCGGAGTGCCGGTGCCGGGCGCGTGCGCCGGGTCGAGCACGTCGATGTCGATGGACACGTACAGCGGGCGGTCGCCGATGCGCTCCCGCAGCTGCTGCGCGACCTCGTCCACGCCGCGCCGCATCACGTCGGCGGAGGTGACGATGCCGAAGCCCATCTTCTCGTCGTCGGTGAGGTCCTTGCGGCCGTACAGCGGGCCGCGGATGCCGACGTGGCTGAGCGCATCGGTGTCGAGGGTGCCCTCCTCCACCGCCCGGCGGAACGGCGTGCCGTGGGTGTAGGCGGCACCGAAGTAGGTGTCCCAGGTGTCCAGGTGCGCATCGAAGTGCAGCAGGGCCACCGGACCGTGCTTGCGCGCGACCGCGCGCAGCAGGGGCAGCGCGATGGTGTGGTCGCCGCCCAGCGTCATCATCCGGGCGCCGGAGTCGAGGATCTCGTCGGCCGCCGCCTGCACCGTCTCCACGGCCTCGTCGATGCGGAACGGGTTCGCCGCGATGTCCCCCGCGTCCGCGACCTGGGCCAGGGCGAAGGGCGACGCGTCCTGCGCCGGGTTGTAGGGGCGCAGCAGCCGGGACGCCTCCCGGATCGCGTTGCCGCCGAAGCGGGCGCCCGGCCGGTACGAGACGCCGGTGTCGAACGGCACGCCGACCACCGCGACGTCGGTCCGGCCGCCCACCTCGTCCAGGCGGGGCAGCCGGGCGAAGGTCGCCGGCCCGGCGTAGCGGGGAATGCGGGAGGAGTCGACGGGCCCGACGGGCTCGGGGCGTGCAGCGGACTGCTCGGAGGGGGTGCTCATGAGGGGAAGGGTAGGCAGCCCGCGAGGGCGTCCCCATGGACGGATGTGCAGATACCGGGCCGCCTATTTGGACACTCCGTCCATCGACCAGGCGTACGGGACACAATGGCGGCATGTCTTCGTCGCTCCCACTGCCCGCCGTTCCCAGCCGCACCTCGCTCCTGGAGCACCTGGTGCACACCCGGATCGCCGGGCACGTGGCCACGCCGCGCGAGAACAACCTGTCCCACTACCGCGAGCTGGCGAACGGCAACCGGCACTACTGGCTGGGCCTGGAGCTGGGCGACCGGTGGTCGGACGAGCAGGACGTGCTGGCGGTGATGGCCGAGCGGGTGGGGGTGAGCGACGACCCCGACCACCGGCACGGCCAGGACACCATCGACCCGGAGCTGACCGTCGGCGCCCTCGACCGGGCCGCCGCGGAGCTGCGCAAGGCGGCGGAGGACCGCAAACGGGTGCTCTTCGCCACCGGCCACCCCGGCGGCCTGCTGGACGTGCACGGCACGGTCGCCCGGGCGCTGCGGTCGGCGGGCTGCGACATAGCCCGCGTGCCGCTCGGGCTGTACGCCGACGAGGGCGTGGTGGTGCAGTTCGCGGGAGTCGCCGTGCACGAACGGGGCGCCTCGCTGTGGCACACCCACTCGCCCGAACCGATGCGGCAGATCCTCGACGCCTACGAGCGGGCCGGGCACGGCATGCCCGACCTGGTGTTCGCCGACCACGGCTGGGCGGGCTGCGCGGCGCAGCGCGGCCTCGACACGGTCGGCTTCGCCGACTGCAACGACCCCGCGCTCTTCCTCGGCGAGGCGGAGGACACGCTCTCCGTCGCCGTGCCCCTGGACGACCACGTGGCCGACCCCCGGTTCTACGAACCGATGATCGCGTACCTGCTGGACGCGGCCGGCCTCACCGACGTCTGACCCTCGGCGCCCCGACACCCGCGCGGTTCGGGCGGTGCCCTGCGGCGGCCCCCGGGAAACCGCTTGCCGCGCCCGTCCCGGGCGGCCTAGCGTTCCCCCATGTCCGCCTCCTTCGCGGCGATCATCGACGGCGCGCACGCCGACGCGCGGCGCACCGGCTGGTCCGCCCGGCTCAGCCTCCGCCCGCGCGCTCGGCGCTGGGCCCTGGCCGCACGCCAGGACGCCCTCGGCGCCTGAGTCCGCCCCGCGCTTCCCCGCCCGCCGCACGCACCGTCGTGCGCGCGGCGGGTCGCACCCTCGCGCACTCCTGATCCGAGCCGCGCTCCGTCAACGTGCCCGCTCCAGGGCCTCCGGTGTCCCCATCACCCCGGACAGGCCCGGCCGCCGCCTGCGCGCCCCCGCCTGTCCTCACACCAGAGGACTTCACCGTGGCACGCCGCCGCAGCACGCTCTCCCAGAACTTCCTGCACGACCCCGCCGTCGTGCACCGCCTCGTGCACGCCTCCCGGCTGCGCCCGGACGACCTGGTGGTCGAACCGGGCGCGGGCGAAGGGGTGCTGACCCGCGCCCTGGCCCGCCGTTGCCGGCAGGTGGTGGCGTACGAGATCGACCCGCGCCTCGCCGCCGCGCTGCCCCGGCGGCTGCGGAACGAGCCCAACGTACGCACCGTGACCGGCGACTTCCTGCGGGCGCGGCCGCCCCGGGAACCGTTCGCCGTCGTCGGCAACATCCCCTACGCGCGCACCTCGGACATCGTCCCGTGGTGTCTGGGCGCGCCCGCGATGACCTCCGCGACCCTGCTCACCCAGCTCGAGTACGCACGCAAGCGCACCGGCGGCTACGGGCGCTGGTCACTGGTGACCGTGGGCAGCTGGCCGGAGTTCGCCTGGCGGGTGGAGGGGCGCGTGCCGCGCGAGTCCTTCACGCCGGTGCCGCGGACGGACTCGGCGGTGCTGCGGATCGCACGACGGCCGGCCCCGCTGCTGCCGCGTCCGGCGCTTCCCGCCTACCGGGAGTTCGTCGCCCACGGCTTCACCGGCGTCGGCGGTTCCCTCGGCGCCACCCTGGCCCGCCGGCACCGCACCCGCCGGGTCCGCGACGCCTTCGCGGCCGCCGGGCTGGAGCCGGGCACGCCGGTCGGCCTGGTGCCGCCGGACACCTGGGTCGAGCTCTTCCGGCGCCTGGGCTGAACCCGCGCGGTGACGCCGGGGCGCGCCAGATGGCGGGGCACGGAGTCGTCGTCCGGATCAGCGCGGGACGCGGACGACGCCCTCCTGGATGACGGAGACCGCGAGCCGGCCGTCGCGGGTGAAGATCCGTCCGGCGGCCAGCCCGCGGCCGCCCTGCGCGGTCGGCGACTCCTGGTCGTACAGCAGCCATTCGTCGGCCCGGAAGGGACGGTGGAACCACATCGCGTGGTCCAGGCTCGCGCCCACGACGTCGCCGACCGCCCAGCCGCCGCGCCCGTGCGCCAGCAGCACCGAGTCCAGCAGGGTCATGTCCGAGACGTAGGTGGCCAGGCAGATGTGCAGTGTGGGGTCGTCCAGGAGACCGTCGAGCTTGCCGTTGGTGCGGAACCACACCTGGGAGCGCGGCTCCCGGGGCTCGCCGGCGCGGGCGAACGGCGGGGCCTCCACGTACCGCAGGTCGACCGCCGCCCGGGCCTTGAGCAGCTTCTGAGGCACCCGCGGGTCGCTGAACAGGTGCGCGTACCGCGGCATCATCTCCTCGGCACGCGGCAGCGTGTCGGGGTCCGGCGTGCCGGGCATCCGCGCCTGGTGCTCCAGGCCGTCCTCGTGCGCCTGGCAGGAGGCGGAGAGGTGGAAGATCGGCTGCCCGTGCTGCACGGCGACGACCCGGCGGGTGGTGAAGGACCGGCCGTCGCGGATGCGGTCCACCGTGTAGACGATGGGCGCCCCCGGGTCTCCGGGACGCAGGAAGTACGCGTGCAGCGAGTGCGGCAGCCGCCCCTCCGGAACGGTGCGGCAGGCCGCGACCAGGGCCTGCGCCGCCACCTGGCCGCCGAAGACCCGGGGGATCACGGCCTGGCGGCTCGCGCCGCGGAAGATGTCCTGCTCGACCCGCTCCAGGTCGAGCAGATCGAGCAGGTCGAGCAGGTCCTCCGGGGCCGGGTCGTGCGGTTCGGAGGTGCCGGGGTCGTTCACACTCCTCACAGTCCCATGGACTTGGCGATGATGGAGCGCATGACCTCGCTGGTGCCGCCGTAGATCCGGGTGACGCGGGTGTCGGCGTACAGCCGGGAGATGGGGTACTCCGTCATGTAGCCGTAGCCGCCGTGCAGCTGGAGGCACTTGTCGATGACGTGCGCGGCGGTCTCGGTGGTGAAGAGCTTCGCGGAGGCGGCGTCGGCCGCGGTCAGCTCGCGGGCGTCGTGCGCCTCCAGGGCGCGGTCGACGACGGCCTGCATGGCGTCGACGTCGGCCTGGCAGTCGGCGAGCACGAACTTGGTGTTCTGGAAGGAGGCGACCTCCTTGCCGAAGACCGTGCGCTCCTTGACGTACTCCTTCGCGAAGCGGACGGCCGCGGCGGCCTGCGCGTAGGCCCCGAACGCGATGCCGAGGCGCTCCTGCGGCAGGTTGTGGGCGAGGTAGCCGAACGCCTCGCCCTCCTCGCCGAGCAGGTCCTCGACGGGCACCTTGACGTCGGTGAAGGAGAGCTCCGCGGTGTCGGAGGACTTCAGGCCCAGCTTGTCGAGCGTGCGGCCGACCGCGTACCCCTCCGAGGAGGCGTCCACCACCAGGATGGAGATGCCGGCCCGGCGGTCCTCGGGGCTCGGGGGCGCGGTGCGGCAGCAGACGAGCACCCGGTCGGCCTGCGCGCCGCCGGTGATGAAGGTCTTGGCGCCGTTGAGGACGTAGTGGGTGCCGTCCTCGGACAGCTTGGCCGTGGTGCGCATGCCGGCCAGGTCGGAACCGGTGCCGGGCTCGGTCATGGCGATCGCGGTCATCATCTCGCCGGACACGAACGCGAGCAGCCAGCGCTGCTTCTGCTCCTCGGTGCCGTAGGCCAGGATGTAGGGCAGGCACAGCGCGGTGTGCACGCTGGAGCCGCCGAAGCTGACCCCGGCGCGGGCGCACTCCTCGCTGATGACCGCGTTGTACTTGAAGCTGGTCTCGCCCGCGCCGCCGTACTCCTCGGGCACCTCGATGCCGAAGACGCCCAGCTCGCCGAGCTTCTTGTAGAAATCGCGCGGGACGTATCCCTGCGCGGCCCACTCGGGGTAGACCGGGACGACTTCGGCCTCGATGAAGTCGCGGACGGTCCGTCGGAACGCCTCGTGGTCGTCGTGGAACACCGTACGCCGCACTGCGCCACCTCCCGCTGTCTAAGCGCTTGCTCAGACAAGTTACCCGGGAGTCAGTGCGGCTGTCCAGAGCCGCCGTCCGCCCGGGCGGCCGCCAGCGCGCCGCGCGCCAGCCGGTGCAGCAGGGCGGCGGTCGTACCGCGGTCCGGGAGCGAGGAGGGCCCGGAGAGGTGGGGCGTGGAGTTGAGCAGCCCGAAGACGGTGTGCACCGAGACCCGGGCCTCCAGCTCGGTGAGCCCCGGGTACACGGCCCGCACGGCGCCCACCCAGAGCTCGACGTACTGCCGCTGCAGCTTGCGCACCTGCTTCCGGTCGTCGTCCCGCAGCCGGTCCAGTTCCCGGTCGTGCAGGGTGATCAGCGAGCGGTCGTCGAGCGCGAAGTCGATGTGACCGGCGATCAGCGCGTCCAGCGTGGCCTCCGGGGCGAGACCGGCGGAGACCGACTCCTCCATCCGCGCCACGCCGCCCTCGTGCAGCCGTTCACTGATGCCCACCAGCAGCTCCGCCAGCATCGCGTCCTTCCCGGCGAAGTGCCGGTAGAGACCGGGGCCGCTGATGCCGACGGCCGCACCTATCTCGTCGACGCCCACGCCGTGGAAGCCGCGCTCGGCGAAGAGCCGGGCCGCCTCCCGCAGGATCTGGTCGCGCCGGGTCGGGGTGGCTCGGTCACGTGCCGCACTGGTCGTCATGCCGACCATTCTAGACAGGCACGTTAATGAGCGTTAACCTGTGGGCACGAGGTTAACGCTCATTAACGCACGCACGGAGCAAGGGGGCTCAGCGGCATGGAGCAGGCAACGGCGCTGGTCAGCGGCGTCGACCCGGCATCGGACAACTGCCGGGCGAACGAGGCCGCGCACCGCGAACTGGCGGGGCGGCTGCGCGAGAAGCTCGCCACGGCCCGGCTGGGCGGCGGCGAGAAGGCCCGCGCCCGGCACACCGCGCGCGGCAAGCTCCTGCCGCGCGACCGGGTGGACGCACTGCTCGACCCGGGCTCCCCGTTCCTGGAGATCGCACCGCTGGCTGCCGACGGCATGTACGGCGGGGCCGCTCCCGCGGCCGGCGTGATCGCCGGCATCGGCCGGGTGTCCGGCCGCGAGGTCGTGATCGTGGCCAACGACGCCACGGTCAAGGGCGGCACGTACTACCCGATGACGGTGAAGAAGCACCTGCGCGCCCAGGAGATCGCCCTGGAGAACCGCCTGCCGTGCGTCTACCTCGTGGACTCCGGCGGTGCGTTCCTGCCCATGCAGGACGAGGTGTTCCCGGACCGCGAGCACTTCGGCCGCATCTTCTACAACCAGGCGCGCATGTCCGGCGCCGGCATCCCGCAGATCGCCGCCGTCCTCGGCTCCTGCACCGCGGGCGGCGCGTACGTCCCCGCCATGAGCGACGAGGCCGTCATCGTCCGCGAACAGGGCACGATCTTCCTCGGCGGCCCGCCGCTGGTGAAGGCCGCGACCGGCGCGGTCGTCACCGCGGAGGAGCTCGGCGGCGGGGAGGTCCACTCGCGCACCTCCGGCGTCACCGACCACCTCGCCGAGGACGACCCGCACGCGCTGCGCATCGTGCGGAACATCGTCGGCACCCTGCCCGGCCGCCCGGCTCCGCCCTGGACGGTCACCCCACCGGAGGAGCCGCGGACGGACCCGTCCGGCCTCTACTCCGCCGTCCCGGTCGACTCGCGCACGCCCTACGACGTGCGCGAGGTCATCGCCCGCGTGGTGGACGGCTCCCGCTTCCAGGAGTTCAAGGCCGAGTACGGCACCACCCTGGTGACCGGCTTCGCCCACATCCACGGCCACCCGGTCGGCATCGTGGCGAACAACGGCATCCTCTTCTCCGAATCCGCCCAGAAGGGCGCCCACTTCATCGAGCTGTGCGACCAGCGCGGCATCCCGCTGCTCTTCCTCCAGAACATCTCCGGCTTCATGGTCGGCAAGGACTACGAGGCGGGCGGCATCGCCAAGCACGGCGCCAAGATGGTGACGGCCGTGGCCTGCACCCGGGTGCCCAAACTGACCGTGGTGATAGGCGGTTCGTACGGCGCGGGCAACTACTCGATGTGCGGCCGGGCATACAGCCCTCGCTTCCTGTGGATGTGGCCGAACGCCAAGATCTCGGTGATGGGCGGCGAACAGGCCGCCTCCGTGCTGGCCACCGTCAAGCGCGACCAGATCGAGGGCCGTGGCGAGGCGTGGAGCGAGGAGGAGGAAGAGGCCTTCCGCGCTCCGGTCCGCGCCCAGTACGACGAGCAGGGCAACGCGTACTACGCCACCGCGCGCCTCTGGGACGACGGCGTGATCGACCCGATGGAGACGCGCCAGGTGCTGGGCCTCGCGCTGACCGCCTGTGCCAACGCTCCGCTGCCGGAGAAGGATCCGAACGCGCCCGCCTTCGGCGTGTTCCGGATGTGAGGGGGACGACGATGACCATGTTCGACACCGTGCTGGTGGCCAACCGCGGCGAGATCGCCGTGCGGGTCATCCGCACCCTGCGCGCCGAGGGCGTCCGTTCGGTCGCCGTCTACAGCGACGCCGACGCCGACGCCCGCCATGTGCGGGAGGCCGACACCGCCGTGCGCATCGGCCCGGCCGCCGCAGCCGAGAGCTACCTGTCGGTGGACCGCCTGCTGGACGCCGCACGCCGCACCGGAGCCCAGGCCGTGCACCCGGGGTACGGCTTCCTCGCGGAGAACGCCGCGTTCGCCGCGGCCTGCGCCGACGCCGGGCTGGTCTTCATCGGGCCGCCCGCCGCGGCCATCGACCTCATGGGCGACAAGATCCGCGCCAAGGAGACCGTCGCGGCGGCCGGTGTTCCGGTCGTCCCCGGCTCCTCCGGCTCCGGCCTGTCCGACGCCGAACTCGCCTCCGCAGCCCGGGAGATCGGCATGCCGGTGCTGCTCAAGCCGTCCGCGGGAGGCGGCGGCAAGGGCATGCGCCTGGTGCGCGACGAGGCGCTGCTGGCCGACGAGATCGCCGCCGCGCGCCGCGAGGCCCGGGGCTCCTTCGGCGACGACACGCTCCTGGTGGAGCGCTGGATCGACCGGCCCCGGCACATCGAGATCCAGGTGCTGGCCGACGCCCACGGCAACGTCGTGCACCTCGGCGAGCGCGAGTGCTCCCTCCAGCGCCGCCACCAGAAGATCATCGAGGAGGCGCCCAGCCCGCTGCTCGACGAGGCCACGCGGGCCGCGATGGGCGAGGCCGCGGTGAACGCCGCCCGTTCCTGCGGCTACCGGGGGGCGGGCACGGTGGAGTTCATCGTGCCCGGCGGCGCACCGGCGGCCGACGGGCGGCGCGACTACTTCTTCATGGAGATGAACACCCGCCTCCAGGTCGAGCACCCGGTCACCGAGCTGGTCACCGGGCTGGACCTGGTGGAGTGGCAGCTCCGGGTGGCCGCGGGCGAGCCGCTCGCGTTCGGCCAGGACGACGTCACCCTCACCGGACACGCGGTGGAGGCCCGGGTCTGCGCCGAGACCGCCCGGGTGTCCGGCGCTCGCGTGGACTTCCTGCCCTCCGCCGGCACGGTCCGGCTGCTCCGCGAACCGCAGGGCGAGCGGGTCCGCACCGACTCCGGACTGTCCGAGGGCACCGAGGTCGGCACCTCCTACGACCCGATGCTCTCCAAGGTCATCGCGTACGGCCCGGACCGGGCCGCGGCGCTGCGCGGGCTCCGCGCCGCCCTGGGCGGCACCACCGTGCTCGGCGTGGACACCAACGTGGCGTTCCTGCGGGCGCTGCTCGCGCACCCGGACGTGGTGACCGGCGACCTGGACACCGGGCTGGTCGACCGCGACGCGGCCGGCCTGGTCCCCGCCGGCGTCCCGGCCGAGGTGTACGCCACCGCGGCGCTGCTGCGTCACGCCGGGCTGGAGCCCGCCGCACCGCGCGGCGGCGCGGGTGACTGGGTGAACCCGTTCACCGTGCCGTCCGGCTTCCGGCTAGGCGGCGAGGCCGCCTGGACGGTGCACCACGTGCGCGTCCCCGGCCACGACCCGGTGGCCGTGCGGGTCCGCGGCCTGGCGCACGACGCGCTGGTCCGCGTCGGGGACGCCGAGCCGGTCGTCGCGCGGCTGGCCGACACCGCTCCCGCCGGTACCCGGCTGGAGTGGGGCGGGCTCACGCACCGCTTCACCTGGGTGGCCGACGACGGCGGTGCCTGGCTCGGGCGCGACGGCGAGGCCTGGCACGTACAGGCCCACGACCCGGTCGAGGCGGCGTTGCGCGGCGGCGCCGGAGCGCACGGCGCGGACGCGCTCACCGCTCCCATGCCGGGCACGGTCACCGTCGTCAAGGCCCAGGTCGGCGAGGAGGTCGCCGCGGGCCAGAGCCTGCTGGTGGTCGAGGCGATGAAGATGGAACACGTCATCGCCGCCCCCTACGACGGCGTGGTCACCGAGCTGGACGTGTCGGCGGGGAGCACCGTCGCGATGGACCAGGTGCTCGCCGTCGTGGAGCCGAAGGAGCCGCAGGACTCCGAGGAGGCGCAGCAGCCGAAGGGGGGCGATCCGGCATGACCGCCGCACCGCGCACCCCGGGCGTCGAGGGCCTGCCCATGGCGGTGCCCGCCCCCGGGCTGCCGCCCCGCGTCCGCATCCACGAGGTCGGTCCGCGAGACGGCCTGCAGAACGAACAGGCGATCGTCCCGGTCGAGGTGAAGGCGGAGTTCGTCCACCGGCTCGCCGACGCCGGCCTGCGCACCGTCGAGGCGACCAGCTTCGTCCACCCCAAGTGGGTGCCGCAGCTCGCCGACGCGGAAGAGCTGTACCCGAAGCTCTCCGACCTCGGCGACGGCGTGCGGCTCCCGGTGCTGGTGCCCAACACCCGCGGTCTCGAGCGCGCGCTCGCGCTGGGCGCCCGCGAGATCGCGGTGTTCGCCAGCGCCACCGAGTCCTTCGCCAAGGCCAACCTCAACCGCACGGTCGACGAGGCGCTGGCGATGTTCGAGCCCGTGGTGCGCGGGGCCCGGGAGGCCGGAGCAAGCGTCCGCGGCTACCTCTCGATGTGCTTCGGCGACCCCTGGGAGGGCCCGGTGCCCGTCGAGCAGGTGGTGCGGGTGTGCCGCAGCCTGGTGGACATGGGCTGCGACGAGCTGAGCCTCGGGGACACCATCGGCGTCGCCACGCCCGGACACGTCGGTGCCCTGCTCGCCGCACTGGACGCCGAGGGCATCGGCGCCGAGCGGATCGCGGTCCACTTCCACGACACCTACGGCCAGGCACTGGCCAACACGCTCGCCGCGCTCCAGCACGGCGTGCAGACGGTGGACGCGTCCGCGGGCGGCCTCGGCGGCTGCCCGTACGCGAAGAGCGCCACCGGCAACCTCGCCACCGAAGACCTCGTGTGGATGTTGCACGGCCTCGGCATCGAGACCGGGGTCGACCTCGGCCGGCTCACCGCCACCAGCGTGTGGATGGCCGAACGGCTGGGACGCCCCAGCCCCTCCCGTACCGTCCGAGCGCTCTCCCACAAGGAGCAGTAGTCATGTCTCTCGACCACCGTCTCGCCCCCGAGCACGAGGAACTGCGCCGCACCGTCGAGGAGTTCGCGCACGACGTCGTGGCTCCGAAGATCGGCGAGTTCTACGAGAACCACGAGTTCCCCTACGACATCGTCCGGCAGATGGGCGAGATGGGCCTGTTCGGGCTGCCGTTTCCCGAGGAGTACGGCGGCATGGGCGGCGACTACCTCACCCTGGGCCTGGCCCTGGAGGAGCTGGCCCGGGTCGACTCCTCGGTCGCCATCACCCTGGAGGCGGGTGTCTCGCTGGGCGCCATGCCGGTCTACAGCTTCGGCACCGAGGAGCAGAAGCGCACCTGGCTTCCGAAGCTCTGCTCCGGCGAGATGCTCGGCGCGTTCGGCCTCACCGAGCCCGAGTGCGGCTCGGACGCCGGCGGCACCCGGACCACCGCCGCCCGGGACGAGAAGACCGGCGAGTGGGTGATCAACGGCTCGAAGTGCTTCATCACCAACTCCGGCACCGACATCACCGGCCTGGTCACGGTCACGGCCGTCACCGGACGCAAGCCCGACGGAGCACCGCTGATCTCCAGCATCATCGTGCCGTCCGGCACGCCGGGCTTCACCGTCGCCGCCCCCTACTCCAAGGTCGGGTGGAACGCGTCGGACACCCGCGAGCTGTCCTTCTCCGACGTCCGCGTCCCCGGCGAGAACCTGCTGGGCGAGGAGGGCCGCGGCTACGCGCAGTTCCTGCGCATCCTGGACGAGGGCCGCATCGCCATCGCAGCGCTGGCCACGGGGCTGGCGCAGGGCTGCGTGGACGAGTCCGTGGCGTACGCGAAGACCCGCAGGGCGTTCGGCAAGGCCATCGGCGAGAACCAGGCCATCCAGTTCAAGCTGGCCGACATGGAGATGCGCGCCCACACCGCGCGCCTGGCCTGGCGGGACGCCGCGTCCCGGCTGGTGGCGGGCGAGCGGTTCAAGAAGGAGGCGGCGCTGGCGAAGCTCTACTCCTCCGAGATCGCCGTGACCAACGCCCGGGAGGCCACCCAGATCCACGGCGGGTACGGCTTCATGAACGAGTATCCGGTGGCCCGCATGTGGCGGGACTCCAAGATCCTGGAGATCGGTGAGGGGACGAGCGAGGTGCAGCGCATGCTGATCGCCCGCGAGCTGGGCTTCTGACCGCTCTCGCCGCGCCCGCCCGCCCGCCCGCGCGCGGGCGGGCGGGCGGGCGGGCGGGCGGGGAAAGCGGAGCCCGAACCCGGCCCGGGGCGGGTCAGGCGCCGGGGCCGTCGACGTCGTCCGGCCCCTCCGGGCCCTCGGACCCGTTCAGGTCCTCGCCCGCGTCCCTGCGTACGGCCGCGTCCAGGACGTCGACCCGCAGCGCGCTCAGCCGCTCGGGCTCGGCGATCAGGTCGATGCCGGTGATCAGTTCATCGGTGATCGTGAAGGCCATCACCAGCGCCAGCCGTCCGCCGTCGGCCATCAGGAGCGCCGGCGCCCCGTCCACCAGTGCCGGCTGAGTGCCCCGCGCCCGGGCCGTGGCGGCCGACGCGCCCCTGGCCACGTTGCGGGCACCGGCCACCACCAGCGGGTGCCGTGTCGGGCCGACCGCCGCGTCCGCCCGCAGCACCACCTCGGGATCGAGGACCGCGAGCAGCGCGTCGAAGTCGCCTTCACGGGCCGCGGCGAGGAACGCCTCCACGACCCCGCGCCGCCGCGCCAGGTCCGCCGAGGGCACCACAGAGCCGCCGCGCACCCGGCGGCGTGCGCGGCTGGCGAGCTGCCGGGCCGTTGCCGGGGACCTCTCCAGCAGCTGCCCGATCTCGTCGAAGGGCACGGCGAACATGTCGTGCAGCACGAACGCGACGCGTTCGGCCGGGGAGAGCGTGTCCAGCACCACCAGCATCGCCAGCCCCACCGACTCCGCCAGCACCGCTTCGTCCTCCGGCGCGGGGGCTTCCATCGCGCTCCGGACGCCCTCGGCAAGCCCGCTCTCCAGCGCCTCGACGGCCTCGAGCCCTTCCTCGCGCCGCGCTTCCCGGGAACGCAGCAGGTTCAGGCACACCCTCGCCACCACCGTGGTGGCCCAGCCGCCGAAGTTGCGCACCTCGGCGGTGTCGGCGCGGCTGATGCGCAGCCACGCCTCCTGCACGGCGTCCTCCGCCTCGCTCACCGAGCCGAGCATGCGGTAGGCCACCGCCCGCAGCCGTCCGCGCTCACCCTCGAATCGCTCCGCCAGCAGCTCGCCCTCGCCCACCTGTCACATTCCTTCCTTGCCGCGTGTCACAGCAGTAGAACCCGAAACCCGGCACGACGGAGCCGGGAAGCGCCACCTTCGGGCCGACGCGATGAGGAGAGACGATGGCTTCCACGATTCTGGTCACCGGCGGTACCGGCACCCTCGGACGGCACGTGGTGCCGCTGCTGCGCGGCGCGGGCTGCTCCGTGCGCGTCCTGAGCCGCCGGGAGCGGCCGGACGAGGACGGCGTCGTGTACGTCACGGGGGACCTGCGGGAGAACGCGGGCGTGGCCGCCGCCGTGGCGGGCTGCGCGACCGTACTGCACCTCGCCGGTGGTCCCAAGGGGGACGACGAGGCGACCGCACACCTGGCCCGCGCCGCCGCAGAGGCGCAGGTGAAGCACCTGGTGTACATCTCCGTCATCGGCGCGGACCGGGTGCCGCTGGCCTGGCTCCGGTCCAAGCTCGCCGCCGAACGCGCCGTCGCGGACTCCGGCGTGCCCTGGACGACCCTGCGGGCCGCCCAGTTCCACGACCTGACGCTGGCCATGGTGGAGAAGATGGCGAAGCTGCCGGTGGTCCCCTCCCCCGGCGGGCTCCGGCTCCAGCCCGTGGACGCGCGCGAGGTGGCGGAACGGCTGGTGGAGCTGACGCTCGGCGCGCCGGCGGGGCTGGTGCCGGACCTGGCGGGACCGAGGGTGTACGACCTCGCCGAGCTGAGCCGCGGCTACCTGCGGGCGCGCGGCAAGCGGCGCCCCCTGATGCCGGTCCGCATCCCGGGCAAGGCGGGTCGCGCCTACCGGGCGGGTGCCAACCTGACGCTGGAGGGCGCCACCCTGGGCGAGCGCACCTGGGAGGACTTCCTGTCCGAACGGGTGGCCTGAACGCCGTGCCCGTGCGCGAGAATCGTCGGCATGGCGGAAATCATCCAGCGCGCGGGCACCTGGACGTTCGACGGCGACACGCTGCGGATCGTGCCGGGGAACGGCAAGTCCACTCACACGCTGCGCCGGGAGCTGGGCGAGGTCGCCGTGCCGTTGGAGGCGGTGGCGGGGATCGCGTACGAGGCGGGGCACGGCCGGAAGGCGGGACGCCTGCGGGTGCGGCTGCGCACCGGCGCGGATCCGCTGGCCCATGTCGCGGGCGGACGGCTCCCGGACGCCGCCGACCCGTACCAGCTCGCGGTCGACGGCGACCGGGCGGGCGTCGCCGAGTACGTCGTGGACGAGGTGCGGAACGCGCTGCTGCTGGAACAGGTGGCGGACGGTCCGTGCGACCGGTACCTGCTGCCCGGCCCGTCCGTGCCGCGCACGGCGGCCGGTACGGACGGCACGGCCGTCTTCGACGGCGAGCGGGTGCAGTTGGAGTGGAACTGGATGGCCGAGGAGAGCAAGTCCTCCGGTGGCCCGAGAACGTTGCCGCTCGACGAGCTGACCGCGGTGGAGTGGACTCCGGCGGTGGGCTGGCAGAACGGCAGCCTGCGGTTCCGGCCGCGCGGCGGCCACACGGCGCCGAAGCCGGAGCACGACCCCAACTGCGTGCTGCTGTGGGGGGTGCGGCAGGCGCGGGAGACGGGTGGCGCCGTGCTGCTGGCCGCCGCCGTCGCGGCCCGGCTTCCGCACCCCGGGGCCGGGCCGCCTCCCGCACTCGCGGAGGGTGCCTCCGCGGTGGCGGCCGGGGCGACGGCCTCCGCGCCGCCGTCCCTGGTGAAGTCCGCTCCCGAGGACGCGGACCACGACGCGCTGCTGCGCAGGTTGCGGGAGCTGGGCGAACTCCACCGCGAAGGCATCCTGACGGACGAGGAGTTCGCGGCGGCCAAGCGCGCGGTGCTGAACCGCTTCTGACACGGCCGCCCGGCCGGACGTCCGCTGCCCGGCCGGGCGACGTCCGCCGCACGGCCGGGCCTGCACGCGTCAGCGCGTCCCGGAGTCCCAGGGGACCTGCGGGGAGCGGTAGTAGTCGATGCCCAGGGCCTCCCAGCGCGGCGCCTGCGCCGCGAGGCGGACGCGGTAGTCCTCCCAGTCGTGGGTGGCCGCGGGCGACCAGCCGAGTTCCGCGACGCCCGGCAGCCGCGGGAACGCCATGTACTCGATGTGGTCGCTGTTCTCCAGGGTCTCCGACCACAGCGGCGCCTCGACGCCGAGGACGGCGCTCTCCGGCACGCCCTGGAAGTAGCGGCCCGGGTCCCAGTCGTAGGACTGCCGCACCTCGACGTATCCGGCCCAGCTCAGCCCCAGCGGCGTGTCCTCGTTGTACTTCATGTCGAGGTAGACCCGGTCGGCGGGCGAGAGCACCAGCCGGTTGCCGTTGCGGGCGGCGTCCGCGACGTCCTCCTCCTCGCCCGTGACGCCCCAGTACTGCACGACGGCGTCCTCGGCGGGCTCGGCGCCGGTGAGCTGGTGCCAGCCGACGACGGTCTTGCCGTACTTCCCGACGACGGCCTGGGCGCGGTCCATGAAGGCGACGTAGTCCTCGTGGCTGGTGGAGTGCGCCTCGTCGCCGCCGATGTGCAGGTACGGTCCCGGTGTCATGGCCGCGATCTCGCGCACCACGTCGTCCACGAAGTCGTACGTGCGCTCCAGCGGCACGCACAGCGAGCTGAAGCCGACCTCGATGCCGGTGTAGAGCGGCGGCGCGACGCCGTCGCAGTTGAGTTCGGCGTACGAGGCGAGGGCCGCGTTGGTGTGGCCGGGCATGTCGATCTCCGGGACGACCATCAGCTGGTGGTCGTCCGCGTAGCGCAGGATTTCCCGGTACTCGGCCTTGGTGTAGTAGCCGCCGGGTCCGCCGCCGACCTCGGTGCTGCCGCCGTGCGTCGCGAGCCGCGGCCAGGAGTCGATGGCGATGCGCCAGCCCTGGTCGTCGCTGAGGTGCAGGTGCAGGCGGTTGAACTTGTAGAGGGCGAGCTGGTCGATGTAGCGCTTGACCTCCTCGACCGTGAAGAAGTGCCGGGAGACGTCGAGCATCGCACCGCGGTGCTCGAAGCGGGGGGTGTCGGTGAGGGTGCCGCCGGCGATCCGCCACGTCCGCGTCCCGGTCCGCGCGGCGTCCGACTCGACCTGCGCGGGGAGCAGTTGCCGCAGCGTCTGCACGCCGTGGAAGAAGCCTGCGGCTGCCCGCGCCTGGAGCACGACGCGCTGTTCGCCCACCCGCAGCCGGTAGCCCTCCTCCCCGAGGCTGCGCGGCCCGCCGTGGGCGAGCACGATCGCGCCGGAACCGCGGTGTGCGTCGCCGCGGGTGGTGACCGGCAGGTCGTAGCCGGTGGAGGGTCGCAGGATCTCGGCGAGTTCCTGCGCCGCGTCCCGCGCTCCCCGTGCGGCCGCGGCGTGTCCGCCCACCCGGATGCGGGTGTCGTCGGTGAGGGTGAACGGGTCGCCGTGCGCGCGCACGGACGCCGGTGCGGGGATGACCTGGTCCAGTGGCCGGGGGTCTCCCCCGGCTCCGGCCTGGGCGGGGGCGGCGTTCGCCGCGGCGCCGGTCGCCGGCACGGCGCCGAGCAGCAGCGCGGCGCTGAGCAGGAGGGGCCTGAGACGTCTCACGAGCGATCCCTTCGGCGGCGGTCCGTCCTCCGGGCCTCTCGCGGCCGGGAGCACGTTCCGAGCGATGGCATGTGCATGAAGTGACGCACGCTGACGTTCGTACCGCGCCCGGACCCCGGGGTCAAGGTGTAGACCATTTCCCGCGACCGGACACGAGAGCCGCCTTTTCTCGCGATCCTGCCCGGTATCGGGCAGAAATGTTGCGAAGGCCGCCCCGGACGCGCACTATCGACGGGTGCTGGAGCGCCGGACGCCGGTCCACGAGGACCTGATCGACCACCTGACCCGCACCACCACGCTGCCCCGCAACGAGGCGGTCCGGGTGGTCCTCGACGTGCTGGCGTACTTCGACGAGACGACCGAGGACTACGTACGTCGCCGCCACCGCGAGCTGAAGTCCGGCGGGCTGGTGAACGCCGACATCTTCGAGCGGATCGCCGCCGAACTGCCGCACCGCGCGGTGGCGCCGCCGGAACTGTCGCTGCGGCAGATCCGGCGCATCGTCTACGGCTGACGCGACGCGCCGCCCCGCGGCGCACCCGCCTCGGCGCGCCGGCACACCGACCGACCGTTCGAAGGAGAAGCGCCATGTGCGGGATCGTGGGATACATCGGGAAGCGCGACGTCGCGCCGCTGCTGCTGGAAGGACTTCAGCGCCTGGAGTACCGGGGCTACGACTCCGCGGGCATCGCCGTCCAGACCCGCGGCTCCGGCCTGAAGTCCGTCAAGGCCAAGGGCCGGGTGCGCGACCTGGAGGCGAAGCTCCCGAAGCGCTTCGCCGGCACCGCCGGCATCGCGCACACCCGCTGGGCCACCCACGGCGCCCCCAACGACGTGAACGCACACCCGCACCTCGACCCCGAGGGCAAGGTCGCCGTCGTGCACAACGGCATCATCGACAACGCCTCCGACCTGCGGGCCAAGCTCGCCGCCGACGGCGTTGAGCTGGTCTCCGAAACCGACACCGAGGTCCTCGCCCACCTGGTCGCCCGCGCCCAGGCCGACACCCTCGAAGGGCGCGTGCAGGAGGCGCTGCGGCACATCGACGGCACGTACGGCATCGCGGTGCTGCACGCCGACTTCCCCGACCGCATCGTCGTCGCCCGCAACGGCTCGCCGGTCGTCCTGGGCATCGGCGAACACGAGATGCTGGTCGCGTCCGACGTCGCCGCGCTCGTCTCGCACACCCGCCAGGTCGTGACCCTGAACGACGGCGAGATGGCCACCATCAAGGCCGACGACTACCGCACCTACACCACCGAGGGCTCCCGCACCTCCACCTCGCCGGAGACCGTGGAATGGGCCGCCGAGTCCTACGACATGGGCGGCCACGACACGTACATGCACAAGGAGATCTCCGAGCAGGCGGACTCCGTGGACCGGGTGCTGCGCGGCCGCATCGACGACCGGTTCGCCACCGTCCACCTGGGCGGTCTCAACATGGACGCCCGCGAGGCGCGCGGGGTGCGGCGGGTGAAGATCCTCGGCTGCGGGTCCGCGTACCACGCCGGCATGATCGGCGCGCAGCTCATCGAGGAGGTGGCCCGCATCCCCGCGGACGCGGAGCCCGCCAGCGAGTTCCGCTACCGGAACGCCGTGGTGGACCCGGACTGCCTCTACATCGCCGTCAGCCAGTCCGGGGAGACCTACGACACCCTCGCGGCCGTGCAGGAACTCAAGCGCAAGGGCGCCCGGGTGCTGGGCGTGGTGAACGTCGTGGGCTCGGCGATCGCCCGCGAGACGGACGGCGGCGTGTACGTGCACGCCGGTCCCGAGGTGTGCGTCGTCTCCACCAAGTGCTTCACCAACACCGCGGTGGCGTTCGCGCTGCTGGCCCTCCACCTCGGCCGCATCCGCGACCTGTCCGTCGCGGACGGCAAGCGGCTCATCGCGGGCCTGCGGAGGCTCCCGGAGCAGATCGCCGAGATCCTGGACGGCGAGGAGGCGATCCGGCGGCTGGCCGCGGAGTACGCCCAGGCGCGCAGCATGATGTTCGTGGGACGGGTGCGCGGCTATCCGGTCGCGCGTGAGGCGTCGTTGAAGCTGAAGGAGGTCTCCTACATCCACGCCGAGGCGTACCCGGCGTCCGAGCTCAAGCACGGTCCGCTCGCGCTGATCGAGCCCGCCGTGCCGACGGTGGCGATCCTGCCGGACGACGAGCTGCTGGAGAAGAACCGCGCGACGCTGGAGGAGATCAAGGCGCGCCACGGCCGGATTCTGGCGGTCGCCCACGCCGAGCAGGAGAAGGCCGACCACACCATCGTCGTGCCGCGCAACGAGGTCGAGCTCGACCCGATCCTGATGGGCCTGCCGCTCCAACTCCTCGCCTACCACACGGCGCTGTGCCTGGACCGGGACATCGACAAGCCGCGGAACCTGGCCAAGTCGGTCACCGTCGAGTAGCCGTCGCCGGCCCTCGCGGCCGGAGCAGGGCTGCGGAGCCGAAAAGGGGCCGGACAGACGGGGGCGGACTTCCGCGCGGGCCACCACCGCGCGGGAGTCCGCTCCCGAGGTAGCCGGCGTCGCCCATTACGCCGGCTGGTGCTGCCGCTCCCGGGACCGTCACCTCCCGGCGGGCAGCATGTCGTTGTTCTCTGTATGCCCCTCACAAGCGCACAATGCACCTCCCGGCCTCGACGGATTTCCGGGGACCGGGACGACCGGCGCGGAGAGGACCGGGACGACCGGCGCGGAGGGGTGACGTCGGCTCAGCGCGAGGGCGGGGCTGCGGGCAGGGCTGAGGCGGGGTCAGGGGATGGTGACCACGGGGCGTTGGGCGCGGCGGGCGAGGCGGCCGGCGACGGAGCCGAAGAGGCGGCCGACCAGACCGTGCGTGGAGCCGACCACGATCGCGTCCGCCTCGTACTCCTGCCCGACCTCTTCCAGCTCGTGGCAGATGTCGCCGCCGCGCTCGACCAGGACCCAGGGGACCTCGGCGAGATGGTCGGCGCAGGCCAGTTCGAGGCCGAGGACTTCGGTGCGGTGGTCGGGGACGTCCACGAAGACGGGGGGCTCGCAGCCCGCCCACACGGTGGTGGGCAACCGGTTGGCGACATGCACGATGATCAGGCCCGAGCCCGACCGCCGGGCCATGCCGATCGCGTACGCGAGGGCGCGCTCGCTGGAGGTGGAACCGTCGAAGCCGACGACCACGCCGTGCCGGAAGGCGGGATCGCAGGCGTGGCGCGTGTGCTCCTCCGCCTCGGGCACCGCGGGCACCGCATCCGGTGCCGCCCGGGGGTCGGCGACCTGTCTGCGGTCCGCGGGTTCGGGGATCTCGTGTCCAGCCATGGATGTCTCGGAGCTGTGAGTCCTCTGCGGGAAGCGGTTGTGGAAGGAGCCGGAGCCCGGAAGGGACGAAGGCGGCCGTCACGCGCGGGAACCCTCTTTCCCCTTCCTTTACCCCGAGGATACGGCGGCACTCCCCCGTGCCCGCAACGGGAGGAAGCGGTGCGGAGGCGCGCGCTGACCCCGGAGCATGCACCAGCACCGCCGCTTTGCGCAACGTGCCTCCGCGCCCCTTACACCCCCGGCACCTGCCCGTGAGCCGGCCGGACGGCCCGTCGTCACCCCCGCGCTTTTCAGCCAACTTCTCCGCCGGCCTCACCGGCCGCCGCCCCCACCCGTCAATACGGCTCCCACCAGGGCAGAAACGGGTACTCCGGGTGTGTGGACGGCCCCCCTGAGGGGCAGTGAGGTTATGCGTACTACCCAACGAGCCCGGTCAGTGCAACGCTTCGTGATCGAATGCTTCACGCCACGTGGCCATGTCGACATAGCACCGCGTGCTGAAGTTGGTTCGCCGAGGTCACGCGACACAGTAGATTCGATCTTGGCTATCGCCGCGGGGGAGAGAAGTGCAGGATCTTGAGGACGCGACGATGAGGGGGGCTTACAGTCCGATGAGCGTTCCCACGAGCCAGGAGGACTCCAGGGAAGGTCCGGCGTCGGCCACCGCACGCAAGCTGGCCGCGCGCCGGCGGCGAGAAGTCGTCGCCGTGCTGCTGTTCAGCGGCGGACCGATATTCGAGAGTTCCATCCCGCTCTCGGTGTTCGGCATCGACCGTCAGGACGCCGGTGTCCCCCGCTACCGGCTGCTGGCCTGCGCCGGCGAGGACGGCCCGCTGCGCACCACCGGCGGGCTCCAGCTGACCGCCCCGCACGGCCTGGAGGCGCTGTCCCGGGCCGGCACCGTCGTCGTCCCCGCCTGGCGTTCGATAAGCCAGCCGCCGCCTGCCCCCGCACTGGAGGCCCTCCGTCAGGCGCACGACGAGGGCGCCCGGGTGCTGGGCCTGTGCACCGGCGCGTTCGTCCTCGCGGCCGCGGGCCTGCTGGACGGGCGCCCCGCGACCACGCACTGGATGTATGCGCCTACATTGGCCAAACGCTACCCGGCGGTCCACGTCGACCCGCGGGAGCTGTTCGTCGACGACGGCGACATCCTCACCTCCGCCGGCACCGCGGCCGGAATCGACCTGTGTCTGCACGTGGTCCGCACCGACCACGGCGCCGAGGCCGCCGGCGCGCTGGCCCGCCGCCTGGTCGTGCCGCCGCGCCGGGCCGCCGGAGCGGACGGCGCGCACCCGCGCCACCTGGACAGGTCTTTACCGGAGGAGATCGGCGCCGACCCGCTGGCCGAGGTCGTCGCCTGGGCGCTGGAGCACCTCCACGAGCAGTTCGACGTGGAGGCCCTCGCCGCGCGCGCGTACATGAGCCGCCGCACCTTCGACCGGCGGTTCCGCACGCTGACCGGCAGCGCCCCGCTCCAGTGGCTGATCACCCAGCGGGTGCTCCAGGCGCAGCGGCTCCTGGAGACCTCCGACTACTCGGTGGACGAGGTCGCGGCCCGCTGCGGCTTCCGCTCGCCGGTGGCGCTGCGCGGCCACTTCCGGCGCCAGCTCGGCGCCTCGCCGGCCTCGTACCGCGCGGCCTACCGGGCCCGCCGCCCGGACGGCGGCGGCGCTGACGCCCCGCGGGTGCCGCACGCCCGCAAGGTCCCGGCGCCGCACGAGGGCGGCCGCGACCCCGACGGCCCCCGGAGCCACACGACCGCCCCGGGCGGCACGGAGGGCCGCGCCGAGGCCCGCGCCGACGGCGCCGCCGAGCCGGGGAAGCCGCAGTCGGACGCCTGGTCGCACCGGCTGCCCCGGCAGCGGGGACGCGGCCACGGGCGGGCGACGTAGGGTAAAGCGCATGAATGATCGCATGGTGTGGATCGACTGCGAGATGACCGGCCTCTCGCTGACCGGGGACGCGCTGGTCGAGGTGGCGGCGCTGGTCACCGACTCGGAGCTGAACGTCCTCGGCGAGGGCGTGGACGTGGTGATCCGTCCGCCGGCCGAGGCGCTGGCGCAGATGCCCGAGATCGTGCGGAGCATGCACACGTCATCCGGTCTGCTCGAAGAGCTGGACGGCGGCACCACGCTCGCGGACGCCGAGGAGCGGGTCCTCGCCTACATCCGGGAGCACGTGCCGGAGGCGGGGCGGGCGCCGCTGTGCGGGAACTCCGTCGGCACCGACCGGGGATTCCTTGCCCGGGACATGCCGAAGCTGGAGTCCCACCTGCACTACCGCATCGTGGACGTGTCCTCGGTGAAGGAGCTGGCCCGCCGCTGGTACCCCCGGGCGTACTTCAACAGCCCGGAGAAGAACGGCAACCACCGGGCGCTGGCCGACATCCGGGAGTCGATCGCAGAGCTGCGCTACTACCGCGAGGCGGTCTTCGTGCCGCAGCCCGGCCCGGACTCCGACACGGCGAAGGCGATCGCCTCCCGCCACGTGCTGTCCGGGCCGGAGCAGCCGGAGTAGCCCGAGCAGCCGGGGAGCCCGGGGAGCGGCGGCGGGAAAGCCGCGCGCGAGCACCCCGGCGGACCCTGTACACTCTTTCTCGGCCGGTGCGGAACACAGCCGGTCATGGTGGGCGTAGCTCAGTTGGTAGAGCACCTGGTTGTGGTCCAGGAAGTCGCGGGTTCAAGTCCCGTCGTTCACCCTTCAGGAGAGGCCCCCGACCAGGCGGAAACACGGTCGGGGGCCTCTCGCGTTCTCAGCGCGGGAGCATCACGGGACGACCGCGGGACACGGGACACCGGACACCGGACACCGGCCTCCGTCCACCACGCCACGCCCTCCCGTCCCACGCCGGCGTCCGGTCAGCGGCACCGCGGGGGAAGGCCCAGCAGGGTGTCCAGCTTCCCCGTCGAGAGGGCGGCCACCACGCTGCCACCGCGATCCGGCGCACGCGCCGCAGCCATGTCCGCCGTCCAGCCGTCGTCGGCGACCAGCAGCCCCAGGACCTGTCCGGCGCGGGAGTGCCCGGCCGGCACCTCTATACCGCCGATCTGCGCCAGCCGGGCCGGCACGTAGCGCAGGGTGGCGCTCTCGGCCGGTTCCGCGCCGGCCCCGCCGTCCGTCCGGGCCGCCGCGAAGGCACCGGTCGCCAGCCTGCGGTACAGCGGCAGCGTTCGCCGCCCGAGGAAGCGCAGCCACTCTTCGTCGAAGACCCGGCTCAGGGCCTGGGTGTAGTCCTCGGGCTCCCCTGTCGCGGGATCCCGCGACTGCTTCCAGAACCGTCGATAGGCCGCCGTCGTCATGGACCGGGCCATCGTCCCTCTGCTGCTGTGAGCCAGGGAATCGCCCTCGTCGGCCAGTTGCAGGGCCAGACGCAGCGACACTGCGGCCAGATCGCACCATGCCGCCTCAGGTACGGCCTCCTGCCCGGGGGCGTTCCGCAGGTGTCCTGAGGACCATCGCCGGAGTTCGGTCAGCACGCCCTGCAGCGAGACGCGCGACATGGCCGTCCGTAAGCCCGCCTGCAGCAGACCCGGGCCGGCCGGCACTCCGGACGGAGACAGATCCGCCTCCTCCACGAGGCGCAGCAGGTGGTCGTGCACCGTGGTGAAGGGGGCACCCTCCGTCGGCGTCTCCATGCCCACCCCTCCCTCCGCCCGTCACCGGTCGTGGTGCGCGGCGCGGGACCCGTCACAGGCCTTCGATGCTCCCAGACCGCCAGGACCAGGACCAGACCGTCATACCGGGCCGCCCCCGCGGGACCGGGCCGGCCGGCGGGCCTCCGATGGAGTGGAGCTTCGCCTGACAGCGCGTCAGGGGCCGCTTCCCGGACGGTTCTGCCGATCATGGTCCGATGAACTTCGCACACCGTCGTGCCGGGGGCCGTGGCCGGATCGTCCTCCCCGCCGTGGTCGCCGCTCTCGGCCTGCCGCCCCTGCTCTCCGCTCCGCCCGCCGGGGCCACCGACGTCTCCGGGGCCGCCCGGGCCACGCCGGTGGTCGCCCGGGACGCGGCCCCGTCTCCCCCCGCGACCGCCGCCGAGATGGGTACGGCCGCGTACCTGGAGACGATCCGTGACGATCCTCGTCTGCTGCGCGGCTTCTTCCGCCGTCTGCCCAAGGGCGCCGATCTGCACAACCATCTCTCCGGCGCGGCGTCGACCGAGTACCTGATCGAGCTGGCCGCCGACGACGGCCTGTGCATCGAGACCGCGACCACGACCGCGGTCGCCCCGCCCTGCGGGCCGGGGACGCGCCCGGCCGCCGAGGCCCGGACCGATCGTGCCTTTCACGACGCCCTCGTGCGGGCGTGGTCGATGGAGGACTTCCCGCCGGACGGGAACGGCCACGACCACTTCTTCGCGGCGTTCGGCAAGTTCGGGGAGGTCACCTGGCGGAACCGCGGCAAGCTGCTCGCCGAGGTCGCCGACAGCGCGGCGGAGCAGAACCAGTCCTACCTGGAGACCATGGTCACCCCGGCTTCCGAGGGCGCGAAGAAGCTGGCCGACGAGGTCGGTTGGGACGCCGATCTCGCCGGCCTGCACCGCGAGCTGGTGGCCGGCGGCAGGCTGGACGCGCTCGTCGCCGAGGCTCGTGAGGAGGCCGCGGAGGCGGACGCCGCGTTCCGCGAGGCCGCCGGGTGCGGCACGGGCCGTCCCGAGCCCGGCTGCCGTCTGCCGGTGCGTTTCGTCTCCCAGGTCTCCAGGGGCGCTTCGCCGGAGCGGGTCTTCACCCAGATGGCTCTCGGCATGCGCCTGGCCGAACGGGACTCCCGCTTCGTCGCGGTCAACCTCGTGCAGCCCGAGGACTGGGACAGCTCTCTGCGGAACTACCGGCTGCAGATGCGCATGCTCGCCCATCTGCGCGGCGCGTACCCCGGGGCCCACCTGACTCTGCACGCGGGCGAGCTGTGGCCGGGCCTGGTGAAGCCCGCCGACCTGGACTTCCACATCGGGGAGGCCGTCGACGTCGCACGGGCCGAGCGCATCGGACACGGTGTCGACCTCGTCCACGAGGACGACTGGCGCCGCACCGTCCGCACGATGGCCCGGCGGGAGGTCGCCGTCGAGGTGCCCTTCACCAGCAACGCCCAGATCCTGGGCGTACGCGGCGACGAGCACCCGTTCGCCACCTACCGTGCCCACGGAGTCCCGGTCGTCCTGGCCACCGACGACCCGGGCATCAGCCGCACGGACCTCAGCCGCGAGTACCAGTACGCCGCCACGACGTACGACCTCTCCTACCGCGAACTGAAGAACCTCGCCCGCGCCTCCCTGGAGTACGCCTTCCTGCCGGGCCGCAGCCTCTGGCGCGGCAACCCGACCCGGGACGGCTACCGCCCCGGGGCCGCCTGCCGCGGTCGGCTGCCGGGCGGCGCGCGCCCGGTGGGCCCCGCCTGCCGCCGTCTGCTCGACGCCAGCCCCAAGGCGGCCGCGCAGTGGCACCAGGAGACCGCCTTCGCCGGCTTCGAGCGCACCTTCGGCAGCCGCTGACCCCCTCGCGTCCGGCCTGGCGGCGTCCGCAGGGCGAGCGGTCAGGCCGCGGCGCGTTTCAGGTGCTCCCAGCGCTCGCGCTGCTCGGGGGTCAGACGTCCCCGCAGCTCGGCGAGCTTGAGCAGCGCGGCCTCCGCTCCCGAGGCCAGCGCCTGCGCCTCGGCCGCGTAGTGGTCGTCCAGCAGCCGCTCCAGCTCCTCGCCGTTCATCACTCCGGCCAGCCGTCCCGCGAGACGGTTGGTGTCCCGGTAGGACCCCTGGAGGAGGAACGGAGGTTCGGTGCGGGCCGTCTCCGCCTGGCCGGCGGACGCGATGTAGGCGGCGTTGACGCGCAGCACCGTGTCCCGGACCGTGAGCAGGTTCCGCAGCACGGCCACGATCCGCTCCCGCTCGTCCGCCGGGTACGGGTGGGCCAGCCTGTCGGGCCGTACGGCGGGGTCGCCCTCCGCCATCCGCAGCAGCAGATCGAGGTCGGAGCGCTCCCGCGCGGCGAGCGGCGCGAGTTCCGGGTGCGAGGTCAGGGCGTTCTCGACGTGGCTGAGCGCGAAGAGGTCCGCCCGGCCGTCGACCACGTCGCCCAGGTTCCAGACGTCCGCGCGGTTGGCCAGCATGTCGGGCACCCGGAACCGGGTGCCCGACTCGGTGAACGGGTTGCCCGCCATGCACACCGCGAAGCGCTTGCCGCGCAGGTCGTGGCGCCGGCCGGCCCCGTCGATCCGGCGCTGCGCGTCGCACAGCGGGATGAACTTCTGCAGGAGCTCGGGCGAGGTGTGCTGGATGTCGTCGAGGTGCAGCAGCACGTTGTCGCCGAGCCGCAGCGCCAGATCGATCTTCTCCAGCTCGCGCCGGGCGGCCCCGTCCGGTGCGGCCGCCGGGTCCAGAGAGGTGGTGTGCCGCCCCAACGCCGGCCCGTCCACCGCCACGAACAGCATGCCGAGCCGGGAGGCCACGTACTCCATCAGCGTGGTCTTGCCGTAGCCCGGCGGGGACAGCAGCAGCAACAGTCCCTGTCCGGCCGGGCTCTCCACACCGGCGGACCCGATCTGCCGGGCGAGCGCCTCCCCGACCAGGGGCAGGTAGACCTCGTCGATGAGCCGATTGCGCACGAAACCGGACTGCACCCGGGGTTGGAACCGCTCCAGGGCCAGCCGCTCCCGCGCCTGCGCCAGCAGGCCGTCCCGCCGTCTGCGGTAGGCGCGGTGGGCGGGCACCCGGACGGTGCGGAACTTCTCGGCGCGGGCGAGGAACTCGTCGATGCGGACCGGCAGCAGGCCCTGCCGCACCCGCGGGTGGACACCGAGCAGACCGGTCGCCGGGGTCGCCTCCGGTGAGGCGGCGTCCCGGCGGGGCAGCGCGCTGCCGCACACCTCCAGCGCGACGGCCTCCGCCAGCGCGGACCGTTCGGCCTCGTGCGCCGACGCGTAGGCGTGCAGCCAGGTGCCGGCCAGCTGGTAGCGGGCCCGCAGGTCGTCCCCGACGGCGCGCAGTTCCTCGGTGTACTCCTTCACCGCAGGAGCGTCCTCTCCGCCGAGGGCGTCACGGAACCCGGCCGCGAGATCCCGTGCGGCGCTGCCCGTGACGAACCGGGGGCCGGGCGCGTCGCCGCCGGATGCGGCGAGCTCCTCGAACAGGTAGGCGCCCGCGCCCAGACGGGCACTGCCGACCGCCTCCCGGCCGGGCGCCCAGGAGGCCCCCGGCGGCAGCCGGTCGGTGAGGAAGCCGGTCACGGCGGCGGTCAGTTCCTCGGACAGCTCGGCCGCGGCGGTCGCGTCGCCGAAACGGGCGCGCGCACGTCCCAGCGACCGGGCACGGACCGCCCACGCCTCACGCGCCTCCTGCTCCGCCCCACGGGCCCAGAACACCTGTGCGGCGGCGCGGACCTCCGGGGAGAAGCGGAGCAGACCGGCCGCACGGTGCTGCGCGAGCAGCACGGCCAGGATGCGGGCCGCGTCGTGGTCGTGGACGCCCCGGTCGTAGCCCTCGTCGTGCGCGGCGGTCGCGGCCTCCCGCACGGCGGCGAGCAGCCTGTCGTGGCCCTCGTCGCCGTCGGTCGCCGCCTCGAGCGCTGCCGACGTCTCCGGGTCGCCGCCCAGACGGTCCAGGACCGTCGCCGCCAGGTACTCGGCGCGGTAGACGTCCGGGGACTCGGAGGCGAGCGGCTGGTCCCAGAACTCCTCCGTCCCGGCAAGAGCGTCCGCGGGAAGGTCCTCCCGGTAGCCGGTGCCGGTGACCGCCAGGCACATGGCCCCGTCGCGCGGCGACAGCGTCAGGGCGATCGGCGCCTCGTTGACCGCGAACCGGTGCCGTCCCAGCCGCACGGTGCCTGCGCCGTCCCGCAGTTCGGCCCGGTCGCGCTGCCCCCGCAGCGCCTCCTGCCGGGCCGCCCGGAGCCGCCCGTCGAACTCGGCGGCGCGCAGCGCGTCGCCCGCCGCGCGCAGCTCCTCCACGGTGGCGCGCACCCGGGACACCATCGGGTCGGCGGCGAAGTAGGCACGGACGTCCTCGGCGTCCTCCAGCGCGGCGGCGCGGCGGCCGACGGTCTCCAGGCCGCGCTCGACGGAGGCGGCGAGACGTTCGGCCCTGCGGGCGCGCTCGTCGAGCAGCGTCTGCCGGCGGCCGGCGAAGGCGTCCTCGATCTCCGCCCGGCGGTCGTCGAGCAGCGACGCCCGCTCCTCCAGCCCGCCGAAACGCCCGGACAGCCCCTCCACCCGGACGAGCAGCGCACCGACCTGCTCGTCGCACGCCTCGGGCGTCGCGGCGCCCGTCAGAGCACCGCTCAACGCCTGCCCGAGCAGCGCGAGTTCGGCCTCGAACTCCTCCCGGTCCTCCTGCTCCACCAGGTCCCGGCGCCGCCCGTCGGCCACTGCCCGTGCCCGGTTGAGGGCCGCGTTGACCTCGGAGAAACGGCCGAGCAGCGCCGTCCGTACGGAGGCGTCGCCCACCTCGAGCGCCTCGAACACGTCGGTCAGCGCGCGCAGCCGCTCGACGTGGGCGGCGAGCGCCTCGGCCGGCGCCTCGGTCGCGGCGGCCGTGGCCGCCTCGGCAGCCTCCGTCTCGAGCCCGGCGATCTCCGCCAGCGTGTCGGAGAACGCCTCCGGACGCGCGAGACGGCCGACGGCCCGCCGGCCGGTCTCGTGCAGCGCCTCGTCGAGGCTCTCCTCCAGCGCCGCCACGCGGGCGGTGTCGGTGTGGCGGAGTTCGCGCAGCGCCTCGGCCTCGCCCCGGGCGCGCCGCAGCCCGGTCAGCAGCGTCACCCACTGCCCGGAGTGCGCCGGCGACTCGCCGCGGGCCCGCCGCGTCAGGCCGAGGGCGTCCTGCTCCGCGGCGACGAGCGCCGCCTCGCCCCGCGCCCGCGCCTCCTCCTCCCGGGCCTGCTCCGACACGATCAGCTCGGCCGCCTCCCGCAGGTCGGCGAGCGGCTCGTGCAGACTGCCGAGGCCCTCGTCCGGGAGCCACGGAAAGCGGTCGGCGGCCTGCCGGCAGGCCGCCGCGACGTCCGTGAACACCTCGGTACCCGGGGGCAGATGGGCGGCCGTCCGCGCGACGTCGAGGCATTCGGCCACGCAGCGGACCAGCTCGGCGTTGCCCACCCGGGCCAGCGGCCCCGTCACCGGACGCGCACCGTCGGCGTGCTCCTCCACGGCGAACGGCGTACGCCAGAGCTGCACCGCGTGCTGCCGCACGCCGTCGCCCGCCGCGTCCTCGGCGGTTCTGAGGACGGCCAGGCCACCGTCCTCGAAGAGCGTCCAGGCGCGGACCGCCAGCGGCGGGCCGGCCTCCTGCCGCACCCGGTTGTACGGCACCAGCAGGGCGCCGCCTTCGCCGTCGCCCCCGCCGTCGGCGTCGCCCCCGGCGTCGCGGAAGACGTACAGCGTGTCCTCGCCGTTCGGCGCGGCGACGCTGCGCTCGACCTGCCAGTCGCCGTCCGGCACCGGGAACGCGCGGACCGCCTCGCCCGCGGGGGCGGAGGCCGCGTAGCACCCGCCGGGGAACAGCACGCCCTGGTCGTCGGGCAGCCGCAGCGCCGTCCGCGCGGTCCCGTCGAGACGGGCGACCTCGCCGTTCCGCCGGTTCACGACCAGGTGCCGGTACGCGGACTCGTTGTAGGGGCGGACCCGCAGCAGCACGAGGGGACCGACCCGGGCCCACCGCACGTCGGCGTCGGCCAGCGACTGCAGCGGTTCCTCGACCGGCTCCGACCAGACGCCGTCGGCGGTCTCGGTGTCGTCCTCCGTCTTCACGGTCAGGCGCCCGCCCTCGGTGCTGACGAAGACCACGCCGTCCACCGAGACGTGCGGATGCCGTCCCGGCACGTGCGCGTCGCGTCCGGCGACCGTCCAGGCCAGGCCGGACGGGACGGCGGCCGGAGCGACGTCCGCCCGGTCGCCGCGGGCGTCCACGTACCGCGGAGCGCCGCCGTCCGCGGGGAGCCGCCAGTGCAGCACCCGCAGGTCCCCGGCGCCCTCGCCCGTGCGGAAGACCGCCAGCAGCCGGGAGCCGGTGCGGCGCAGCCGCAGCAGGCGCGCGCCCCGGAAGAAGCGCTGGAGCTCGGCGAAGTCCTGCCGGAAGGCGGGGTCGTCCAGCAGGCCGGGCAGGGCCGACGCGGAAAGCGCCTCGAGCCCGTCGGCGGTGCGGCGGTGGAGGGCGAGGACGTCCTCCACGCCCGCCTCGCCTCCGCCTCCCCGTGCCGGCTCCCCGCCGGTCAGCAGCAGTCCGCCGACCTGCGCCACGTCACGCAGGACGCAGGGGACCGTGGTCCCGACCCGGTGGGTCGCCTCAAGGGTGATCCGGCCCGAGCCGAAGCTCTCGGTACGGCGGTCGTTGAGGGCCGTCGTACGCCGGGACAACTCCGCGGCGGCCACGGCGATGCGGCGCCGCAGCACCTCGTACGTCGTGTCGTCGCGGTCCGTCTCCGGCCCGCTCCCGGCGTTGCCGGAGCCCTGCCCGGCCTGCTGCCGACCGTCCATCCCTGCTTCCCTTCCCGTTCCGCCCCGTCGTTCCGCTGAGCCGCCGCCCCCGCCGCGCCCGCCGTGTCTGTGCGGCGGAGGCCTCAGGCGGCGAGTGCCGAGACCGGCACCTCGCCCGCGTCCGTGCCCCGCACCGCTTCCAGCAGCGCGGTCAGCTGCGCCGTGTGCGGCCCCTCCGCCGAGACGAGCTTGCTGAGCAGGCCCGCCACGGTCAGGTCGCGCATGCCCCCGGCGCCCAGGCCCGCGACCATGCGGGTCACGTCCCGGGTGAAGGTCGAGCCGTCTCCGTCCGCGTTCAGCCACGGACCGGCCATGGTCTGCACCGACGTGCTGCCGTCGACGAACGCGTCGACGCTGCGGCCCGCGGAGATGGCGCCGACCAGCTTGTCGAAGAAGACCGAGTCGCCCCCGACGATGTCGATGTTCGCCTTCTCCAGACCTGCGCCGACCAGCGTGGCCTGTGCCTCGGCGATCTGCCGGTGCACGTCGATGCCGGCGATGCGGATCTCCTTCTCCGCGTCGAGACGCAGCCGGTACTCCTCGTGCTCCCGGCTCGCCTCGTCGAGCGCCGCCATGGCCGCGGCCTTCTCGTTGATGCCCTCGGCCTCGGCCTTGAGCAGCTGGCGCTTGGCCTCCGCCTCCGCGAGCCCCATGTCCTTCGCGGCCTGCGCCTCCACCTGGCGGCTGCGGGCGAGCGCGTCGGCCATCCGCTCCTGGACCTCGGCCTCGGCCAGCCCGCTCGCCGAGGCCTCCGCCCGCCGGCCTTCGGCGAGCCGGACGGCCGACTGCGCGTCCAGGTCGGCCGCCTTGCGCCGGGCCTCGGCCATGGTCAGCTCCTCCGCCGCGCGGTGCCCGGCCGCCTGCTCGGCGGCCTCCGCGGCCTTGATGTCCTTCACCAGGCGCTCCTGCGCCTGCGCCTCGGCGGCGATGATGAGGGCCTGCCGCTCGCGCTCGGCCTCCTCGACCGTGCGCAGCTTCTTGATCTCCTCCTCCTGCTGCGCGACGGTCTTCTCCACCGCGATGCGCTCGCGTACCACGTCGGCGATGTCGCGCTTCTCCGCCTCGACCTCCTTGTCGGCGGCGATGCGGCGCAGCTCGGTCTCCCGGTCCCGGGCGATGACTTCGAGCAGGCGGTCCTTCTCGATCCGCTCGTT
The DNA here is from genome assembly GCF_031845485.1 of Streptomyces hazeniae. NCBI lineage: Bacteria > Bacillati > Actinomycetota > Actinomycetes > Kitasatosporales > Streptomycetaceae > Streptomyces > Streptomyces hazeniae. The sequence continues at coordinate 786,649 of NZ_JAVREQ010000001.1, forward strand.
CTCGATCGCGACGACCCGGTCGCGGTTGAGCTTCGCGACGGCGATCTCCCGCTCGCGGTTCTCGTTCTGGATGCCGAGGGCCTCCTCGGTCTTCAGGTGCGCGGTGTGCGAGCGGAGGCGCTCCTCGGCCTGCACCCGTGCGGTCTCGGCCTCCTCGCGCGCCCGCACCGTCTCCACCTCGCGCTGCTGGCGGATCTCCGCGTCGGCCTGCCGGCGTTCCAGCTCCAGCACGGCCTCGCGGGCGTCGACGTTCTGGCGGGTGATCTCCTTCTCCTCGTTCCGCTGCCACTCGTTGGTACGGATGTGCTCGGCCGCGGTGAGTTCGGTGATCTTGCGGATGCCCTGGGCGTCCAGGATGTTGTTCCCGTCGAGCTGCGCCAGCGGGGTCTGCTCCAGGTAGTCGATGGCGGCGTCCTCGAGGCTGTAGCCGTTGAGGTCGGTGCCGATGACCGCGACGATGCGGTCGCGGAACTCGTCGCGCTTGGTGTAGAGGTCGGCGAAGTCCAGCTGCTTGCCAACGGTCTTGAGCGCCTCGGAGAACTTGGCGTTGAACAGGTCCTGCAACGTCGCCCGGTCGCTCGCGCGCTCGGTGCCGATGGCCTGCGCGACCTTGACCACGTCCTCGACGGTCTTGTTGACGCGCACGAAGAACGAGATGCGGATGTCGGCGCGGATGTTGTCCCGGCAGATCAGGCCCTCGCGGCCGGTGCGGCCGATCTCGATGGTCTTCACCGAGATGTCCATGACCTCGGCCCGGTGCAGCACGGGCAGCACGACCGCGCCGGTGAAGGTGACGTCCACCTTGCGCATCCGGGAGACGATCAGCGCCTTGCCTTGCGGCACCTTGCGGAACAGGCGGCCCAGCACGAAGAGCAGGGCGACCGTGACGAGCAGCGCGGCGGCGATCAGCACGCCGAGTCCGGTGGAGATGACGTCCATGCGGGATGTCCTTCGTTCGGGAGGCTTCCGGAGGCTTCGGCTTCAGGAAGCGTCGTAGGGCGCGACGTGGAAGTGACCGCCTTCCGCGTCGTACGCGTAGATCAGGGCCGTGTCGCCCGCGGCGAGCTCCGGGCCGAGGGCGTCGTCCGCGCGGACCTGGACCAGGGCCGTCGCCCCGTCCGGTGCGGCGACCTCGGCCTGGCCGAAGCGCGCGTTCACCCGTCCGGTGCGGATCACGCACACCCGGCCGACGAACTCCGCGTGCGAGATGCCCTCTTCGGGACGCGCGAAGCGGCGCAGGGGCCGCAGCGTCAGCCGGGTGAGGGCCAGGGCGGCCCCGAGCACCGCGGGCAGCGCGGCGAGCCGGAGCAGCGTGCCCGGCACGAGCACGGTGACGGCCAGGGACAAGAACCAGGCAATCGCGACGAGCAGCGAGACCACCACCGCCGACGGCGCTCCGTGAAACGGCGACAGCGCCGAACGCTTCACCGCGCCGGCGCCCCCGGGGAGCCGCCGGCCACCTCCGCCTTCCGCGAAGGTGCCCAGCGGCACGCCCCCGAGCAGCACGAAGAGCCAGTAGGCGAGCACCGCCGGCAGCGCGGGAGTGAAGAGAACGGCCGGGAATTCCAGCGTCGCCCGCAGGAAATCCCCCATCGCCGCACCCCCGTGCCCGTTGTCGTGTGGCCTCACCGTGCCACAGCGCGTGCACACGCGGCATTGCCGGAATCCGGCAGTCTTCACGCCGTGTTCTCGTCTCACACCTCGCCCCGACACGTGTCGGGAGTCGGGCGGCTTCCCTCCCCCCGGCACCCGCGGCGGAACCCGGCTGCGGGCTACCCGGACGGCGTCATCGCCGCGCCGTCGAGGCCCTCCACTGCACGACGGGCTGGAATCTCGGGGGCTGCTGCGGAGGCGCTTCGCCGTTGAGCCGGCGCATCAGCAGGTCGACGGCGGCGACGGCCAGGTCCTCGAGCACGAGGTCGACCGCAGTGATCGGCGGCAGGTGCCCGCGGGTGTACTCGCTGTCGGTGAGGGACGCCAGCATCACGTCCTCGGGGATCCGGAGGCCGAGGGCGTGGGCGGTCCTCGCCACGCCCGACGCGAACCGGCTGGCCGCCGCGACGACGGCGTCGGGACGCTGCGGGCCGTCCAGCACCCGTACGGCCAGGCGCTCCGCGCCCTGCACCCCCTCGCCCTCGTAGAGGGACTCGTGCCGGGGCGGCAGACCGTGCCGGGCGGCCCACGCCCGATACGCCTCACCGGCACGCCGGTTCCAGGCGTTGTCCTCGGTACCGGTCAGCAGCAGGACGCGGCGGGCACCCTGGTCGTACAGGCGGTCGAGCACGGTGGTGGCGGCGTGGCCGTGGTCGGACAGGACTCCCCAGGGGAATTCGGGCCGGTCCGGGTCCTCGTCCACGGTCACGACCGGCACCTCGCTCCGCAGGAGCTCGGCCAGGACTTCGTCGTCCCCGTAGGGGTGAGCGACGATGCAGCCGTCCATCGGCACCCGGGGGGCGGCGGGGTCCAGGATGTCGGGCACGTGGATGAGACCCAGCCGTTTCTCGAGCGCGGCGGTGGCCATGGCGCCCGCGAGCCGGGTGAAGGTCTCCGTGCCTCCGAGTGATCCGTGCACGGCGTCCCGGGGCCGGAGGATGAGGCCGATCACCCCGGACCGGCCGGTGCGCAAGGACCGTGCGAGGGGGTTGGCGTTGTAGCCCAGCGCTTCCGCGGCCTCCTGGATGCGCGTCCGGGTGCTCGCCGAGATGCTGCGGCGGCCGGACATCGCGTGCGAGACCGTGGAGATGGACACGCCGGCGCGCTGCGCCACGTCCCGGATGGTCACGCGGCGCTGCGCGCCGTCGTGCTGCTTGGTCATCGGCCCTCTCTCACGTAGCCCGGAATCGCACACCTCGAAGTCTTGACCTGTGGCGTCGCCGCGCTCATTCTAGGCGAAAGGTTTTGACTCAAAACGTTTTGACAGCGAGAAGGAGGTTGCCCGTGACGTCGCCCCATCCGCCGCAAGCGCTGCACGCGGCCGTCGCCCAGTTCGCGGCGAGCACGGACGTGCGCGCGAACCTGCGCCGCGTCCGTCAGCTCGCAGCAGCGGCGGCGGCCGAGCGCGCGGAACTGGTCGTCTTCCCGGAAGCCGCGATGTACGCCTGGGACGTGCCGGCCGCAGAGATCGCCGACGCCGCGCGGCTCCACTACGAGCCGTTCGTCGACGGCCTCGCCGCGGTCGCCGAGGACACCGGGGTCACCCTGGTGGCGGGAGCCTTCGCCCCGGTCGACGGCGACCGCGACGCCGCACCGCACAACCGTCTGGTCGTCACCGGCCCCGGCGGCGTGCCGCAGGCGCGCTACGACAAGGTGCACCTGTTCGACGCGTTCTCCTGGCAGGAGTCCGACAAGGTGACCGCGGCCCGCACCGCACCCGACTTCGCCGAGCTGTGCACGGTCCCCGTGGGCGGTTTCACCGTCGGACTGCTCAACTGCTACGACCTGCGGTTCCCGGAGATGGCTCGCGCGCTCGTCGACCGCGGCGCCGACGTGCTGGCCGTCAGCTCGGCCTGGGTCGCCGGCCCTCACAAGGAGATGCACTGGGAGACGCTGCTCCGGGCCCGGGCCATCGAGAACACCTGCTACGTACTGGCGTCCGATCAGCCGCCGCCGCGCAGTGCGGGGCTGAGCCAGATCCTCGACCCGCTCGGTCTCACCGCGGCAGCCTGCCTGGGGACCGAGGGCGTCGCCGTGCACCGGCTCGACGTCGCGCACCTGCGGGAAGTCCGTACGGCCATCCCGTCGCTGAAGCACCGCCGCTACCAGGTGGCACCCCAGGTCACCCCTCTGTCCAAGGAACCGGCAGGTGCCGGCCCCTCCCTGCCCGTCACCACGGGAGAAGCACGATGAGCAATCCGTCCACCCCCTCCCTCACCCCCCGCTCGGCGCGCCGCCGCGTGGTCACCTCGGCGGCCATCGGACAGTTCGTCGAGTGGTACGACTTCGTCGTCTACGCGTACGCCGCCTCCATCGTCGCCACTCTGTTCTTCCCCGCGGAGGACCGTGTCGCGTCCCTGCTCTCGACGTTCGCCGTGTACGCCGTCGGCTTCCTGATGCGCCCGCTGGGCGGTCTCCTCTTCGGGCACCTCGGCGACAAGCTCGGCCGGCGAGGCGTGCTGGCCGTGATCATCCTCCTCATGGGCGTCTCCACCGCCGGTATCGGCCTGCTGCCCACCTACCAGCAGATCGGCATCGCGGCCCCGGTGCTGCTCCTGGTGTGCCGACTGCTCCAGGGGCTGTCGGCCGGCGGCGAGGCCATGGGCTCCAACGCCCTGGTCGCCGAGCACGCGCCGCAGGGGAAGCGGGGCATGTACGTGGGCTTCACCTACTCGTTCGCCAATCTGCCCGCGGTCTTCGCGGCACTCTTCGTCCTGCTGCTGACCAACACGCTCAGCTCCGCCTCCTACGAGTCGTGGGGGTGGCGGGTGCCGTTCCTGGTGGGCGGTCTCCTGTCCCTGGTCGGCCTCTACATCCGCAGCCGCGTCTCGGAGTCCCCCGCCTTCCGCGCCACTCAGGCCGCGGAGCGCGTGACCAAGGCGCCGATCGTCACCGTGCTGCGCGATCACCGCCGCAGCCTCGGCTTCTCCTTCGCCATGGCCGCCCTCTCCGGCCTGGGCTTCTACACCCTCACCGGCTACTTCTCCACCTACCTCAGCGAGTCTGTCGGACTCGACAGCAACGAAGCGCTGATCTCCAACTGCGTGGCTCTGACCGTCGCGTTCGTGACGATGCCGCTCGCCGGGCAGTGGTCCGACCGCATCGGCCGGCGTCCCGTCCTCGTCGTGGGCGCCGCCGCCAGCGCCGTGCTCTCGCTTCCGGCCTACCTGCTGGCGAGCGCGGGTTCGCTGGCCACGGCGGTTGCCGGCCAGAGCCTGCTCGCCCTCGCCCTGGGGGTCTTCTTCGGGCCGGTCGGCATCGTCTTCCTCGAACTCTTCCCCACCCGCACGCGGTACAGCGGGTCCTCCATCGGCTACAACAGCGCCTACGTCGTCTTCGGCGGCACCGCGCCCCTCTTCGGTACCTGGATCGTCGACGTCAGCGGAAGCCTGCTGGCCCCCGCCGTCTACATGGCGGTGCTCTCGGCATGCGTGTTCGTCGTCGCTCTGCGCATCCCCGAGTCCCACCGTGACTCCCTGATCCGGAACGAGGACACCGGTGGTGCGGGTGACGAGGCGCCGGCAGACGCCCACCCCTCCACCGAACCGACACCGAGCAAGCCCTCGGCCGACCCCGTCAGGAAGGAAGCGACGCGATGACCGCGGACACGCTCACCGTCTCGTGCGTGCAGTTGACCGCCCGGGACGACGACAAGGAAGGCACCGTCGACACCTGCCTCCGGCTGATCGACCGCGCAGCGGCCCAGGGCGCGCAGCTCGTCGTCCTGCCGGAGGTGTGGACGGGGCTCGGATACTCCGACCCCGACTGCTACCGCCGTATCGCCGAGCCCGTGCCGGGGCCCACGACGGAGCGCCTCGCCGCGAAGGCGAGGGAACACGGACTGCACATCGTCGGGTCCCTCTACGCCGAGACGCCCGGAGGCGGGTATCAGAACCTCGCTCCGCTGATCGGCCCGAACGGGAACATCATCGGGTCCTACGTCAAGACGCACCTCTTCGATGCGCCCGACCGCGTCGACATCCGTGGCGGCATCCGCGAATCAGACAAGGTGCAGGCCGGGGACGACCTCCCGGTGTTCGACACCGACCTGGGCCCCTTGGGCGTCACCGTCTGCTCCGATCTCCGCTTTCCCGAGGTGTACCGCGTGCTCACCTTGCGCGGAGCGCGCGTCGTCGTGTGCGCCTCGGCGTTCCTCAGCCCACGGCTCGACCACTGGGAGTTCTTCATCAGGGCGCGAGCCGCGGAGAACCAGGTGTTCGTGGTGGCCTCGGGACAGGTCGGAACCGAGCCGGTCAGCGGCATCGGATTCGTCGGCCGTTCCATGATCGCCGACCCCTGGGGGACGGTCGTGGCGACGGCCTCGGACACCGAGGGCGTCGTGACCAGCCACCTCGACCTCGGGCTGATCGAGACCATGCGCCGTCGCTACCCGCTGCTCGACCAGCGCCGTCCCGACCTCTACAAGGACCTCTTGTCCTGACGGGACGCCCGCCCGCGGCCGCCGCAGGAGCCGCGTCGAGCCGCGCGCACCTCTCACAGGCTGGGGAGCCGTCCGCCGGACGGCTCCCCAGCACCATGCCGGGCGCAGGACCGTCGAGGACGACGGCAGTACGGCCCGGCGGGCGTCCACGGCGCACGAAGGACCGGACGGCTCGTCAGACGACCTCGACGCCGCGTTCCTCCAAGTAGGCGACGGGGTTGACGTCCGTGCCGTAGTCACGCCCCTCGCGCACCTCGAAGTGCAGGTGGGGCCCGGTGCTGCGGCCGGTGTTGCCGGACTCGCCGAGCACGGTGCCGGCCTTCACCCGGTCGCCCTCCTCGACGTCGATCTTGGACAGGTGGGCGAAGAGGGTGTACTTGCCGTCGTCCATCCGGACGGTCACGGCCTTGCCGTAGGCGCCGGACCAGCCGGCGAACACGACCTTGCCGGACCCGACGGAGTGCACCGGGGTGCCGACGGGGACGGCGAAGTCCACGCCGGTGTGGTGACCCGCCGCCCAGTCGCCGCGGATGCCGTACGGCGCGGAGACGGTCGACCCGGTGACGGGGCTGGCCCAGGACTCCGGCGGCCCGGACCGCCAGCCTCCGTAGAGCGCGGGGAGGTCCGACAACCAGGGCCCGCCGAGGGTGTGGGGACCCGCCCCCAGGGGGTCGTCGTGCGTGTGGGCCGGATGGGTCGCCGCGGCCGGGGAGGCAAGTCCCCAGCTGCCGCCGACGAGCAGAGCCGCCGTCAGCGAGCCGCAGGCGGCGCGGCGTAGAGCTGCTATCGGGCGTCGCGTTGCTGCATTCATAGCTGCGAGCAAACGGGAGCCGACGGTGCGTCGCATCCGGGGCGTGTCCACAGGGGTGACGCATCGCCAGCCGCCCCGGAGGTCCGTGCAGGTGACGCCGGGTACCGGGCCAAAGGTTCGCGGGCGGTGACACCGCACCGGCGCGGAGGAGCCCGCACACCCGCTTCATCACGGTGTCGACATGGTCTCTCCCCGTCTCTTGACACCCCGGACGCACTGGGCAACCCTTCAACTCATCACATCTGGGAGCGCTCCCAAGGACCTGATCGCCTTCAGGTTCCGTACACGTTCGGGAGGATGCGATGCACAGCCAGTACCGACGCACGACCCGCACCACACGCAGATCGGCCCGGCGGCTGACGTCGCTCGGGATCGCCGCGGCCCTGGGCGCCGGGCTGCTCTCCGGCTGTGCCGGGGACGGCGGCAGCACGGCCGGGAACGGCAAGACCGAGGTCACCGTCGGCCTCTTCGGCACCTTCGGGTTCAAGGAGGCCGGGCTCTACGACGAGTACGAGCGCCTCCACCCGGACGTCGTCATCAAGGAGAACGTCACCGCGCAGAACGCCGACTACTACCCCGCGCTGCTCAACCACCTCACCGCCGGCGCCGGCCTCCAGGACATCCAGGCGGTCGAAGTCGGCAACATCAAGGAGGTCGCCACCCTCCAGGCCGACAAGTTCGTCGACCTCTCCGACGCCGCGGGCGTGAAGAAGGAGAACTGGCTGGACTGGAAGTGGGAGCAGGCCACCACCGAGGACGGCAAGGTCATCGGCCTCGGCACGGACACCGGACCGATGGCGGTCTGCTACCGCAAGGACCTCTTCGAGAAGGCCGGGCTGCCCACCGACCGGGAGAAGGTCTCCGACCTGTGGGCGGACGACTGGGCCAAGTACGTGGACGCGGGCGAGACGTACGCGGAGAACGCCCCGTCCGGCACCAGCTTCATGGACAGCGCCGCCGGGCTCTACAACGGCGCGGTCTCCAGCTACGCCGAGCGCTACTACGACGAGAGCGGCGAGCTGGTCTACCAGGACAGCGAGGCCGTGGAGACGTCCTGGGACCTGTCCATGCGGGCGGCCGAGGGCAAGCTGAGCGCGAAGCTCCAGCAGTTCACCCCCGCATGGGACCAGGCGTACGCCAACGGCGACTTCGCGACCGTGGTGTGCCCGGCCTGGATGCTCGGCTACATCGAGAGCAAGGCGGGCAAGAAGAACGCCGACACGTGGGACGTCGCCGACGCCCCTCGCCCCGGCAACTGGGGCGGCTCCTTCCTCGCCGTGCCGGAGAACGCGAAGAACCGTGAGGAGGCCGTCAAGCTCGCCGCCTGGCTGACCGCGCCGGAGCAGCAGGCGAAACTCTTCCAGAAGCGGGGCAGCTTCCCCAGCTCGCAGGCCGCGTTCGCGCTGCCCGAGGTCGAGGAGGCCACGCACGCGTACTACGGCGACGCCCCGACCGGGAAGATCTTCACCGAGGCCGCCAAGGGCGTCCCGGTCCAGATCCTCGGCCCGAAGGACCAGATCGTCGCCGAGACCCTCGCCGAAGGCATCCGGCAGGTGGAGCAGCAGGGCAAGTCGCCCGAAGAAGGCTGGGACTCCGCGGTCAAGTCCATCGACAACGCCCTCGGCTGACCGGAGCTGTGCGCATGACCTCCGAACGTCTCGACGCCGCGCCCCCCGCTCCTCCGGGGGGCGCGGCCCCGGCCCGGTCGCGCCCTCCGAGCGGCAGCGGCGAGGGCGGCCCGAAGCGTCCCCGCCGGGCGCCGTCCGGCGACGCCGACCGGGCGTCCGCCGCGCGGCGGGCCGCCCGGCGCAGCCGGCGCCACCAGCGCGACGCCCGCTGGAGCCCGTACGCGCTCATCGCACCGTTCTTCCTCGCCTTCGCCGCCTTCGGCCTCTTCCCCCTGCTCTACACCGGGTGGGCGTCGCTGCACCGCGTCTCGCTGCACGCGCCGACGGACATGGAGTGGGCGGGCCTGGAGAACTTCGCCCAGCTGGTCCGGAACGACTTCTTCTGGAACGCGCTGGGCAACACCTTCGTCATCGGTGTCCTGTCGACCGTCCCGCAGCTGCTCATGGCCCTCGGCCTGGCACACCTGCTGAACTACAAGCTGCGCGGTTCCACGTTCTACCGGGTCGCCCTGCTCACCCCGTACGCGACCTCGGTGGCCGCCGCCACGCTGGTCTTCGCCATGCTCTACGGCCGCGACTACGGAATGATCAACTGGGTGCTGGGCTTCTTCGGCGTGGACGGCATCGCCTGGGAGTCCGGTGACTGGTCCTCGAAGATCGCCGTGTCGACCATCGTCATCTGGCGCTGGACGGGCTACAACGCGCTGATCTACCTGGCGGCGATGCAGGCCGTGCCGCACGACCTGTACGAGTCCGCGGCGCTGGACGGCGCGTCCCGGTGGCAGCAGTTCCGGCACGTCACGGTGCCGTCGCTGCGTCCGACGATCCTGTTCACCGTCGTCGTCTCCACGATCGGCGCGACGCAGCTCTTCGGCGAACCGCTGCTCTTCGGGACGACCGCGTCGGGCGGCGCCTCGGGGCAGTACCAGACGCTCGGCCTCTACCTGTACGAGCAGGGCTGGGTGAACTTCCATCTCGGCCGGGCCTCCGCCATCGCCTGGACGATGTTCCTGATCCTGGTGGTGATCGGCCTGGTCAACTGGCTGTTCGCCCGTCGGCTCGGCAAGAGCCAGTGAGGAGGCACGCCATGGCACACCCGACGGCCCGCCGCCCGGCGCGGCCCGTGGCGCGACGGGCCGGCAGGCACCTGCACGGCGGCTGGATCACGTACACGGTGCTGACGGTCTTCACCGTCGGTTCGCTGTTCCCGCTGGTGTGGACGGCGATCGCCGCCTCCCGTGACAACGAACGGCTCGCCGAGACGCCGCCGCCGTTCTGGTTCGGCCAGAACCTGTTCACCAACCTCTGGACGGCGTGGTTCGACGCCAACATGGGGCTGGCGCTGTTCAACACCGTCGTGGTCGCCGGCTCCGTCACGGTCGCCACGGTGCTCTTCGGCACGCTGGCCGGCTTCGCCTTCGCCAAACTGCGGTTCCGCGCGAAGAACCTGCTGATGCTGCTGGTGATCGGGACGATGATGGTCCCGCCGCAGCTCAGCGTGGTGCCGCTGTACATGGCGATCGCCGAACTGGAGTGGACCAACCAGCTCCAGGCGGTGATCCTGCCGATGATGGTGAGCGCGTTCGGCGTGTTCTTCATGCGGCAGTACCTGGTCAGCGCGCTGCCCACGGAGCTGATCGAGGCCGCCCGGGTGGACGGCGCGCACAGCCTGCGCGTCGTGTGGCACGTGGTCTTCCCGGTGGCCCGGCCCGCGATGGCGGTCCTCGGCATGCTGACCTTCGTGCTCGCCTGGAACGAGTTCTTCTGGCCGATCATCGCGCTGACGCAGGAGAACCCGACCGTCCAGGTCGCCCTCACCGGCCTCGACCGCGGCTACATCCCCGACCAGTCGGTGATCATGGCGGGATCGCTGCTGGGCACGCTGCCCCTGCTGCTGGTCTTCGCCCTGTTCGGCAGACAGATCGTCGGCGGCATCATGCAGGGCGCCGTGAAGGGCTGACCCGCAACCACCCGTGACGACGCCGGCCCGCCGGACCCTCTGGACGTGACTGTTCCGGGCGGGCGGCCCAGACCTGAATTGGGAGCGCTTCCATGACTGCAGCAACTCCGGCACCCTCGACGACGGAATCCGCGACCCGCCGGTTTCCGCCCGGCTTCGTGTGGGGTGCGTCCACCGCCGCCTACCAGGTGGAGGGGGCGGCGCGGGAGGACGGACGCACGCCGTCCATCTGGGACACCTTCTCCCACACCCCCGGCCGGACGCTGAACGGCGACACCGGCGACGTCGCGTGCGACCACTACCACCGCTACCGGGACGACGTGGCGCTGATGTCGCGGCTCGGCCTCGGCGCCTACCGCTTCTCCGTCTCCTGGTCCCGGGTGCAGCCCACCGGGCGCGGCCCGGCCGTCCAGCAGGGCCTGGACTTCTACCGCGCCCTGACCGACGAACTGCTCGACGCGGGCATCACGCCGGTGCTGACCCTCTACCACTGGGATCTCCCGCAGGAACTGGAGGACGCGGGCGGCTGGCCGGCCCGGGAGACGGCGTACCGCTTCGCCGACTACGCGGCACTCGTCGGGGAGGCGCTGGGCGACCGGGTGGAGATGTGGACCACCCTCAACGAGCCCTGGTGCAGCGCCTTCCTCGGCTACGGCTCCGGGGTGCACGCGCCGGGTCGCACCGACCCGGCCGCCGCGCTGCACGCCGCCCACCACCTCAACCTCGCCCACGGGCTGGGCGTCTCCGCGCTGCGCACGGTGCTGCCGTCCCGGGCGCAGGCGATGGTCAGCCTCAACCCCGCCGCGGTGCGCCCCCGTTCGGACTCCGAGGCGGACCTGGACGCGGCGCGGCGCATCGACGCGCTCGCCAACCGCGTCTTCACCGGCCCGATGCTGCACGGCCGCTACGACGAGGACCTGTTCGCGGACACCGCCCGAATCACCGACTGGTCCTGCGTGCGGGACGGCGACCTCGAACTGATCCACCAGCCGCTGGACGCGCTGTGCGTCAACTACTACACCCCGTCCCTGGTGTCGGCGGTCGACAGCGGCGACGTGGAGCGCAGCGACGGCCACGGCGCCAGCGCCCACTCCCCCTGGCCGGGGGCCGGCCGGGTCGCGTTCCACCAACCCCCTGGCGCGCGCACCGACATGGGCTGGAGCATCGACCCGACCGGCCTGTCGGACCTGCTGCTGGGGTTCACCCGGGAGGTTCCCGGGCTGCCGCTGTACATCACGGAGAACGGGGCGGCCTGCGCGGACGAGCCGGACGCCACGGGCCGGGTGGACGACCCGGAGCGCATCGCCTACCTGCACGGCCACCTCGCCGCGGTGCACCGGGCGATGGCCGAGGGCGCGGACGTGCGGGGCTACTTCCTGTGGTCGCTGCTGGACAACTTCGAGTGGGCCTACGGGTACACCAAGCGCTTCGGTGCCGTGCACGTCGACTACGCCACGCAGCGCCGCACGCCGAAGTCGAGCGCCGCCTGGTACGCCGAGGTGTGCCGGACGGGCCTGCTGCCGGGCGATCCGGGGGCCGCGGGCTAGAACGAACCGGCCGGCGGGGCCGGTGAGGGCGCGGCGGTCGCGTCCGTCACCGGCTTCGCCCCGGCGGCGAACGCCGCCAGGGCGGCGCCGTGTTCGACCCGGCCGGGGTGCGGGTCTCCGGCGACCCGCCGGGTCAGTTCGGCCACGTCGAGGCCCGCGTCGGACGCCGCGAGCACGACGTTGCCGAACCGCCGCCCTCGCAGCACCGCCGGGTCGGCCACGGCGCACACCTCGCGGAAGACCTCGCCCGCCGTCGCCACCTGCCCGCGCAGGTGCGTCAGTCCGCCGCCGTCGGCGAGGTTGGCCGCCCACACCCCGCCGGGGCGCAGCACGCGCCGCCCGTCGGCGACGAACTCCACGCTGGTCAGATGGGCGGGCGTGCGTGCTCCGTGGAAGACGTCGCTCAGCACCACGTCGGCCCACCCGTCCGGTACGCGGGCCAGCACCGCGCGGGCGTCGCCGGACCGCACCCGTATCCGCCACCCGGCGTCCAGCGGCAGTGCACGGCGTACGAAGGCGGTCAGCGCGGTGTCGGTCTCGGCGGCCTGCTGCGTGGAGCGGGGCCGGGTGACGGCGACGTACCGCGCGAGGGTCAGGGCGCCGCCGCCGAGGTGCAGCACGCGCAGCGGGCGCCCCGGCGGCGCGGCCAGGTCGAGCACGTGGCCGAGGCGGCGCTGATAGGCGAAGTCCAGATACGCCGGATCGTCCAGGTCGACGTGCGACTGCGGGGCGTCGTCCACGGTGAGCGTCCAGGCGCGCGGACGGTCCGGGTCCGGCTCCAGCCGGGCGAGTCCGCCGCCGACCGGTTCGGCCGGCTCCTCGCGGTGCTGCCGCGTGCGCCGCCGGCCCGCGTCGTCCCGTCGTCTCCTCGCCACGCCCTCCAGTATCGCGGGCGGCGCGGCCGGGGAGGACGGCCGGTCGCCGGCCGGGGCCGGCGGCCGGTGCGGCCGGGGCCGGCGGCCGCTGGTGGGGGGTGACCGGGCGAGCGTCGGCCGGGCTCAGCGGCAGCGGTCGACGGCCTCGATGGTGCGGGCCGCCTCGCCGAGCGCTGCGCGCAGCCGGGCCGGCTCGGTGGTGCGCAGTTGCGCACCCTCCGGCGGCACCAGCCACCCGGTGCCGTTGACCGGAGGCTCGGCGAGGGGGCGCGGACCGGCCTGGAAGGTCTGTGTACAGGCACTGCCCGGCAGGTCCCAGGCCGCCGCGGTGCCCGGCGGCACCAGAAAGCCCAGCGTGTCGCAGGGCCCGTCGTGCAGCACCTGGCCGACGCCCTCCCGGAGCCGCAGGATGTCGACGGCCTCCATCCCCTGCCGGGCCGGCACGGTCACCAGGTCGCACGGTTCCTCGGGCGAGCGGATCGCGCCGGCAACCGAACTGCTCGCCCTCACTCCGCTGTCCCGCACGTGCGCCTCCTCGACTCGTCGCTGTGCCGAGTCCAACGCGCGGCGGCGTCAACGGCCACGGCGGCGGAACGCTGCAAAGGATGGCAGTTCATGGCAGATCACGGTGGGGAATTCCGTTTTGTGGCCAAACCGTGTGTGGTGCTCCCGTCACAGCCGGTACGGTCCGGCCATGGCGTCGTCACCCTCCACGTCACCGGGGCCGAGACGCGGACCCAACACGGCCTTCCGAAGACTGCGGGGTCCGCTATCACCAGGGGAATTCGCAGCAGCGGTACGCAGGTCGGCGCGTGAGATCGGCGAACAGGTAGCGTGCGACGCCCGTTATGTGGGCCGGGTGGAGGCCGGAGAGATCCGGTGCCCCAACTACGCCTACGAACGGGTGTTCCTGCACATGTTCCCCGGCCGCACGCTCGCCGACCTGGGCTTCGCACCACGGGAGTCGGTCCGCGGGCGCGCCGCACGCGTGCGAGGGGCGCGCGGAGGTGAGACCACGCCTCCGTCCGCCCTGACGCGCCGGGCGGACGCCGCGGGGACCGTCGTCGACCACGACCGGCCCGCGCACCACCCCGGTGCAGAGCACGACGCCGAGTACGCGATCACGAACGAGAACGACGAGGAGAGCGACGTGCTACGTCGCGCTTTCATGACCGGCGGCCCGGCCGCCCTGGTCGCCGTCTCCCTGACCGGCGACGGACGGAACACCGGCCCGGGCGGCGCCACGACGACCGTCCGCCGCGCCGGCGAGACGGAGGCCGCAGCGGTGGAGGACGCCGTCCACCGCATCCGCCTGCTGGACGACCGGCACGGCGCCGACGGCCTCTACCGCCGCGCGGGCACGGCCCTGCAGTCCGCCTACGCCTACCTCGACGCGGGCACCACACGCCGCGCGGTCGCGGACCGGCTGCACTCCGGGGCCGGTGAACTGGCCATCTCCGTCGGCTGGCTGGCGCACGACTCCGGCCGCTTCGCCGACGCCCGCTCCCACTACGCGGAGGCCCTCGCCACCGCGCGCGTCTCCGGGGACCCGGCGCTGGAGGCACACGCCTTCTGCAACACCGCCTTCCTCGCGCGGGACGCCGGCCGCCCCCGGGAGGCCGTCCGCGCGGCGCAGGCGGGACACCAGGCCGCGCAACATCTCGGTTCCTCCCGCCTGCTGTCCCTGCTGACCCTGCGGGAGGCCGGCGGGTGGGCGGGGCTCGACGACCGTTCCGCCTGCGAGGACGCCCTCGTACGGGCGCACCGCCTCTTCGCACGCGGACCGTCCGACGACGACCCGCCGTGGATGACGTTCTTCGGTGAGGCGGAGATGGCGGGCCTGGAGTCGCAGTGCTGGTCGGCGCTGGGGGTCTGGGGACCCGCCGTGGTGCACGCGCGGCGCGCGGTCGCCCTCCAGGAGCCGCACTTCGTGCGCAACCGGGCGCTCTTCACCGCCGAGTTGGCCGGTGACCTGGCCGCCGCGGGCCGACCCGACGAGGCCGCGGCCGCCGCGTCGCACGTGCTCGAACTGCTGGGGCCGGTCAAGTCGACGCGCATCCGCAGCATGCTGGCCGTCACCGCGGCCCGCCTCGCCCCCCACCGCCGCGAACCCGCCGTCTCCGCCCTGCTGCCCCGCCTCCCCGCCCCCCGCGCCGAGCGGGCGTAGCGCGTGCCGCGCGCGGGAGGCGGAGCGGTCCGCCGTGCAGGAGGACGTGCCGCCCTGGGGAGTGGCGGGCCGGGCTACAGCTTTCCGCGGGCGAAGAATTCGAGCCGGTCGCACCCGACACAGCGCCACGCCACCAGGGCGCGGCCCCGCCGCTTCTGCCGGAAGCCCCGGAAGGAGGTGGCCGACCTCGCACCACGCGACCACCCGACCAGTGACGAACCCGGGCCCAGACCGTCGACGTAGCCTTCCTCGAACTCTGCAGACCCGCACACGGGGCAGGTCGTCTCCGTCTCGGTCATGGCCGCAGGATAGCGACGGCGGCCTCGCTGTGCGGACCTCCGCCCGGGCGGCGTTCCCCCCGCCCACGACCGCCACGTCCCGGACGTCTATGCGCCCGGGGGCCTAACCGAGGTGGCCGGTGTCGTTCCAGCGGGAGAGGGCGGGGGCGTCGTAGGCCCAGCCGAGGACGGAGAGGCCGACCGGGTCCAGGACCAGCCGGGCGCCGTGGCCGACGGGTTCGCCGAGCCAGCGGGCGCCGAGCGCACGGAGCAGGTGACCGTGCGCGAAGACCAGCACGTCACGGTCCGCCGATCGCACCCGGGCCACGATGTCGTCGGCGCGCCGCGACAGGTCGGCCAGCGACTCGCCGTCCCGCACCCCGTCGCGCCAGACCTGCCAGTCGCCGCCGACCTGCGCGCGGATCTCCGGCGAGGTCATCCCCTCGTAGGCGCCGTAGTCCCATTCGCGCAGGGCGTCCCACTCGGTGGCGCGGTCACCGAATCCGGCCAGCTCGCAGGTGTCGCGGGCGCGGGCGAGCGGACTGGTGCGGACCTCCACGTCGGGCAGGCCGTTCCAGGGCGCGCGGTGCAGGCGCGCGCCCAGCCGTTCGGCCATGCGCCGCCCCTCGTCGAGGAGCGGTACGTCGGTACGTCCGGTGTGCCGGCCGCTGCGGGACCATTCCGTCTCGCCGTGCCGTACCAGCAGGATGCGGGGTGCTGCCATGACCGGGAAGCCGCCTCTCGCCGAGTGTCCGGGGTGCGTGCGCTGCGTGCGCGCCCCATCATCACCCGGCGGCGGGCCCGTTCCGCGGACCCCGGTCGGCGGGCGTTGTCGGTGCCGGATGCAACACTGCGGCTGGATACGGAAAGACCGACGACGCCCGAGGCGTGAGCCTATGACGACTTCCCCCGGCACCTCCGCCGTGCCGGCCCCGCACTCCGCCCTGCACCGGCGGCTCGCCGAACTGCGAGGAGGCCGGGACGTGCCGCCCCGCCCGCTGGACGCCCGGGCGCTGGCCGCCCTCGCGGCCAACCCCGGATGCCGCCGCCGCGCGCTGCTCGACGGCGCCGGGGTCGACAAGGCCGCGCTGGCCGAGGCGTTGGGGGCGCCGGCCGCGTTCGGCCAGTCGCAGTTCGCCTTCGTCCGCGGCAACGCCTTCGAGGCCCGGGTCAAGGGGGACGGCGGCGCCGAGCTGATACGGCTGCTGTGCGGGCGTACCGGGGAGACCGCGCCGTCGGAGCCGGGCGAGGTGGCGGTGCCGGACCTGGCGGCGGCCGGCCCGGCGGGGCGGGCGGAGCGCACCCGGCTCGCGCTCGCGGAGGCGACGGCGGCGGGCGGCTGGGCGCTGCTGGACCACCCGATGCTGACGCTGCGGGTCGCGGGCTCGCCGGTGTACCTGGAGCCGGACGCCGTGGCCGTGCACCCCGACGGCAGCCGGACGGTCGTGGAGATCAAGTCCTTCCCGGTGCTGGACGGTTCGGCCGACCCGGCGAAGGTGGGCGCGGCGGCCCGGCAGGCGGCGGTGTACGCGCTCGCGCTGGAGGCCGTGCCCCTCTCCAACTCCGCTGCGGACACCGGGCCGGTCGTACGGCCGCATGCGCTGCTGGTGTGCCCGAAGGACTTCACCAACCTGCCGGCCGCGGCGCTCGTGGACCTGCGCAAGCAGGTGGCGAGCACCCGTCGGCAGATCGCGCGGCTGACCCGGCTGGACGAGATCGCCGCCGACGTGCCCGAGGGCACCAGCTTCGCGCCGACGCTCCCGGCGGACCGGCTGGCGTCGGCCGTGGCCGAGGTGCCCGCGCAGTACGCCCCGGAGTGCCTGGCCGGGTGCGAGCTGGCGTTCCACTGCCGGGACGCCGCCCGCAAGGCGGGCGCGGTGACCACGCTGGGCCGTTCGGTGCGCGGTGAACTCGGGGGCCTGACCTCGGTGGAGGCGGTGCTGTCGGCGGCCTCGGCCGGCGACAGCGACGGCGACGGCGACGGCGACGGCAGCAGCGACGGCGACGGCTCCGAGGGTGGGGCCGAACCGGCGGCCGCCGCGCTGCGCCGCGCCGCGCGCCTTCGTGCCGAGGCGCTGGGCGCCTCCCGTGCGGCCGGGGACGGCGCCCGGTGACCGCCGTTCTCCCGCGCTCCGCGACGTCGTTCCGTGCCCGGCCCGGCGGACGCGCGGCGCACGGAGCGGTGCTCACCCGCGGTCCGCGCGCATCGACCAGGCGGAAGGAGGGGGCATGTCGCTGATCGGTGCGCTGGCGCGCATGGAGGCCGTCGCGGCCGGACGTGCGCAGCCGGCCGCGACCGTGCGGCACCGCCATCTGGCCGAACGGCCCATGGTGCTGGTGCCGTTGACCACGGCGGGCGAGGCGGGGGCGCCGCTCGGCGCGCTCGTCGGCACCGACCGGGACGCCCCGCGGCTGCTGGTGGTGCCGCAGCCGCGCGACCGCGACCTGCGGTTCGCGTTCCTCGCCGCCCTGGCGGAGGTCGTGCTGCCGCACCTGGAGTCCGCCCAGGACGAGGTCGAGCACGAGGAACGGGGCGGCGAGGAGACGGAACTGTGCGCGGACGCACCGCAGTTGATCGTCCCGAACGGTCCCGGCGTCGACTTCGTGCGCCTGCTGGGGCGGTCGACGCGGTTCCGCCGCACCGTGGAGCAGGACCCGGAGACCCCGCACCCCGCCCCGGCGCACGTACCGCTGCTGGGCCGCTGGCTCACGCACTACGGCGAGCGCGCCCGGGTGCCCGGCTCCGCGCTTCTGGTGGCGATGACCGAACTGCTCACCCGGCACTGGGCCACCGGCCAGAGCCACTTGGAGGACCAGCACCTGGGCGCGCTGCTGGCCTGGATCGAGGCCGCGGAGGACGGCCGCGACGACGGCGCCGCGGCCGCGCTGCGGGCGGAGACCGCCCGGGACGCGAAGGGCCTGCTGCTCACCCCGCCGGCCGGTCCGGCGACGGACCCGGCGTTCGACAACCACCGGCTCGCACCGGCCGTCCAGCGCTTCGACGCCGGGCTGACGGGGGCGGAGCAGGAGATCCACGACCTGATCGAGAGTCAGCTGCTGCCGACGTGGCGGTCCGTGTGGCACGGCGTGGACCTGCTGCGTGCGCTGCCGGAGGGGGCGAGCGTCGCCGACCGGTGGCGCCGTGACCGCTTCTCCTACACCCACCACCGTGACCGGGTGCGCGCGGGCGAGCCGCCGCAGCCCAAGCGGGACGACGCGGTGACCGCGGCGAACAAGCTGGCCTCGCGCGAGCAGGCGCAGGCCCGTCTGGACGCGCAGGAGGCGCTGGACGACCCGCTGGTCATGGCCGCCCGCCGGCTCGCAGGGGAAGCGTTCGCCGGGGTCGTGGTCGGCGTGGAGGAGGCGTGGTCGGAGGGGAAGCGGCCGCGACCGCGTCCCCTGGTGACCGTCCGCACGGACGACCGGCCGCATCTGGCCGAGCGCGGCACGGTGCACCGGAGGCTCGGCGACGGCGCCACCAAGCAGAGTGCCGAGCTGGCCGACGTGCCGGGCGAGGGTCTGCTCACCCTGCGGCTGACCAACGGCATGGGGCGCGGCAAGGAGCCGGCGCCCGGTTCCGTCCCGGAGCCCGGCGACCGTCTGGTGTGGACGCTCTTCGAGCACAGTCCGCGCGGCGGACCGGGCCTGCCGGAGCCGGAGGACACTCCCTGGACGCACGGCGGCCCGCCCGACGGTTGCGCCGCACCCGCCGCCCTCGTCGACGCCGCCGAGGCCGCCGAGGTCGCCACCAGCGGTGAGGGCGCTCCCGACGCCGGCGCGGAGGCCGCCGTGCGGGTGCTGCGGCCCGCCGATCCCCCCGACCCCGAGACCGCGGAGGACTTCCTGTGACGGTGACCGGCGACGCCCGCGCGGACGCGGCGGCGGGCGTGGTGCGCCTCGCGCGGGCGCGGGAGAGCCTGCCGCCCGGCGAGGCGGCGGCGCAGGCGACGGCGGCCATCCTGCGGGACACGCTGCACGGCGACCGGCCCGGCGTGGTCGTGGACTCGCCGCCGGGGGCGGGCAAGTCGACGCTCGTGGTGCGCGCGGCACGCGAACTGGCCGCGGCCGGGCGGCGGCTGATGATCGTGGCGCAGACGAACGCGCAGGTGGACGACCTGGTGGACCGTCTCGCGCGGGAGGACCCGGAGCTTCTGGTGGGGCGGCTGCACAGCAGCGACCCGGAGCCGTACGACCGGGTGCTGGACACGCATCCGTCGGTGCGTCCGTCGGCGAAGGCGGCCGACCTCGCGGAGCTGCCCGTGGTGGTCTCGACGGCCGCCAAGTGGGCCTGGGTGAAGACGGACACGCCGTGGGAGCACGCCATCGTCGACGAGGCGTACCAGATGCGGTCGGACGCGCTGCTGGCGGTGGCCGGGCTGTTCGAGCGGGCCCTCTTCGTGGGCGACCCGGGTCAGCTCGACCCGTTCAGCCAGGTCGGCGTGGAGCAGTGGGCGGGCCTGACGTACGACCCGTCGGCGAGCGCGGTGAGCACGCTGCTCGCGCACAATCCGGACCTTCCACAGCACCGGCTGCCGGTGTCCTGGCGGCTGCCCGCCTCGGCGGCACCGCTGGTCTCCCGTGCGTTCTATCCGTTCACGCCGTTCACCAGCGGCACGGGGCCGGACGACCGCACGCTGGCGTTCGCCGGGGCGTCGGACGGGTCGCCCGTGGACCGGGTGATCGACGAGGCGGCGGCGTCGGGCTGGGGCCTGCTGGAGCTGCCGGCCCGGCACACGCCGCGCACGGACCCGCAGGCGGTCGCCGCGGTGGCGGACGTGGTGCGGCGGCTGCTGGCGCGGGACGGCGAGACGCGCAGCGAACGGTCGCACGACGGTGTGCCGTTGACGGCGGACCGGGTCGCGGTGGGCACCGCGCACCGCGACCAGGCCGCCGCGGTACGGGCCGCGCTCGCCGCCCGTGACGTGACGGACGTGGTCGTGGACACCGCGAACCGGCTCCAGGGACGGGAGTTCGACGTCACGGTGGTGCTGCATCCGCTGTCCGGGCGTCCCGACGCCACCGCGTTCCACCTGGAGACGGGCCGCCTGTGCGTGCTCGCGTCGCGCCACCGGCACGCCTGCGTCGTGGTGTGCCGGGCGGGCGTCCCGGAGCTGCTGGACGACCACCCCTCGACGGAGCCGGTGCAGCTCGGGGTGACCGTGAAGTTCCCCGACGGCTGGGAGGCGAACCACGCGGTGCTGGCCCTTCTCGCGGAGCACCGCGTGGAGCTCTGACGGCCGTCCACGGGCGGGCCGGCCGGCCGGCCCCGGTGCGAGACGGGCCGGGTCGGCCGCGGCGGACGGGCTGCGGCAGGAGGAGTCGGACGGCGCTTCGGGGGGAGAATGGGGGTGGCAGTCGACCTGGAGGTACTCGCATGCCCGAGCCGCACCCGGCTCCCGACCCCGCCGGCAACGGCGGCGGCACACCGCGTTTCCGGCGTCCCGCCGCACTGCTCTTCGAGCCCGCGGCGGCCTCCGGCGAGGACGAGCACTTCTTCGACCTCGACGCGTTGGAGGACCCGCGCGAGCTGCTGTCACGGGCGACGGAGCTGACGCTCGCGTTCCGGTCGGCCGCCGACCGGGCCATGGAGTTCCAGGCCGTCGCGGCGGCTCAGCTCGCCGATCCCAAGCGCTTCGACCGGTTGCCCGCGGCGGTGATCGCGGAACGGGCGGACTGGACCGAGGACTACGCGCACAAGATGATCGAGTTCGGCCGCGAGCTGCTTTCCGAGCGCACGCACGACTGACGTCCCGCCGACCGGCCCCCCGGTGCAACAGCCGGGCGCACCCCGCCCCGTGGTACGCCCCCGGCGCACGGCACGGCGCCGTGCGCCGCACCGGAGCGCGGGGACGGAAGGTACCGGACATCCGTCCCTCCCGTGCGGGTTTCCGGCAATTCCACGCTCCGTGCCCGCGAGGTCGCTAGATGTATATGCCATGAGCAACCCCGCCGATCCGGCCGACTGTCCCGCCGCCCACGTCACCCTCGCCGGCGCCGACTGGCTCGCCTCCGCGAGCTGCTTCCCGCGCAGCGTGCACGCCCTGTGGGCGCTGCGCCCCACCGCGCCCAGCGTGCTGCCCTGCGGCACGGCGTTCGACGTGGTGTCCGCCTCGCAGGTGGACGGGCGGCGGCTGCTGGACCGGCTGTGGTCGGCGGGGCCGGGCAGCGGACCGGTCGCCGTCCACCAGGGCAGGATGCTGCTGTTCTGCGCGCCCGGTACGGCCGGCCGGCTGCCGGCCCTGCTCGACTGGGAGGAGTGGGGCAGCCGTCGCGCGGACCCGCGCCGGGAGACCGGGGGCCGCCGCCTGCTCTGTCACGGCGCCGGGGACACGGTGACGGTCCCGCCGCTGTCGCCTGCGGCCGGTTCCGTGTCCACCTCGCGCTGGCTGGTGGCGCCGGACGTGCGGCACCCCTGGCTGCCCGGGCCGGAGATGCTGCTGTGGGCGTACGTGCGCGCGTACGTACGGCCTGGTCGGGAGGTGCGCCGCCCGCATCCCCGTGGCCCGGGCGGGCCGCCCGGGAGGGGCCGGGTATCGATTTTCTTTCCGCAGGACCGTGGTGCTAAGGTCTACGACGTCAGCAGGCGCCGCTAGCTCAGTTGGTTAGAGCAGCTGACTCTTAATCAGCGGGTCCGGGGTTCGAGTCCCTGGCGGCGCACAGACGGTCGAAGGCCCTCCGCTCCGGCGGGGGGCCTTCGACGTGTCCGGCGGGGATCGGTCGGGCCGGCGGGCGTCCGTCGGAGCCGGCCGGGGTCACCGGGTCGCCGCGGGACCCCGGGTGATCTGCACGGACCAGCCGCCGTCCGCGGCGCCCCGGTCCGCGACGCGGACGCGGATGCCGCCCGCCTCCTCCAACACGATCTGCTCGCCGAGGCCGAGCGGCGCGTCCGCCAGCGGCGGGTAGACCGAGCTGCGTCGGCACGCCGAACTCTTCGGGTGGCCGTCGATCACCTCCACCGGCCCCTCCGCCGAGTCGGCGTCGGAACGTACCCGGTAGAGCAGCACCCCGCTGGTGCACACCCCGATGTCGTTGCCGACGGGGGCCCGCGCCTCGACGGCCAGCACCTCGTGCGGTCCGGTGCGCACCACCAGGAGGCGGGTGTCGCGGCGCAGCAGGAAGCCCGGGTCGAGCGGCGCCCCGAGCGCGCGCAGCGTGTGCCGGGTGGTGCCGGTGTCGTCCGCCACGCAGGCGACGTTCCGCTTCCCGAGCCAGCCGAGCTTCCACTTGTGCCAGCCGAGGAGGTCCGGGGCGAGTCCGAACTGGCTGCCCATGACGTCCCAGTCGCCGACGAACGTGTCCCAGTCGGCGCCGCCGTCGACCGGCCGGTGGTAGAGGTCCGGCAGGTCGAAGAGGTGGCCGGTCTCGTGGGCGAGGACGTACCGGTCGGGCGGGTGGCGTTCGAAGACGGTGACGACGCGCTCCACCTCGTGGCCGTCCAGGACGGCCGGCTCCTCGAAGTTGACGACCTTGGTCGCGTCGGAGTTCACGCCGGGCGCGTCCGGGTCGGCGACGAGGTAGACCACGTCGTAGTCGGAGAAGTCGACGTGCGGGTCGGCGGCGCTCAGGGCGTCGTGCAGGTAGGCGCCGCGCAGCACCGGGTCCCAGTCGCGCTGTATGCCGTAGGAAGTGGAGGTGGCGGGCATGTCGATCCAGCGCTTCCGCGGGTGCACCTCGAGGGAGAAGGTGTCGTAGGAGGCGCGGGCGAAGAAGTCCGAGGTCATCGGGAAGTGGTCGCGCACCAGCGCGCCGGGGTTCATCATCGGCTCCCAGTCCGGGAAGGACAGGAAGAGCATCAGGGCGTCCGCCCGGCGGTCCGGACGGGGATAGGCGGAGTCCCAGCCGTCGACCCCCTCCGTGTGGTGGGCCTCGGTGCGCGGGAGGACGCATTCCCCGGGCGCGGCTACGGCCGTGGCCGGGCCGGCGACCAGCGCGGTGCCGATGATCGCGGCCAGGGACGTGAGCACGGACGAGGTGCGGCGCAGCAACGGCCGGCCCTCCACCCGCTCACGTCTCCACGGAACCGCCACGTACGACCTCCTGGACGAGCCATTTCGGTCCCGTCCAGCATGTCCCGCTTCGTCCCGTACGTCGCCTACCGTTAGTCCGATCGGGTTATCCCCGTGTCGGACACCGTGTGTGATGTTCTGCCCAGCCCTCGCCCTCCCGGGCGAAGCGCCGCAGGTACGCCGTTCGGGGACCGCTCGTCCGCGCGGGCGTACGCCCGCGAGGCGCACGCCGCGCCTCGTGCGCCTCCGCGCCGCTGCTGGCTCGGCCGCTCGGACAGCCTCTATGATCGGCACATTTCCAGCGCGGACCGGCCGCCAGGTGGACCAGGGCAGTCACCCGACCGGCGCCGCACGCGACGAGTCCCGTGGGGAGCGATCGGTGAACGGACCCTCCGGCGGACCGGACGATGACGCCGCGGCCGCCTCGACGACTCCCCCGCAGAATCTCACGCACGGTGACCGCGATCAGCTGCCCGCCGCCCCGTGCGACAGCGACTTCCGCGCCGCCTTCAACGCCGCGCACTGC
Source organism: Streptomyces hazeniae (assembly GCF_031845485.1). Taxonomy (NCBI): domain Bacteria; kingdom Bacillati; phylum Actinomycetota; class Actinomycetes; order Kitasatosporales; family Streptomycetaceae; genus Streptomyces; species Streptomyces hazeniae. The sequence continues at coordinate 810,541 of NZ_JAVREQ010000001.1, forward strand.
GCGATGGCGGTCGTCGACCACGAGGGCCGGGTGCGCAGCGCCAACCGCGCGCTCGGCGCCCTGCTCGGCACCGACCCGGACGCCCTCGTCGCCGCCCCGATCGCCGACCTGACCGGCATCGGCACCGACCGCCGCACCCGCAGCGCCTACCACGAGGCGCTGCGCGGCCGGACCGACCGGATGTCGTGCACCCGGCGGCTCAAGCACGCCGACGGCCACTCTCTCTGGGCCGAGATCACCGTCACACCCACCACGCCCGTCTCCGACGCGGAGGAGGGCCGGGCGCTGCTGTCGGTGGTGGACATCAGCGAGCGCCGCGCGCTCCAGAAGCGCCTGCGGCACCTCCAGATGCACGACCCCGTGACCCGGCTGCCCAACCGCGCCCTGTTCTTCGAACGCCTCTCCGCCGCGCTGCGCGAGACCGCCACCGGCCGCGTGGGCCTCTGCTACCTGGACCTGGACGGGTTCAAGGCGGTCAACGACACCCTCGGCCACCGCGTCGGCGACCGGCTGCTCGAGGCGGTGGCCCGGCGGCTGGCGAGCTGTGTGGAGAACGACGGGCATCTGGTGGCCCGGCTCGGCGGCGACGAGTTCGCCGTACTGGTGGAGAGCACCGCCGACACCGCGCAGGTGACCGGCCTCGCGCAGTCGGTGCTGCGGGCGCTCCAGCAGCCGATCGACCTGGCCGGGCAGCGGCTCGCGGTGTCCGCCAGCATCGGCGTGGTGGAGCGCGCCGCCGCCGGCACGACCGCCACCTGCCTGATGCAGGCCGCCGACACGACCCTCTACTGGGCGAAGGCCGACGGAAAGGGCCGCTGGACGCTCTTCGACCCGGAGCGCAACGCCCACCGCGTCACCCGCCAGGCGCTGTCGAGCACGCTGAGACCCGCCCTGGACCGGGGCGAGTTCGCTCTGGAGTACCAGCCGATCGTGGGGCTGGACGACGAGACGCTGCACGGCGCCGAGGCCCTCGTACGGTGGCGGCACCCGCGGTTCGGCACCCTCGGGCCGGACCGCTTCATCGGGCTCGCGGAGGAGAACGGCGCCATCGTGCCGCTCGGCCGGTGGGTGCTGGAGGCCTCCTGCCGGCAGGCGCGGCGCTGGCTCGACGACCGCCCGCACAACCCGGTCTACGTCAGCGTCAACGTGGCCGTGCGGCAGGTGTGGGACTCCGACCTGGTCGCCGACGTCGAACGCATCCTCGACGACACGGGACTTCCCCCGGGGCTGCTGCAGCTGGAGCTGACCGAGTCGGCGGTGATGGGGTCGGCCGGCCGCCCCCTCCAGGCGTTGCAGGCGCTGAGCGAGATGGGCGTGCGCATCGCGATCGACGACTTCGGCACCGGCTACTCCAACCTCGCCTACCTCAGCCGCCTCCCGGTACGCGCGCTGAAGCTGGACGGCACGTTCGTCCGCGGCTTCCGCACCGCCCGGCACGAGAACCCCGCGGACGAGACCATCGTGGCCGCGCTCGTCCAGCTCGCGCACGAGCTGGGGCTGACGGTCACCGCAGAGTGCGTCGAGGGGCGTGAGCAGGCAGAGCGGCTGCGCGGCATCGGCTGCGACACGGGGCAGGGCTACTACTACGCCCGGCCCATGCCCGCGCCCTCCCTCACCGCCTGGCTCTCCCGCGCCTCCACCTGACGCCGGGCCCGGCCGACGACACCCCGGCCCGTCCGGCTCCCGCACGACGGGTCCGCCGCCGCGCGGGAAAACCGGGTGAACGGGAGCCGGCGCCGGTGCGAGGATGCCGCACCGTGACACCCGACGCCGCACCCGAGCCCGCCCCCGCTCGCGAGACGCTGCGCGCGGACTGCGCGCGCTGCTTCGCCCTGTGCTGCGTGGCGCTGCCCTTCGCCGCCTCGTCCGACTTCCCCGTCGACAAGCCGACCGGGACGCCCTGCGCCAACCTCCGCGACGGCTTCGGCTGCGGCATCCACTCCGGCCTCCGCGCACGCGGCTGGGCCGGCTGCGCCGTCTACGACTGCCTCGGCGCCGGACAGAAGGTGTCACAGACCACGTACGGGGGCCGCGACTGGCGGCGGAACCACGGCCTGGCGCGGGAGATGTTCGCCGTGTTCCCGGTGGTGCGGCAGCTCCACGAGCTGCTGCGGTACCTGACCGAGGCGGTCGGGCTCGCCCGGAAGGGCGACCTTCGGGACGCGCTGGGCGAGGCGCTGGCCCGCGTCGACCGGCTGAGCCGTGGACGCCCGGACGAGCTGCTGGCCCTCGACGTGGGCGGCGTGCGCGCCGAGGTCAACCCGCTGCTGTCGGCGACCGGCGCGCAGGTGCGCACGACCGCCGTGCCCGGGAGCCGGGGCGGCGCGGACCACCGGGGAGCCGACCTGTTCGGGGCGCGCCTCCGGGGCGCGGACCTGCGGGCTGCGAACCTGCGGGGCGCCTGCCTGGTCGCCGCGGACCTGCGCCGGGCCGACCTGCGCACGGCCGACGTCACCGGCGCCGACCTGCGCGACGCGGACCTGCGGGGCGCGGACCTCACCGGCGTGCTGTTCCTGCTTCCGTCGCAGCTGGACGCCGCGCGCGGCGACGCGGCGACCCGGCTCCCGGACCGGCTCGCCCGGCCGGCGCACTGGCCCGGCTGAGCAGACGGTTCGCCGCGCGCGGGGCGGTCGCGGACGTCAGAGGAACGGCAGGTCGTACGCGTCGGCGATCAGGGCGTAGCTGCGGACCCGGGCGTCGGGCGTGTGCGCGTTGGCCGTCAGCATCAGTTCGTCCGCGCCGGTGCGCTTGGCCAGCGCGTCGAGCCCGTCCCGTACGGCGTCCGGGGTGCCGTGCACCACGTTCGCCAGCCACCCGTCGACGAAGTCCTGCTCCGCCGGGCCGAACGGGTACGCCGCGGCCTCCTCGGGCGTGGGGACGAGTCCGGGCCGTCCGGTGCGCAGCCGCAGCATCGCCAGTGCGCCGGTCATGACCTGGCGCCGTGCCGCCTCCTCGTCGTCCGCCGCGAGCGCGGACACGCCGATCAGCGCGTACGGCTCGGACAGCGCCTCCGAGGGACGGAAGGTCTCCCGGTACAGGGCGAGGGCAGGCTGCGTCTGGGCGGCGGAGAAGTGGTGGGCGAAGGCGAACGGCAGGCCCAGCTCCCCGGCGAGGCGGGCGCTGAAGCCGGAGGAGCCGAGCAGCCAGATCGGCGGACGCGACCCGTCGCCGCCCTGGACCGGCCCCGGCACGGCGTGCACGCGGCCGTGGTAGCGGTGCGCGGGCGGGAAGTCGTCGTCGAGGAACCGGGTCAGTTCCCGTAGTTGCTGCGGGAACTCGTCGGCGTCCGGGCGCGGCTGGTCCGTGCGGCGCAGTGCGGAGGCGGTGAGCCCGTCGGTTCCGGGAGCGCGGCCCAGGCCCAGGTCCACGCGGCCGGGTGCGAGGGCCTCCAGCGTGCCGAACTGTTCAGCGACGGCGAGCGGGGCGTGGTTGGGGAGCATCACGCCTCCGGAGCCGAGCCGGATGCGGTCGGTGTGGGCGGCGAGGTGCGCCAGGATCACGGCCGGCGCGGTGCTGGCGACGCCCGGCATGGAGTGGTGCTCGGCCACCCAGTGGCGGGTGAAACCGCGGGACTCCGCGAGGCGGGCGAGGCGGACGGAGGTGCGGAAGGCGTCGGTCGGGGTGTGTCCGGCGCCGACGGTGGCCAGGTCGAGGACGGAGAGGGGGACGGGCGCGGTGCCCCTCGCCTCGCCGCGTATCGCGTCGCTGTTCGCCGCCGGTTCACTCACGGGTGGGGCTCGCCTTCTCGTTCGGTAGCGCCTTCGTGAGACGGCAACCGTCCGCCGGGCTGCGTCATTCCCGCGCCGGTGCCGGTGAGGCGTCGGCGGCGGGCGCCGGGCCGGCCTGCTTCCCGGGCGTGGGGCGGCTCCCGGAGGAGCCGTCCCCCACCCGGGGCGGCGGGGCTACGCCCCGAAGAGGCGGCCCAGCGACGGGCAGGTGACCGTGCGGTCGAGGAGGCGGAGCCCTTCCCAGACGGTGACCTGGTTGGCGGTGAGGACCGGCTTGCCGAGGACGGCCTCGATCTCCGGAATCCACGCCGCCGTGTGCAGCGCCGTGTCCGGCAGCAGGACGGCCTGCGCGTCGGGGTGGTCGCCCCCGCGGGCGAGGGCGAGCACCTCCTCCTTGCCCCAGGTGCCGACCTCGGCCGCGGTGATGATGCCGCTGCCGCACATCGACACCACCTCCGCGCCGGCCGACTTGAGGAACGCGGTGAAGAGTTCCGCGACGTCCTCCGGGTAGGTCGCCGCGATCGCGACGCGCTCGGCGCGGAGCGCCTGGACGGCGCGGGCGAAGGCGAACGAGGTGCTGGAGGCGGGCAGGCCGGCCGTGGTGGACAGCTCGCGCACCTGCTCGTGCGCGCCCTCCCAGCCGAAGACGAAGCTGGCGCTGGTGCAGGACCAGACGACGGCCTCGACGTCGTGCCGTTTGACCTCCGCCACGCGGTCGGCGAGCCGGTGGGCGGAGCCCATCTCCAGCAGCGCGTCGACCCGGTGGGCGTCCTCGCCGATGTCGGTGTGCACGAGGGGCAGGCGCACGTCGGCGCCCGCGTCGTTCAGGATGCCCTCCAGTCGCGGGTAGTCGTCCTCCGCCGAGTGGCCGGGGTAGAGGAACCCCACAGCGTTCGCCATCTACGCCTCCTTCGTCTCTTTCGTTCGTTCGTTGCTCTGCCGGAGTTCGGCCGGAGCTCCGCCGGAGACCCGCCGGTACTGCGCCGGGCCTGCCGCCGTGTCCGTACCTTCATGGAGGTGCCGGGCCCTCGCAGGACCCGGCACGCCGTCCGTCGCAGCCTTCGTCGCGCTTCGCCGGACAGGCCCTAGACGGGAGGCTGCGGGCCTCTGCCCCACTCGTCGTACCAGGGCTGTGCCTCGGCCTCGTGGCCGTCGAGCACCGGGTCGGCCGGGGAGGGCGCGGCGGCGGTCGCGGGCGAGGGCAGTACCGGCTCGGCCGGTTCCTCCTCCGTCACGGCCGCCCCCGGCAGCTCTTCGGCGACCGGCTCGAACACGGTCTCCCGGACGACGGGATCGCCCTCCGCGACCGCGGGCTCGGCCGCGGTCGGCGTCATCGCCGCCGGGCCACGTCGGGCCACCGGGTCCAGCAGTGCCTGGTAGGCGCCCACGGCGTCCTTGCCGATGCGGCGCAGCGCGGCCCAGACGGTCACCTGGTTCGCGGAGACCACCGGCATCCGCAGCTCCGCTTCGAGCTGCGGGATGACGTCGTAGGTGGGCAGGTTGGTGCAGCTGATGAAGAGTGCGTCGGGCTGGTCGTCGGCGACCGCCTCGCGGGCCATGCCGACCACGTCCCGGTAGGGGACGCGCCAGATCTCGCGGGTGAGGCCGAGGTAGCTGCGGCCGGTGACCGCGATGCCGGCTTCGCCGAGGAAGTCCTCCAGCGAGTCGGTGACCGACTTGGTGTACGGGGTGACGACGGCGACGCGGCGCACGCCGAGCTCCTCCAGCGCTTCCAGCAGCGCACCGGAGGTGGTGAGGGCGGGCGCCTCGCCCGCGCTCTCCATCGCGACGCTCATCGCGCGTTCTCCTGCCGTGCCGCCGACGAAGCTGCCGGACGTGCAGGCATAGGCCAGCACCTCGGGGGCCACGGCGCCGAGGGCGTTGACGGCCTCGCGCAGCGTCTCGTGCTCGCTGACGAGCCGGGCCAGGTCGAGGCTGACCTCGACGGGGACGAACGGGGTCCGCGTCAGGTGCAGCGACACGTCGTCCGGCACCCAGCGCCACAACTCGCGGTCCAGCGCGAAGTCGAAGGGTGCCACGATTCCGACGCCGCGCTGCGGCTGCGGTCCACCGAGGAAGGAGACATCCATTTACACGAGCCCCAAACAGACGAAGGGGTGGCGGACATGCCAAGAGGATGGGGAAAGAAAAAGGAAAACCGGCCGGGCCGGGACGCCGGGACAGATGCCTTCATTGACGAAGGTAGAGCCCGCTACCTACCGTGGTCAATCCTTCCCGGTGGGCTGCCTCGCGGCTCTTCGTCACACTCCCTTCCACCCCTGCCCGGCGCACCGCACGGCACTCTCCGGCCACCCTCCTCCGATTGGTTGACGCCTGTATGTCCGACACCTGCGTACTGGTCCTGGACACCGATCCGCTGCCCGACCTCGACCGCCTCTCGGGCCGCGCGAGGGTGGTGCACGCGGACGAGAAATCCCTGGCAGAACGGCTGCCGGAGGCGGATGTGCTGCTCGTGTGGGACTTCCTGTCGGACGCCGTGCGGGAGGCGTGGCCGGGTGGTGGACCTCGCCCGCGCTGGGTCCACACGCCGTCCGCCGGGGTGGACCGGCTGCTGCCCGAGCTGGCGGATTCGGACACCGTCCTCACCAACGCACGCGGCGTATTCGACCAGCCCATTGCCGAATACGTGACCGGCCTCGTCGTGGCCATGGCCAAGGATTTCCGCGGGAGCTGGGAATTGCAGCGCGAGCGGCGGTGGCGGCACCGTGAGACATTCCGCGTCGGCGGCACCCGGGCGGTGGTGGTCGGTTCGGGCCCGATCGGCCGGAAAATCGGCCGCACGCTTATGGCACTCGGTGTCACGGTGGATCTCGTGGGGCGCACGGAGCGGGAGGGAGATCCGGACTTCGGCCGCGTCCACGGCATCGACGGCATGAACACCCTTCTGGCCGGGGCCGACTGGGTGGTGTGCGTCGCTCCGCTGACCGAGTCCTCGCGCGGCATGTTCGACGCGGCGGCGTTCTCCCGGATGAAGCCGGGGGCGCACTTCATCAACGTGGGCCGCGGTCAGCACGTGGTGGAGGCGGACCTGCTGGAGGCGCTGCACGGGGGGCGCATCGCCGGGGCGGCGCTCGACGTGTTCCACACCGAGCCGCTGCCGGAGGACAGCCCGCTGTGGGAGGCGCCCGGCCTGTGGATCTCCCCGCACATGAGCGGCGACACCGTCGGCTGGCGGAACGACCTGGCCGTGCAGTTCCTGGACAACTTCGACCGCTGGTACGCCGGCGAGCCGCTGCACAACGTCGTGGACAAGGGCCTCGGCTATGTCCCCGCGACCTGACCCGTCCCACCGTCCCGTCCCTCATGGCACTCAGGAGGCCGCGTTGTCCGATCTCACCGCCCTGACCGCGTCCCGGCTCGTCGCCGGGTACGCCGCCGGCGACTTCTCGCCCGTCGAGGTCACCCGTGCCGCGCTGGAGCACGCCGAGGCCGCGCAGCCGCGGCTCAACGCGTTCGTCCGCCTGCTGGGCGAGACCGCGCTGGAGGAGGCGCGGGCCAGCGAGGACCGGTGGCGCCGCGGCGAACCGGCCGGGCTGGTCGACGGGGTGCCGGTGACGGTCAAGGACATCCTGCTGCAGCGCGGCGTCCCCACCTTCAAGGGCTCGTGGTCCGTGGGTGAGGACTCCCGGCCGTGGGACGAGGACGCCCCCTCGGTGGCGCGGCTGCGGGAGCACGGCGCCGTCTTCCTGGCCCGCACCACCACGCCGGAGTTCGGCTGGAAGGGTGTGACGGACAGCCCGCGGCACGGCGCGACCGGCAACCCGTACGACCCGGAGCGCACGGCGGGCGGGTCCAGCGGCGGCAGTGCGGCCGCGGTGGCGGTCGGCGCCGGGCCGCTGAGCCTGGGCACGGACGCGGGCGGCTCGGTGCGCATCCCGGCGTCGTTCACCGGCACCTTCGCGCTGAAGCCGACGTACGGCCGGGTGCCGATGTACCCGGCGAGCGCGTTCGGCACGCTGGCGCACGTCGGCCCCATGACGCGGGACGCGGAGGACGCGGCGCTGCTGATGGACGTGATCAGCGGCCCGGACGCGCGGGACTGGTCGCAGCTCGGCCCGGTCGCGGGCAGCTTCCGCGACGGCCTGGCGGGCGGGGTGGCGGGCCTGCGGATCGCCTACTCCCCCAGCTTCGGCGGGCAGGTGGACGTGGACCCGGAGGTGGCCGCCGCCGTGCGGCGCGGCGTGGAGCTGCTCACGGACCTGGGCGCGGACGTGGTGGAGGCGGACCCGGGCTTCACGGACCCGGTGGAGTCCTTCCACGTGCTGTGGTTCTCCGGCGCGGCGCGCACCACGCAGTTCTTCACCGACGCGGAACGGGAGCGGATGGACCCGGGCCTGCGGGAGGTCAGCGAGCTGGGGGCGCGGATGAGCGCGCTGGACTACCTCGCCGCCGTGGACGAGCGGATGGCGCTGGGCCGGCACATGGGCCGCTTCCACGAGGAGTACGACCTGCTGGTGACGCCGACCATGCCGATCACGGCGTTCGGCAACGGGGTGGAGGTGCCGGCCGGATCGGGGAACCCGCGCTGGACGGGCTGGACGCCCTTCACCTACCCGTTCAACCTCACCCAGCAGGCGGCGTGCTCGCTGCCCTGCGGGGTGGACGGCGACGGGATGCCGATCGGCCTCCAGATCGTGGGCCCCCGGCACGGGGACGCGCTGGTGCTGCGGGCGGCGCACGCGCTGTACGGCGCGGGCGTGGCCTCCGGCGTACGGCCTCCCGCGGCCTGACGCCCGGACACCCGGGGCCCGGCCCGGCCGCCTCCGGCCTCGGACCCCGCGGCCTCGGACACGGACGGCACGCCCTCGGGTACGCCTACGGCCCCCCGCCTCCGGGCGGGGGGCCGTACGTGCCTGTGCGGGGCGCGGGTCAGACGTGGGTCAGGCGCGGCGGAAGTTGAGCGTCTCGCCGAGCGCGCCGGCCCGCCACAGGTCCTGGCAGGCGTCGGCCATCCGGTCGAGGCCGTCCACGACCGCCCCCCACACGATGCCGGGCACCCACCCCGCGTCACCGTTGATCAGCAGGTTGTTGCGCTCGTAGAACAGCGCGAGGTCCACGACGGTGGTGCGTCCCTGGTGCTTGGCCTCGGTCTCGTAGCCGTAGGACTTCGTGCCCAACTGCGTGTCGGTGAAGGTGAAGTAGCACAGGTCGCCGGGGATGGGCGTGATGGTGGGATTCTCCAGCGGGGGTTCCTCCGGGGCGAACGGCGGGATGAGGGCGTAGATCTCGTTGCGCGCGTACTTGGCGTGGTACACGTCGCCGCCGAGGGGCAGCGCGTTCCACACCGCGTCACAGGTGATCGGCGCGCGATCGTCGAGGAGCCTGGCCGTGCAGCTCACCCCTCGCTTGTCCAGGGACACTTCGATGAAGCGGTCCGGCATGCTGCCTCCCTCTCACGTTCTGGCCCGGTGCGGTACCCCGGGGCGGTGCCGACGGGTGACCCCGCCGTCGTGTCGGGCGGGGATCTTCTCCCTGCCCGTCAATACTGGCGCGACCTGTCAATACCGGCGCCGTCGTCAAGCCCACAACGGTGTCATCAAGGGCTGGAAACGATCTGCATGCTTTACCTCAGCTTGGGTAGCCGCGCGCCCATGGCTCCACCACTCAGGGCGAGAACGCCATTCGAAGGAAAAGGTATCGGCCGTCGCTCACTCCTTGCAGGAGCGGCGGCGTTCGGTGCGTTCGGCGCGGCGGGGTGCACCATCGCACCGCCGCAGGGAAAGGTCGAAGGGGGCGACCTGCTCAAGCGCCTGCAGGACAAGGGCGTGGTCCGGCTCGGCATCGCCAGCGAGCCGCCGTACGGCTTCGTCAACAAGGAGGGCGAGGCCACGGGTGAGGCTCCCGCCATCGCCAAGTACATCTTCGAGAAGCTGGGCGTGCCGGAGACCCAGGCCGTCCCGGTCGAGTTCAGCGCGCTGATCCCCGGGCTGAAGGCCCAGCAGTTCGACACGGTCGCGGCGGGCATGTACATCAACCCGGTCCGCTGTGAGCAGGTGCTCTTCGCGGACCCCGACTACATCATGCTCGACTCCTTCATCGTGCCGAAGGGCAATCCGAAGGGCATCAAGACCTACAAGGAGATCGCCGAGCAGGGGCTGAAGCTCGCCACCGGTGAGGCGTACGCCGAGATCGACTACGCGCTGGGCAACGGCGTGAAGGAGAGCGACCTGCTCATCCTTCCCGACCAGGTGGCCGGCGTGAGCGCGGTCAGCTCCGGCCGGGTCGCCGCGTTCGCCGGCACCAACATCACGGTGACGCGGGCGGTGAAGGGCTCCGACCGCGTCGAGGCGACCGACGCCTTCCAGCCGTACGTCGACGGAGAGCCGATGTACGGCGCGGGCGGCTTCGCCTTCCGCCTGTCGGAGAAGAACCTGCGTGACGCCTTCAACGAGGAGCTGCTGAAGGTCAAGGCGGACGACTACGCCGGTCTGCTCAAGCTGATGAGCCCCTTCGGCTTCACGAAGGACGAGATGACCGATCTGACGGCGAAGGAGCTGTGCTCCTGATGATGACCTCAGGCATGTTCACGACCTGGTTCCTGCCAGGCATCTGGATCACCATCCAGGTACTCCTGTACAGCGCGGCGCTGGCCGCCGTGGTGTCGTTCGTCGTCGGCATCCTGCGCACCTCGGACGTGTGGATCGTCCGCTTCCTCTCCGGCGCCTACTTCGAGATCTTCCGCGGGACCTCGGCGCTGGTGATGATGTTCTGGATGGTCTTCGCGGTGCCCACACTGCTGAACCTCCAGTTCGTGCCGATGTTCGCGGGCGTGCTCGCGCTGGGCCTCACCTACGGGGCCTACGGCTCGGAGATCGTGCGCGGCGCCCTCGCCGCGGTGGCACCTGCTCAGCGCGAGGCGGGGATCGCACTGAGCTTCACCAAGATGCAGCGGCTGCGGCGGGTCGAGATCCCGCAGGCCTGGCCCGAGATGGTGCCGCCGTTCAACAACCTGCTGATCGAACTGCTCAAGGGCACGGCGCTGGTCTCCACCATCACCGTCGCCGACATGCTGTTCGCGGCGAACCTGATCAGGATCGTCGACGTGGAGAGCGCGCCGATCTACACCCTGATCCTGGTCCTGTACTTCGTCATCGCCTTCGCGCTCACCCGCGGCATGCGCGCCCTGGAGCGGCAGGCCAAGGCGGGCATCGGCCAGAAGCCGGAGAAGAAGGGCGGCCTGCTGAGCCGGCGGCTGAACCCCACCGGCATGAGCACGGAAGCCCGTAGTCACGGCGCGGGAGGCGCGGCATGAACGAGGCATGGGACTGGAGTGTCGTCGAGGAGTTCATGCCTCGCTTCTGGGACGGTGTGATCGTCACCTTCCAGGCGCTGCTGCTGGGCTCGCTCATCGCGTTCACGCTCGGCCTGGTCTGGGCCATCGCGCAGCGCTCCGAGAAGGTCTGGATCAGCTGGCCGGTGACGGCGTTCACGGAGTTCATCCGGAACACGCCGCTGCTGGTGCAGCTGTTCTTCCTGTTCTACGTGGTGCCCGAGTGGGGTCCTGCGATGTCGCCGCTCACCACCGGTGTGATCGGCCTCGGCCTGCACTACTCCACGTACACGGCCGAGGTCTACCGCGCCGGCATCAACGGTGTGCCGGTCGGCCAGTGGGAGGCCGCCACCGCGCTGAGTCTGCCGAAGGTCCGCACCTGGACGTCGGTGATCCTGCCGCAGGCCATCCGCCGGGTCGTGCCCGCACTGGGCAACTACGTGGTGTCCATGCTGAAGGACTCGCCGCAGATCGCGGTCATCGGCGCCTTCGAGATGTTCGGAGAGGCGTCGGCCTTCAGCAACGAGACCTTCACCACGGAGGCCATCACCGTCGTCGGTATCGCGTTCATCGTCATCGCGTACCCGGCATCCGTTCTTCTTCGAGCTCTGGAGCGTCGTCTTGTCCAGTGACCACACCCCTTCGAAAGCCACCACGAACCCGTCCGTGGACGGAAGCGAGCTCATCCGCTTCGACGGCGTGACCAAGCGCTTCGGGAGCAACGTCGTCCTGGACAACCTGGACTTCACCGTCTCCTCCGGCAAGCACGTCACGCTGATCGGCCCCTCGGGATCGGGCAAGACCACGATCCTGAGACTGCTGATGACCCTGCTCAAGCCGGACGACGGCACCATCAAGGTCGCCGGCGACTACCTCACGCACGAGCAGAAGGGCGGCCAGCTCGTCCCGGCGGGCGAGAAGCACGTCCGCGAGGTGCGCAAGAAGATCGGCATGGTCTTCCAGCAGTTCAACCTGTTCCCCAACATGAAGGTGCTCCGCAACATCACCGAGGCGCCGGTGCACGTCCTGGGCATGTCCAAGGACGAGGCGGAGCAGCGCGCCCGCGAGCTGCTGGAACTGGTCGGGCTCACCGAGCACATCGACAAGTACCCCACGCAGCTCTCCGGCGGTCAGCAGCAGCGCGTGGCCATCGCCCGCGCGCTGGCGATGCGCCCGCAGGTGCTGCTGCTGGACGAGGTCACCTCGGCGCTCGACCCGGAGCTGGTGGCCGGGGTCCTGGACGTGCTGCGCGACATCGCGCACACCACGGACATCACGATGCTCGTCGTCACCCACGAGATGAACTTCGCGCGGGACATCTCCGACGACGTGCTGATGTTCGACTCCGGTCGGGTGATCGAGTCCGGCGCGCCGGAGAAGATCTTCACCGACCCGGAGCACGAGCGCACCCGCGAGTTCCTCAGCGCGGTGCTCTGACCCGCCCCGCCGGACGGCCGCGGTGCCGTGCCCCCCGGGGCGCGGCGCCGCGGCCGTCCGTTCTTTCCGGCCTTCACCGGCCCCCCATATTCCGCTTCCGTGCTGTCGGCATATGACGAAGGTGGCAACACCCCGCGCACGGACGGGTGTTGACGGTTATCGTGTACGCATGCCCGTCACCCCCCGCTTCGGCAACGCAGCGGATGGTCACTACCTTCCAGGGGGTCTTCCGTGACACTCCGGCCCGATCCGACGGCGCGCACGCACTCGGTCCAGTACGCCCTGCGCGTACTGGAGACGGTCGCCCGACATCCGGGCGGCATCGACGAGGAGCGACTCCTCCGGGACACCGGCCTGCCGCCCGGCCACCTCTCCCATCTGCTGCTGATGCTGCGTCGCGAGGGCTACCTCGAACAGGTCGAGGACGACGCGTACGTCGTCGGCGAGTCGCTGGTGCTGCTCTCCTCCGGCGGCGACCGGGAGCGGGCGCTGCGCGACCGCATCGACCGGACGCTCTCCGAGCTGCGCGACACCCTCGGCGCGGCGGTCTACCTGAGCCGCTACGCGGACGGCGAGGTGGAGATCATGCGCTGCGCCGACAGCCCGGAGACCCCGGCGGCCAACGAGTGGGTCGACTTCCGCTCGGCCGGGCACGCGACCGCGATCGGCAAATGCCTGCTGGGCCAGCTCGACCACGACGGGCGCCGGGATCACCTCTCCCGGCACCGCACCGCCCGCCTCACCTCGCGGACGATCACCGACGAGCAGTTCCTGCTGAACACCCTGGACAGACAGCCGCCCACCGTCCCCGTGCTCGACCTCCAGGAGTACGCGGTGGGCACCGTCTGCGCCGCCGTGCCCGTCACCGCCGGCACCGCCGTGGGCTGCCTCGCCCTCTCGCTCCCCGTCGAACACGCCCACCGCCTGCGCACCGCCGCCGAAACCCTCAACGAACGCGCCGCCCCCGTGATGCTCTCCCTGGCCATCTGAGGACGTAACGACACAAAGGGGGTGGGAGCCCGTGGTCACGAGCACCGCCCGGGACCAGGTAGTATTTCCTCCGTCGACACGCGCCGTTAGCTCAGTTGGTTAGAGCAGCTGACTCTTAATCAGCGGGTCCGGGGTTCGAGTCCCTGACGGCGCACAGACACCGGAGGCCCCTCGCCGAGCGAGGGGCCTCCGCCCGTTTCCGGCCGGACGGGCCGCCGGCCGCCTCACGCCCGCCTCACGCCGTCCGCCGGTGCGGCAGAGCCGCGAACGGGGCCCGGAGGTTAAATGGACGGTGAGGGGCGTCGCCCCGGTGCCGCTCCTCACCCGAGGAAGAGGCAGAGCCCGGGAGAACCACCGACGGAGAGGACGGCAGTGGACGACAGCTCGTGGAAGGACTTCGCCTCCCACCTGGCGGAACTGGCCCGGAACCTGCTGGCCCAGGAGACCGTGCAGGACACCCTCGACCTGATCGTGGACAACGCCGTGCGGCTCGTGGACGGCTGCGACTACGCCGGCATCCTCACCGTCGAGGGCGGCAGGAAGGTCCGCACCCTGGCGTCGACCCACCGGCTCGTGCGGGAGTCGGACGCGGCCCAGGGGGAGTACGCCCAGGGGCCGTGCTTCGACGCGGCCCGCAAGCGCAACGAGATCTACCGCATCAAGGACATGACGACCAACGTGGGGCGGTGGCCCCGCTACGCGCCACGGGCCCGGCAGCTCGGCATCGGCTCCATGATGGGCATCCTGCTCTACACCGAGGACGACAACCTCGGCGCGCTCGACATGTACGCGGCCGAGCCGCGCACCTTCAGCCAGGAGTCCGAGCAGGCGGGCTGGCTGCTCGCCTCGCACGCGGCGGTCGCCCTCTCCAGCGCCCGCAGCCACGCCCAGCTCGCCACGGCGCTGGAGTCGCGCAGCGAGATCGGCGAGGCCCTGGGCATCCTCATGGAGCGGTACAAGGTCTCCGAGGCCGAAGCCTTCGCGGTCCTGCGCAAGAGCTCGCAGGACCAGAACGTCAAGCTCCGGGACATCGCACGCCGGGTGACCGAGACCGGCGAGATCCCCGGCGCACGCTGACTCCCGCCCCGGCCCCTCGTGCGGGTCCGGGCGCACCGGCCGTCTCCCGGTCGGGCTCGTGGTCTCCCCACCGGCCTGCCTGCGCGCCGGCCGGTGACCGACGCCACACCCTCCGTCGCGGCCCCCGGCCGCGGGTGAGTGTTTGGGCTGTTCGGGGCGGGGCAGCGGTGTGATCAGTGCTTCAGATCGGGAGGCACACAGCGCGGGAGTTCTCCGCTTCCGTGTGACCAGGCGCGGCGCCGACGGCGCCGGGTCCGGGTCTGTGTGTCCTCTCCCGCGCTGTCCCTGTCCGGGCAGTCGATGGGAGAGGACCCCGCCGTGACCCTTGCGCCCACCCGAACCTCCGCGCAGGCGCCCTCCGGCGCCACCGCCGCGCAGCCCCCGGCGTCGGGCGCTCGCCGCACTCCGGCCGGGTACGACGCCCGGGGCGGCCCACCCTCACCCGGCTGCGCGGTGCCCGCACCCGGATCCTCCGCCCGGGTCGGGCCCTCCGCCCGGCCGCGCGTCCGTCCGGCGAAGCGATTCTGACCGGACCGGGGCGGTTTCGAGGCGCCGTGTCACGGCTACCGGGACGGCATACGCGCGAGCAACCGGTTGCCAGTGCGAAGGCGCCGGAGGTTGGGACCTCACAGCCTCCGGCGCCGCTTTGTCGTCGGGCGACTCCTCTCCTCGCCCGCCGTCCCGAGGTGCCTCCCCGCCTGCCGTCCCGCACCGCGACGTACCCCTTCCCCACCGGCCTTCCGGCGACCGCGCCCTGTCGGCGCGCGCCGGGGCCACCGTTACCGAGGACGAGGAATGAGCACCTTCGACGACACAGAGCGTGATGCCGAGGGCGGCCGGGACACCGTCGTACCGGACGGCGCGGGTCCGGCCGGAGGACCGGCGTCCGTGGACGGCGACGGGCACACCGGCGGCCACGCCGACGGCCACACCGACGGCGAGGGCCGGAACGCTCTTCGGAGCGCGGCACGCCGGGTCGCCCTGGAGGCCGAGGTCGAACGGCTGCGCGACGAGGTCGGGCAGCTCCAGCAGGCGATCGAGAGCCGCGCCGTGATCGACCAGGCGCGCGGCATGGTGATGGTCATGTGCCGCTGCACGCCGCACTCGGCGTGGGACGTACTGGTGGAGGTCTCCCAGCACACCAACACCAAGCTGCGCACCGTGGCCGGTTCCCTGGTGGCCACCACGGACGGATCGACACGGATGCCGCGGGAGTTGAGCGCCGCGCTGGCCGAGGCGCTGCGCAGACGTCGCGGCCACCGGACCCACCGGCAACGATGAGGGCCGCTCCGGGCCGTACAGCGCCCCGGCGCGGCCTTTCGTTCGAGACGCAATGTCTTGTACCTGACAGAGTCACCCCGCACCATGGCGGGGACCACCGCCTCCCGGGGCCGCGCCGACCCGTCTGCCGGTGTGCCAGTGGTCCGGCGGTCCGCGTCTCCCGGCGCACGCGGCTGCGCCGTATCCCCCCACCCGCGCCGAGAGCGGAGACGAGTCGATGACCTGGAAGGTGTTCAGACGCTCCCGAGGCACGATCCTCGGCATGGCCGTCGCGCTGTCGCTGACCACGGGCGTGCAGGCCGCGACCGCCGCCCCCGCCCCCGACGGCCCCCGCGGGCCGGCCGGGAACGCGGTGAACACCGCGTTCGCCGACGCCGCCGCCGAGTTCGACGTCCCCCGCGACCTGCTGGTGGCCGTCGGCTACGGCGAGACCCACCTGGACGGCCACGACGGCGCGCCCAGCCACGCGAACGGCTACGGCGTGATGCACCTGGTGAGCAACCCGGAGCGGCACAGCCTGGAGCGCGCCGCGAAGCTCACCGGCGAGTCCGTCGGCGACCTCAAGGACGAGACCCCGGCCAACATCCGCGGCGGCGCCGCCGTCCTCCGCGACCTCGCCGACGACCTCGGCCTGGACGCGGCCGAACGCGACGACACCGACGCGTGGTACCGCGCGGTCGCCCGCTACGGCACCGCGGACAGCGACCAGGCCGCCCGCCTGTACGCGGACGCGGTCTACGGCATCCTGTCCGACGGCCTCCGCACCTTCGTCGCCGGCGGCGAGAGGGTGCAGGTCGCGCCGCAGGACGTGGCGCCCGAGCGCGGCCGGTACGCCGAGGTGTCCCGCCTGCCGGGCATCCAGAGCGCCGACTACCCGCCGGCCCACTGGGTCGCGGCCAGCTCCAGCAACTACTCGTCCGGCCGGTCCTCCGCGATCACCCACATCGTGGTGCACGTGACGCAGGGCTCGTACGGCGGGACCATCAGCTGGTTCCAGAACCCGTCCGCCCAGGTGAGCGCCCACTACGTGATCCGTTCCTCCGACGGCGACGTCACGCAGATGGTCCGTGACGGGGACACCGCCTGGCACGCCCGCTCGGGCAACCCGTACTCCGTCGGCATCGAGCACGAGGGCTACGTCGACGACCCGTCCTGGTTCACCGACGCCATGTACCGCTCCTCCGCCGCGCTGACCAAGCACCTCGCCGACCGGTACGGCATCCCCAAGGACCGCGCGCACATCGTCGGCCACCACGAGGTCCCCGGCAACGACCACACCGACCCCGGCCCCCACTGGGACTGGAACTACTACATGTCGCTGGTCGGCGGCGGTGGCGGCGGCACCGGGACGCCCTTCCCGACCTGGGGCTCCGGCGTGAACATCCGCGAGGCCGCCACCACGGACTCCGCCGTCGTCGGCACCCTCGGCGGCCCGACCACGGTGCGCGTCGAATGCCAGGTGCGGGGCCAGATGGTCAACTACGACGGCTACAGCAACGACGCCTGGTCGTACGTGCCCGCCTACGGCGGCTACCTCTCCAACATCTTCATCGACGTCTCCGACGCCTGGTTGCCGGGCGTCCCCACCTGCTGAAGTCCCTCTCCCCAGCCGAGGGCCGCGGTCCCGTCGGGACCGCGGCCCTCGGGCGTCCGCAGAGGGCGGGAGCCGCCGTCAGGGCGGCGGGCCGTCCAGCAGCGCCCGTCCGAGCGGCGTCCTGCGGTGCAGCACGTGCGTACCGTGCCGGCTGGTCGTGAGCAGCCCCGCCTCGCGCAGCACCGACGCGTGCCGGCTGGCGGTCGACGGCGCCAAGTCCATCGCGGCGGCCAGGGCGGTCGTCGTCATCGGCCTGCCCAGCAGCTCCAGCATCCGCGCGCGCGAGGCGCCGATGAGCTGCGCGACCGGGGGCGTGGCCCGGCCCTGCCGGGTGCGCAGCAGCCAGCCGGGCGTGGGCGACAGCGGATGCACCAGCACCGGCGGCAGCTCCTCGTCCACCAGGGCGAGCGGGGTGCGGACGCAGAAGAAGCTCGGCACCAGCGTCAACGTGCGTCCGGCGAGGTGCAGTTCACGCCGCACCGGGTACGGCGCCAGCAGCGTGTCGCCGCGCGCCTGCCAGCCGGGCAGCTCGGTGTAGCTGGCGAGCAGCCCCTCCGCGCCGCCGGCGAGGGCCACTTCGCCGCGCCGCGACCGGTCGGCGGCGGCCTGCGCCCGTATCGCCGGCCCGTACGGCGCCACCGCCACCTCGTAGTACCGGCGCAGCCCCGTGCCCAGCCGGCGCAGCGCCTCCGGTTCACCGGCGGCCAGCGACCGCAGCCCGGACGGCACCGGCCCGCCGGAGTACGTGTGCAGCCGCTCCAGTTCGGCGGCGAGCCGCCGCCTCGGGGTGGACAGCACCCGCTCCACGGCCGCCTCGAAGTCGACGCCGGTCTCGCCGCGCCCGGGCGTGAGGAAGTCCGGGAAGTACGGTGCGGCCGGGCAGACGCGCATCAGGTCCTGGACGACACCGGTCAGTCCGGCCCGCTCCAGCGCCGCCCGCACCTCACGGCGCCACGGGTCGAACGTCAGCGCCGCCTGCTGGTTCTGCAGCAGATGCAGGCTGAGCACGACCTCCCACATCGGGTCCGCACCCTCGGCGACCCGCAGCCGCGCCAGCTCCCCGCGCGAGAATTCCACTTGCAGCACGACACGACACCCCCGCAGGGTCACGTCCCCGGTCGCCGGGATTCTACCGACCGCACCCCCGGCCCACCCGCCTCAACAGCCGTCCCCTCCCCGTGACGGCCCGCTGCTCACCCGGCAGACACGTTCCCGACGCACAGCGTCACGGGCCGGGACCTCGATGCGGCCCCGGCGCCTCTCGCGGTGGGGTGTCCGTCGCCAGGCGTGCGTGGGTCTCCACATCGTGGCGAACGCCGTCGTAGACGAGCTTCCCCCGCTGGAGGCCCTCGACGGCGAAGCCCGCCGCCAGTGCGACGCGGCAGGAGGCAGGGTTGTCGGTCCGGTGCCCCAACTCCAGGCGGAACAGAGCCAGTTCTGCGAAGCACCACTCCACGAGCGCCCGGCACCCCTGCGATGCCACGCGCCTCCCCCGCGCGGCAGAGGTCGTCCAGTAGGAGATCCATCCGGTGGAGTGCTCCAGATTGAGGTTGCTCACCGTGGCGCCACCCAGTGCCATGTCTTCGCCGTCGGTGACGGCGAAGCTGTACGCGGCACCGTCCAGCCACTGCTTCCGTCGCCTGCAGAGCCATTGCTCGGCGGCCTCGGTCGACGTGAGGGGAGCGTCGGCCTGGCGTTGCATCACGGGCTCTTCGAACGCCCCCAACACAGCGCGGACATCGGATGGCTGCCATGGACGCAGCCGCAGTCCACCTGGCAGGTCAAGGCGATCACGCATCCCACAATGGTGACCTCCGAGGAGACTCGACACCACTCGTTATGACTCCGGGGGCGGCGAGCGGCGTGCCCCTCACCATTGGGACACCGCCAGAAAGGCTCCCATAATTCCGGATACCACACCAAGGAAGAGAAACCCGACCCCCATGATCATGCTCATGATCTTGTTCTCGCGATCACTGCGCGCACTCTCACCCGAGAGGTTCCTCAAACTGTTGAGCAATCGCCCATTCTGTTTCCGAGAGCTCACCACGAACCGATATCCACACACACAGAAGAATATACTCGCAGCACACACGAAGAGAGCCTCAGCGAGCGGCGTCAGCTCACTCTTACCGAGTATCAGCATAGCCACCTTTACGTGACGCCAGTATGAGAAAGCGGGGATCGTGAAAAGCGGGTTGGAGTGGGCCGGGGATAGCCTGGCTCACCCTGACGGCGACCTACCGTCTGCAACACCGACGTGGGCCTAGCCGTTCAGTCTTCCGACAAGGGCTCCCATCCCTAGGTACCGGTCACGGGGCCCGAAGAGCGGCCACGGCGTACATCACACCAAACAGAACTCCGCAGATTCCGACGGTAATCCACCCCATGCCCACCGAACGGAAAACCCTCGAGCTCCTGACTTCCACGCCGATAAGCCTGGTCGATCTACTTAGCCGATCACCGAAACCTTTGAAGTTGACAACGAGGGCGATCCCTGCAAGAAGCGGCACGAGCCCCAGCACCAAGGGGAGCAGCGCGATTATTTTCACTGTCCTCGACTTTCAGTTGCGCATGAATCAGACGACACATAGACCAGGAAATCCGCCAGTGAGCGGGGAGTCAGGTGCCAGTCGAACCGATGATGAGGTTTCCAGGCAGGGAAAGCAGTACGTCATCATGAGGTGAACTCGTTGCACGCCGCCCGCACCGTTAAGGTGATAGCACCCACGAGTGCGATTGGCGTAGCAATGAGAAGTATGATGCGTTCGACATCCAACCCGTCGCCAGCCCGGAAGATCTCGCATGGGTGCACACGCTTCCGATGTGGCTGGTTGCGTGTGGGCTAGTCGTGCAACTCCTGGCCAGGCGGAACAGTGCAAGAAGCGACTCGGGTTGGCCCAGCGACGGTCTACGAGAAACATGCACCTGAAAAATCCACCTCTCACCTCAATCCCTTGCCGACAGCATCGGCACAGCAGGGCGACTTCGACATTCACGAACGCCCTACATCTCAGCGACGAAGCCCACCGTACCCATGAACGCTGCGAATGCAGCGAATACTTTGAGGGCACCAAATGGCACGTCGGCGGAGAGCTTTTGCAGGATGCGGAGATACACATAGTCTGCCGCACCTCTGAAGTTGAAGAGCAGAACGTATCCCACCGTGGCGATCAACGCGGGTGCCACGATCAGGAACACGCTCGTGAATGTCGATTCTTCACCAAGGGGCATACTGTACCTTTGTGTTCGCTTCAGCCGATGACGAAGGGATACGGATTGGCGCTTTTCGAGACATGAGGCGAATGGCATCCATCCTTGCAGGAATCGTGATCACCAAAGGCCCAGTAGTAGCGTCAACGCGATCGTGACCCAGATGGCGCCCCCACATCGGAACATGACTACCGTGATCGCACTCGGCAGGCGCCCCTGACTCTTGAAATAGGCATAGTCGATAAGCCGTCTGCAGTTACTCAGAATCAACGTTCCAACCAGCAGCATGAACGGCGCGAAGACGAAGCGAACTATTGCATCATCGCTGAACTGTGCAGGGTCACTCATTTTCCACCCAAGGGGTCCGGCTGATGATGTGTCCCGTGTACGGGGGTCATCGAAGCCCTGCGGATGAAGGTTCGCCATCGAGGTTGGCGAAGACGCTGGGGTACTCGCGGCGCTCGCACGGCATCTCAACGACCGGTCTTCCGCTCGCATCAAGGCCATCCGCGCGGGGGCTCGACTCAGCGGCAGTCGCTACAGAACTGGTAACGGGCAGCGGTGACAGCGAACCGTCGAACACACCGTGGCTGCGGCGAAGACACCAGTCGACCCAGCGCATGCTCCACCGAGCACTCTGAACACACTTCCCCCAAGAATGTGGAGACGACTTCACACGTGGGGGAACGTGTATCTCACCAGCACCACGATGCCCATGTCAATGGATGACCTCAGCATGACGGCCTCTCACCTGCTGTTCCCGCCACGGCCAGGGCGAGCCGCCACATGCCCGTCGCGGGGTTCACCTCGCGCTCCTTGCCCTCGGGCGCCAGCTCCCTCGCCCGCCGCACGGCCTCCCGCCACCCGTCCCGGTAGTAACGGAAGGCGAGGTGCGACGTGTCGTGCTCCGGGACGTGTCTCTTCTTCACGTACGGCAGCAGCCGGTCGTACGACTCGGCGTGTGAACGGTAGTCGGCGAAGTGGAGGAGCAGCCACAGTTCGAAGCAGGGGTTGGACAGCAGCACGTCGATGCCATGCGTCCTGCCCGCCTGCACCGCCTCCCCCACATCCCGGAACTCGTCCACGTCGAGCACGCACTCAGGCGACGGTGATGGTGACCGTGGCCTCGGCGCAGTCGCGGCAGAGGCCGGGGGTGGGGGCGCGGAAGACACGGTCGCAGCCGTCGCAGTCCTGGAAGGGGTGCGGGCGTGGCGCGGCCGTAGGTGCGGGTGCGGCGGCTTCGGCAGGGAGGGCGGGCGGCAGCCACTCCGCCAGGCGGTGGGCGAGGAGTCCGGCCGGGCGGCGGATCGGGTGGGCGGGAAGGTCGGCGCTGAGAGTGCGGACGGCCGCCTCGGGCGCCACCCCCGCTCCAGCCAGGTGGAGAGGGCGGGCGCGAGGCGGGCGACGTCACGAGTGCTGAGCAACAGACGCGCGTCGTGCGTACGGAGCCGGGCCAGGAGGTCCGACGCCTCGGGGTGCGCGGGTGGTTCGGCTCCGGCGGGCTTCGCGGCGGGCCGGGGCCTGGGCGTCGGCGGCGCGGGCTTCGCCGGCCGTGGCGGCGGCGCCTGGGAGACGGCGAGGTGTTCGGGCAGGTCGAAGAAGACGGTACGTGTCACGCGGCGGCCGTTGGGGAGCCGTTCGACAGTGCGGCGGAGGTAGCCTGCGGCCTCCAGCTCGCGCAGTGCGCGGGCGATGGTGACCTCGCCTTCGCGGAAGCGGGCCGTCAGCGCACGGATGGAGACGAGAGCGCCGTCCGGCCTGGACTGGATGTGGACGGCGAGCCCGATCGCGACGAGCGACAGGTCGTCGTGCTGGGCGAGGTGGTTGCCGACCACGGTGAAGCGTTCGGTGTGGCGGTGCCGCACGTGGACGACACCGGCTCGCGGAACGCCGTGTCCGGCGCACGCGGGCGCGTTAAGCTGCTGTTCAGCCATCGGAAGGGCTCACTTCCAGGTGGTCAGACCCTCGTTTGGGATTGCAGTCCCGGGCGGGGGTCGTCCTATGGGTGGGTTGTCTCGTCGGCGAGCCTATGCCGATCCGCGACGCATGTGACCATCCGTCAGCGATTGTCACCCGCACGAGGGACACGAACGGGGTTTGGTTGGGGAAGGGTTCTCTCCGAGGGTCTTTTCCTGGGGTTCGGGCATCGCCGGGACCTCGCTGCCCGGGTCCCGGATTGCTCGACCTGGTGCTCAGCGCACGAAAGCCCGGCAGCATGCGCCGCCGGGCTCGGTGCGGTGGGTCGTCTCCTCAGGCGTCGAACGCACCCTCACAGGCGGCGGAGGTGAACGCCTCGAAGACAGTGGCAGGGAACGCGAGCACAGGACCGCCCGGGTTCTTCGAGTCACGCACCCCGACCTCGCCGACGAACTGCGCGACCTCCACACAATCACCGCCCTGGCTACCGCTGTAGGACGACTTCCGCCACTGCGCGGCCACCTCCACGCACTCGCCGCCGTCGCTTCCGCTGTAGCTCGACTTGCGCCAGTAGGCCAGTGGCGCCTCAGCCGCGTTGCCCATAAAGCTCCTCCAGGACCTGGACGATGAAGTCCGCCGAGTCGTCGGGAGACAGCGCGGCGGCCCGAAGGAGATCGTATTTCAGCCCACAGTGTTCGACTGTGCTCGGTTCAGTCAGATATCGACCACCACTGTGCCCCTCGTTGTAGGCCAACTCCGGCCCCTCCTCGAAGTCGAGAAGGGTAAGAGACCCGTTCAAGCTTGCGTGTGCGCCCGCGCTGTACGGCAGGACCTGGACGACGACGCGGGGTGACTCGCGGTGATCCAACAGGCGGCGGAGTTGGGTCCGCATGACCTCCGGGCCGCCGACGGGGCGGCGGAGCGCGGCTTCGTCGAGGACCATCCACAGGCGGGGCGGGTTGGCGCCGCGCAGGATCTCCTGCCGCTTCATGCGGGCTTCGGTCAGGCCGTCCAGATCGCCCGGGCGGGCGGGCCGCAGCACGGCGCGGGCGTACTCCTCGGTTTGGAGCAGGCCGTGCACGACCTGGGCCTGGTAGGTGCGGATGTCGACCGCGCGGGCCTCCAGTTCGGCGTAGTCCTGGAACCAGCTCGGCAGTCCGCTGCGGATGACGAGCGGCCACAGCCGCGTCAGCACGCCGGCGCCGCCGAGGGCGCCGTCGCAGCGGTCGGCGAAGTCGCGGCTGGGCGGGCGCTTCGCCATCTCGACCAGGCCGACGAGCGCTCCGGTGTAGTTGACGATCTCGCCCAGGCGTTCCTGGCTGAGACCGGCCTGGAGGCGGAGGCGGCGCAGTTCGCTGCCGAAGTAGTCCAGGGCCGAGGCCGAGGGGTCGAGTTCGCGGGGAGCCACCACGCGGCACCGCCTCCATCCGACTGCTTGCACGTTGGGTCACGATCCATAGCCGAGGGTAGTTCCCGGCGTGCAGGCTGACCTCATGAACACCGAAATCCACGTGCTGGATCACCGGCCGCACCTGCTGGAGCCGTCGCACTACTACCGGATGCGGCTGACGCCCGGCGCTCACAGCGCGCGGCACGTGCGGCGCATCGTGCGCGCCTACCTCACGGCGTGGGGGATGGCGCCGGCGGCGGAGGTCGCCGAGCTGGGGGTGACCGAGCTGCTGGCGAACGTGGTGAAGCACGTGCCGGACACGGTCTGCACCATCATGCTGCGACGGCGCGCGGGCGGCGTGCGGGTGGAGGTGCACGACGCGGACCCGGCGCTGCCGACACGGCGGGAGGCGGGCGCACTGGACGAGGACGGGCGCGGCCTGGAACTGCTCGACCTGCTGACCGACGCCTGGGACGCGGAACGGACCGGCCCGGCCTCCAAGGTCGTCTGGTTCGACCTGAACGCATGACTGGCCCGAGCACGGCTGCTTCCGCGTACTGCCCGACGACCTCTGAGCCCGCTACGGGTGTGGGCCAGGACATACCGGGGCGGGGTGGTCGTCTGATATGCACGGTGGGCACGAACCACCCCCGGAGCACGCCATGAGCCAGGACCACGGCCCGCGGAAGGCCGAGAACGCCGACCACCACATATTCGCGCTGGACCTGACCGCGCACGAGGCGCAGCGCCGGGCCGAGGTGATGGCGGCGCTCGGTGACACCTGGGACCCGGTGGAGGCGCTGCGCGGCGAGGAAGAGGCGTACGCGGCCCTCTACTCCGGTCTGGACGAGGACCAGCAGCGCACGTACGACATGCTGGTGGCGGCCGGTGTGCTGCCGTCGCGGGAGCCGGGCCGTGCTGCCGATTGACCCGCACGCCGACAGGTCCCGCCGCGCGTGGGTGGACTGCCCGCGGTGTGCGGACAACCGCGGCTGCGTGCACTGCGCCGGTCCGCGCGCCTGCACCGAGCACTGGCGCTACCTGCTCGCGCACCGGGGCCGGCGCCTGCAGCTCCAGTGCCCCACGTGTGCGCATCTGTGGGAGCACGACACCGGCTTCGGCTACACCCCGCGCCGCCACCGGCGCTGATCCTCCCGCGTCTCCCGCCGACCAGCCATTTCTGACGCTCCGCGGTCATCCATGCGCTGACTCTCCGCGTCGGCGCATGTGCATTCTGCACGGGTGAGTCGTGACGCCTGCGACTGTTCCGTGCCCCTTCCTCGCTGACAGTCTCCATCCCGTCACCCGAACGCAACGGGAGGTGGGATGAGCAAGGGCTACGCCGTCTTCTGCGACGCAGACCGACGGTTCTACGACGCACCGCACCGTGTCACCGCCGGCCGCGCGGCCGCCGGCGAGCTGTACGCGGCGGCGCACCGTCCCGCCCCCGAGGGCTGGCAGCGGCACCGGTCCGGCGACTGGCTCGCCTACCGTCCGCTGGAGACGACGCTGCCGGCGCAGGGCTGGAAGATCCACGTCTCCGCCTGCCTGGCCAACGCGGAAAGCGTCCTGGAGCGGGTGTGGGACTACTGCGTGGCGCGGTCGACGGCGTTCAAGTTCGTGCCCAGCCGCTACCTGCTGCACAACCGGAACGCCAAGTACGCCGACCGGGGCGCGAGCGGCAAGTTCATGACGGTCTACCCGCTGGACGACGCCGACTGCGAGCGGATCGCCGGCGACCTGGCCGCCCTGCTGGACGGCGAACCCGGGCCGTACATCCTCAGCGACCTGCGCTGGGGTGCCGGACCGGTGCACCTGCGGTACGGCAGCTTCACCGAGCGGAACGCCTACGACGACGACGGGAACCTCTGCCCGGCGATCGAGGAGCCCGGTGGACGGCTGGTCCCGGACCGGCGCGGGCCGGCCTTCCACCTGCCCGAGTGGCTGGACCTGCCGGACTTCCTGCGACCGCACCTGGACGCGCGGTCCGCCGCGACGTTCGAGGGCGTGCCGTACCGGGTCGAGCGGGCGCTGCACTTCTCCAACGGCGGCGGGGTGTACGCCGGGCGCGACACCCGCACCGGCGAGGAGGTCGTGCTCAAGGAGGCACGCCCGCACGCCGGGCTGGCCGCGGACGGCGCGGACGCCGTGCAGCGGCTGGAACGCGAACGCGACGCGCTGGTACGCCTGTCCGGTGTACCGCAGACCCCGGAGGTGCGCGACCACTTCACGGTCGGAGACCACCACTTCCTGGTGCTGGAATACTTGCCGGGCAAGCCGCTGAACACCTTCTTCGCCCGCCGCCATCCGCTGATCGAGCCGGACCCGAGCGCCGAGACGCTCGCGGAGTACACCGACTGGGCGCTGCGGATCTACGGACTGGTGGAGCAGGCCGTCGACGCGGTGCACGCGCGGGGCGTGGTCTTCAACGACCTGCATCTGTTCAACATCATGGTGTCCGAGGACGAGTCGTCGGTGGCGCTGCTTGACTTCGAGGCCGCCACCTCCGGCGCGGACGGACGCCGCCAGGTCATCGCGAACCCCGGGTTCGTGGCACCGGCCGACCGGCGGGGGTTCGCGGTCGACCGGTACGCACTGGCCTGCCTCAGACTGGCCCTGTTCCTGCCGCTGACCAGCTTGTTGGCGCTCGATCGGGGCAAGGCGGCGCATCTCGCGCAGATCGCCGCCGACCACTTCCCGGTGCCGCGTGCGTTCCTCGACGAGGCCGTCGCGGAGATCACCCGGGGTACGGAACCGGCCGCGGACACCGGCTCAGGCGGAAGCGGAAGAAGCCGAAGCGGAAGGGGAAGCGGAGGCTCCGGGACGTATCTGCCGGTGCAGCCGGCGGACTGGCCGCGAAGCCGCGACTCGATGATCCGCGCCCTGCTCGCCTCGGCCACACCGGACCGCGAGGACCGCTACTTCCCGGGCGACATCGCCCAGTTCGCCACCCCCTCCGGTGGCGCCACCTTCGGCTACGGCACGGCGGGCGTCCTGCACGCGCTCGCCGAGACCGGCGCCGACCGCGCGCCCGACGCAGAGGAATGGCTGCTGCGCCGGATGAAGGAGCCCGCCTCCGGCACCCCGCTCGGCTTCTACGACGGCCTCACCGGCATCGGCTGGGTCCTGCACCGCCTGGGCCACACCGACGAGGCCCTCGACCTGGCGGCCGTCGCCGCCGCGCACGACTGGCGGGTGCTGGGCTCCGACCTGCACAGCGGACTGGCCGGCGTCGGACTCGCCCTCGACTCCCTCGCCGCCGGCACCGGCGACGGCGGACTCGCGGACGCGGCCGCACGCTGCACCGCCCTGCTCGCCGACCGGGCCGCGGGACGCACGGCCACACCGGGCGCGTCACGCGGCGACGGCACCCCGCGCGCCGGGCTGCTGCGCGGCCGCACCGGAGAGGCGCTGTTCTTCGTGCGCCGCTACGAACGGACCGGCGACCCCGCGCTGCTCGACCTCGCCGCCGACGCGCTGCGGGCCGACCTGGACCAGTGCGTGCGCAGCGTCAGCGGGGCGCTCGCCGTCAACGAGGGCTGGCGCACCATGCCGTACCTGGGCGCCGGCAGCGTGGGCATCGGCATGGTGCTGGACGACTACCTGGCGCACCGCGACGACGCACGGTTCGCCGACGCACGGCGGGAGATCGTCCGCGCGGCCCAGGCGAAGTTCTACGCGCAGCCCGGCCTGTTCCGGGGCGCCGCGGGAATGGTGCTGTACCTGGCGCGGACCACCGCCGACGGGCCCGGCACCGGCGCGGCGGACCTGCGGCGGCAGATCGACGCGCTGTCCTGGACCGCCATGCCGTACCGGGACGAACTCGCCTTCCCCGGCGAGCAGATGATGCGCCTCTCGATGGACCTGAGCACCGGCACCGCCGGCTGCCTGCTGGCGCTGGGCAGCGCGTACGGCGCGCCCGGCGCCCCCCACCGGGACGAGGAGGGGCACGGTCGCACGACCGCGAGCCTCCCGTTCCTCCCGCCGCTGAAGCGGCGGCCCCAGAACCCGGTCCCGTGAGGGGCCGTGGAGAAACACCGTCCCTGAAACAGCTCAGAAAGGAAACGAGATGTCCCTTCTCGACCTGCAGACCATGGAGACGCCCAAGGACGAGGCCATCGGCGACCTCGAGACCGGTGGCGGCAGCCGCGCCAGCCTCCTGCTCTGCGGTGACAGCAGCCTGAGCCTGACCACCTGCAACTGAGGCTCGGCCCGCTCAGGGCGTGCCCCCGTCCGGTGCCCACCGGGCGGGGGCACGCCCCTGCCTGCTCGCCCCTGCAGCCTCCCCCGCCTGCCTCGTCCCCCGGCCGGAGCAGGCGACGGAAACGGAACGGAACCGGGAACAGAACCGGAGGACCACGCATGGCCGCGCCGACGCGTGAGACCGTCCCATCGCGCCCGTCACGCGGACGGGACGCGCAGGACGGGCCGCAGGCCGTCGGCCCCGTCCGGCTGCTGTGGCAGGCCGCCGCCGCGAGCAGGACCGGCACCGGCGCCCTGCTCCTGCTCGAACTCGCCGAGTCCGCCGTCGCCCTGACGCTGCCGGCCGTCCTCGGCCACACCCTGGACCGGCTGCTCGCCGGAGAACGGCCGGTCACCCTGTTCGCGCTCTGCGGGGCCCTGATCGCCGCCGAGATGCTGTTCGCCGCGGCGGGAGCGCTGCTCACCGGCGTGCTCGGCGCACGCGGCACCGCGTGGCTGCGGCGCCGCACGTTCACCCACCTGCTGGCCCTCGGGCCGCGCGGCGCCGCCCGGTTCGCCCCCGGCGACCTGGTCACCCGTCTCGGCGCCAACGCCACCGACGCGGGCACCGCCCCGGCCGCCGGAGCCGCGGCAGTGGCGACCCTCGTCACGCCCGTCGGCGGACTGATCGCCCTCGCCGTCGTCGACCTCTGGCTGGCCGCCGTCTTCCTCGCGGGCGTACCGCTGCTCGTGCTGCTGCTCCGCGCCTTCGCCCGCAGCTCCTCCGAGAGCGTCGGGCGCTACCAGGAGACGCAAGGCCGGATCGCCGCGACGCTGGTCGAGGCACTGGGCGGCGCCGCGACCGTCGCGGCCGCCGGCACCGTCGGCCGTGAACAGGCGCGGGTGCTGCGCCCGCTCGCCGAACTCGGCGCCCACGGGCGGCGGATGTGGCACGTGTACGGGCGGGCCATGGTCGGCAGCGGCATCCTCGCGCCGCTGCTCACCACGGCGGTCCTCGCGACCGGCGGTCTGCGGCTGGCGGCGGACGCGGTCAGCGTCGGCGACCTGCTCGCCGCCGCGCGGTACTGCGTACTCGCCGCGGGCATCGGGGCGTTCGCGGGACGGCTGGACGCGCTGGTGCGCGGGCGCGCCGCCGCGACCCGCCTCACCGACGTGCTGGCCGTACCTGCGGTGCCCCACGGGACGCGGCGACTGCCGCCGACGCCCGGCGAGCGGCCGGAGCAGGGACGGGCGCCGGGCCGGCTGGAGCTGCGGGACGTGGCGGTGACCCGGGACGGCCGGACCGTCCTGGACGGCGTCGACCTGGTCGTGCCCGGGGGGACGACCGTGGCCGTCGTCGGCAGGTCGGGCTCCGGCAAGTCGCTGCTCGCGGCCGTCGCCGGACGGCTGGAGGACCCGGAACGCGGCGAGGTGCTGCTGGACGGCGTGCCGCTGCGCGACCTCGGCGCGGACGAGCTGCGCGCCGAAGTGGGGTACGCGTTCGAGCGGCCCGCGCTCTTCGGGACGACGGTCGGCGACGCCGTCGGCTTCGGCCCCCACCCGCCGCCCCGCGACGAGGTCACGGCCGCGGCACGTGCGGCGGGCGCCGACGGCTTCGTGCGGCGCCTCCCGGACGGGTACGACACGGCCGTGGCGGCGGCGCCGCTGTCCGGCGGCGAGCTGCAACGCCTGGGCCTGGCGCGGGCGTTCGTGCAGGCCGGGCGCCTGCTGGTGCTGGACGACGCGACGTCCAGTCTGGACAGCGTCACCGAGATGCAGGTCGGCCGCGCCCTCGCGCACGAAGTACGGCCCGGGACACGGCTGCTGGTCGCCCACCGTGTCTCCTCGGCGGCCCGCGCGGACGCCGTCGCCTGGCTCGACGCCGGACGCATCCGGGCAGTCGGCCGCCACGCCGACCTGTGGCACGACCCGGCCTATCGCGCCGTCTTCGCCGCCACGGAGAACGGACCCACGGACACCGGACCCACCGACACCAGCCCCAAGGACACCGGCCCCGAAACGTCGTCCCTCACGCCGCCGGACTCACCGGGCCCCCCGGCCGAGCCCGGCGCTGCGGAGAAGCGCGGAGGGACACGATGAGCATGCCGCCCGAACGACCCTCGGTCCGCCGGCGCACCAGCGTGCGGCGAGCGCGCGACACCGGCGACCCGCCCCCCGCCCTCCGCCCGGCGGATGCGGGGCTCCGGCCTGCGCTCACCTCGCCGCGCCCCACCACGGCCCGCACCCTCACGACCGAGCCGAACGGCCGGCCCCGGCCCGGTGGCTGGCACCGGGCCGTTCCGGGCCCTCCGGTGGCCCCCCGCGCCGGGCGGACACCGGGGACGGCCCCTGCGCGGAGGGCGTCGCCTAGGGCATGGGCGGCCCCGGCACCCGGCGGGGTGCCGGGTCCTTCCCGCACCTCCGCCACGCCCGACGAAGGGGAGGGCGGGCGATGAGTGCCGACACGGAGACCAGGGCGCGCGACGAGGCCGAGGGCGCACGGACGGCGCCCGGCAACCCGGCGGGCACCCGGGCCGACGCGCCCCGCGGCACGCGTGCCGCGGCGCACGACCGCCCGGGGCGGGGCGCATGGCGGCGGGTCGCTCCGCAGGCGCGGACGTTCCTGCGGCGACGGCTGCGCCCGCTGGTGCGGCTCGGCGCGTGGTCGCTGCTGGAGTCCGGGCAGACGTTCCTCGGCGGGTACGGCGTGGCCCGCGCCATGGACGACGGCTTCCTCGCCGGCCGCACCGGGGTCGGCCTGGCCTGGCTCGCGGTCGGCGCGCTGGCCGTGCTGGCCGGCGGTCTCGCCACCCGCGGCGTCTTCCGCCACCTGGCCGACCTGGTCGAGCCGTTGCGCGACGGGCTGGTGCGCCGCGTGGTCGCCCGTACGCTGCACGCCGCCGTCGGCGCGCCCGCCCGGGTGGACACCACGGCGGTCTCCCGGCTCACCAGTCAGACGGAGATCGCCCGCGACGGCTTCGCCGGACTCGTCCTCGTCACCCGGTCGTTCGTCTTCACCGCGCTGGGCGCGCTGGTCGGCCTGGCCGCGCTCGCGCCGCTGCTGCTCCTCGTCGTGCTGCCGCCGCTGGCCCTTGGCCTGGCGCTGTTCACCTGGACGCTCGCGCCGACCGCCGTACGCCAACGGCAGTTCCTCGACGCGGACGAGGCGGTGTCCGGCCGCTTCGGGGCCGCGGCGGCCGGCCTGCGCGACGTCACCGCGTGCGGCGCGGAGGAGCGGATCGCGCGGGAGGCGGACGTGCTGATCGAGGACGGGCGGCGGGCGAGTACCGCCCTCGCCCGCTGGGCCGCCGCCCGCAACCTCGCCCTCGGCGTCGCCGGGCAACTCCCCGTGGTGCTGCTGCTGGTGTGCACGCCGTGGCTGCTCGACGCGGGCGTCACCGCCGGGGAGCTGCTGGGGGCGCTCACCTTCCTCACCCAATCGCTGCTTCCGGCACTCCACACGCTGATCAACGCCCTGGGGGCGGCCGGTACGCGGCTGCTCGTCGTCCTCGACCGGCTCACCTTCACCGGAGACCGGCATCCGTCGGGCGGAGACCGGCACGCCTCCGGCGCGTCGGCGGCACCGGCCGCGCCGCCCGCGAAACCCGTGCCCGCCCCCCGCACGCACTCCCCCGGCCCCGGCCCTCACGTGGCCCTGCGCGGGGTGACGTTCGCGTACGGGCCGACCGCGCGCCCCGTGCTCCAGGACCTCGACCTGGACGTGGAGCCGGGCCGGTTCCTCGCCGTCGTCGGACCGAGCGGCATCGGCAAGTCGACGCTCACCGGCCTGGTCGCCGGCCTGCTGGAGCCCGCGCGGGGAACGGTGCGCGTGGACGGCGTGCCCGTGCGGCCCCCGGGCGGCCCGGAGGCGTCGGCCGACCGGGTGCTGATCCCGCAGCAGGCGTACGTGTTCGGCGGTTCGCTGCGCGACAACCTCGCCTACCTGTGCCCGGACGGCTCGCCTCTCGACGGCGCCGCCGTGCGGCGTTCCGCCGAGGCGGTCGGGCTCGGTGCGCTGGTGGAGCGGCTCGGCGGGTACGACGGGGAGGTCGATCCGGCGGCACTGTCGCAGGGCGAGCGGCAGCTGATCGCGCTGGCGCGGGCGCACCTGTCGCCCGCGCCGCTGGTGCTGCTGGACGAGGCGACGTGTCACCTCGACCCGGTCGCCGAGGCCCGCGCGGAGCGGGCGTTCGCCGAACGGCCTGGGACCGTGATCGTGGTGGCCCACCGGATCAGCTCCGCCCTCCGCGCGGACCGCGTGCTCGTCCTCGACGGGGACCGCGCCCTGTGCGGCACGCACGACGAGCTGCTCGCCCGCTCCCCCCTCTACGCCGAACTCGTCGGCCACTGGCACCCGACCCGGGCGTGAGCAGGGGCCGGCCGGTCGGCGGGAGCGCCGCCCGACACGCCGGCCCTGCGCCGGGTTGTGAGCGGGCAACGTGAGGGGCCGGGCTCAGAGCCAGCCCGCGGTCTGGGCGATACGGATGGCGTCGACCTTGTTGCGCGCCCCGGTCTTGCGGACCGCCGCCGCCACGTAGTTGCGCACCGTGCCCTGCGACAGGTGCAGGCGCGCGGCGGTGCCCGCGACGGACTCCCCGCTCGCCGCGATCTCCAGCACGCTCAGCTCACGCGGCGTCAGCGGCATCTCGGCCGCCTCCAGAAACGAGAAGGCGAGCGACTCGTCCACGAATCGCTCGCCCCGGGAGACCCGACGGATGGCGTCGACTAAACGCTGGGGGAGTGCGTGCTTGCTGACGTACCCCTGGGCGCGGGCGGCGAAGGCGCGGCGCAGCATGCCGGGCCGGTCCGGGTGCGCGAGCACCACGAGCCCCCGTTCCGGGCCGCCCACCTGCCCGGCGAGGGTGCCGCCCGGCGTCAGCCGGTCCACGCCGGAACACTCCGCGTCCGCCAGGCACACCCGCGGGTCGGCCGACGTGAGGCCCTGCGCGGAGTCGTTCCACGAGGCCGAGGCGACCTCGAAGTCGCGCTCCGTGCCCAGGAGGGACGTGAGAGCCGACCTCATGAGGTGCGATTCGTGCAGCACCAGCACGCGTATCGCTCCTCCCCCCGGTTTACGTGTCACAGCGTTACCTTCCGTTTGCGGAATGTGGCGGAGTGATGGTGACACGGAAACGATTCTGTCCCCAAGGGGGCGTACGAAGCACGTGGGTTGCACGGTATGCGCCCCCTTGGGTGCGTCGGGTAGTGTGGCGGGCACCAGCAGTGGACCGACCGAGGAGGTGAGCCCCATCCCCGCAGCAGCAGGCTGGGCGCTCCCTCCTCGCCGACGTGCCGGCGGCAGCCCGCACGAGTGAGGACGGGGCCCTCACCACGTGTCGAAAGGCCCCCCTCCGTTGCCCTCTCCCTCACCACGCTCCTCCGCACCGCGCTCTCCCGACCCCGCCTACCCCTCCGCCGTCGCCCGACTCCGCGCCGCGGGCTGCGTCTACGCCGAGGACGAGGCGCGGCTCCTCCTCGACGCGGCGCCCACGCCCGACGACCTCGACCGCATGATCCGGCGGCGCGCGTCCGGCCTGCCACTCGAACACGTGCTGGGCTGGGCCGAGTTCTGCGGCGCACGGATCGCCGTCGACCCCGGCGTGTTCGTGCCGCGACGCCGCACCGAGTTCCTGGTCCGGCGGGCCGCCGACGGAGCACCGGACGAAGCGGTGGTCGTCGACCTGTGCTGCGGCTCCGGCGCGCTCGGCGCCGCGCTGACGGCGGTCGCCGCCGCACGCGGCCGTGCCGTCGCCGCGGTGCACGCGGCCGACGTCGACCCCGCGGCCGTCGCCTGCGCCCGCCGCAACCTCGCCCCCTCCCGCGGACAGGTCCACTGCGGCGACCTGTTCGCCGCGCTGCCCTCCCGCCTGCGCGGGCGGGTGGACGTGCTGCTGGCGAACGTGCCGTACGTACCCAGCGACGAGATCCCGCTGCTGCCCGCCGAGGCGCGGCTGCACGAGGCGCGCACCGCGCTGGACGGCGGC
Source organism: Streptomyces hazeniae (assembly GCF_031845485.1). Taxonomy (NCBI): domain Bacteria; kingdom Bacillati; phylum Actinomycetota; class Actinomycetes; order Kitasatosporales; family Streptomycetaceae; genus Streptomyces; species Streptomyces hazeniae. The sequence continues at coordinate 844,625 of NZ_JAVREQ010000001.1, forward strand.
GCCGACGGCCTGGACGTGCTGCGCCGCGTGGCCGCCGGGGCGCCGTCCTGGCTGGCGCCGGGTGGGCGCCTGCTCTTCGAGACCGGCGAACGCCAGACCGGCAACGCCGCCGGGATCGTGGCGGCGGCAGGGCTGCGGCCGGAAGTCGCCGTCTGCGACGAGCTGTTCGCCACGGTGATCGAGGCTGTCGCACCCGCCTGAGAGGATGGCCGTCGGCGGGCGGACGCCCGCCGACGGCCACGGGGTGGGAGGCGGTGCGCATGGTCGGCGTCGAAGCACTGGTGGGGATCGTGGTCGTGGCGCTCGGGCTGGTCCTCACACCCGGGCCCAACATGATCTACCTGGTGTCCCGTTCGGTCACCCAGGGCCGCAGGGCCGGGCTGGTGTCGCTGCTGGGCGTCGCCGCCGGGTTCCTGGTCTACCTCGTCGCGGCCGTGGCGGGCCTGACGACGCTCTTCACGCTCGTTCCCGGCGCGTACACGGCCGTCAAGCTGGCCGGCGCCGCCTACCTGGCCCACCTGGCCTGGCAGACCCTCCGGCCCGGCGGCGCCTCGGCGTTCGACCCGAAGCCGCTGCCGCCGGACCGGCCGCGGCGCCTCTTCACCATGGGCCTGGTCACGAACCTGCTCAACCCGAAGATCGCGATTCTGTACCTCTCCGTGCTGCCCCAGTTCGTGGACCCGGAACGCGGGTCGGTCGCCGCGCAGAGCCTGGTGCTCGGCCTCACCCAGATCACCATCGCGGTCACCGTCAACGCGCTGATCGCCCTCACCGCCGGCTCCCTCTCGTCCTTCCTGCGCTCCCGCCCCCGCTGGCTCCGCGCGCAGCGCCGCGTCATGGGCACCGTCCTCGCCGGGCTCTCCGTCCACGTCGCGACGAGCTGACGGCGACGACCGGCGGCCGGCGACCACACGGTGAGTCACCGGGTGTGGCGGAGTGTAGTCTTCAGTGTGAGCGTCGCCAGGATGAACGCCGAGGTCCATGTGCTCGACTACGAGCCGCACATGGTCGCGCCGTCGCACTACTACCGGACGCGGCTCCGACCCGGGGGCCACAGCGCGCGGCACGTACGGCGGATCGTGCGCGCGTACGTGACCGCGTGGGGGATGGCCCCGCTGACGGAGATCGCGGAGCTGGGCGTGACGGAGCTGCTGGCCAACGTCGTCAAGCACGTGCCGGACGGCACCTGCACGGTCATACTGCGGCGGCGCGCGCACGGCCTGCGGGTGGAGGTGCACGACAGCGATCCCGCACTGCCGCGCCCCGGCGATCCGGAAGGACTGGCGGAGCAGGGTCGGGGGCTGGCGCTGCTGGACGCGCTCACCGACGCGTGGGACGCGGAGCGGACCGGGCCGGCCACCAAGATGGTGTGGTTCGAGCTGGTGTCACGGACGCCGGCCGGCGGGCCGTGAGGACGCCGCGTCGACCAGGGCGCCGAGGACGGCTCCGATCGCCGGGTGCCCGGCAGCGCCGCGCCGCACGACGGCCTCCACACTCCGCCCCACCGACGGCGCGCCCACGTCGTACGCCCGGACACCCGGAGGAGGGGACGTCAGCGCGAGGCGGGGCACCAGGGCCACGCCCGCGCCCGCCCCGACCAGGGTGAGGGTGGCGCCGAAGTCGGCGCAGGTGTGGACCGTGCGGGGCGTGAAGCCGGCGTGGCGGCACGCCAGGAGGGTCGCGTCCCGGCAGCTGCCGCCTTCGGGGGCGGCGATCCAGTCCGCGTCCGCGAGGTCGCGCAGGTCCACGGGTGCGGCGGCGTCGGCCCGTGCCGCCGGATGGCCGTCGGGAAGGACGACCGCCAGCGGATCGTCGAGCAGCGGCACGGTGTGTGCCCACGACGGTGCCTGGGTGCCAAGGTGGGTGTAGCGGTGGACGACCGCCACGTCCGCCCGGTGCTGCCGCAGTGCGGGGAGGCTCTGTTCCGGTTCGGCCTCGTGCACGGCCGGCACCAGTTCCGGGTGCGCGGCGCGCAGCGCGGCCGGAAGGGGCGCGGCCAGCGGGCCGAGTGCGCTGGTGAAGCAGGCGATGCGGACCGGCCCGGAGGGCCGGTCGACCAGCCGGCGCAGCCGCGTCTCGGCGCGTTCCAGCGCGGCGAAGACGTCCTCGGCGCCGGCGACGAGTGCGTGTCCGGCCGCGGTCAGCCGCACCGTCCTGCCCTCGCGGTGCAGCAGCGCCACGCCCGCTTCGTGCTCCAGCTGCCTGAGCTGCTGGGACACGGCGGAGGGCGTGACCCGGTGGACTTCCGCGACGGCGGAGACGGTGCCGTGGTCGGCGAGGTCGCGCAGCAGGGTGAGGCGCCGGACGTCGAGCATGCCGCCAGTTTAGTAGCCCTGCTGAAAAGAAACTGTAGACGATGTAGCTGGACTGCACAGGGGCGGGCGCGGGAGGGTGCGGGCATGGCAGCAGAAGCAGACCCGCCCGCCCCGCACCGCCCCGCGATGACCGCCGAGGAGGTGCTGACCACCACCCGTTCCGTGCGGCGCCGCCTCGATCTGGACCGCCCGGTGGCGCTGGACACCGTGCGGGAGTGCCTGGAGATCGCGCTCCAGGCACCGAGCGGCTCGAACGCGCAGCGCTGGCGCTTCGTGGTGGTCACGGACGCCGAACGGCGTGCCGCGATCGGCGCGACGTACCGCAAGGCGTGCGCCGCCTACCTGGACTCGCCCGCCGCCGCGGGCAGCCTGTTCGCGGACGACCCGGAGCAGGCGCAGGTGCAGCAGCGGGTGCACGCCAGCATCACGTACCTGGCCGAACGGATGGACCGGGTGCCGGTCCTGGTGATCCCCTGCCTCCGGCTTCCGCAGGCAGGGGCGCTGCCCGCCGGCAATCAGGCCGGGCTGTGGGGCTCGCTGCTCCCGGCGGCGTGGAGCTACATGCTGGCCGCCCGCACACGCGGCCTGGCGACGGCCTGGACCACGCTGCACCTGACGTACGAGCGCGAGATCGCCGACGTGCTCGGGCTGCCGGACGACGTGCGCCAGGGCGCGCTGATCCCCACCGCGCACCACACCGGCAGCACCTTCCGTCCGGCGCCGCGACGGCCGCTGGACGAGGTGCTGCACGTCGACGGCTGGCGGCACGCGGACGGCTGAGCCGGCGGCGGGAGCATGCCTCGCCGCGCGGCGAGGCATACCGCGGGGCAGAGGGGACATACGGTCACCGTCGGAGCGTCCTGTCACCGATCCCGAGGAGACCCGGAGAGATCATGTCGTCCGCGCACAACGATGTCGTCGAGCTCATCCTGAAGGACCACCGGCGGATGGAGGAGCTGTTCCGCACCATGCGGAACGCGGAGGCGGACCGGGCGGGGGCGCTCGCCGAGTTCGCGAACCTGCTGATCGCGCACGGCGAGGCGGAGGAGGAGAAGGTCTACCCGGACCTCGCCCGACGCGACCCGGTGGACGAGGAGGACGTCGAGCACGGCGTGCACGAACACCAGGAGGGCAACGAGGCGCTGCTCGCCCTCCTCGAGATCGCGGACACCTCCTCCGACGCGTGGGACGAGAAGCTGGAGGACCTGGTGGCCGCCGTCACGCACCACCTCGACGAGGAGGAGCGCACGCTGCTCAACGACGCCCGGGAGCACGTGCCGGACGCCCGGCGCGCGGAACTGGCGGAGGCTTTCGTCATGTCGCGCGCGGAACACCTCGACGCGGCCTGCGGCAGCCCGGCGAACGTGCGGGCGGTCGTGGAGCGCGGGAAGCGCGAGGGCAAGGGCGAGGACTGAGCACGGGCACCCCCGCCCGGCGACCGCGGAACCGGAGACCGCGTCCTCAGAGGCCGAAGAGCCGCGCCGCGTTGTGCCAGCAGACCGCGCGCAGCCACGCGTCGCCGAGGTCCAGCGTCTCCAGGGCGTGCAGCGCGTCCCGGTAGCCGTAGGGGATGTTGGGGAAGTCGGAGCCGAAGAGGACGCGGTCGCCGAGGGCGGCGAGCTGCGGCAGCCGCTCGCGCGGGAACGGCGCCTCCTCCTCGCTGAAGCGGGTGAACGCCATGGTGGTGTCCAGGTGCACGCGCGGGTACGTCTCGGCGAGGTCGAGGAAGGCGCCGTAGTCGGGCATGCCCATGTGCGCCACGATCATCGGCAACCCGGGGTGGCGGGCGAGCAGCCTGGCCGCACCCTCGGGTCCGGTGTGGGCGCCGGGCACGGGCGCGGAGCCGCAGTGGGTGACGACGGGCACGCCGGCGTCGGCGAGCAGGCCCCAGACCGGGTCCAGCAGCGGGTCGCACAGGTCCCACGCGCCGACCTGCACGTGTGCCTTGAACACCCGGGCGCCCGCGTCGATCGCCTCGGCGACGTAGGCCGGAGCCTCGGGTTCCGGATGGAAGGTCGCGGTGTGCAGGCAGTCCGGCGTGCGGGCGGCGAAGTCGGCCGCCCAGGCGTTGAGCCAGGCGGCCATGCCGGGCTTGTGCGGGTAGACGAGCGAGGTGAAGTGCCGTACACCCAGGTCGCGCAGGAGCGCGAGCCGGTGCCGCTCGTCGGTGCGGTAGGCGATGGGCCAGGGGCGGCCGGTGAGCGGCCCGGCACTGTCGAAGTAGGCCCACACCTTGGCCATGACGCGGTGCGGCATGAAGTGCGTGTGCACGTCGACGAGTCCGGGCAGGCCCAGCTCCCGCCAGAACGCCGGGACCTGTGCGTCGCCCTCGTCGGTGCCGGCACCGGGTCGGGTCGCGTCGTCCGCCGCCTGCGTCACGCCGTCATGGTGTCACCGCACGGCACCGCGCCCGGCCCCGGCCCCCGCCGCCGTGGCGCGGGGGCCGGGGCCGGGCGGGCCCGCGGTGTGGGGTGAGCCTCCTCTCGGAGTCGGCCCGGCCTACTGGAAGTTCACGTCCGAGCAGGCGTAGAACGCGTTGCCGGTGTCCGCGACCGTCCACACGGAGAAGATCATGTGGCGGCCGGACTTGCCGGGCAGGCGCCCGGTGTGGCTCTCCTCGGCGGCGGGCTGACGCCCGTCCATCGGCACGACCAGGAACGGGTCGAGTTCCAGCGCCGACCGGGTCAGCGGCTGGGACGGGTCCCAGCCGTCCTTGGTCACGTAGTACCGGTAGTCGGTGGTGGAGTGCATCGCGGTGTTCGTCCAGGTGAAGGTGAAGTCCTGCCCGGACGGCACGTTGCTGGTCGGCCAGTCGCCGCCGCGCGGGTCGTCGAGTTCGGAGAAGCGGCCGTTGCCGCCGGCGCAGAGGGTGCCGTCGCTCGGGCCGCCCTGCGGGAAGCCCTTCGGCCCTTCGACGCTCTGCGGCTCCCACTGGATGGCGCCGCAGCCGCTGACCGCGCCGTCGGCGCAGAACGCCTGACGGCTGGTGGGGCTGGAGGAGTACCCGTGGGCCTGGGCGCTGCCGCCGGTGGCGAGAACGGTGATCGCGGCCATGCCGATCGCCGCGGACGTCGTGCTGATCCTTCGTCGCATGCCTGCTCCATCGGTGTGGGGGGTGTGGGGGTGTGTGGGGAACGGGAGTCGTGCGCTTCTGGTCCAGACCAATTGCGAAACTAGCGCTACCACTTCGGCATGTCCAGACCAATTACAGAACCCGCGCCGACCCGGCTCAGCCGCCGCCCGCCCGACACGTCCGGCCGGGCCCGCGTTCCGCGAAGCAGGCGGCGCGGAGGAATATCGTGAAGCCGGACGAAACGTCACCTATCGCCCCGGACGTGACAGATGAGGTACCGCCCGAGCCGCAGGACCCGCCGCCTCGCCCTGGGCCTGGCGGCGGCGTGTGTGCTCGCCGGGCTCAACGGGCCGGTGCTGTACGACATCGCCGCCGACGCCTACCACGACCACCGCATCCGCCGGCCCGGCTACCTCGCGGAGAACGGCCGCTGGCAGACCGTCGCCGTGCCCGAGCGGTACCGCGTCAACACCATCCACGCCGCGCTGCTGCACACCGGAAAGGTGCTGCTCGTCGCCGGCTCCGGCAACGACGCGCGGATGTTCGACGCCGGCACGTTCCGCACCGTGCTGTGGGACCCGGAGACCGGCACCTTCCGGAACATCCCCACCCCCGCCGACCTGTTCTGCTCCGGACACGCACAACTCCCCGACGGTCACCTCCTCGTGGCCGGCGGCACCCGGCGGTACGAGACCCTCGAAGGGGACGTGGAGAAGGCCGGCGGTCTGATGATCGTCTACAACGAGAACCCCGACCGGGCGAAGACCCTTACCGAGGGCACCCTCTTCACCGGCCGCCGCAACGGGAAGACCTTCGCCGCCCAGGACAACCTGCTCGTCCCCCGCGCCGACAAGACCGTCGACCCCGACACCGGCGGGGTGACCGTCACCCCGGGCAGCGCCCGGGTCTACGTCGAGGCCCCGAAGAAGGGCCGCGCACACGCCACCGGCGCCCAGGACCAGTACCGCGTGCACGGCCTGCGCGGTGCGGAGCGGCGGAACGTCTACGGCATCGCGCAGAAGCTGTCCTTCGACAAGAAGGACTTCCAGGGCATCGACACCGCCTACGAGTTCGACCCGGTCGCCGAGCGGTACATCCCGGTCGACCCGATGGGCGAGGCCCGCTGGTACCCCACCCTCACCACGCTCGCGGACGGCCGCGTGCTGGCGGTGTCCGGCCTGGACGAGATCGGGCAGGTCGTCCCCGGCAGGAACGAGGTCTACGATCCGCGCACCCGGAGCTGGGAGTACCTGCCCGACGCGCGGTTCCTGCCCACCTACCCGGCGCTCTTCCTCGCCGGGGACGGCCGGGTCTTCTACACCGGCTCCAACGCCGGCTACGGGCCGGCCGACCGGGGCCGCACCCCCGGCGTGTGGAACCTGGAGACCGACGCGTTCACCGAAGTGCCCGGCCTCAGCCGGCCCGACGTGCTGGAGACGTCGATGTCCGTCCTGCTGCCGCCGGCGCAGCAGCAGCGGTACATGGTGCTCGGCGGCGGCGGAGTCGGCGAGAGCGCGGAGTCCACGGCACGCACCGCGCTCGTCGACCTCGACGCGCCCCGGCCGCGCTTCACCGACGGCCCCGACCTGTACGCCGAGGTGCGCTATCCCACCGGCGTCGTGCTGCCCGACGACACCGTCCTGATCGCCGGCGGTTCCGGCGGCTACCGCGCCCGGGGCACCGGCGACGTCCTCGCCGCCGCGCTCTACCACCCCGGCCGGCGCACGTTCGAGCAGGTCGCCGACCCGCTCGTGGGCCGCAACTACCACTCCGGCGGACTGCTGCTGCCCGACGGGCGGGTGATGACGTTCGGCTCCGACCCGTTGTTCGCCGACGCCGACGAGACCCGTCCCGGCGACTTCGAGCAGCGCATCGGCGTCTACGAACCGCCCTACCTGCACCAGGGCGGCGACCGGCCGGCGCTGCACGACACCCGGCGCGGCAGGGAGACCGTCGCCCTCGGCGACAGCGTGACCTACCGCACCGGGGACGCCCGCTCCCTCGCGCGGATGCGGCTGATCCGCCCCGGCTCCGCCACGCACGTCACGAACGTCGAACAGCGGTCGGTCGCCCTGGAGTTCGCGCTCACGGCCGACGGAGTGCGCGTCACGCTGCCGGAGGAACCGTGGCTGGTGCCGCCCGGCTGGTACATGGTGGTCGCGGTGGACGACCGCGGCGTCCCGTCGGAGGCGGTGTGGCTGCGGGTGCCGGCCGACCCGGACGCCCCGTCACCCGCCACGACCCGGCGGGCGCCGCCGCCCGACCCGGGGTACTGACCCTCCACCCCTGCGCGGCCGCACGGTCACGGGCGGTCGGCGCGGGCCCGGCGGGCCAGCGCGAGCGCGTACCGGGGGAACCACTCCCCCGCCTCCGGCGCCCCGCCGCAGCTTCCGTCCGACTCGCCGGGGCGCTTGATCCACAGGTAGGCGTCCACCCGCTCGTGTCCGGTGCGGGTGGTCGGCGGCGTGCCGAGCGCCCGCCCCGGGGGGTTGCACCACGCGGCCTCGCCCGTCCCGTCTGCCGGGCCGTTGCCGTTCCGGCTGGTGTCGACGACGAAGTGCGCCCCGCCGAGCTTCCGGGACAGCTCCCGGCCGTAGGCGACACTCGCGGCGGTGGTCCGGAAGTTGGCGACGTTCAGTGCGAAGCCGTCCGCCGCGCCGACGCCGGCCTTCCGCAGCGGCTCCACCAGCGCGCCGGGTTCGCGGACCCAGCCGGCGTTGCCGGCGTCCAGGTAGACGTCGGTGTCGGCGAGCGCGGCCAGCGACGTCACCGCCTCGTGCAGCAGCCGGTACCGCTCGTCGTGGAAACGGTGCGGGGTGCAGCCCTCCTGGAGCAGGTGCGGGAGCGCGTCCGGCTCCACGATCACGGTGGCCGGCCGCCCGCCGATACCACGCACCACCCCCGCCAGCCACTCCCGGTAGGCGGCGGCGTCGCGGGCGCCGCCGCGCGAGTACTGGCCGCAGTCCCGGTGCGGGATGTTGTACAGGACGAGCACCGCACGCCGCCCCGCCGCGCCGGCGGCCACGGTGTAGGTACGCGCCTGCTCCTCGGCCTCGGCGCGCTCGGCGCCGAGCCACTCGGCCACTGGGCGGTCCGCGATCCGTTCGATCAGCTCCGCGTCACGGTGCCGCCCGGCGGCGCGGTAGGCGGCGGCCTGCCGTTCGGCCGGGCCCTCCGGGTTGTTCCAGAACGGCGCCCCGTCGCCGTGGCCGCCCGCGCCGTCCGTCGCCGCCCGGGAAGGCCCGCCCCCGGTACCGGCGCAGCCGCCGAGCACCGCCGCCGCGACGAGCACGGCCACGACCCGCACTCCGGCGAGCACTCCGGCGACGCGCACCGCGGTGGCACGTGGAGCCGTCCGCCCCCGCCGCTCAGGCCGTCGCATGCGTGCCCGTCAGGTAGGCGGACACCACGACGTTGGAGGTGTAGGCGCGCTCCTGCCGGTCGTAGGTGCCGCCACAGGTGAGCAGCCGCAGCTCCGCACGGCCCTTCTCCCGCTGCCCGTAGGCGCGTTCGGCCTCGAAGCCCTCGCCCTGGACCACCTCCGCCGACTCGACGGTGAATTCGGCCACCCGGCCGTTCTCGCCGGTCACCCGCACCTCGGTGCCGCGTCCGACCGTGCTCAGCGCGTAGAACACCGCTCGGCGGGTGTCGGTGTCGACGTGGCCGACGACCAGGGCGACGCCCTCCTCGCCGGGCTTCGGGCCCTCCCGGTACCAGCCGACCGCGCCCGCGCGCGCGTACGGCGGGGCGGCGACGCCGCCGCGGTCGTCCAGTCCGGTGGGTTCGATGCGGGCCCGGATGTCGAGCGAGGGGATCTCCAGGCGCACCGGGCGGCCGACCTCGTCAAGCGGCGCGTGCGCGGCGGGCAGCGGCTCGCCGCCGCCGAACTGCCGCCCGGCCGCGGAGACGTCGCCGTGCGCCGGGCCGTCGAGCCCCCCGTCGGTGGCGGCCCTCCCCCAGATCCACAGGCCGAGGAGGAGCAGCGCCCAGATCGTGCCGGTGGTCAGCCGCCCCCGGCCGGAGGGCCGCCCGTCCTCCGGCGCCTGCGGCTGTCCCGCGCCGTCCGCCGTCACCGCGGGTTCACCCGCCCGGGTGGGCGCGAGCGCGGCGCCGGCGTACCGCCCAGGTCACGGCACCCGCGACGGCGGCGCCCCCGGCCAGGGCGAGACCGGCCCGCTCGGCGGTGTCCGTCGCCGCGCCCGCGTGGTCGCCGGCCGTCCCGCCGCCGCCCGCGCGCACGGGAGCGACGGGCGACGCGTACGGGTCGTCCGGCTCGTACGGCCCGCCCTCCTCGGACTCCCACGGCGGCCGGTCGTGGCCGCCGGGGTCCCGGCCCGCGTGCGGCTCGTTCCTCGGGCGGCCGTCCTCGTACCCGGCACCGGCCTCCTCGCCCTCGTCGCCCTGGCCGCCGTCGCGGCCCTGGCCGCCGTCGCCGCCCGCCGGGACGACCTTGAACGAGCCCTCGCCCCGCTTCTCGTCCTCCCCGCACACCACGGTGAGCCCGTACGTCCCCAGCTCCGCGTCCATGCTGATCACCGCGTAGCCGTGGAAGGCGGCGCCGTCCTCGGTGCGTTGCAGGTCGACGTCCGCCTCGAAGGCGACGGACGTGGCGAACGCGGTGCGCTCCACCTCGCAGAAGTCCGTCCGCAGCTCGACCTGGCTGCCGGGCTCGGCGTGCCGGGGCGTCACCTCGACGGGCCCGCCGGCGCCCGGCTCCGCAGGCGCGGCGGCAGCCGCCGGGGCGGCGAGCGTGCAGGCCGCGACCGCCGCCACCGCGCCCGCGGTGACCGAGGCGGCCCGCGCGGCGGCGGAGAGTGAGCGTCCGCGGGCGCGGGCGGGCGGAGCGGGTGAGCGGTGCATGGGGAACCTCCGGGTCGCTGCCTCGAAGATCACCCGCTCCGGCGCGGCCCGCATCCCGGGAGCGCCGGTGCTACGCCGCGCGGGTGGCGCACGGCCGTCCGGTCGGGCGCCCGGTCCGGACGGACCGTCAGACGCGCTGGACGAGGTCCGCGATGGAGTCGACCACGGTGGACGGCCGGTACGGGAAGAGGTCCACCTCGTGCGGCCGGGTGACACCGGTGAGCACCAGGAACGTCTCCAGGCCGGCCTCCATGCCGGCCCGCACGTCGGTGTCCATCCGGTCGCCGATCATCGCCGTCGTCTCCGAGTGCGCGCCGATGGCGTTCAGCCCGGCGCGCATCATCAGCGGGTTCGGCTTCCCGACGAAGTAGGGCTCGCGTCCGGTCGCCTTGGTGATCAGTGCGGCGACCGCGCCCGTCGCGGGCAGCGCGCCCTCCATGGAGGGCCCGGTCTCGTCGGGGTTGGTGGCGATGAACCGTGCGCCGTCGTTGATCAGCCGGATCGCCTTGGTCAGCGCCTCGAAGGAGTAGGTGCGGGTCTCGCCCAGCACGACGTAGTCCGGGGCGTGGTCGGTGAGGACGTAGCCGATGTCGTGCATCGCCGTCGTCAGACCGGCCTCGCCGATGACGTACGCGGTGCCGCCCGGCCGCTGGTCGTCCAGGAACTGGGCGGTCGCCAGGGCGGACGTCCAGATGTTCTCGATCGGCACCTCCAGGCCGATCCGCGACAGCCGGGCGTGCAGGTCGCGCGGCGTGTACATCGAGTTGTTCGTCAGCACGAGGAAGGGGCGTTCGGACTCCTTCAGACGCTTGACGAACGCGTCGGCGCCGGGCACCGGCACGCCCTCGTGCATCAGCACACCGTCCATGTCGGTGAGCCAGGACTCGATCGGCTTGCGCTCTGCCACGTTGACGGCTCCCTGCTGGTGGGTTCGGTCCGTGCGCCGGTTTCACCCTACCGGGGCATACGCCTGCGCCCCCGGCCCCGGGGCCCGGACCTGCACGTGGAGCCTGCGGGGACCGTTGGGAGACTGGCCCCATGAACGCATCGCTCCGCGTCGGCCTGCTCGGCTACGGCCTCGCCGGCTCCGCCTTCCACGCCCCGCTGATCGCCGTCACCGACGGTCTCGTCCTCGACACCGTGGTCACCGCGAACCCCGAGCGCCAGGCGCAGGTGGCCCGCGACCGGGGCGCGGGCGTCCGTACCGTCGCCACCGCCGACGAGCTGTTCGCCCGGGCCGACGCGCTCGACCTGATCGTCGTCGCCTCCCCGAACAGGACGCACGTGCCGCTGGCCGAACGTGCCCTGCGGGCCGGGCTGCCCGTCGTCGTCGACAAGCCGCTGGCGGCGACGGCGGCCGAGGCCGAGCACCTCGCCGCGCTCGCGGAGGAGCGCGGGCTGCTGTTGTCCCCGTTCCAGAACCGCCGCTGGGACAACGACTTCCGCACCGTGCGGGCGCTGGTCGCCGAGGGCGCGCTCGGCGAGGTGCTGCGCTTCGAGTCACGCTTCGAGCGGTGGCGGCCGCAGCTCAAGGGCGGCTGGCGCGAGTCGGGCGACCCCGGCGAGGTCGGCGGCCTGCTGTACGACCTCGGCAGCCACCTCGTCGACCAGGCCCTGGCGCTCCTCGGGCCCGTCGCGTCGGTGTATGCGGAATCCGACGTCCGGCGGGCCGGGGCGGAGGCGGACGACGACGTGTTCGTGGCGCTGACCCACCGGAACGGGGTGCGCTCGCACCTGTGGATGAGCGCGACCGCAGCACAACTCGGGCCGCGTTTCCGGGTTCTGGGGACGAAGGCGGCCTACGTGAAGCACGGCCTCGACCCGCAGGAGGCGGCCCTGCGGGAGGGCGCCCTGCCCGAGCCCGGCACACCGTGGGGAGTGGAACCGGAAGCGGCGTGGGGAACCCTGGGGCACCTGGACGCGGCGGAACGGGTACCGAGCGAGGCCGGCGACTACCCCGCGTACTACGCCGGGGTGGCGGCGGCACTCCGCGACGGCGGGCCGGCGCCGGTCACGGCCCGCGAGGCCGCGGAGGCGCTGCGTGTGCTGGAGGCCGCACGCACCTCGGCCCGGGAGGGCCGGACCGTCGCCCTCGCCGCCGGGGTGTGAGAGTCCCCCGCCGCCGCGGCGTGACCGTTCACGCCGGGGGTGAGGCCCCGGCGGGAACGGGACCTCAGGCCGCGGTGAGGACCTGGCGCTGGCGGCCGAGGCCGTCGATCTCGAGGTCGACCACGTGGCCGGGCCTCAGATACGGCTTGGGCTCGGGCCGGCCCATCGCCACGCCCGCCGGGGTGCCGGTCAGGACGACGTCGCCGGGCCGCAGCACCATGAAGCCGCTGAGGTAGCGGAGGACCTCCGCCACGGGGAAGATCTGGTCGGCCGTCGTCCCGTCCTGCATCAGCCGGCCGTCGACGCGCAGCCGCAGGCCGAGCGCCTGCGGGTCGGGGACCTCGTCGGGAGTGACCAGCCAGGGGCCCAGCGGGCTGAACGTCTCGCAGTTCTTGCCCTTGTCCCAGGTGCCGCCGCGCTCCAGCTGCCACTCGCGCTCGGACACGTCGTGGGCCACGGCGTATCCGCCGACGCATGCGCGCGCCTGCGCGTCGGTCTCCAGGTACCGCGCGGTCCGGCCGACGACGACGGCGAGTTCGACCTCCCAGTCGGTCCTCGTGCTGCCCCGCGGCACCAGGACCGGGTCGTCGGGGCCGACGACGGTGTCCGCCGCCTTGAGGAAGACGATCGGCTCCGCCGGGACCGCGGCGCCCGTCTCCCGCGCGTGATCGTGGTAGTTGAGGCCGATGCACACGACCTTGCCGACCCGGCCCACCGGCGGGCCGATCCGCAGCCCGCCGGGGTCGAGGCGGGGCAGGCCGCCGCCGTCGACGGCCGCCCGTACCCGGGCGAGGGCCGCGTCGTCGGCGAGCAGCGCGCCGTCGACGTCGGGCGTCACCGCGGCGAGGTCCCGCAGCACCCCGTCGGCGTCCAGGGCGGCCGGGCGCTCCGCGCCCGGCGGTCCGACACGCAGCAGCTTCATGGTCGTCTCCCGTGGTCGTGGCGCGCCCCGCAGCGGGCTGGGCACGCGGGCGATCACGGTGGGGACGGCCACCGCACAGCGTGTTGGACGATCCTCCAAGGAGGGGTGCACGCGGCGCAACCCGCGTCCCACCCAGTGGGACGCGGGCCCGGAAGCGGGACGCGGAGGCCGCACCGCCGGGGGCGTCGTGCTCAGGCGCCCGCCGCGTGCGCGACGGTGTGGATCACCAGCCCGGCCAGCGCACCCACCACCGTGCCGTTGATGCGGATGAACTGCAGATCCCGGCCGATGTGCGCCTCGATCTTGCGGGAGGTGTGCTCCGCGTCCCAGCCGGCGATGGTCTCGCTGATCAGCGAGGTGATCTCGTCGCGGTAGGTGGTGACGACGTGCGCCGCCGCGCCCTCCACCCAGGAGTCGACCTTGCCCTGGAGCCGGTCGTCCTCCGCCATCCGCCGGCCCAGCGACAGCAGCGACGCCCGGGCCCGCATGCGCAGTTCGCTGCGCTCGTCCTCGGCCGCGGCCACGATCATCGCCCGCACCGAGGACCACGCCGAGGCGATCAGGTCCTGCACCTCCGACCGCCCCAGCACGTCGCGCTTGAGCCGCTCGACGCGCTCCCGCGTCTCCTCGTCGGTGCGCAGGTCCCGGGCGAAATCGGTGAGGAAGCGGTCGAGCGCACCGCGCGCCGGGTGCCCGGGCATGTCCCGCATCTCGGTGACGAAGCGCAGCAGCTCCTTGTAGACGCGCTCGCCGACCTTGCGGTCCACGAAGCGGGGCGTCCAGCCGGGCGCGCCGCCGCTGACCGCCTCCATCACCGAGTCGCTGTGCCGCTCCAGCCAGTCCCGGGCCCGCACGCACACCAGGTCCACCACGCGGCGGTGACCGCCGTCGGCGACGACCTTCTCCAGCAGCCGGCCCAGGCCGGGCGCGATCTCCTGCGCCTCCGCCCGCCGCGTGATGGCCTCGCCGACGACGGCCTGCACGTCGTCGTCGCGCAGCACCGTGAGCGCGCCGCGCAGGGCGGTGGCCAGTTCGGCCGTCACCCGGTCCGCGTGCGCCGGCACGGCGAGCCAGCCGCCGAGCCGGCTGCCGATGCCCACGGAACGCAGCCGGGCCCGCACGACCTCCTCGGAGAGGAAGTTCTCCCCGACGAAGTCGCCCAGACTCCGGCCGAGTTGGTCCTTCTTGGTGGGGATGATCGCGGTGTGCGGGATGGGAAGACCCATCGGGCGTTTGAAGAGGGCGGTGACGGCGAACCAGTCGGCGAGCGCACCGACCATGCCGGCCTCGGCGGCCGCCGCGACATAGCCCGTCCAGGCGCCGGCGCCGGACTCGCCCGCCCACGTGGCGAGGGCGAAGACGACGGCCATGGCGGCCAGCGCCCCGGTGGCGATCAGCTTCATCCGGCGCACGCCGCGCTGCCGCTCCTCGTCGGCGGCCGTGAACGCCCCCGGACCCCGTGTGAGTGCTCTCACACCGGACCGTTCCGCGGTGGCGATTCCACCGCGTTCCGACTGGTCCATCCGCTCCACCCGCTCCGCTGGCCTCGGCACATTCTCTCCTCGCGTTCCCCACCCGCCCTACGTGGGGAACGCCCCAGGGGTTCCCCGCGTCTGACGATTCGAGTCCACACGGGTCACCGTGGGATCATGAGAGACCCGACCGCCGGAGCCCGCTCCGACAGCCCGAGGAGACACACCGCGCATGACCAGAAACCTGGGTTATGCCCTGCTGGCAGCACTCGCCGCCCTCGTGGTCCTGGTGTCCACGGCTGTCTTCGTCGGCTTCGGCAAGGCGTCCGGACGGGACGAGGGCGCGGACGGCCCGCAGTCCGGCGCCGGCGGCGCCCGGCCCGCCTCCTCCGGCAGCTGGATCGGCACCTGGGCCGCCGCCCCCGCCGCGGCCGAGCCCGGCACCCGCAACGCCTTCGCCGACATGTCGGTCCGCAACGTCGTGCACACCTCCGTGGGCGGCACCCGCGCCCGCATCCACCTCTCCAACCTCTTCGGCGAGACGCCGCTGACCTTCACCCGGGCCGGCCTCGCCCTCGCCGCCGCGCCCAGCAGCCCCACCGCGAAGGCCGGCAGCCTGCGCCGGCTCACCTTCGACGGCCGCCCCTCGGTGACCATCCCGCCCGGTGAGAAGGCCGTCAGCGACGCCGTACGGCTGAACGTGCCGGCCGCGGGCGACCTGCTGATCACCACCTACACGCCCCAGGCGTCCGGCCCCGTGACCTTCCACAACCACGCGCGACAGACCAGCTACGCCGGGCCGGGCGACCTGACCCGGTCCGTCGCCGGCACCGACTTCACGCAGCAGAGCCCGTACTGGCGGTGGGTGACGGCCGTCGACGTGTGGACCACGGAGGCCGACGGCGCGGTCGCGGTGCTCGGCGACTCGATCACCGACGGCATCACCTCGTCCACCGGCGCCAACCACCGCTGGACCGACTTCCTCGCCGAACGGCTGCGCACCGAGCCCGACGCCCCCCGGTACAGCGTCCTCAACGCGGGCATCAGCGGGAACCGGGTGCTGATCGACGGCCTCGACTACTCTCCGAACAACGGCCCCTCCGCCCTGAACCGCCTCCACCGGGACGCGCTCTCCCGGACCGGCGTCGAAGTCCTCGTCGTCGAACTGGGCCTGAACGACATCCTCAAGCACCCGCAGCAGCTCGACCCCGCCCGCATCGTCGCCGGCCTCCAGGAGATCACCCGGAGAGCCCACGCGCGGGACGTCAGGGTCGTGGGCGGCACCCTCACCCCGTCCGGCGGGCACCGCGGCTACGAGCCACGGGAGGAGGCCGTGCGGCAGGCCGTCAACGACCGCATCCGGTCCGGTGACGTCTTCGACGCCGTGATCGACTTCGACGCGGCGCTGCGCGACCCGGCCGCACCGCAGCGGCTGCGCGGCATCTACGACTCCGGCGACCACCTGCACCCGTCCGACAACGGCTACCGCGCGATGGCCCACACGGTGGAACTCGGGCAGCTCGCCGGCGACCCCAACCCGGCCCGCCTCTGAGCATCCCGGCGCCTCCCTTCCGGGCCGCCTCCCGTCCCCTCCGGCGCCGCCGCGCCCCTACGCACGCCCCGCGTACATCGCGGCGATGACCGACTCGATGTCCGGCTCCCGCACCGACAGGTCGACCAGCGGATAGTGGGCCGCCACCGCGGCCACGACCGGCGCCGCACTCGCCGACGCCGGGAACGCCAGCCACTGCCGCGGCCCCTCCGTCCGCACCGTCCGCGCCCCCGGCACCCCGCTGATCGGCGGCAGCTCCCGCTCGAGGTCCACCACCAGCGTCCGCTCGCTCTCCCCCACCTCGTGCAGCCCGCCCAGCGCCCCGTCGTACATCATCCGTCCGTGATCGATCACCATCACCCGCTCGCAGAGCTGCTCGATGTCGGTGAGGTCGTGCGTGGTGAGCAGCACCGTGGTACCGCGCTCGGCGTTCAGGTCGCGCAGGAAGCCGCGGACCCGGGCCTTGCTGACGACGTCCAGCCCGATCGTCGGCTCGTCCAGGTAGAGCACCTCCGGGTCGTGCAGCAGCGCCGCCGCGATGTCCCCGCGCATCCGCTGCCCCAGCGAGAGCTGACGCACCGGCACGTCCAGCAGGTCGGCGAGACCGAGCAGCTCCACGCACCGGTCGAGGTTCACGCGGAAGCGGTCCGCCGGCACCCGGTACATGCGCCTCACCAGCGCGTACGAGTCGCGCAGCGGCAGGTCCCACCACAGGGTCGTGCGCTGGCCGAACACCACCCCGATGCGCCGCGCGAGCCGCGTCCGCTCACGCGCGGGGTCGAGACCGGCGACCCGCAGCCGCCCGCCGCCGGGCGTCAGGATGCCGGTCAGCATCTTGATCGTCGTCGACTTCCCCGCCCCGTTCGGGCCGATGTAGCCCACGACCTGGCCGCGCGGTACCGAGAAGGTGATGCCGTCGACCGCCCGCACCTCGCTGGTCTCCCGACGCAGCCGGCGCCCGGTGCGCCGCCGCACCCGGAACACCTTCTCCAGCCCCTCCACCTCGATGCACGCGTCCATCCGTCCCGGCTCCCTCTCAGCTTCCCGTACTCACATAGCCCCGCAGCCCGGCCCGCCACACCAGCCCCGCCACCGCAACGGACACCAGCGCCACCGCGGGCGAGGCGAAGTCCGCCCACCACGGCAGTCCCAGGAGGTCGCCCCGGCCCAGCACGTACAGCGCCGGAACCCAGTTCACGAACGCCAGCGGCACCACGAACGTCGCCCCCCGCACCAGCTCCCGTCCGAACACCGTCGGCGGGTACTGAAGCATCGTCTGACCGCCGTAGGTGAAGGCGTTCTGCACCTCCGACGCGTCCCGCGCCCAGAACTGGAACGCGCCGCCGACCGCGAACACCGCGGCGAAGATCAGCGCACCGCTCACCACCATCACCGGCACCATCAGCACCCGCCCCGGCGTCCACGCCGCCTCCAGGTGCCACAGCGCCCAGCCCAGCAGCAGCCCCGCCTGGATCAGCCGGCCCACCCGGTGCAGCGCGAACCGGTCCGCGGCGACCTGCGCCGAGACCGGCACCGGACGCACCAGCAGCACGTCCACCGTCCCGTCCCGCACCCGGCCGCCCACCCGCCCGAACGACCCGGCCAGCAGGTCCGCCAGCCCGAACGACGCGCTGGACGCGCCGTACAGGAACGCCACCTCCGGCAGCGAGAAGCCGCCCAGTTCCTCGATGTGCGTGAACATGATCACGATCGCGACGAAGTCCAGCGACGTCATCGCGATCCCGCCGAGCGTCATCATCAGGAACGACGCGCGGTAGGCCAGCGCCGAACGCACCCACATCCGCACGATGAAGCCGTACGCCCGCAGACCCCACAGAGTCCGCGCGAGCATCCCGTCAGCCACCCTGGACCACCACCTTCCGGGTGGCGACCGCCTGGAGCGCACGCCCCAGCGCCAGCACCACCAGCGCCCACCCGGCCTGGAACGCCAGCGCCGACACCACCGCGGCCGCCCCCCGGTACTGCTCCAGCAGCACGTCCGCCGGCACCTGGAGCATCGCCGCCCACGGCAGTGTCCGCACCGCCTCGCCGAACGCGCCCGGGAAGACCGTCAGCGGCAGCAGCATCCCCGAGAAGAACGTGTTCAGCAGCGTGGACAGGGTGTTCAGGCCGGTGCCCTCCATCACCCAGAACGTGGCCAGCGCCAGCAGATAGCGCAACCCGAACCCCACCACCACCGCCAACCACGTCGACACCAGGAACAGCACCCAGGTCACCGGCGACGACGGCAGCGCCAACTCGAACGCCAGCGCCCCCACCGCCACCGGCACCACCCCGCGGCCGACCAGCTGGAACGCCGCCCGCCCCAGATCCGCCGCAAGCCACCACAACTGCAGATCCACCGGCCGGTACAGGTCCACGGCCACGTCGCCGCTGCGGATACGGGCCTGGAGGTCCTCCAGCGCACCACCGCCCAACAGGGCCACCGCCGCCAGCAGGGCCTGCCCGGTCCACACGAAGGTCAGCGCCTCCGCCTGGTCGTACCCGCCCAGCCGCGGCCGCTCCGACCACAGCGCCAGATAGGTGTAGGCGAGGACGAAACCGAAGACCGTGTTGGTGAACACACCCGCCGCCGTGGCGACCCGATAGGTGGCGTAGCGCCGGAACGAGCCCGCCGTCACCGTGAAATAGACCCCGCCGCGATGCATCCTTCCCGGCCCCTCCCCCGTCTGTATCTACAGCGGCTCCACAGCCGCCGCCCGGCACGCAGGCGCGGACGACCCCCGCGGCAGCGGGCCGGGGAGCCGGAACGAAGCGAATCCGCCAGCCTACGGGCGGGCGCCGCCCCGGGCGAAGGGTTTTCCGCCCCACCCCCGGGTACGCCGTACGCCATGCGGCGGCACGCCACGCCGCTGCGGCGCGTGGCCGGTCACCGGAGGCCGGTGCGGAGGATGCGACAGTGGATCCGGACGTCTATCCGAACGCCCGGACGTGGACGGGGAGTGCCTGCAGACGATGAGTGACGAGCCGAACCGGGACACCGGGCCGTACGCGGCGGACGGCGACTGGACGCCCGGCGAGGAACCGGGCGGGGAGCCGGACGCCGAGCACGACGGCTCCCGGCGCACCGGGGCGCGCCGGCTGATCCCCACCTGGCGCATGGTGGTCGGCGCGGTGCTGACCGTGATCCTGCTGATCTCCGGCGGCATGGTCGCCGGCTACCTGCTCGTCGACATCCCCGAGCCCAACCCGCACGCCGTCTCGCAGTCCAACGTCTACCTGTACTCCGACGGCAGCCGCATCGCCGTCGACGGCGAATACAACCGGGAGAGCGTCCCCCTCGACGAGATCTCCCGCGGCGCGCAGCGCGCCATGCTGTCCGCCGAGGACCGCAACTTCTACAGCGAGCCCGCCGTCAACCTCAAGGCGATGTCGCGTGCGGCGTGGAACATGATGACCGGCGGCTCGACGCAGTCCGGTTCCACGATCACCCAGCAGTACGTGAAGAACTACTACCTGACGCAGGAACAGACCGTCACCCGCAAGGTGAAGGAGTTCTTCATCGCGATCAAGCTGGACAACGAGGTCAGCAAGGACGAGATCCTCCAGGGCTACCTCAACACCAGCTACTTCGGCCGCAACGCCTACGGCATCCAGTCGGCCGCCCAGGCCTACTACGGCAAGGACGCCGACGCCCTCACCGTCGCCGAGGGCGCCTACCTCGCCGCCCTGGTCAACGCCCCCAGCGCCTACGACGTCAAGGCCCACCCGGAGAACACCGACCGTGCCAAGGCCCGCTGGAAGTACGTGCTGCGCGGCATGGTCGAGGAGGGCTGGCTGAGCAAGCAGAAGCGCAAGGCCATGGAGTTCCCCGAGCCGGACCCGGTCAAGCCGTCGACCAGCCTCTCGGGTCAGCGCGGCTACCTCGTCAACGCGGTCAACGACCACCTGATCGACAGCGGCATCATCACGGCGGGCCGGCTGCGGTCCGGCGGCTTCACCATCCGCACCACCATCGACCGCGAGAAGCAGGACGCCCTGGTCGACGCCGTCGACGCCGAGCTCGTCTCCCGCCTCGACGAGGAGAACCGCAAGGTCGACACCTACGTCCGCACCGGCGGCACCTCCATCGACCCGCAGACCGGCGAGGTCGTCGCCATGTACGGCGGCGAGAACTTCGTCGAGCAGTACACCAACACCGCGACCGCCCGCGAGTACCAGGTGGGCTCCACGTTCAAGCCGTTCGTCTTCACCTCCGCGCTCGACCACGACTCCACCACCCAGGACGGGCAGCCCATCAGCGCCCGCACCGTCTACGACGGCACCAGCGGGCGTCCGGCCGAGGTCGACGGCCGGCCCACGGACTTCGCCCCCGAGAACGAGGACCAGGTCGACTACGGCCCGGTCACCGTCTCCGAGGCCATGGACAAGTCGATCAACGCCGTCTTCGCGCAGATGGGCATCGACGTGGGCGTCGAGAACGTCCGGGAGACCGCCACCGCGCTGGGCATCCCCGACAGCGTCATCGACCCCAAGGTCGGCGCATCGATCTCGCTGGGCGTCTCCCCCGCCTCCACCGTCGACATGGCCGAGGCGTACGCCGCCCTCGCCAACCACGGCATGCACCGCGACGCCACCCTGGTGACCAAGGTGACCCGCGGCGCGGAGACCGTCGACCTGCCGGAGCGGAAGGAGAAGCGGGTCGTCCCGCGCGACGCCGCCGACACCACCACCGCCGTCCTGGAGAGCGTCGTCGAGGGCGGCACCGCCACCGCCGCCCAGTCGGCCGGACGCCCCGCCGCCGGCAAGACCGGCACCGCCGAGGAGGACAAGGCCGCCTGGTTCGCCGGCTACACCCCCGAACTCGCCACCGTGATCAGCGTCGTCGGCAAGAACCCCGAGACCGGCGCGCAGGAACCGATGTACGAGGCTCTCGGACTGCCCCGCATCAACGGCGGCGGCCCGCCCGCCGAGATCTGGGGCGCCTACACCGCCGCCGCCCTCGAAGGCGAGCCGGTGAAGGACTTCGACCTCGACACCCGCGGCCCGGTGCTGCCCACCGCGCCTCCCAGCGAGGACACCGACCCCAGCGAACCGCCCGCCACCGATGTGCCCACCGAGGAGCCCCCCACCCAGCCCACGGACCCCGGCATCCCCACCCCGCCCACCGGGACCCCGGACCCCACCGGCGGCCCGTCCATCCCGCCGGACCCGACCACGGGCGGCACGGACGGCGGCACCACCGACGGCG
This sequence comes from Streptomyces hazeniae, assembly GCF_031845485.1. NCBI lineage: Bacteria > Bacillati > Actinomycetota > Actinomycetes > Kitasatosporales > Streptomycetaceae > Streptomyces > Streptomyces hazeniae. Next base: position 866,140 of record NZ_JAVREQ010000001.1, read on the forward strand.
GCACGACGGACGGGGGCACCACCGACGGCGGCACGACCGACGGCGGCACCACGGGCGGCCCCGGCGGCGAAGCCTGGGGCGGCACCTCCAGCGGCTACGGCGGAAGCCAGAGCACCGGCGAAGTGGGCGCCGGAGAGGACGGCGGCGGCTGACCGGCCGCCGCACCGCTCCGGCGCACGCCCGTTTGCTAGCCTCGGGAACACCCCGACGAGACGCGCCGTACCGGGCGGCCGGGCCCCACGGGAGCCGGCCGAGGCAAAGACGACGCACCCCCGCACACGTACACGGAGGTGCCGTCATGGCCTGGATCCTGCTCACCGTCGCCGGCCTGCTCGAAATCGCCTGGGCGATCGGGCTCACCTACACCGAGGGCTTCACCCGGCTCTGGCCCAGCGTCCTCACCGTCGCCGGCTTCGCCGCCAGCATGGTGCTGCTCGCCCAGGCCGCCCGCACGCTGCCCATCGGCACCGCCTACGGCATCTGGGTCGGCATCGGCGCCGCCGGAGCCGCCGTCATCGGCATGCTGGTGCTGCACGAGCCCGTCACGGCGGCGCGGATCTTCTTCATCTGCCTGCTGCTCGTCGCCGTCGTAGGCCTCAAGGCGACCTCGGGCCACTGACCGCTCCGGCGGCCGGCCGCCCTCCGGTGCGGTCCGGGCAGGACCGCACCGGCACAGGACCGCACCGGGCAACCTCGCAGCGGGGTCGATACAGACCCTGAACAGGCAGAACGCGTTGCCCCCGGGTCGGCGAGGAGGTGCAGGCTTGCTTCGTCGGTCCGACCGACGTCGGCACGGCGCGCGCCGAGCGCCTGGGCACCCGCGGCGGAACGTCCTCGCACGCCGTACCGGGCGCGACGAGCCGGTGCACGCCCCGGGCGCCGGGCACACCCGGCCGGGCGGAGCGAAGAGGCCTGAGCCGGGCTACAGGTACAGGCCGGTGGAGTCCTCGGACCCCTGCAGCCGCTCGGCGGCCACCGCGTGCAGGTCGCGCTCGCGCATCAGCACGTACGCCACCCCGCGCACCTCGACCTCGGCCCGGTCCTCCGGGTCGTAGAGCACCCGGTCACCGGGCTCCACCGTCCGCACGTTCTGCCCCACCGCGACGACCTCGGCCCAGTTCAGCCGACGGCCCACCGCGGCCGTGGCGGGAATGACGATGCCGCCCGACGAACGGCGCTCGCCCTCCGGGATGTCGGTGCGTACCAGCACCCGGTCGTGCAGCATCCGGATCGGAAGCTTGTCGGGGTGCTGTGGGGTCTCGGAACTCACGCCCCCGACCGTATCCCAACCGCCCGCCCGCCTCCGTACCGGACCGACCGCCCGTCCGCCCGCGGGCCGGACGCCGGGCCCACCCGGCGGGCCCGCCCGCCGGACCCGTCGGAGTCAGCGGCGGCGACGGCGCAGCGACAGGACCATCAGGCCGCCGACCACGGCCACCGCCACCACGGCCACCGGCACCACGCGCTCCAGCCGCGGCGCCCCCTCCTCGTCCGTCATCGACGCGCGCGCACCCGACACCTTCGCGTTCACCGCCACGTACGCCCGCCCGGCCGTCCGGTCCACCGTCGCGGCGACCTTGGACTTCGCCCCCGCCATGATCGTCTTCGGGTGCACCCGCATCGCGATCTCGTCCAGCGCCGCGGCGAGCTCCTCCCGCCGCCGAACGATGTCCGCCTCGATGTCCGCAGGGGTCCTGGCATCCGACACCGCGTCGCCTCCGTCACTCGTCCCGTCGTGGCCCGGCCGCCTCCGGCAGCCGGTTCCGGTACTGGTTACCGGACAGTCTTTCAGCTCCGCCCCCGCCCCGCCCCACGGCACCCCGCGCCCGCCTGCCCTGGTTAGGCTCGACCCAGCAGACAGGCCCGCCCCACCAGCCCCGAGGAGCACAGATGAGCGAGCGGCTCACACCCGGCGACCCCGCCCCCGCCTTCACCCTGCCCGATGCCGACGGCAACGAGGTCTCCCTCGCCGCCTACGCCGGACGCAAGGTCATCGTCTACTTCTACCCCGCCGCGCTCACCCCGGGATGCACCAAGCAGGCCTGCGACTTCACCGACAACCTGGAAGTCCTCGCCGGCGCCGGCTACGACGTCGTCGGCGTCTCCCCCGACAAGCCGGAGAAGCTCGCGAAATTCCGCGAGAAGGAGGACCTGAAGGTCACCCTCGTCGGCGACCCGGCCAAGGAGACCCTCGAGGCCTACGGCGCCTTCGGCGAGAAGAAGCTCTACGGCAAGACCGTCACCGGCGTCATCCGCTCCACCGTCGTCGTCGACGAGAACGGCACCGTCGAACGCGCCCTCTACAACGTCAAGGCGACCGGCCACGTCGCCAAGCTCCTCAAGGACCTCGGCATCTGACGCCCCGCCACGGCCCCGGGGCGCCCCGCCGATATGCCGGATGAAGATCCCGCAAGCGGGTACAAAGGGCGCCATGGACCGAGGCCGAGAGGACCGCGCACCCGACCTGGCCGCGCTGAAGCGGCACCGCTCGCTGTTCCGCGCCATCGACCGCCGACGTGAACCGCGCGTGCGACGCAGCGACGTGACCGTCACCGACGAGCGCGTCGTCAAACGCGCGGTCAAGGCCGCCGCCCTCGGCAACGCCATGGAGTGGTTCGACTTCGGCATCTACGCCTACCTCGCGGTCACCCTCGGCAAAGTGTTCTACTCCGGCGCGGGCGAGGGCGTCCAGACCCTCGCCTCCTTCGGCACCTTCGCCGTGTCCTTCCTGGTACGGCCGCTCGGCGGCACCTTCTTCGGGCCGCTGGGCGACCGCATCGGGCGGAAGAAGGTCCTCGCCCTCACCATGATGCTGATGGCCGCAGGCACCTTCGCCATCGGCCTCATCCCCAGCTACGCCACCATCGGCGTGTGGGCACCGGTCCTGCTCATCGTCTGCCGCCTCGTACAGGGCTTCTCCACCGGCGGCGAGTACGGCGGCGCCGCCACCTTCATCGCCGAATACGCGCCCGACAAACGACGCGGCTTCTTCGGCAGCTTCCTCGAACTCGGCACCCTCGCGGGCTACACCGGCGCCGCCGGAATCGTCCTGCTGCTCACCTTCTGGCTGGGCCCCGACGGCATGCGCGACTGGGGCTGGCGCATCCCGTTCCTCATCGGCGGCCCCCTCGGCATCGTCGGTCTCTACCTCCGGATCAAGCTGGACGAGACCCCGGCGTTCAGGAAGCTGGAGTCCGAGAAGGCCACCGAACACGCGGGGGCGGCACCGAACGGCAGCGGCCCGGCGCTCTCCGAGGACGTTCCGCAGAAGGAACTCAAGAGCATCTTCGTCGACCACTGGCGCACCATGGTCCAGTGCGTCAGCCTGGTCGCCGCGTACAACGTCGCGCACTACATGCTGCTCACCTACATGCCGACGTACATGAAGGAAGTCCTCGACCGGCCACAGTCGTTGGAGCTCATCGCCACCATCGTCACCATGGCGCTGATGATGACGGTCATCTTCCGCATCGGCCGCCGCAGCGACCGGGTGGGCCGAAAACCCCTCCTGATGGCCGGCATGATCGGCTTCCTCGTCCTCACCGTGCCCGCCTTCGCGCTCTTCCAGCAGGGCAGCAACTGGGCCATCTTCGCGGGACTGTTCCTCCTCGGCGGATGCCTGGTGTGCCTGCTCGGCACCATGTCCGCCACGCTCCCGGCCCTCTTCAGCACCGACGTCCGCTACGGCTCCCTCGCCATCGGCTACAACCTGTCCGCCTCCCTCTTCGGCGGCACCACCCCGGTCGTCATGGAGGCCCTGGTGGACGGCACGGGCAACGCGCTCTCCCCCGCGATCTACACCACCCTCTTCGCCGTGATCGGCATCGTCTCCGTCGCCACGCTCAAGGAGACCGCCCGCAAACCCCTGGAGGGCTCGCCGCCCTCCGTCTCCACCGACGAGGAGGCCCGCGCCCTCACCCGCGAAGGCGTCCGCACCCCTGCCTTCTGACGACCGTGCCGGGGTCTCCGGGCCACCACGGCGGAGCAGCGCCCTCCCAGGTGTGACCCACTCCCGCACCCTCGTCCGCTCCCGGTGTGGGCGGGACGACCGAGCGGCGGCCGAGGGGCGGGAGTAGGCGGCCCGGGCGGGCGGGACCGCCCGGGAGTCCGCAGGGACGTCGTCACGCGAGGGCCGCTGAGGCACCGGCGAGACGACCGAGCCCGACCGCGGAGAGCAGGCCGTTGCCGGAGGAGTAGCCGCGGGCGCCCTCGCGCCCGGAGAGGCCGCCCGTCACGCCACCGACCGCGTACAGGCCCCGGACCGGGCGACCGTTCTCGCGCACGACCTGCGCGTGCCGGCCGACGTCCACACCCCCCTGGGTATGGAACAGCGCGGGCACAGAACGCACGCAGCAGTACGGCTCCCGCAACGGCCCCATCGGGAAGTCCGAACGTCCGGTGACGTCCGCACCGCCCGACTCTGCGGCCTGCCGCTGCCCCGCCACCGCCTTCTCGACGGCCTCGGGAGAGCAGCCGATGACGCGGGCGATCCCCTCGGCGCCGTCCGCCTCCTTGACCCCGCCGAAGGCGACCAGATCGGCGAACTCCGGTTCGTTGCCCGCCACGAAGTCCCGGATGCGGGTGTCGAAGACCACCCAGCTCTGCTCGGTCCTCCGGGCCACCTCGGCGGCGAACCCGGAGTAGCCGACGCTCTCGTCGCCGATACGGCTGCCGTCCGGCGCCAGCAGGAAGCCGCCCTTCTCCACGGTCGTCCAACTGACGATCGAGCCGTGCGGATACGCGACGGCCGCATAGCCCTGGTAGGCCCCCATGTTGAGCAACCGGGCGCCCAGCGCCTCCGCCCACTCCACGGCCTCGCCGGTCGATCCTTCGGCCCCGAGGTACCGCGTGGCGGCGGCCTCTGGCAGCCACCGTTCGATCATCTTCTTGTTGTTGCCGAAACCGTTGGCGGCCAGCACGACGGCACCCGCGCGCAGCACATGGTCGCCGCTGCGTTCCCCGGACACCCGGACACCCGTCACCGCATCGTCCTCGGTGAGCAGTCCGGCGACCGGGTTGCCGGCGACGACCTCGACACCGAGCCGCCCGGCGGCGGCGACCAGGTCGCGCACCAGCGAGGCGCCGCGCCTGTCCGGCGGAGCATGCAGCCGCGGCACGCTGTGCCCGACGTGCCGGTAGTCGGTGATGAGACGCAGGTCGACGCCGTGCTCCTCGACCAGCCACTCCACGAGACCGGCGGACTCCCCTGCCAGCAACCGGACCAGGTGCTCCGCGTCGTGTGCGCCGCTCTGCCGCAACAGGTCCGCGGCCATCCGCTCCGGGACGTCCTCGACACCCGCCGCCCGTTGGTAGCGGGTACCGGCCGCCGGAATGGACCCGGTCGACACGTAGGTGTTCCCGCCCGGCCGGTCCAGCTTCTCCAGCAGTGCGACCGACGCCCCGGCCTCGGCAGCCGCGATCGCCGCGGTGAGCCCGCCGCCACCGGCACCCACGACCACGACGTCGACGTCCCGTCCCTCCCCCGGGGAGGTCATCGCGTCCGCCTCGCCGCACGCAGCTCCGTCAACCGCGGCACCAGCTCCGCGGTGGTGGAGACGTCGGCGTACTTCTGGGCCATGTCGAAGAGGTTCGCCTCGTGCACCACGGGAGAGCGGTCGTAGACGGCGTCGCTGGGAACCGCAACGTGGAAGTTCAGCGAGAACGCGTCCGTCACGCTGGCCCGCACGCACCCGGACGTCGTGCACCCGGTGACGACCAGGGTGTCCACCCCCGCCTCGATCAGATAACTCGTCAACGGGGTGCCGAAGAAGGCGCTCGGGTGCCTCTTCGGCACCAGCACGTCTCCGTCGGCCGGGGCGACCTCGGCGACGAAGTCGTATCCCCTCGCGGGGACGTGCATGATGCCGGGAACCTTGGCGCCGAGCCGTCCCGCATCGAAGTCCTTCTTCGGCGCCACGTGCGGGTAGAGCACCGGCCAGTGGTTCTCACGGAAGGCGCCCAGCAACGCGACGATGTTCCCGACAGCGGCCCAGCCCGTCTCGCCACAGCTCGTGGGGAACTCCTTCACGGCCTCCTCGAACGGCTGCGGAGTCGTACCGACCGTGCGGTACTGCACGTCGATGACGAGCAGGGCCGGACGGGAGCCCAGCCCGGTGGGCCGGCCGAATCCGGCCGACTCGTATCGGCGCAGGGTGGTGTCATCGATCACGCCGGCACCGCCGTTCGTCCACGGCGCGGGCGCTGCACCCGGCTGCGCGGTGGGGTCCGTCATGCCGTCTCCTCCCTCCCGGCCGCGGCCAGCGCGGTCGCTCCGCTGCGTTCTCGGTGCAGGTAGACGCCTCGCGGGTCGTCGCCGAGCAAGCCGTCACGGACGGCGAAGCGCCCGCGCACCAGCGTGTGCAGGACCCGCACATCGGTGGTATGGCCCTCCCACGGCGTGTACGCCGCGGCGGAATACTGCCGATCCGCCGCGATGACGTTCTCTCCGTCAAGATCGACCACCGCCAGGTCCGCGTCCGACCCCACCCGGATGACGCCCTTCCTCGGGTAGAGCCCGAAGAGCTTCGCCGCTCGCGTGCTCGTGGCGTGGACCAGCCGCTCCAGCGGCACGCCGCGGCGCAGCCCCTCCCCCAGAGTGAGCGGCAGCATCACTCCGGTGCCGGGGAACCCCGCGGAGGCCGACCAGATGTCCTTCTCCTTGAACGAGCGGTGCCGCGCGTTGTGGTCGCTGCCGACGGTGTCGACGCTGCCGTCGGCCAGCCCCGCCCACAGCGCCTCCCGGTCCGACGACGGCCGCAGCGGGGGGTTGACCTTCCCGTAGACACCGCATGCGGAAGCGGTCGTGAGCGTCAGGTAGTGCGTGCAGGTCTCCACGTACAGATGCGGATAGGCCGTGCGCTGCATGCGCATCACGTCGAGCCCGGCGGCGCTGGAAGTGTGCACCGCGTATGCCGACGCGCCCGTGGCGGCGGCCAGATAAGCGACACGCTGCTCCGCCTCCGCTTCCACGAGCGGGGGCCGCGTCTGGTGCCAGGCGTGCAGCGGCCCTTGAGACTCGTCCGGCTGATCCTTGCGCAGCCGCCACACGATCTCGATGTTCTCGGGATGGGGATTGACCATGGCTCCGGCGTCCGCGGTCGTGCCGAGCAGGTCGTACATGAACCCGTCGTCGTTGCCCGGCATGCCCAGGTAGGCGCCCTCGTCGCCGCGGAAGTTCATGAAGAACTTGAAGCTGGACACCCCCAGCTCCCGCACGTAGTCGGGCACGGCACGCACATGCTCGTCCGTACCCAGCACGAAGTGGAACCCGAAGTCGGTGTGCGCACCCGACTCCATCGCCGCCCTCGCCGCGTGGTGCACCTGGTCGTAGGGGTCCGCACTCATCAGGTACACGAGCATCGACGTGACGCCGCCCGCGACTGCCGACGCCGTCTCCCGTTCCGCGTCCTCGCGGTCGCGCGGGACGCGGATGTCCTTGCCGAGGTGCACATGGGGATCGATGGCACCGGGGAGCACCGTCGCACCTTTCAGTTCCACCGTCTCGGCGGCGTCCGCAGGGGCCGCCGGGTCGACGATGCCGGCGATGCGTCCGTCACCGACCAGCACGTCCGCCGTCGTGAGACCAGCGCCGTGCAGGAAGACGCGACCACCGTGCAGCCGCAGGTCGTAGGCGTTCATGAGGCAGCCTCCTCGGTGCCGTCGTCCGGGGCGTACAGCTTGTCGAGCACGTCGAAGTGCGGCTTCCGCACCAGACTCTGCCGCTCCTCCCAACTGATCATGAGTCCGGCCGCGTCGCGGGTGTCACCGTGCCGCGCCAGGTGCTCCAGCACGGTGCGCATGCCGAGGACGGCACCACGCATCGCCGTGTTGGCGTAGAGGGCCACGGAGTAGCCCAGGTCGTCGAGCTCCTCCCGGGAGAGGACCGGCGTAAGACCCCCCTCGACCATGTTGGCGACGTGCCGGCCGGGGACCTCACGGACGATCCGCGCCATCTCCTCCCGCGTGGTGGGCGCCTCCACGAACAGCACGTCCGCGCCGGCCTCTGCGAACGCGGCGGCACGCTCGCACGCCGCACCGATCCCCTTCACCGCGAGCGCGTCGGTACGGGCGACGACCACCAGGTCGTCGTCGACCCGCGCGTCCACGGCGGCCCGGATCTTCCCTGTCATCTCGCCGGTGGAGACGATCTCCTTCCCCGAGAAGTGACCGCACTTCTTCGGACTCGCCTGGTCCTCGATCTGGATCGCGGCGGCCCCCGCACGCTCCAGCATCCGCACGGTGCGCCCGACGTTCATCGCGTTGCCGAATCCCGTGTCGGCATCCACGACCAAGGGGAGCGTCGTGGCGTCCGACATCGCCGCCACCTGGCCGGCCAGCTCCGGCAGGGTGAGCAGACCGAGGTCGGGAAGGGCGAGTTGGGTGTTGGCGACCCCGGCCCCGGAGACGTACACGGCCTCGAAACCCGCCTCCTCCACCACACGGGCGGTGAGAGCGTTGGGCGCCCCGGGCAGCACCAGCGGACCCGAGCCCCGGTCGAGCAGCTGCCGCAACATGGTGGTCGTACGCATGAATCCTCGTCACTCCGTTTCCGGAACGATGGCGGTGAACTCGGCGGCGGTCCGCGCAGTGACGTCGGCGGCCTCCCCCTCGCCGCCCGGCAGGCCCAGTGCCGCGATGGCGCTTTCCAGCGAACGGTCCAGGTGGCGCGACATCAGGGCCGTCGCGTCCTCGACCGCACGCCGCCGCAGCACGTCCACGAGGGCGCTGTGCTCGGCGACGGCCTCGCGCGCACGCCGCGGCCGCTTACCCGACATGGACCGAGCCAGGGAGAGCTGCCGGTGCACCTCGACGGCACTGCGCATCAGCGCACGGTTGTCGGCGAGGAGCACCAGCCGCAGATGGAAGTCCAGCTCCTTCGGATACGCCTTGCCCGCCGACTCCTCGATGCGGTCCTCGGTGTCGCCGAGCATCGCGTCCAGCTCGTCCAACTCCCCGTCGTCGGCGCGGGCGCAGGCCAGGCGCACCGAGTGCAGCTCCAACGCACAGCGCAGCTCGTACAGTTCGACGATCTCCCGCCGGGAGAACGTCCGCACGAACGCGCCACGATGACTCACCACGGTGAGCAGCCCCTCGCCCGTCAGCCGCTGGATCGCCTCACGCAACGGACCACGGCTGATGCCGAGCGACGAGGCGAGGCCGACCTCGTTGAGCCGCTCGCCCGGCCTGAGGGCCCCTTCGAGGATCATGTCGCGCAGGACGGACTCGGTCGCCTGCGAGAACGTGTTCCTCGGCAGCAGCCGGCTGTGGGCGGACTCGGTCATGGACTCTCCTCAGACGTCGCGTAGGGCGGTGCCGGCGCTCTCCTTGAGGGCGAGGGCCGCGCACAGGGTGATGACCGCCGTACCGATCACGAACCATGCCGGAGCCAGCGCCGAACCCGACGCGTCGACCAGCCACGTGCAGACATACGGTGCGGTGCCACCGGCGGTGGCGCTTCCGATGTTGAACCCCAGCGCGATACCGGTGTACCGGACGCGGGTGGGGAACAACTCGGCGAAAGTGGAGAACGCGGCACCCATCAGCGCGGAGTCGATGAGACCCAGCACGATGTGCGACGCGACTGCGGCACCGGTGCTCACCTCGAAGAGCATGAACCCGGGGAAGGACAGCACGATCGCGGCCACCGAGGCGCCGACGAACACCGGTTTGCGGCCCACCCGGTCGGTGAGCGCTCCGAACAGCGGCATGCAGGCCGTGGAGACCGCCAGCGTCGCGACGGTCGACCAGAAGGCGACGCCGGAGGAGATGCCGAGCACCTCCTGGAAGTGGATGTTCACGTACACGTAGAACACGTAGTACGCGGAGAACAGCAGCACCGAGAGACCGACGCAGACGGCCAGAGCCCTGCGATGGGCCCGCAGCGTCTCCAGGAACGGCGCGGACGCCTTCTCCGCCTTCTGCTCGACCTGCTGGAACGAGGGCGACTCGTGCAAGCGGGCCCGGATGACCAGCCCGACGACCCCCAGTGGCAGTGCCACGAGGAAGGGGATGCGCCAGCCCCAGTCCGCCATCGCGTCCTCGCCGAGCGTCGTGTTGAGAAGCGACACGCACAGCGCGGCGCACAGCGAGCCGGCGAGCGCGCCCGTCTGGGTCGTCGAGCAGTACAGACCCCGCCGGTGGTTCGGCGAGTACTCCGCCACGAACGAGGCGGCGCCGCCCAGTTCACCACCCGCCGCGATGCCCTGCAGGCATCGGGCCAGCACCAGCAGCGCGGTCGCACCCACGCCGATGGCGGCGTACGTGGGCAGCACGCCGATGAGGCCCGACGCCACGGCCATCAACAGCACCGTGGCCGCGAGCGCGTTCTTCCGGCCGTACCGGTCGCCGAGGTGCCCGAAGAGCACCCCGCCGACAGGCCGGAGGGCGAAGGCGACGGCGAAGGTCGCGAGCGTGGCGAGCAGCCCGGCGGTCTCGTCGCCGCTCACGAAGAAGTGGGTCGCCAGGATCGTGGCCACGTAGCCGTACACGCCGAAGTCGAAGTACTCGACGATCGAGCCGACGGCGCCTGCGGCGACGACGCGCGGGGGGACGGACCGGGTGTCCTGGAGGGAATCGACGGATGCGGCCACGGGGGGCCTCCTTGCACGAGCCGCGCCGCGGTCATCGACCGACGGCCACGTAAGCCTGCAGTTTCCACGCATCCCGCCTGCGCGTTCTCTCACCCTCGGCCCGCACTCTGCGAACTGTCAACAGTTTGCAGCCGCCGAACACGCCCCGCATCCGCCCGCTCACCACCCGCCGCAGAGGCCTGCCAGAACCCGTCGCCCCCGTGTCCCGCCCCCGCCCGTCTCGTTCGTCCGCACGAAAAGCCGCATGCAGGGAAGGGGGATCCGGTGGTCGTCGTCTACTCGGAGGAGCGACTCGCGGACGCCGTCGCGCAGTCGACCACGTTGCGGGAGGTCGCCGCGAGGTTGGGGGCACGTCCTGCGTCGGGGACGCTGTCCCACCTCCGACGCCGGATCAGGGACGCCGGACTCGACGTGCGCCACTTCCCCGGGCTGAGCCGCACGCGGTTCGAAGTGCCGTTCACTCGGGAGGAACTGGCCACGGCCGCGGCCGCGTCGACCAGCGTGCGAGGTGTCGCACGCGCTCTGGGGCTGCCCGACGACGGCCGGAAGCGCAACGCCTTGCAGCGTGCGCTGGAGGATCAGGAGATCGACACACGGCACTTCCGCCATCGCCGGATGCACCTGTGCGATGCGGCGCTGACCGAAGCCGTGACGCGTTCGAGAAGCTACGCCGACGTATTGCGTCACCTCGGGCTTCCCGTCGACACCACGCACCGTCGGCGCGTGCAGCGCCGGGTTCGACACCTGGATTTGGACACCGGGCACTTCGTCAGACGGACCGTACCGGGACCGCGGCCGGCAGTGAGACGCACCGTGGCCGACACGGTCCTGCGACGCCTCCCCGACACGGCGCCGAGGATGAACCGGGAGCGGATCAAGCGGGCACTGGACGAGGTGGGCGAGCCGTACCGCTGCACGGGCTGCGGCAACGACGGTGAATGGCGAGGTTCCGCCATGACGCTGCAGATCGACCACATCGACGGCGACTGGCGGAACAACAACCGCGAGAACCTTCGCTACCTGTGCCCCAACTGCCACGCGATCACGAGTACCTGGTGCCGGAAGAAGGGCCGCGCTCGCCTCGCGGTGTGACTCGGCCGCGGCAGTCGTTCGTTACGATGCATGCAGGGGGCGGCCGTGGCGTAACTGGCAGCCGCGCTGGGTTTAGGTCCCAGTGGGAGAGATCCCGTGGGGGTTCGAGTCCCCCCGGCCGCACCGCGCAGCGGGAGGCCCGGCGTCAGGCGCCGGGCCTCCCGCACGTTCAGCCCAGGGCCTCGCGGATGTGGGGGGCGAGGGCGCGGAAGGCGCGGCCGCGGTGGCTGACGGCGTTCTTCTCTGCGGGGGTGAGCTCGGCGCAGGTGCGTGTCTCGCCGTCGGGCTGGAGGATCGGGTCGTAGCCGAATCCGCCGGTGCCGGCGGGGGCGTGGCGGAGAGTGCCGGGGAGGCGGCCCTCGACGACGTGTTCGGTGCCGTCGGGGAGGGCGAGGGCGGCGGCGCAGGCGAAGTGGGCGCCGCGGTGGGCGTCGTCGATGTCGACGATCTGGGACAGCAGCAGGGCCAGGTTGGCCTGGTCGTCGCCGTGCCGGCCGGACCAGCGGGCGGAGAAGATGCCGGGGGCGCCGCCGAGGACGTCGACGCAGAGGCCGGAGTCGTCGGCGACGGCGGGGAGGCCGGTGGCGGAGGCCAGGGCGTGCGCCTTGAGCAGGGCGTTCTCGGCGAAGGTGACGCCGGTCTCCTTGACGTCGGGGATGTCGGGGTAGGCGTCGGCGCCGAGGAGTTCGAGGCCGGGGCCGAGTCCGGCGTCGGTGAGGATGGCGCGGAGTTCGGTGACCTTGTGGGCGTTGCGGGTGGCGAGGATCAGCCGCTGTTCACTGCTCATGCGGCGATTATCCCCGCCACCCGCGGTGCCGTGGTGGGGGTGGCCCGGGCGGGCCGGGGGTCACGCGGGCGAGCAGACCTCGGTGAGCTTGCTCGCGGCGTCGTTGACGGCGCTCATGTCGGGGGCGCGGCCTTCGTTGACGGCGGTGCGGGCGTCTTCGACGGCGGTGTTGAGGTCGCCGACGGCGCCCTTGACGTCGGCGCTGTCGGTGGACTTCTCGATCTCGTCGAGGTTCTTCTCGATGCTGTCGAGGGCTTCCTTGGCCTGTGTGGGGTCTTCGCCCACGGAGGAGGCGGCGTTCTGGAGGTCTTCGACGCTCTCGGCGACGGTGACGGCCGTGTTGGCGCAGTCGAGCGCCTTGTCGATGGCGCCGCAGCCCACGGCGAGCGTGGCGGTGGCGGCCACGACGACGGCGGTGACGGCGGTGGACAGAGTGCGACGCACTGGGTTCCCTCCCGAGAGCTTGGACGGGCCGCACGGATCGACCCGTACGGCCCGTACCTTCTCAGACGCGTAAAGCGCTCGCAAAGTTCCGTCCCTGCGGGCGGCCTTGCGGGCGAGCGGTGCCGCCGTGGGTTCAGTCGGCGGCGAGGGCCTGGCGCTGGCCGCCGTCGAGCTGGGCGCAGCCCTTGACCGCGAGGTCGAGGAGGGCGTCGAGTTCGGTGCGGGCGAAGGGGACGCCCTCGGCGGTGCCCTGGACCTCGACGAAACGGCCGTCGTCGGTGCAGACGACGTTCATGTCGGTCTCGGCGCGGACGTCCTCCTCGTAGCAGAGGTCGAGCATGGGGGTGCCGTCGATGATGCCGACACTGACGGCGGAGACGGCTCCGGTGAGGGGCTGGGCCTTGGAGCGGATGAGTTTCCTGCCCTGGGCCCAGGTGACGGCGTCGGCGAGGGCGACGTAGGCGCCGGTGATGGCGGCGGTGCGGGTGCCGCCGTCGGCCTGGAGCACGTCGCAGTCGAGCACGATGGTGTTCTCGCCGAGGGCCTTGAAGTCGACGACGGCGCGCAGGGAGCGGCCGATGAGGCGGGAGATCTCGTGGGTGCGTCCGCCGATGCGGCCGCGGACGGCTTCGCGGTCGCCGCGGGTGTTGGTGGAGCGGGGCAGCATGGAGTACTCCGAGGTCACCCATCCCTCGCCGGTGCCCTTCCGCCAGCGCGGGACGCCTTCGGTGAGGCTGGCGGTGCAGAGCACGCGGGTGTCGCCGAAGGAGACGAGGACGGAGCCTTCGGCGTGCTTGCTCCAGCCGCGTTCGAGGGTGACGGGGCGCAGCTGGTCGGGTGTCCTCCCGTCGATGCGGGTGACGTCGTTGTCAGACATGGGGGCGAGCCTAGTCGCATGGGTGCGGGGCCCGGACGGCGGCTGCGGGGCGGCGGGGCCCGCACGGCCGCGGGCGGGGGCCCGTACGCGGGGCGGCGCGCGGGGCGGCGCTCACATGAGGTCTTCGATCTCCTCGGCGATCGGGTCGGCGTCGAGGCCGAGCACGATCTGGATCATGGTCCCCATGCGGACGACGTCGCTGGCCCCGGCGCTCTTCAGTGCGGCGACGTCGACGAGTGCGGCGTCGCCGACCTCGGTGCGCAGGCGGGTCACGCAGCCCTCGACGACTTCGATGTTCTCGATGCCGCCGAGTCCGGCGACGATCCTCTCGGCCTTGCCGGCCATGGCGTCCTCCTCTGCCGTGGTCCGAGAGTACGCCGGGGGCGGTCAGATCTCGTGGACGGCGCCGGCGCGGGCCAGCTCGACGGGGCCGGGGAAGGCGGCCTTGGCGTCGCGCAGGTTGGCCTGGGGGTCGGTCCACGGGGGGACGTGGGTGAGGAGCAGCTTCCGGGCCTTGGCGCGTTCGGCGCACTGGCCTGCCTGGAGGCCGTTGAGGTGGAGCTCGGGGATGTCCTCCTTGCCGTGGGTGAAGGAGGCTTCGCAGAGGAAGAGGTCGGCGCCGGCGGCGAGTGCGTCGATCTCGTTGCACGGGCCGGTGTCACCCGAATAGGTGAGTACGCGGCCGGTGTCGCGGTGCGTGATGCGGAAGCCGTAGGCCTCGACGGGGTGGCGTACGAGGGCGGTGCGCACGGTGAAGGGGCCGGTCTCGAAGGTGCCGCCGGGGGTGAGGGTGCGGAAGTCGAAGACCTCGCTCATGGAGGAGTCGGTGGGGGTGTCGGCGTAGGCCGTGGTCAGCCGGCGTTCGGTGCCGTCGGGCCCCCAGACCGGGAGGGGGGCGCAGCGGCCGCCCTCGTACCGGTAGTAGCGGGCGACGAAGTAGCCGCACATGTCGATGCAGTGGTCGGCGTGCAGGTGGCTGAGGGCGATGGCGTCGAGGTCGTAGAGGCCGCAGTGCCGCTGGAGTTCGCCGAGGGCGCCGTTGCCCATGTCGAGGAGCAGCCGGAAGCCGTCGGCTTCGAGGAGGTAGCTCGAGCAGGCCGATTCCGCGGAGGGGAAGGACCCCGAGCAGCCGACGACTGTGAGCTTCATGGAGCGGGAACCTCCGTGGGCGGCCGATCTTCTGCTCCCCACGCGTGGTGGTCGCGACCGCCGCGTCAGTGAGGAGGTGGTTTTCCGAGCGTAAGGCGCGCCGGGCCCGGTGACTCCTCGGGACGTGCGTGTGTGGGCGGAATCACCAGCGCGGGGTAGGTGTGACCACGGAGGGAGAGTGATGACGGTTGAGCACGGGATGGTGGCTGGTGTTGGGGATGGTCGTGGTGTTCGCGCTGGTCGCGGCCTATGTGGACGGGACGGGCCGGTTGCGGAGGCGGCGCCGCGGCGCGGCGCGCTCCCGGCGCGACGCGTCGCGCCGGGAGCCGCCGCCGGAGGAGGGCTGAGCGGTCAGGCCCAGAGCTGGCCGTGGAGGGTGTCGACGGCCGCGTCCGTGGATGCGGCGGTGTAGACGCCGGTGGACAGGTACTTCCAGCCGCCGTCGGCGACGATGAAGACGATGTCGGCGTTCTCGCCGGCCTGGACGGCCTTGCGGCCGACGCCGAGGGCGGCGTGCAGGGCGGCGCCGGTGGAGACGCCGGCGAAGATGCCCTCCTGGGAGAGCAGCTCGCGGGTGCGGGCGACGGCGTCCTCGGAGCCGACGGAGAACCGCGAGGTGAGGACGGAGGCGTCGTACAGCTCGGGGACGAAGCCCTCGTCGAGGTTGCGGAGGCCGTAGACGAGGTCGTCGTAGCGGGGTTCGGCGGCGATGATCCGGATGTCGGGCCGCTGTTCGCGCAGGTAGCGGCCGGCGCCCATGAGGGTGCCGGTGGTGCCGAGGCCGGCGACGAAGTGGGTGACGGACGGGAGGTCGGCGAGGATCTCCGGCCCGGTGCCGGCGTAGTGCGCGCCGGCGTTGTCGGGGTTGCCGTACTGGTAGAGCATCACCCAGTCCGGGTGTTCCGCGGCGATCTCCTTGGCGACGCGGACGGCGGTGTTGGAGCCGCCGGCGGCGGGTGAGGAGATGATCTCGGCGCCCCACATGGCGAGCAGCTGGCGGCGTTCCTCGCTGGTGTTCTCGGGCATGACGCAGACGATGCGGTAGCCCTTGAGCTTCGCGGCCATGGCGAGGGAGATGCCGGTGTTGCCGGAGGTGGGTTCGAGGATGGTGCGGCCGGGGGTGAGCCGGCCGTCCTTCTCGGCCTGTTCGATCATGTGGAGCGCCGGGCGGTCCTTGATCGAGCCGGTGGGGTTGCGGTCCTCCAGCTTGGCCCAGATCCGCACGTCGGGGGACGGGGACAGCCGCGGCAGCCGTACGAGGGGGGTGTTCCCGACGGCTGCCAGCGGCGAGTCGTAGCGCATCAGCGTGCGCCGCCGGCGACGGCGGGCAGGATGGTGACGTTGTCGCCGTCGGTGAGCGTGGTGGTGATGCCGTCGAGGAAGCGGACGTCCTCGTCGTTGAGGTAGACGTTGACGAAGCGGCGGAGTTCGCCGCCGTCGACGAGGCGGCCCTGGATGCCCGCGTGGCGCGACTCGAGGTCGGTGAAGAGCTCACCCAGCGTGGCGCCCTCTCCGGTCACGGTCTTCTCGCCGTCGGTGTAGGTGCGCAGGATGGTCGGGATACGGACCTCGATGGCCATGAATGCTCCTGGTGAGGAAGGAAGGGGGCAGGCTGTGGCGTGCGTGGTGCGTGCGTGCGGGTCGTGCGGACCGTACGGCGGGCGCGTCGGCGCGGGCACCGTCCCGGGTGGGGCACGGTGTGCCGCGGGCGCGGGCTCAGCGCGAACAGATGGCGCTGGCGAGGCGGCACAGGTCGACGTGCAGGCGCGCCACGAGCAGCGTCGTGCCCGGGCCCTTCTCTTCAGCGCTCACGTCGTGGACAACCATGGCCTCATCGTAGCGATTCCCGGGGCGGGAATCGGATGTCGGTATCACCATACGGACGTTCGCGTCTCATCTCCGCCGTGCCGGTTCAGGCGTCGTAGGCGGGGACGACGCCGACCTCCTCCTCTTCCACGGTTCCGTCCACGATGCGGAAGGAGCGGAAGGAGAACGGGCCCTCGTCGTTGCCGCACTCGGCGGTGGAGACCAGCACGTAGTGGGCGCCGGGCTCGTTGGCGTAGGAGATGTCGGTGCGCGAGGGGTAGGCCTCGGTGGCGGTGTGCGAGTGGTAGATGACGACGGGCTCCTCGTCGCGGTCGTCCATCTCGCGGTAGAGCTTGAGCAGGTCGGTGGAGTCGAACTCGTAGAACGTGGGCGACCGGGCCGCGTTCAGCATCGGGATGAACCGCTCGGGGCGGCCGGAGCCGGCGGGGCCGGCGACGACGCCGCAGGCCTCGTCGGGGTGGTCGGCGCGGGCGTGGGCCACGATCGCGTCGTGCAGCTCCTGTGTGATGGTCAGCATGGGATGCAGCATAAGCACAGGCCCGGTGGGCTCCCCGTGGGGTGCTCACCGGGCCTGTGCCTGGTGGGGACGTCCTCCCGGCGGTGCCGGGCGGACGGTCAGACCGACGTGGCGCCGGCGAGTCCGGGGCCGCCCTGGCCGGGGACGGAGTCCCGGGGCTCGGAGGCCTCGATCTGCTCGTCGGTCTCCCCGGCGTCGCGCCGGCGGACGTACTCCAGGACCCGGCGCAGCTCGCGCTTGACGACCGGGGCCAGGAAGTACAGGCCGATGATGTTGAACACGGCGGCCAGGAAGAGGAACGAGTCGGCCATCGTGACCAGCGAGCCGAGGGACATCAGCGCACCGGAGACGACGATGGTGCAGAAGAAGATCTTGTAGATCAGCTCACTGGCGCGGCTGCGGCCGAAGAGGTAGGTCCAGGCCTTCAGTCCGTAGTAGCTCCACGTGATGATCGTGGAGATGGCGAACAGCAGCACCGCGACGGTGAGGACGTACGGGAACCAGGGGATCACCGTCTCGAAGGCGTCCGAGGTCAGGGCGACGCCGGACTCGGGAGCGGCACCGGTGGCGGCCTTCTCGCGGGCGTCCAGGAAGCTCTGCGGCTGGGCGATGATGATGGTCAGGGCCGTCATGGTGCAGATGAAGACCGTGTCCAGGAAGGGCTCGAGCATGGCCACGAGACCCTCGGTGGCGGGGCGCTTGGTCTTCACCGCGGAGTGGGCGATCGGCGCGGAGCCGATGCCGGCCTCGTTGGAGAAGGCGGCGCGGCGGAAACCCTGGATGATCGCGCCGATGATGCCGCCGACGACGCCCTCGGGGCTGAACGCGCCCTGGAAGATCTCGCCGAAGGCGTCCGGGACGGCGGTGATGTTGAAGGCGATGACGATGGCGCAGGCGGTCACGTAGAGGAGCGCCATGCTCGGGACGAGCTTGCTGGTGACCGCGCCGATGGACTTCATGCCGCCGATGAGGACGAGGGCGACGACCGCGGCGATGAGGAGGCCGAAGAAGAAGGCGCCGCCGGAGCTGGTGAAGACGCTGTCGTCCTTGCCGGTGACCGACTGGAGCTGCTCGAGGCTCTGGTTGACCTGGAAGAGGTTGCCGCCGAAGAAGGTGAAGAACAGCAGCGAGACGGCGGAGCCGACGGCGAGCACCTTGCCGACGCCGGCGAAGCCGCGCTCGGCCATGCCCTTGCGCAGGTAGTGCATGGGGCCGCCGGAGACGGTGCCGTCGGCGTGGATCTCGCGGTACTTCACACCGAGGGTGCACTCGACGAACTTGGTGGCCATGCCGAGGAGACCGCAGAGGATCATCCAGAAGGTGGCGCCGGCACCACCGATGGTGACGGCGATGGCGACACCGGCGATGTTGCCGAGACCGACGGTGCCGGACACCGCGGAGGTCAGCGCCTGGAAGTGGCTGACCTCGCCCGGTGCGTCCTTCTGCTCGTACTTGCCGCGTACGAGCCTGAACGCCACCTTCAGGTGACGCAGCTGGGCGAAGCCGAAGTAGGTGGTGAAGACCAGACCCGCCACCACGAGCCAGGCGACGATCCAGGGGAAGTCGTGTCCGAAGAGGTGGACCTCGTAGAAGACGACCTCGGCCATCCACGTGGCTATGGGCTCGGTGAAGTCGCTGATCGCCTTGTCGACGGACTCGAGGAACGAGGAGTCAGTGTTGGCCATGGAATTCCTCTGGCAGTTTCGGCCGCCTGGGGGTGCGGGCTGCGTGCGTACGGAGTTCACCGGGGGCTGGTAAATCTCGCGTGTGTTGGGGGAGTTCCTACCACGCAGAGCGACACACGTCGCGTGACCCACGTCACACTTGTGGATAACAGCCGGATACACTCGCCATAAACCGCATCAAAACGGGCATGATGCGCCGGATAATCGTGTAGGTGGCACGATTATCGGGCGCCTCGGGTCACCCAGCGTGGCAGCGCGCGCCGCTCAGTCCGTCAGCGTCTCCACGAGGGTCTCCTGGAGCGCACCGAGCCACAGGTAGGCCATGACCATGGGCTTGCGCGGGTCGGAGTCGGGGAGGGCGTAGAGGCCGCCGCCGTCCTCGTCGTCGGTGACCTCCAGGCGGGCGCCGATGGCCAGCCGGAGGTCGTTGAGGGCCCCGAGCCACTGACGGGAGTCGTCCGGGGCGAGGCGCAGCACGGCGCCGCCGTCACCCTCCGGAGTGAGGGCGTCCAGGGCGCGGACCATCGCGAGGGCGTCGTCCCGCTTGCGCGCCCGCAGGTCCAGTTCGGTGTAGCGCCGGAACTCGGCGGAGGCGGCCCGCGCCTCGGTCGCCGCCTCGGCGCTCGCGAGTTCGGCTCCGGGGTCGCCGTAGGCGTCGGGGAAGAGCCGCGCGAGCGCGGGGTCGGTGGGCGGCTCGCTGGGCCCCTCGGCGAAGAGTTCGGCGAGCGGGTCGCGCCCCTGTGCGGGCTCGTCGCCGGGGCCGACGAGTTCCATGAGCTGAACGGCGAGGCTGCGGAGGATGGAGATCTCCACCTCGTCCAGCGCGACCGCGGCGCCGCCGTCGGCGGTGGGCTCGAACTGTCCGGCCATCAGCGGTCCTGGGTGAGGGTGGCCCACAGGCCGTACCCGTGCATGGCCTGCACGTCGCGCTCCATCTCCTCGCGGCTGCCGGTCGAGACGACGGCCCTGCCCTTGTGGTGGACGTCCATCATCAGCTTCTTGGCCTTGTCCTTCGGGTAGCCGAAGTAGCTCTGGAAGACGTAGGTCACGTAACTCATCAGGTTGACCGGGTCGTTGTGCACGAGCGTCGCCCAGGGGACGTCCGGCTCGGGTACCTCGACGGGCGCCTCGCGTGACTCCGGTCGTTCGATCTCCGTGGGTGCGACGCTCACGTGTCCCATGCTGCCACCCCCCGGGGGCCGTCGCGCAAACGGCTCCCCGGGCGAGGCGACGCGACACCGCTCCCGGATATCGTCACTCTGACGAGATATGGGGTAGCATCATCGTATGGACACAGGGGATCTGGGACTGCCGGTGCCGGTGCCGTCCACGGCGCTCTTCACCGACCAGTACGAGTTCACGATGCTTCAGGCCGCGCTGCGTGGTGGCACGGCCGACCGCCGCTCCGTTTTCGAGGTCTTCACCCGGCGGCTGCCGGAGGGCCGCCGCTACGGCGTCGTCGCCGGCACCGGGCGGGTGCTGGACGCCATCGAGAACTTCCGGTTCGAGGAGAAGGTGCTGCGCTTCCTCCGCTCGCACGGGGTCGTCGACGGGCCCACCCTCGACTGGCTCGCGGACTACCGCTTCCGGGGCGACGTGTACGGCTACCCGGAGGGCGAGGTCTACTTCCCCGGCTCGCCGATCATGCGGGTGGAGGGCACCTTCGCGGAGTGCGTACTGCTGGAGACGGTGATCCTCTCCATCCTCAACCACGACTCGGCGGTCGCCGCCGCGGCCTCCCGCATGGCCGTCGCCGCGGGCGGGCGGCCCCTGGTCGAGATGGGTGCCCGGCGCACGCACGAGCTGGCCGCCGTCGCCGCCTCGCGCGCCGCCTACCTCGGCGGCTTCGCCTCCACCTCCGACCTGGCCGCCGGCTTCCGGTACGGCATCCCCACCGTCGGCACCAGCGCGCACGCGTTCACGCTGCTGCACGACACCGAGCGGGACGCCTTCACGGCGCAGGTGAAGTCGCTGGGCAGCGGCACCACGCTGCTGGTCGACACCTACGACGTCGCCGAGGCCGTCCGCACGGCCGTGGAGGTCGCCGGACCGGGACTCGGCGCCGTGCGCATCGACTCCGGCGACCTGCTGCTGGTCGCCCACCGGGTACGGCAGCAGCTCGACGACCTGGGCGCCACCGACACCAGGATCGTGGTCACCAGCGACCTGGACGAGTACGCCATCGCCTCGCTGGCCGCCGCACCGGTGGACAGCTACGGCGTCGGCACCCGGCTGGTCACCGGCAGCGGACACCCCACCAGCTCAATGGTCTACAAGCTGGTCGCCCGGGCGGACGGTGACGGGCCGGACGCCCCGATGCGCTCCGTGGCGAAGAAGTCGACCGGCGGCAAGACCTCCATCGGCGGCGCGAAGTGGGCGGCCCGGCCGCGCGACGCGGCCGGCGTCGCGGAGGCGGAACGCATCGGCACCGGTCCGGTCCCGGAGGAACTGGCCGGAGTGACGCTGCAGGTGCCGCTGGTGCGCGGCGGCGAGACGGTCGGGCGCGAGCCGCTCGACGCCGCGCGCGACCGGCACCGGCGCGCCCTGGCGGGGCTGCCGATGTCCGCCACACAGCTGTCGCGCGGCGAGCCGGTGCTGCCGACCGAGTACGTCTGAGCAACCGCAGGGTCCGTTTCGGCCGAGGAGACTCGAGGGCCGAGAAGTTTCGAGGAGGGTGCACTGATGCACCGGGCACTGATCGTCGTGGACGTGCAGAACGACTTCTGCGAGGGGGGCAGCCTCGGCGTGGCCGGCGGCGGGGACGTCGCCGCCGCCATCACCGACCTGGTCGGCGACGCCGCCGCGGGCTACCGCCACGTGGTGGCCAGCCGGGACATGCACATCGAGCCGGGGGACCACTTCGCGGAGAACCCCGACTTCGAGCGCTCCTGGCCGCGGCACTGCGTGGCCGGCACGGAGGGCGTCGGCTTCCACCCGCACTTCGCCCCCGCCGTCACGGCCGGCGGGGTCGACGCGGTCTTCGACAAGGGGCACTACACCGCCGCCTACAGCGGCTTCGAGGGCGCCGACGAGCACGGGACGTCGCTCGCCGACTGGCTGCGGGCACGGGACGTGACCGAGGTCGACGTCGTGGGCATCGCGACGGACCACTGCGTCCGGGCGACGGCGCTGGACGCGCAGGCGGCGGGGTTCCGTACGCGGGTGCTGCTGGAGCTGACGGCGGGAGTGGCCGCGGGATCGACGGAACGGGCCCTCCAGGAGCTGCGCGCCGCCGGCGTGGACCTCTCCGGAACGCCCGTCCTGCGGAGCAGCTAGGGCCGGTCCGGCCGCCCCGGGGCCGGGAGGGCCGCGGAGGGCCGTCTTGCAGCCCTGGGGGCCGCAGGACGGCCCTCGGCCCGCCCGGCGGGCGCGGGGACGGTCAGGCGGTGCGGAGGAGGGCGGCTATGGGCTGCCAGGACTCCGTGTCGTCGTGGGGCCGGGCGCGCCAGACCAGGCCGTCCGGGTGGTGCAGGACGGCGGTGACCTCGTCGGGCGTCGGCGGCTCCGCGTTGCCCCGCAGGTACACCGCGCGCATGCCGAGGTTTCTGAGCCTGGTCAGCGCCCTGGCCCGGTTGACCGCGTGGACCAGGACCCGCACGCGCGGCTCGTCCTCGCCGCCGGGGTGCCAGGCCGCCGCCCGCACGGTGTGCGCCGCGTCGGCGTGGGCGGACCAGCGCTGCGGCCGCCCGTCGGTCTCCTCGACGGGGGCGGGCCGCTGCCGCCAGGGCCAGGCGCCCGCGGCCGCCGGGAGCCCGCTGGGGCGCGGCACCGGCAGGGACAGCGCGACGATCACGCTGCCGTCCGGCAGCCGTACGAATCCGCCTCCGGCCATGATCAGGTTCTCCCCCGTTGTCGTGGTCTTCCGATGGGCTTACAGGAGGCATCTATAGCGCGGATCGGCCGCTGCCCGCCAGGGGCAACGGCCGATCATGTTTTGACCTGCAACGATGCAAATCAGCGCGTGGACGGACCCACCTGGACGGTCATCGTCTTGCCGCTGAAGGGCTGCTTGACGATGGCGATGCGGGTGTTGGTGTCGGGCACCTTGACGCTCGACTCCGGGTTGGTCTCGTACCAGTACTTACCCTTGTGGTCGTCGAAGGCCGGCTTGCCCCACTTCGGCCAGACGAACGTACGTTCGCCGTCGTTGTGGAGGGCCATGCCGCCCGACGGGTACCAGCTGAAGGCCGAGTCGTAGCCCTGGATGCGCGGACGCATCAGGGTGTCGTCGTCCCAGCGCTCCGGCTTGGCGTGCGCGTCGATGGGGAGGATCAGGCCCTCACCTGCGTGCTGACCGACGTTGTTGTCCGCCTGGGAGGTGTCCCAGAGCCAGACGAGCATGCCGCGCTGGTAGGCGTAGCGCTCCACCCAGTCCGGCTTGTCGGTGGCCCAGCCGAAGTTGTACGGGCCGGTACGCAGCGACTCGTCGTAGCTGACGTACTGGCGGTTCTCGACGATGTAGAACTGCGGGTACGACTTGGTGAAGGACTCCTCGATGCGCGAGAAGCCGTCCGTCGTCCAGCCGTTGTCGCCGTCCTCCGCGCCGTCCTCGAACACCACGGCGCCGTCGGCGGTGATGCTGAGAGCGTCGGCCGCGAAGCCCTTGGGGGCCACGCCGCCGTCCGTCTGGTAACGGAAGCGAAGGTCGAACTTCTGGCCTGCAAAGGCGTCGAGGGAGTACGCGAGGTCCTTGTACGCGCCCGACTGACCGTGCAGCGCCGGACGGTCGCCGCCGTCCCGCGGGATCGGCTCACCGTCGACGGTGCCGTCCAGCACCGTCCAGTTCTCGCCGCCGTCCGTCGACACCTCGGTGTAGAGGTAGTCGTAGTTGGCCTCGATGTCGTACCAGCCCTTGAAGTCCAGCGAAGCGCTGGTCTTCCCGGTCAGGTCGACACTGCGGGTGAGCGTGTTGCTCAGGTCGTCACCGCTGCCGCTCCACCACTGCATGCTGCCCTCGGCGGGCTTCACGATGGTGGTCGTCTTCTCCTTGTCCGGGAGTTCGACGATCAGCGCCTGCGGGTTCTTGGTGTTGTAGTTGTGCACGCCCAGCTTGTGGGTGGACTTCGTGGCCGCCTTCGCGGTCTCGTAGTCCAGCCAGCCCAGCTGGAACTTGTCCCAGGCGTTCAGGTCGCCGGCCCAGTCGCCGATCGAGTCCTCGCCCTTGTTCAGCCAGGAACCCGACGACATCAGGGACCAGAAACCGACCGAGTTCTCGCCGGTGCCGGAGGTGTCGTAGTGGTCCGGCAGACCGAGGTCGTGACCGTACTCGTGCGCGAAGACGCCGAGGCCGCCGTTCTCCGGCTGGACGGTGTAGTCGCCCACCCAGATGCCGGTGTCGCCGATCTGGGTGCCGCCGGCCTGGTTGTACTCGGGGCCGGTGCTGCCGACGTCGTGGCCGTAGGCGTACCAGCGGTGCGCCCAGATGGCGTTCTCGCCCTGCGCGCCGCCGCCGGCCGACTCGTCCTCACCGGCGTGAACCCACTGGAAGTGGTCGATGTAGCCGTCACGCTCGTTGAAGTTGCCGTCACCGTCGAAGTCGTAACGGTCCCACTTGTCGTACTCGGCGAGCATGTCCGCGATCTCGGCGTCCGTCTTGCCGGAGGCCTTCTGGCCCTCGACCCAGGCGGTGACGCCGTGCTTGATCGCGTCCCACACCGTGGAGCAGGTGGTGTCGCCGCAGTAGTTGGAGCCGTAGCGGGCCTCGTTGTACTCGACCTTGACCCAGTCCGAGACGTGGCCCTCGACCGAATAGCGGCCCGAGGACTGCTTCTCGTAGAAGCTCTTCAGGGAGCCTTCGCCCTCGCCGAAGTAGATGTCCTCGAAGTGCTTCTGGTCGAAGTCCTCCTGCCAGTAGGTGGAGTTGTCCTTCGACCGGTCCGGCTCGGCGATCTCGTTGTGCACGGGGCCGGCTTCGCCGCCGTACTCCGGGTCGACCTTGTCACCGAACTCGATGAGCACGGTGAAGATCTTGTCGGTCTTCTCCCGCTGGAGCTCGACGTACTTGTTGTCGTCGAGCTTCATGACCCGGGAGCCGTTGCGCTGGAAGGTCTCGGCCTTACCCTTGTCGCCCTCCCCGGCGGCCAGCTTCTCCAGGGCGACCTGCTTGCTCTGGCGCTGCTGCTTGCTGAACGGACCGTCCAGGTTGTGCGGGTGCTCATGCCCCTCGACCTTGGCCGGCTTGCTCTGGGCGTCCGGGTTGGCTTCCGGCTGTGCCTGAGCCGATGTGGCTGGCATCAGAACGGCCGCGCCGAGCGCGGCAACCGTGGTGACCAGGGCAGCCGACCTCGATCTTGTGGATCTCCGTCTGCTGTTCACTTGCTTGTGTCCTCCCCTGCAAGCGCTGAGACTTGACGACGGTATTCGACCGGAGTATCGCGGAAAAAGACAGCCCTTGAATCGTTATCGACCGCACAGTAGGTTGCTGTGCTCTGTGTTGGCATGGACGAGACACTGGGACAGCCGTGCGCCCGTGCGCCCCTCGTGCACCGCGGCGTGACCGAGGTCATGCTTCGCCGGGGTGCCGGACGGGCATCTCGCCGTAGGAGCCGTTCTGTGGCACGCACTTCGGGCCGAAGGGGCGTTCGCCGGGCGGCCCGGACGGACCCCGACCACGCTCTCCCCCTCAGGACGGACACGCCATGCCGCGCCCGACTGCCGCACAGTTCGCCTACGGTGCCCTCACGGTCGTTCTCGCGACCCTCGCCATGCTGCTCCTCTCCCAGACCCGTTCGGGAACGGGCATCGTGGTCATCGCCGTCGCCGCCCTGAGCCTCGGCCTCCTGGTCTCCTGCACGGCCGCGGCCCGCACCCCGTCGGGCCGTTCCGTGCCCGCCCGTACGGTTCCCGCTGCCGCTCGGGCTCACGTTCCCGAGCGGACCGCCGCCCGCTCCGAGCCGGCCCACCGGACGCCCGCCTCGCTGCGCCGGTGACGCCCGCCCGCCACGTCAGTCCGCGACGACCACGACGGTCTTGGCCGCCTTGTCGTGCAGACACTGGTGGTAGGGCTTGTCCCAGGTGCAGTACAGGACGTTGATCAGCCAGAAGAGGAAGCCCAGACAGGGCACCAGCGCGGGAATGCTGTAGACCGCCGCACGCACCCAGCCGGGCGTACCGTGCGGCGCCGCACCGTTCTGGAGCACCGCCACCCGGATCTTCATCAGCTTCTTCCCGACCGTCTGGCCCGAACGCGTCAGCATCAGACCCTCGTAGAGGAAGTACACCAGCGTGTAGAAGCCGCCCTGCCAGTACTGCGCACCCGCGTCGTCGTAGGAGTCGAAGCCGGACACGAGCCCGGAGACGATGCCGACCGGGATACCGACGATCAGGGCGTCGACGATGCGGGCGAGCAGGCGTCTACCGCGCGAGCCGAGCGGCGGCATGCCGGCGAGGGGGTCGGCGCCGGCGCCGCCGTAGGAATCGCTGTACGGAGCCCCCGGCGGCGGCGCGCCCTGCGGCGACGCGTACGGGCCGCCGGCGCCGCCGGGTGGCGGCGGGGGCGGCCGCTCGGGCGGAGGTTCGCCGGGAGACTGCTCACCGGGGGGCGGACCGCCGGACCCCGGCTCGTCCGGCTGCGGCCTCTTGCGGAAGGGGTCGTTCTCCGGCTGCTCCGTGCTCATGGCACGAGTCGACCCCGCGCCGGACGCCTCCGCATCCGGCGCGTGGCCGTTCGGGGGTACCGCGCTCCTCCGAAGGGATGGCGGGCCGTTCGCCGGCGGCACCCGCAGCAGACGCCTCCGGCCCGCCGGGCGTCAGCGGTCGGCGACGAAGGTGCGCGCCGCCTTGTCGTGCCAGCACTGCCGCCAGGGCCGGTCGAAGAGGCACCACAGCACGTTCACCACGCCGAGCACCACCAGCGACAGCAGGCTGTACGTCAGCCAGCGCCGCAGCGCCGCCCCCGTGCCCGGGGTGTCCTGCCCTTCGACGTCGAGCACCTGGAGACCGAACAGCTTCTTGCCCGCCGTGCGGCCCCACTTCGCGGTGGGCAGCGCCTCGTACAGCAGGCCGAACAGCAGGAAGGCGCCCAGCACGACGGCGAGGTGGACGCCGGTGGTGCCGTCGATCAGCCAGACGGTGCGGGTGACGCCGGCCTGGTTGGTGGCCTCGATCTTGTCCTGGATGTGCTCGGTCGCCCTGCCGACGAAGGGGAACGCGACGGCGCCCGTCACGGCGGAGACCACGAGCCCGTCGACGATCCGTGCGCCGAGCCGTTTGCCCAGGCCCGCGGGCCGGGCCTCCTGCACCGCGTCGGCGAACGGGTTGGCCGCCGGGGGCCGCCAGGGCGCGACGCCGTCCTGGCCGGACGCGGCCCCGCCGGACTGCTGCTCCCAGGGCGGCCGTTCCGCACCCTGCGGGGCGTGCTGGGTCTGCGGGGCCTGGCCGCCGTACTGCTGCGGGACACTCTGCTGCGCGTGCGGCGCCTGGTACGCCTGGGTCTGCTGGGCCTGCTGCTGCGCGTGCGGGGCCTGTTGCTGGACCTGCTCGTACGCAGGGGCCTGGTGCTGGGGGTGGGGGTGCTGCGGCTGGTGCTGGTGCTGGTGCTGCTGCGGGGGGTGGCTCTCGGCCGGGGCCGCCTGCCGGGCGGCGTCCGCGGCAGCGCCGTACTGGAAGACGTCGGAACGACGCAGGCCGACGGTGTGCTCCGGCTGGGCCGCGGGGCGGGCGCCCTCCTCCTGCTGGGGGCGCGGCATCCGGATGCCCACGGTGTGGTCGGGAGCCGCTTGGCCCCCGCTCCCGGCCGGAGGCGGCGTTCCCCCGGTCTGCTCCTGCGCCTCCCACGCGGCGCGCGGGTCCTGCCCGCCGCCGTGCGCGGACTGCGCGGACTGCGCGGACTCCTGCGGCGCCCCCCAGGAGAGGTCCTGCTGGTCGGCGCCGAACCCGGACTGCCGGCCGGGGTCGGCCTGCCAGGCCGTGGCGGCCTCCGGCTGGTTGCCGTGCAGGCGGCGCGGGTCGTTCCAGTCGGCGTACGGCGCCGCGTCCGGTCCGGGCGCGGCGACCTCGCCACGGCGACGCACCTCGGGCAGCGCCGAGGAGCCGCTGCTCGCACGGCCGAGGTCGATCTCGTCGCTGTCGTCCTCGTCCTCGTCCGGCGCCTCCGGCTCGGGTTCGGCGCCGCGCGGGGCCGGAACGTTCCCGCCGGTCTCGGCGGGCGGGGCGGGCGCGGGCTCGCCCGGCCCCGGCGCGGGCCGGCTGGTGCCCGCCACCCAGGCGGTGCCGTTCCAGTAGCGGATGTACCCGGGGATGGAGGGATCCGGGTAGTAGCCCGGCACCGGGCTGCCGTTGGCGGATCCTGCGGAGGGGGCACTCATCTGTCCGGGTCCCGTATCTCTTCGACCGATCTGGCGGTATGTGGACGTGGGCGGCGACTTCGTCCACGCGCGCGCGTGCGTGCGTGAACGGCGTTGCGCGGAGTCCACATCTACCAGAAGCCGCCGACGGCGTGGCCCCGCCCTCATGGACGTGTGAACGTTCCGGCGGAAGTCTTCCGGGCGAATCTCGAGATTTCTCGCCGAAGTCGCGTAACGATACGCGCTCCACGTCCTCTCATCAGTGCGGGCTTCGTACGGTCGCCGCCGGAGGAGGCCGCCACCGCCAGGCGTGAGAGAGGGAGCAGACGACATGGACGACAGGGACGACAGGGAAGCGACGATCGAACGGGAACTCGACCTGCGGCTGGTGCTGTCGCCGGACGACGGCGCCACGGTGCCCGCCCGGCTGCGCTACCGCACCGACGACCCGTTCGCGGTGCACGTCTCCTTCCACATCCACTCCGACGCACCGGTCCACTGGACGTTCGCCCGCGAGCTGCTGATCGAGGGCCTGTTCCGGCCGTGCGGCCGGGGCGACGTACGGGTGTGGCCGACGCGGGCCGACGGCAGGCAGGTGGTGTGCCTGGCCCTGTCGTCGCCGGACGGCGACGCGCTGCTGGAGGCGCCGGCGCACGTGGTCTCGGCCTGGCTGGAGCGGACGCTGCGTGCGGTGCCGACGGGTTCTGAGGGGGAACGGCTGGGTCTCGAACAGGGCCTGGAGGCGCTGCTCTCCCCGGAGTCGTGAGCCGCGCGGCGGACGCCGGGCGGCCGGCTCAGCCCGCGGGCGCCGTCTCCGGTCCTCCGGAGGCGGCCTGGCGGACGAGCGGGACGATGCGCAGCGGCACCGGGTTCTCCATCACGATCGCGGTGGAGGCGCGCACGATGCCCTCGATACCCACCACCCGGTCGATGACGCGCTGGAGGTCCGCGTTGGACTGGGCCACCAGGCGGCACAGCATGTCGCCGTGCCCGGTGGTGGTGTGCAGCTCGAGCACCTCGGGGACGGTGGCGAGGTGGGCCCGCACGTCGGCGCCCTGCCCCTGGCGGATCTCCAGGGTGGCGAAGGCGGTCACGGGATAGCCCACGGCGGCCGGGTCGACGTCCGGGCCGAAGCCGCGGATCACTCCGGTGGACTGCAGCCTGTCCAGCCGGGCCTGCACCGTGCCGCGGGCGACGCCGAGCCGGCGGGAGGCCTCCAGCACGCCGATGCGGGGTTCCTCGGCGAGCAGTTCCAGCAAGCGTCCGTCCAGCGCGTCGATCGCCATGACCCTCCTCGCACTGCGCATCGTGTACAGATACGCGACTGATACCGCCGTTCGACTGTACATGTTGTTCAGTGATTGCGTGAACTATTGCGCACCTTGTGGATCAGCGGGACGCTTTCGCACATGACTGAGACCACGCATGCAACCCCGAACACCGCCCGGCAGGCCGACCCCTTCCCGGTGAACGGCATGGACGCGGTCGTCTTCGCCGTCGGCAACGCCAAGCAGGCCGCCCACTTCTACTCCTCCGCCTTCGGCATGAAGCTGGTGGCGTACTCCGGGCCGGAGCACGGCAACCGCGAGACCGCCTCCTACGTGCTGGAGTCGGGCGGCGCCCGCTTCGTCCTCACCTCGGTCATCAAGCCGGCCACCGACCACGGCCGGTTCCTCGCCGAGCACGTCGCCGAGCACGGCGACGGCGTGATCGACCTGGCCATCGAGGTGCCGGACGCCCGGGCCGCCTACGCGTACGCGGTCGAGCACGGCGCCACCGGCATGGAGGAGCCCTACGAGGTCAAGGACGAGAACGGGGTCGTGGTCCTCGCCGCCATCCGCACCTACGGCAAGACCCGGCACACCCTGGTCGAGCGCAAGGGCTACCAGGGCGTCTACCTGCCCGGTTTCGTCGAGGCCGCCCCGATCGTCGCCCCGCCGGCCAAGCGCACCTTCCAGGCCATCGACCACTGCGTGGGCAACGTCGAGCTCGGCCGGATGAACGAGTGGGTCGCGTTCTACAACAAGGTCATGGGCTTCACGAACATGAAGGAGTTCGTGGGCGACGACATCGCGACCGAGTACTCGGCGCTGATGTCCAAGGTGGTCGCGGACGGCACCAAGAAGGTGAAGTTCCCGATCAACGAGCCGGCGATCGCGAAGAAGAAGTCGCAGATCGACGAGTACCTGGAGTTCTACGGCGGCCCCGGCGTGCAGCACATCGCGCTGGCCACCAACGACATCGTCTCCACCGTGCGCACCATGCGTGCGGCGGGCGTCGAGTTCCTGAACGTGCCGGACTCGTACTACGACACCCTCGGCGAGTGGGTCGGCGACACCCGCGTGCCGATCGACGAGCTGCGCGAGCTGAAGATCCTCGCCGACCGCGACGAGGACGGCTACCTGCTCCAGATCTTCACCAAGCCGGTCCAGGACCGCCCGACCGTCTTCTTCGAGATGATCGAGCGCCACGGCTCCATGGGCTTCGGCAAGGGCAACTTCAAGGCCCTCTTCGAGGCCATCGAGCGCGAGCAGGAGAAGCGCGGCAACCTCTGAGCCGACGTGACCGCGGCCCGAAGGGGAAGCGGAGACGCGGGCGGGGCCCGGACCGTGGCGAACGGTCCGGGCCCCGCCGTCGTGCCGCCGCGGCGGTTCCGGCGGTCTCCGGCGGCGTCGTTGCCGCGACCGCACACGAGTGCGACGCTTCGGGTATGAGCGCCCTCAGCGAACGGCTCCGGGACGGACTCCCCGCCGAAGCGGTGGTCACCGACCCCGACGTCGCCCGGTCCTACGCCCACGACATGGCGAGCTTCTGCGACGCGGGCGCCCCCGCGGTGGTCGTGCTGCCGCGGACGGTCGAGCACGTCCAGCACGTGATGCGGACGGCCACCGCGCTACGGGTGCCGGTGGTGCCGCAGGGCGCCCGTACCGGCCTGTCCGGCGCGGCCAACGCCACCGAGGGCTGCATCGTGCTGTCGCTGACCCGCATGGACCGCATCCTGGAGATCGACCCGGTCGAGCGGATCGCCGTCGTCGAACCCGGCGTGGTGAACGCCGTGCTGTCCCGCGCGGTGGGCGAGCACGGCCTCTACTACCCGCCGGACCCCTCCAGTTGGGAACAGTGCACGATCGGCGGCAACATCGGCACCGGCTCCGGCGGCCTGTGCTGCGTGAAGTACGGCGTGACGGCGGAGTACGTGCTGGGACTGGAGGTGGTGCTCGCGGACGGACGGCTGATGACCACCGGACGCCGCACCGCCAAGGGCGTCGCCGGATACGACCTGACCCGGCTGTTCGTGGGCTCCGAGGGCAGCCTCGGCATCGTCGTACGGGCCGTGCTGGCACTGCGCCCCCAGCCGCCGCGGCAGCTCGTGCTGGCCGCCGAGTTCCCCACCATGGCGGCGGCCGGGGACGCGGTCTGCCGGATCATGGAGCGCGGTCACGCGCCCTCGCTGCTGGAGATCATGGACCGCACCACGCTGCGCGCGGTCAACGCGATGGCCCAGATGGGCCTCCCGGAGTCCACCGAGGCGCTGCTGCTGGCCGGCTTCGACACCCCCGACCCGTCCGCCGACCTGGCCGCCGTCGGCGAGGTCTGCACGACCGCCGGCGCGACGGAGGTGGTGCCCGCCGACACCGTCGCCGAGTCCGAACTACTCCTCCAGGCGCGGCGGCTCGCCCTCGTCGCGCTGGAGAAGATCACCGGCACCACGCTGATCGACGACGTGTGCGTGCCGCGCGCCCGGCTGGCCGAACTCCTGGACGGCGCGCAGAAGATCGGCGCCGAGTACGGCCTGACCGTGGGCTCGTGCGCGCACGCCGGCGACGGCAACGCACACCCCCTGGTCTGCTTCGACCCCACCGACGAGGACGAGGCGCGGCGCGCCCGGGAGTCGTTCGACGACATCATGGCCCTGGGGCTGGAACTGGGCGGCACCATCACCGGCGAGCACGGCGTCGGCGTGCTGAAGAAGGACTGGCTCGCCCGCGAACTCGGCCCCGTCGGGCTGGAGATGCAGCGCGGCATCAAGCAGGTCTTCGACCCGCTGGACCTGCTCAACCCCGGCAAGCTGTTCTGAGGGGTCCGCCCGTCGGAACGGACCGGCGAGCGGAGCTGCCCGGTGAGGCGGCCACGCGGTCACGCGGAGCAGGTGGGCACGGACTCGCCGTCGGCGAGGGCCTCCAGCGCGTCGAGGGCGCCGTCGAGGTCGCCGACGGGGATCAGGCGCAGCCCTTCGGGCAGGTCGACGCGGGCGTCGTCGCACTCCGCCTCGGGGACCAGGAAGACCGTCGCGCCGTCCCGGGCGGCGGCCTGCGTCTTCAGCGGGACGCCCCCGACCGGGCCGACGTCGCCGTCGGCGTCGATGGTGCCGGTGCCCGCGATCGTGCGGCCGCCCGTCAGGCTGCCGCCGCGGCCGTCGCCGTCCAGCGTGGCGATCACCCCGAGAGTGAACAGCAGCCCGGCGCTCGGGCCGCCGACGTCCTCCAGCCGCAGGTCGACCTCGACTCCGTCCGGCGACCGGTTCAGCTCGTTCAGTGCGGCGGTGACGGCCTCGTTCTGCGACTGCTCCATCTGCGCCGAGGTGTGCTCGCGGATCTCCTCCGGGGTGTCGCCGACCGGATACACGGAGTCGCGCGGCATCACGGCGCGGTCGGTGGCGAACCAGCTGCGCACCACGTCCGGCAGACGCACGGTGGTGTCCGGCGAGGTGGCCGCGATCGTCGTCATCAGCAGCTCCCCCTCGGTGCGGCGCGGTTCCGCGCCGCCGACCGTGATCACCCGCTCGCCCTGGTACGACCCCAGCACGTTCGCCGTGATGCCGGGCTGGGCGACGGAGAACGGCAGCGGGGCGAGGGCCGTGACGGCGAGCAGCGCGGCGACGGGCACCGCGCTCAGCGCCAGCACCCGGCGCCGCGAGCGGAGGAGGTGGCTGAGGGAGGGCATGGGGTGAATCTAGTTCACCGCCCGGGCGGTCGGCGCAGGGCGTCGGGCCGCAGCGGGACGCACGTCCGGTCGCGGGACGCGCGCCTGCTCAGCGCAGGGCGTCGGCGACCTCCTGGGCCGCGTGCACCACGCGGTCGCCGACCTGCGTCGGCACGGAGTCCGTCAGCATCACGACGCCCACGCTGCCCTCGATGCCGGTCACTCCCAGCATCGGCGCGGCGGCGCCGCTCGCGCCCGCCTCCAGTTCGCCGTGGGTGAGGATGTAGCCGGGGCCCAGTTCGGCGTCCGGGCCGCGCCCGGCCAGGATGGCCCGCCCCGCCGCCCCGCGGTCCAGGGAGTGACGGAAGCCGGGCCGGTAGGCGACGTGGTAGTCCGTCCAGCTGGGCTCGACGACGGCGACGGCGAGCGCGTCGTTGCCGTCGACGAGGGTGAGATGCGCGGTGGCGCCCACGTCCTCGGCGAGGGAGCGCAGCGCGGGCAGTGCGGCCTCCCGCACCAACGGGTGCACCTGGCGGCCCAGCCGCAGCACCCCCAGGCCCACGCGGGCCCGCCCGCCGAGGTCGCGCCGCACCAGGGCGTGCTGCTCGAGGGTGGCCAGGAGTCGGTACACGACGGTCCGGTTGACGCCGAGCTTGTTGGACAGCTCGGTCACGGTGAGGCCGTGGTCGGTGTCGGCGAGGAGCTTCAGCACTCTGAGCCCTCTGTCGAGCGTCTGCGAGGTCTCCGCGGTCACGACGCCCCCTTCTGGTGTTCTCTGGCGCGGCAGCCGCACGCGGGGAGGGGCGGGTCACCGGCGTCCGTCGGCGGCTTCGCTCGTCCACGCAGAGTGCTGCCGGCGGCAGTGGCACTGGTCAGCACGCACTTCGGCACCGGCTGCGCTCCGAGGCGACGCTGCCACGGGGCGTGTGCGTGAGCGGAAACCTAGCTCCGGATACCCGCTCACCGGAAGGGTCCGTCCAGAATCCGGGCACAGGTCGTCCGTTTTACACCTTTTATGCCGGGCGCGCGGCCTCTGTCGGCGCGCCCGCACGGTCCCGTCCCCGCAGGGGACGGACAGAGACGGGGAGGAGTGCGACGCCGCGCGTCAGCGCATGCGGGTGGCCCACTCGCGCACCTTCGCGATGCGCTGCTGCAGCTGGTTCGCCGTGGACTCCGCCGCCGGCGGTCCTCCGCAGGAACGCCGCAGCTCGGTGTGGATGACGCCGTGCGGTTTCCCGCTCTGGTGGGAGTACGCGCCGACCAGCGAGTTGAGTTCGCGCCGCAGCTCCATCATCTCCCGGTGGCTGACGACGGGCCGCCGGTCCGCGGGCAGTTCGAGGAGGTCCGCCTCCTCGTCCGGCTTCTTCCGGCTGTGCGAGATCTGCCGCGCCTGCCGCTTCTGGAGCAGCATCTGCACCTGGTCCGGTTCGAGGAGGCCCGGGATGCCCAGGTAGTCCTGCTCCTCCTCGCTGCCCGGATGCGCCTGCATGCCGAACTCGGCGCCGTCATACATCACGCGGTCGAAGACGGCGTCCGACTCCAGTGCCTCGAAGGGCAGTTGGTCCTGGTCGCCGGTGTCCTCGTCCTGTTGCCGCTCGGCCTCCGCAAGGAGGTCCGCCTCCTCGGCGTACGGGTCGGCGTCGTCGCCGTCCTTCTTCGGCTTGTCCAGGACGTGGTCGCGTTCGACCTCCATCTCGTGGGCGAACGTCATGAGCATCGGAATCGTCGGCAGGAAGACGGACGCGGTCTCGCCCCGCCTCCTCGACCGCACGAAACGGCCCACGGCCTGCGCGAAGAACAGCGGCGTGGAGATCGTCGTGGCGTAGACCCCGACCGCGAGCCGCGGCACGTCGACGCCCTCGGACACCATGCGGACGGCGACCATCCAGCGGTCCTCGCTGCCGCGGAAGTCCTCGATGCGCTGCGACGCGCCCGCATCGTCGGAGAGCACGACGGTGGCGCCGCGCCCGGTGATCTCGCGAAGCAGCTTCGCGTACGCGCGGGCGGAGTCCTGGTCGGCTGCGATGACCAGCCCGCCGGCGTCGGGGATCGCCTTGCGGACCTCGGTGAGCCGCTGGTCGGCAGCGCGGAGCACGGCGGGCATCCACTCTCCGCGCGGGTCCAGCGCCGTACGCCAGGCCTGCGAGATCGCGTCCTTGGTCATGGGTTCGCCGAGCCGCGCCGCGATCTCGTCGCCCGCCTTGGTGCGCCAGCGCATGTTGCCGCTGTAGGAGAGGAAGATGACGGGCCGGACGACGCCGTCGCCCAGCGCACTGCCGTAGCCGTAGGTGTAGTCCGCGACCGAGCGGCGGATGCCGTCGTTCCCCTCCGCGTAGCCGACGAACGGAATCGGGTTGGTGTCGGAGCGGAAGGGCGTGCCGGTGAGCGCCAGTCGGCGGGTCGCGGGCTCGAACGCCTCCAGGCAGGCCTCGCCCCAGGAGCGGCTGTCGCCGGCGTGGTGGATCTCGTCGAGGATCACCAGGGTCTTGCGCTGTTCGACGCGATTGCGGTGCAGCATGGGCCGGACACCGACGCCCGCGTACGTGAGCGCGATGCCGTCGTACTCCTTGCCGAGCGGACCGGCGCTGTACTCGGGGTCGAGCTTGATGCCTATGCGCGCGGCCGCGTCCGCCCACTGCTTCTTCAGGTGCTCGGTGGGCGCGACGACGACCACCTGCTGCACCACGTGGTGGTGCAGCAGCCACGACGCGAGGGTGAGCGCGAAGGTGGTCTTCCCGGCGCCGGGAGTGGCGACCGCGAGGAAGTCCCGGGGCTGGGCCTGCAAGTACGCGTCCATGGCCCCCTGCTGCCAGGCGCGCAGCTTGTTGGCCGTGCCCCAGGGGGCGCGGCCGGGGAAGGCCGGGGACAGGTGGTGGCTGGAGGTGGTGGTAGACACGGTCCTCGTCGCGGGTCGCGGTCGCGGGCTGGTCGTCGTCCGGCGCTGTCTCGCACGCTGCCGGAGCGACCGCGTCAGCGTACCGGCGACGCGACGGCGGTATGCCGCGGACACCGGCGGGTCCCCCTCAGGTGGGATCCAGGTCACACCGCCGGACGGCCGCCTGCGGGTGGGAGCCCACCACGGCACTAGGTGGTGAGCAGCACCCCGCCGTAGGAGGCCGCACCGATCACGAGCCAGGCGCCGAGGCCGAGCGCCGCGACACGGGGGCCGGTGCGGGCCAGCGTGGGCAGGTGCACGGCACTGCCGAGGCCGAACAACGCTGCGGCGAGCAGCACCTCCTTCGCCAGATCCGCCGCGTGCAGGGCGGTGCCGGGCACCAGCCCGGTGGTGCGGAGAGCGACCATGGCCAGGAAACCGAGGACGAACAGCGGGACCAGCGGCGGCCGTTCGCCCCGGGCCCGGCGGGCGGTCCGGGTCCTCCGGGCCTCCCCCGCGCGACGGGCGGCCCGCCCGCCACGGGCACCCCGCAGCGCGCCCAGCGCCACCAGGGCGACCAGCGGTGCCAGCAGGGCCACGCGCAGCAGCTTGACCAGCACCGCCTCCTCCAGCGCCGCCGGTCCGGCGGTCTGCGCGGTGGCGACGACCTGACCCACGTCGTGCACCCCGGCGCCGACCCAACGGCCGAACTGGACGGCGTCCAGCCCCAACGGGCCCTGCAGCAGCGGCAGGACGCCGATCGCCAGCGTCCCGCACAGCGTGACCAGGGCGACCGACGTGGCGACGTCCCGTTCCTCGCTCCGGCGCACCTCGCCGACGGCGCCGATCGCGGACGCCCCGCAGATGGAGTAGCCGGTGGCGATCAGCAGGGGCTGGTCGCCGGGCAGGCCGAGGCGGCGGCCGAGCCAGACCGTGCCGCAGAAGGTGGCGGCGACGACGGCGACGACCATGGCGACGGTGTCCCCGCCCAGTCCGAGCACGTCGCCGAGTCCGAGCCGGAGACCGAGCAGCACGACGCCGATCCGCATCAGCCGCTTGCCGGCCAGCGTCAGGCCGGGGCGGCAGGCCCCGCGGACGAACGGGCGCACGCCGGGCAGGTGCGCGGCGAGGACGCCGAGCACAATGGCGGCGCTGAGCACCGGTACCGCCGGCACCAGCAGGTGGACGCCCCAGGCGGCCGCGACCCCGGCGGCGGCGAGGGCGAGTCCGGGCAGCGGCCCGGCCCCTCCCCCGCTGTCCTCGCCACGCGCCGGGTGGTCCTCGGCAACGGCCTCGTGCCGCGCACCGAGCCGTGCCCCGAGCAGGGCCATCAGCGGTCGGCCGGCACGTCGTAGACGCGGCGGACGCTGGTGCCCAGGCGGGAGATGTCGGCGCCGTAGACGTGCAGGGATATCGCGGTGTCGTCGCAGCCGTTCCACACCCGGTGGATGTCGCCGGGCGGCGCGAACCCGCAGACCGCACCCCGGGGGTTGACCACGTCCTCGGTGGCGACCAGCCGGGCCGGTTCCCCCGGCCCGCCGGCGGGCACCAGCCGGTACCGGCGCTCGTGCTCCTCGCCCTCGTGGACGCCGGTCACGCACCACGAGACGTGGTCGTGCACGGCGGTCCGCTGGCCGGGCAGCCACACCAGGCCGACGACGGAGAAGCTGCCGTCCTGCTCGGCGTGCAGCAGGTGCTGCCGGTAGTGGTCCGGGTCGCCCTCCCGCTGCCACGGGGTGAGCAGGTCGGCGGCGCCCAGGTGCGGGGCGACCTTCTCGCCGACCAGGTACGCCGTGGCGTCCGGGGGGAGTCCCCGGCCCACGGCCGCGCGCACGTCCGCCACGAGGGCGGCCATGCGCTCCGTCGTTCTGCGTGTCGTGGTGCTGCGCGCATCGGCGCGGATGTCCGTCGGGGCCATGCTCAGCAGCGTGGCGCCGCCGCCCGGACCGCGTCCAACGACGATTGCTTGGGCCCCCGCCAAGCCCGCGTTATGGGCGGGCACACAAGGCGGGGCAGGGCCGTGCGGGACCGGGACGGGCCGGCGCCGTCAGCACCCGACACGGTCGGCGGCGACGGCCTTCAGCTCGTCCAGCACCATCGCGGTGGCCGGGATGCTCAGGTGCTCCCGCAGCACGTACGCGGAGACCTGCCGCCGCGAGGCCGGGTCCAGCGCGCGGCCGGCGACCCGGTCGTGCACCAGGAACGACAGCACCAGCCCGGGCATCATCGCGATGCCGAGCCCCTTGGCGACGAGGGACTGCACCACGAGGATGTCGTCGGTGGTGAAGACGATGTCCGGCGCGAAGCCCAACTCCGCGCACTCGTGCAGGAAGTTGGTGCGGCAGCGCAGGCAGCCGGCGATCCACCGCTCCTCCGCGAGGTCCTCCAGCTTCACCGCGCGCCGCTGCGCCATGGCGTGCCCGGCGGGCATCACCACGGTGAGCTGGTCCTCCAGCAGCGGGATCTCCACCAGTTCCTCGGGGACCTGTTCGCGCAGGCCGGGGTAGGTGAAGGCGAGGGTGATGTCCGCCTCGCCGCGCACCACGCGCTCCAGCGACTCCGGCGGCTCGCTCTCCTGGAGCTCCACGCGCACGCCGGGGCTGTCCGTCGCCAGCCGGGCGAGCGCCTCCGGCACCAGGGTGGCGCCCGCGCTGGGGAACGAGCACACCCGCACCCGCCCGGAGTGCAGCCGGGTCAGTGCGGTCATCTGCTCCTGCGCGACGGACAGGTTCTCCAGGATGATCCCGGCGTGCCGGGCCAGCGCCTCCCCCGCCTCGGTGAGCCGCATCCGCCGGCCGACCCGCACGAACAGCGGCGTGCCGACGGAACGTTCCAGCGCCTTCATCTGCTGGGTGATCGCGGGCTGCGTGTACCCGAGGGCCCGCGCGGCCGCCGAGTACGACCCGGCCCGCACGACCTCGTCGAAGGTCCTCAGCAACCGCGAATCGAACACGCTTCACACATAAGCAGATTTTTGAGCTCTTCGCTCAAGCCGAGTCTCCGGTTCGGTCACGCCTGCCCTGCGTGCAGCGCACGCAACCGCCCGGCGATGAGCGCGACGTCCTCCACTTTGCCTGCCGCGATGTCGATCACCAGATCGTAGGCCTCGCCCTGGTCGACAGCGACCATGTCGAAGCCGTGGAGATCGAGAAAGACCACGGCGCACATCCACCCCGCGCGCTTGTTGCCGTCCACCAAAGGGTGGTTGGCCACAATGGACTGCAGGAGCGACGCCGCCTTCTCGAACAGCTCCGGGTACGCCTCCACTCCGAACATCTGGGACTGGGGCCGATGCAGCGCCGAGCCGAGAAGTCCGAGGTCGCGAACCGCGACATCCTGTTCACCACAGGCAAGCTGTGCGAGATCCAGGGCCTCCTGGACCGTGATGTACTTCACGCGCTACTCCCCCAGGCGCCGCAGAAGGTCGGCCTGAGCCGACGCGTACTTCGCACCGAGCTTCCGCACCGTCTCCCGGTCCGCCCCGTCGGCGAGATAGCGCTCTATCGCCCTGACGGCCACGGCATGCATGCTGCGGCCCTCCGCCTCCGCCCGCTCCTTGAGTTCCGCCTGCAGCTCGTCCGGAAGTCGCAAGTTCATCGCCATACCAGAACGGTACCATTCATGACCCCACGGTGACACCACGTGTGGCCGGAGGTGGCCGCTGACGGAGGGCAGGGACGGCGCGAGGGACACGGAGAGCGCCGGTCGCGGCACGCGGTCAGTAGTCCTGGGCGGACTCCGCCCCCGCCGACACGGGCTGCGCCCGCCGGCCCCGCACGCGCTGCAGGTGGAGCTGGCGGGTGAGCCGGATACCGGGCCGGACCAGCAGCTGGAGGCTGCCCAGCAGGAAGCACCAGGTGCCCAGGACGGCCCAGGACGCGTAGAAGAACATCACGCTGCCCGCCACGAACCACAGGGCGATGCACACGTCGTTGAGGATGCTCGCGGTCTCGTAGCGACGGCGCACGACGAGCTCGTCGTGGCCGATGCGGATGGTCAGGGGCGACGGCCTGCGCTGGTCACTCATGCCGTCACCGTAGAGGGCCGTCAGCCGCCGGCCCGCCATTCCCGGACGACGTCGTCGACGTCGTACTGCGCGAGGCTGACGGTGGGGCCGGTCACGCCGTCCAGCACGGCCCGGCGAAGGCGGTCGTTGAGCGCCGCGACGCGCCGCCGCACCTCCTCCTCGGTACGGGCGCGCAGCGCCGCCGCGTACTCCTCGTCGGCCTCCTTGCGCAGCACCAGCGACGGCGGCAGGCAGGAGACGCCCTCGCGGCGCATCTTCTCCTTCACCCACCACATCTCGTCGTACGGCGCGCCCTCCCCGCTCAGCGGCTTCCCCGCGCCGGGCAGGTCCGCGAAGGCACCGCGCTCGGCGGCCTCGCGGATCTGCCGGTCCACCCAGGACTCGAAGGGGAGCCCCGGTGGCTTGCGCTCCGTCATGTCCGTCACTCCCGTCCGCCCGCGCCGCCGGCCGCCGCCGTCAGGGGCCGCGCTCCCAGCGTGGCACAGGTCCGCGCGGGGACGGCGCGCGGCGCCGTTTCCGCGCGGACCGGCGGGGGCACCCGCCGCAGAGGTGATTTCGCCACGGCCCCCGGCCGTGTGCGTTGCACGGCCGGGACAGCGTGCGTTGTGCTGCCGTGGCGAACCCCGAACCGAAGGAGTGAGATTCATGGCCATGTGCGAGGTCTGCGGCAACGACTACGCGATGTCCTTCGAGGTGCGTGCCGCCGGCGAGGTGCACGTCTTCGACTGCTTCGAGTGCGCCGCCCACAAGATGGCCCCGGTCTGCGAGCACTGCGAGTGCCGCATCCTCGGGCACGGTCTGGAGAGCGACGGCCACTTCTTCTGCTGCGCCCACTGTGCACGGATGAAGGGGCACGCGGAGCTGGTGGACCACGCCTGACGGACGGCCCCTGAAACGGCCCCCCGGTCGGCACGGGGCCTCGGTGAGCCGCGTCAGCCGTCTCCGGGCGGCTTCGTGGCCGCCTCCAGGACGGCGGCCTGGAATTCGGTCATCCTGATCCGCCGGTCCTCGGGCGGCAGGGTGACCGGGTACCGCTCCCCGTATCCGCCGTAGGTCATGGTCGTCTCCATGCCCTCCAGCTCGGCGTCCCACTTCAGCAGGCGGGGCTCGCCGGACCGGGCGAGGTGGTAGACGTCGGCGCCTCCCGGGCTCTGCACCGCGAGCGCCCTGGACTTCCGCCCGTCGACCGTCGCGTCCCGGCCCGGGGCGCGTTCGGCGGACTCCGGTACCGCGAAGTAGGCGTCGCAGCTCTTGCCCTGCACCGTGACGTAGGACCCGGCGAGGCCCTCCGGGAGGCTGACCTGCTGCCCGCGCTGCCCCAGGGTCTCCACCAGCAGGGGGGCGCTGATGTAGCTCGTCCCCTCCCGGCAGTACATGTCGGTCTCTTCGCCGTCGTCCGCGCGCACGGTCATGTGGAAGCCCTGTTCCGGGTCCCAGGTGATCTCCTGTTCAGCGCCGCCGAAGGCGCTGTTGGTGCCGGACGCGGTGAAGGAGGTGCCGGCCATGGTCGCGTTCGTCTTCTTCACCAGGGCCACGGTCTTCTCGTCCGGGCCGCTCTGCTCCAGGGGCCGCGGCCGCGGGTCGTCGCCGCAGGCCGCGAGCCCGGCCGCGAGGACCAGCGCGACGGCGGCAGCCCGCGCTCCGCGCGCCGCCTGGGTGTGGCGACCCGTACGCCGTGTGCGCACCCGCATCCGTACTCCCCGTCCTCGGCGTCCCTACGACCGGCATGGGGCCGCTCGGTCCGGCCACCGTAACGGCTGGAGGCGGCCGGCGGTCGCCGGGGGGCGGGATTCACAGGGTCTCCCCCACCCGGGCGCCCGCTGCTCACGCAGGCGGGCGAAGAGGCCGATCAGGCCGCCAGGCGCTGCGGGGCGGGGCGGATGTTCTGGTTGGCGTGGAAGAGGTTGTACGGGTCGTAGGCGTGCTTGATCTCCGCGAGCCGGTCGTAGTGGTCCCGGTACGTGGCACGCACCCGGTCCGCCTGCTCGTCGGCACCGGCGAAGTTCACGTAGCCGCCGCCCATCGAGTACGGCTGCATCTCCTCCCAGTAGTCCAGGCACCAGCGCGTCACGACCCCGGCGTTGGCCGGGTCCGGGTCGACTCCGCCGAAGATCCCGGACCAGATCGCGTGGCGGTAGCTCCACGGCGTCTCGTCCGCGCCCACCCGGCCGGCGGCGCCGTCGACGGGGTAGAGGTGCATCGTGGACAGGTCGGTGGGCAGCGCCTCGCCGTACCGGCGGTGCACCTCGGCAGCGGCGTCCGGGATGCCGTCGAAGAAGGAGCCGCGCCAGTACCACTGCATGCCGGGCGGGATCACCGCGTCGAAGCTCGACTGGAGCACGGGGTAGGGCATGGGTGTGGTGAAGTGGAACGCGGGCGGCCCGGCCTCGTTCACGACGCTGAACGTCTCCTCCAGGCGGTCGAGTTCACCCGTCCAGCACCAGATGATCCCGCACATCTTCTGCCCGTGGATCTCGGGCGGGAAGGGCGGGGCGGGCGGAACGGACAGCACCGCGAGGAAGCCGTAGACGTCGTCGGGCGCCTGCGGCAGGTACTCGCGGTACCACTTCACGACCTCGACGGTGCGTTCCACCGGCCACATGGTGAGCGCGACGCCGACGACGTCCACGGGGTGCAGGCGGTAGGTGAACGCGGTGGCGACGCCGAAGTTCCCGCCGCCGCCCCGCACCGCCCAGAAGAGGTCCGGGTGCTCGGTCTCGCTCGCCGTGACGAAGCTCCCGTCGGCCAGCACCATGTCGACGGCCAGCAGGTTGTCGACGGTCAGCCCGTACTTGCGGGTCAGGTAGCCGTGGCCGCCGCCGAGCGTCAGGCCGCCGACGCCGGTGGTCGACACGATGCCCGCGGGCGTCGCCAGGCCGAACGCGCCGGCCGCGTGGTCGAGGTCGCCGATCAGGCTGCCGCCGCCGACACGGGCGGTCCGCGCCGCGGGGTCGACGTGCACCCAGCGCATCGGTGACAGGTCGAGGGTCACACCGCCGTCGACCAGGCAGAGGCCGGGGCCGCTGTGGCCGCCGCCCTTCACCGCGAGTTCCAGGCCGTCGTCGCGTACACGGTTCACGGCCGCGATCACGTCGCCGGCGTCGGCGCAGCCG
The DNA here is from genome assembly GCF_031845485.1 of Streptomyces hazeniae. Taxonomy (NCBI): domain Bacteria; kingdom Bacillati; phylum Actinomycetota; class Actinomycetes; order Kitasatosporales; family Streptomycetaceae; genus Streptomyces; species Streptomyces hazeniae. Next base: position 909,329 of record NZ_JAVREQ010000001.1, read on the forward strand.
ACCAGGGCCGCGGGGCGCCGGTCGATCATCGCGTTGTAGATCCGCCGCGCCCCGTCGTACGCGGGATCCTCAGGGCCGGTGACCGGTCCGCGCAGCGCCGCGCGCAGATGTTCCAGGACGGCGGGATCCGGGGTGGGGCGAGAGGGGGCGGGG